>CAXBCW010000079.1:0-15647 GCA_963974325.1 uncultured Rhizobiaceae bacterium
GCATTTTGCATCGCCGCTATCATCATATGGTGGATTTAACGAGTCCTGACCCTAGCTTAAACCTAAGCTAGGTAGTCAAAATCTAGATATGCTGGTGTACGGCCTTCTCTGAAGGCTTTGGCTTCATAGCGTGTTGAAGGCCAATTATCCCATGGCTTTTCCCAGTCACTTGGGTCTTTTGCAATCCATTCAAAAGATGGATGAGCATGGGTGTGTTCCAAGGTCCAGTTCACATAGGTATCTATGTCTGATGCAAAGCAAAAACGGCCGCCGGGTTTTAAAACGCGGGCAAAGCGATCCAGATTGACCGGAGATACAAAACGACGTTTCCAATGGCGTCTTTTTGTCCATGGGTCAGGATACAATAAATCAATATGATCAATAGAATTTTCTGGCAACCAATCCAGCACAAGTGTCGCATCATCATCATAGACGCGGATGTTATCGAGCGGATTGACCCTGACGGATTGCAAAAGTTTGGCCATTGAATTTACAAATGGCTCAACACCAATAAAATTTACACCTGGCATTTCACGCGCCCGATGTAACAAATGCTCACCGCCGCCAAAGCCAATTTCTAGCCGTGTGGTGGTGGTGTCAGTTTGCGCAGGATTGTCCCACAGGGATAACAAATCGTCGGGGGCAGGATTGGCAAGATCAAGCTTTAACTTTGGAAGGATCTCTTTCAAAGCTATGTGATGATTGCCCTTGATGTGTTTTCCTTTACGGCGACCGAAAAAAGCTTCGGTCGCGCGTTCAGGGTGTTTTGCATCTGTCATAATGAACGGTGTGTTTCTATGTGTTCTTATGCGTTTTTAACCGCACGTTTAAGAGCTGCGGTTAAATCAATTTTTTCCCAAGAGAATGAACCATTTCTGCCAGGTTTACGGCCAAAATGTCCATAGGCAGCAGATTCGGCATAAATTGGTTTGTTCAAATCAAGATGTTTACGAATACCTGTTGGCGACAAATCCATTGTTTCGCGGATTGCATGCTCAATAGCTTCTGGTGAAACTGTGCCTGTATCATGCAGATCAACATAGACCGATAATGGCTGAGCAACACCGATTGCATAAGACAATTGGATTGTGCATCGATCGGCAAGCTTTGCAGCAACAACATTTTTCGCAAGATAACGCGCAGCATAGGCCGCCGAACGATCAACCTTGGTTGTGTCTTTACCAGAGAACGCACCGCCACCGTGAGGAGCTGCACCCCCATAGGTATCTACAATGATCTTACGGCCAGTTAGGCCCGCATCCCCATCAGGACCACCAATAACAAACTTACCTGTTGGGTTGATATACCAAACGCAATCCTCTGCAATCGGCAAGCCTTCAAGTGCTTCACGAATATATGGTTCGCACACTTGGCGAACTTTTTTCGGGTCCCAGCTTGCATCCATGTGTTGGGTAGAAAGTACGATTGAATCAACCTCAGAAGGTTTTCCATCAACGTATCGCACAGTCACTTGGCTTTTAGCGTCTGGGCCAAGTTTAGTAGCCTCGCCTTCGCCCGATTTACGAGCTGTTGCCAAAAGTTCCAAAATTTTATGGGCGTAGTAAATCGGAGCAGGCATCAATGCTTCTGTTTCGTTACAAGCATAACCAAACATAATACCTTGGTCGCCAGCACCTTCTTCGCCTTGTTTATCTGCAGCATTATCAACACCTTGACCAATGTCAGGTGATTGACCGTGCAAAAGAACATCAATGCGTGCAGTCTTCCAGTGGAAGCCGTCTTGCTCATATCCGATATCACGAATAGCACGACGGGCAGCTGATCTAAAGCGACCGGCAGCCACAACAGGAAGTCCTGCCGCATCCATTACAATATTACCTTGTTTGTCTTTCTTCAGCAAAGTATCTGGAACACGAACTTCACCAGCAATCACAACACGATTGGTTGTTGCCAATGTTTCACAGGCTACACGGACTTTAAAAGGATCCATGCCAGTTTTTTTTGCTTCACGATAAACAAGATCTACAATTTCATCTGAAATGCGGTCACAAACTTTGTCTGGATGGCCCTCAGAGACGGATTCACTTGTAAAAAGATAATTATTACGTGCCATTGATTTTCCCTATCAGGTCTAAAATACTGTGTCGCCTGAGGTTTGATTTGGGATCAACCAAGGCATTTAAAGGCAAATTACGAACGTGTTCAATTGATTCCATCAAACACAATTATGTCATAAATCCTATTTACGAAATCCCAAGACATAATACA
The DNA here is from genome assembly GCA_963974325.1 of uncultured Rhizobiaceae bacterium. GTDB lineage: Bacteria > Pseudomonadota > Alphaproteobacteria > Rhizobiales > Rhizobiaceae > Lentilitoribacter. The sequence continues at coordinate 2,230 of CAXBCW010000079.1, forward strand.
AGGACATAAGTATATCTTGATATCTGCAAATGATCGAAATACTGAGTTAAAATGCAGCAAACATATTGATAAATTGTGATCAATATTCAAATCAGTGTTGAATTTTCGAAAACTAGACACAAAAAAACCCGCTCAGAGATCGTCTGACACGGGTTTTTTGATTTAAGGTTACATTATCTAAGTAATAATTAGCCTTCTGTCGGCTCTGCAGTCGAACCAAGCGCTTTGGCTAGGTCGATTAACTTGCGGCGCACTTTTGGATCTTCAATTTTGATAAAAGCACGATTGAGCTGAAGACCTTCAGATGAAGATAGGAAATCAACAACATAGTTTGAGCTATTAGCTTCTGACATGCCTGGTTGGCCAGTCGATGGATCACCTGGTGCATCTTCGAAGAAAAACGCAACTGGGACATTTAGCACAGAGGAGATATTTTGGAGACGACTAGCGCCAACACGGTTTGTACCTTTTTCATATTTCTGAATTTGTTGAAATGTGATTCCCAAAGCTTCACCAAGTTTTTCTTGGCTCATGCTAAGCATTGTCCGTCTCAAACGGATTCGGCTACCAACATGGATGTCGATTGGATTAGGTTTTTTCTTAATTGGTGTCATTGTTATTTCCTAACGGGAGCATATTGCTTGGTTATTGTTTTTCATTCCGTTACGCAGTTCATCATAGTATCGAGAACAATCGCATTCCCACCCCAGCCAAATAAAGACAAAGCAAATATTTGTGGCTTATTTATAGCGTGAACAAAATTGAATAAGCAAATCTGGAAGCGCTGGTCAATTCATTATATGAGCATTTTTGGCCTTAAGTTAACTAATTGCCTCGTTTTTCGTACGGTATACAACCGATATGATAACAAAAATCAATACTAGCATTAAAAACGCTATGTTTCGGGTAAAGTTGTCCCATAATGGTATACGCTTGGTTGTAAGTGTTGTATCCGAAATCCCGATATAGTTGAGATCCATACCGCTGGTGATTCGGCCTCTATTATCGGTAACAACAGACAGTCCATTATTGCCTGCGCGAATGAGCGGTAGACCACTTTCAACGGACCGCAATTGGGCTTGTCGAAGGTGCTGATAAGGACCGGGAGTTTTGCCGTACCACGCGTCATTCGTCACATTGATAATCGCATCAACACTATCTGTGGCTTGATCAACATATTGAGGAAAAATAGCTTCATAACAAATCAATGGAAGAAGACTTAAGCCATTTGATACCTCTAGTATTTTCCGTTGGTCCGCAGGCGTAAAGCCGCCAAATGTTTCAGCAAGTGGAGTAAGGCCAATACGGCGCGCAAGGTCTTCAAACGGAAGGTATTCGCCAAATGGAACCAGATGCACTTTATCCGATGAATTGATGATCTGACCTTCATCATTAATCACATAAATGGTGTTAAAATATTTATTGTCCTGCCCACCACTATTTTCTTCCAATCTGACCGCACCTGTAATCAGCACTTGTCCAATTTTCAAAGTGTCAGCAATTTTAGATAATGCCGCGGGCGTCTTTGTTAAAATAAAAGGAGATGCGGTTTCCGGCCAAATGATGACAGATGGTCTCTCATTGCCTTCTTTTGGTGCCTCGGAAGATAAACGTAGATAGGTATCAAATATCTCATCGCGCTTGTCATCATCCCACTTTTCAGTTTGATCAATGGAGGGTTGGACAAGTCGGATCGTATGCGATGTTTTTTGATCAACCGTTAAGTTTAAAGATACGGCACCATAGCCAATATGGGCAAACAACATGACCAAAGCGCAAATAAGACCTGTTTTCAAACCATGCTTTGTGGCAAATAATGCCGGAACAGATGCAATGAAAACTGTGATGATGCTCATTCCGAATATACCAATGACCTCGGCAGATTGCATCGCAATGGGAATAGGCATTCCTGCATAGCCAATTGTATTCCAAGGAAAGCCTGTAAAGAGCGTTGCGCGGAGGAATTCAAAAATGCCAAAACAAGCAGCCAAAGCAAATATGCGCCCAATTCCATGGCTCCAAAACATGCGGGCAAAAGCTGCCGCTAACCCATAAAATACCGCAAGAAGTGCAGGGAGGGCAAAGATCGCAAGTGGTAGTGCCCACAACGCCTCATCGCCGCTCGCGATAACCGCATTTGCAAGCCACCATAAGCCACCTGTGAAATAACCAAAGCCAAAGCTCCAGCCTGTATAAAACGCAGGCATTCGGCGGGCAATATAGCCTTTATCTGGGCGATCACTTGCACCATCAATTAGCCAAATAAGGACAGGAAATGAGATCAGCAGCGCGCCAAAAAAATCAAATGGCGGCAAGGCTAAATTAGCAAACGCACCTGCAAGAAACGCAATGAGAAAACGCTTTATCCCCCATGATAGCATGATTGAGCCAGAGATTTTTTCTATCATTGCAGCCAATTCCATTGGGTAGAACTAAAATTCAGATCCCAATTGCTATGATACCCAAACAAGTTTGATACCGGTATTTAAACAATATTCGAATCAGGTTACTTTCTGATAAATTAGTACTACCGCCTAAGTGCTTGAAACAAGTAATTTTTATACACTAAAATGCGAGCCAAATATCTTCATTTAACAAAACCGCGTTTTAAACATCGGCTTCTGTTGTTGTGGTTTCGGCTTCAGGCGATGTTTTGCCCAACCTGCGCCTCATATTAGATTTCAATCGTTCAATGCGAACACTCTTAATACGGCGCGCATCTGCATCGGTAATATGAAATTCAAATCCGGGTATCATGCGGACGACTTCGCCGCGCACAGGCACGCGTCCCAATTGAGCAAAGATCAACCCGCCCATAGTGCCAATGTCTTCTGCATTCTCGCGTTTTGAAAAATCTGTGTCCAAGATCGAGGAAAGATCATCAAGTCGCGCCTTTGCATCGGTTTGCCAAACGTCTTCGCTGATCTCAGTGATGAGCGGACGATCATCATCATCATGCTCATCTTCAATGTCGCCAACCACGATCTCAACGATATCCTCGAGCGATACCAATCCATCTGTGCCGCCATATTCATCAATCACAAGCGCCATTTGAGTGCGCGTCGCTTGCATGCGCTTAAGAAGATCGGATGCCAACATGGATGCTGGGATGAACAATACATTCCGGATGATACCCGTTTCATGAAGTGTTTTATCAAGTTTAACGCGTGTGAGATCTAGCGGTTTTGCGGTGGTCTTTGTTGTTTGCGTTTTAGTTGAGCTACGTCGTCCATTTCGAGCTTGACGAGCGATATAAACCAGTAAATCTTTGATGTGAACCATGCCCTTTGGATCATCTAAATTATCCGCAAAAACAGGCATTCTTGAATGGCCTGTGGACTCAAAAACAGTCAATAATTCACCCAGTGAAATAGACTTATCAACAGCCTCCACATCGGTCCGAGGAATCATGACATTTTCGACACGAACCTCCCGCATAAGCAGGATATTATCTAGCATAGCCCGTTCATCAACCGAAAAGGCCGAATCAAGGTCATCACCGTTTTTGAGTGCTTCGCTGAAATCTTCACGCAATGCTTCGCCATCACCGCGACCAAATAGGTTGCGTTTAAATCTCTGCCAGACACCCATTTGTGGTCTCGGCTTTACCGTCTGTGGTGTGATAATTTGTAAACTGTCGCCTTCATCAGGCTGATCAGATATCAAGTCTTGCGCTGATTGTGTCGCTTCAGCTGGCGTGGTTTTGTGGTTCATTGTCTCTTCAGTTTAGTTCACCAATAATTGGTCATCTTTAGGCGGAACAGTTCCACCATAAGGATCAGATAGGCCAAGTGAGACCATAATTCCAGTCTCAATCGCTTCCATTTCATCTCCATCGGCATCTTCAATGTGATCATAGCCAAATAAATGAAGAAATCCATGGATAAACAAGTGTGTGAGGTGCTCGTCAAATGGCTTTTGCAGCTCATTGGCTTCACGCTCGATTGTTTCAAAGGCAAAAATAATATCACCCAGTATCATCTGCGGTAATTCACCGGGCGCAATATCCATTGCGGGGAATGATAAAACATTTGTCGGTTTATCCATTCCGCGCCATTGATGATTGATCGATTTTATCGATGGATCATCGGTAAATAAAAGCGAAAGCTCAGAGCCATCTTTTGGAAATGGCTGGTTCTCATGTGTGATCAACCATGCACGCGTGGCATCACATGCTTTTGTAGCCAAAAGATGGAGTGTGTTGTCGTCACCATCAAACTCAAACCAAAGGTCTGTATCTATGGCGATTTCAATAGTAATATCAGGCTCTGTCATAATATCAGACGTGAGATCAGTCCTTGTCTTCAGGTTTTGGTGGCTTGCGATTATCAATTGCCTTTTTGTCATAGGCTGTCACGATTTTTTGCACCAGATGATGACGCACCACATCCACATCACGAAACCTGCAGGTCACAATGCCTTCTATGCCGCGTAATGTGTCGAGCGCATCAATCAGGCCTGATCTTGACCCATTAGGCAAATCGATCTGGCTTGGATCACCGGTGACAATCATGCGTGCATTTCCACCAAGACGGGTCAAAAACATTTTCATCTGCATAGGTGTTGTGTTTTGGGCTTCATCCAAAATAATCACAGCATTGGTGAGCGTGCGGCCACGCATAAAGGCAAGCGGCGCAATCTCGATCACCCCAGCCGTCAAAGCACGTTCCACTTTATCACCCGGCAGTATGTCATATAAAGCATCATAAAGCGGACGTAGATAAGGATCGACCTTCTCTTTCATATCGCCCGGCAAAAAGCCCAATCGTTCGCCAGCTTCCACAGCTGGGCGGGATAAAATAATCCGTTCAATCTGCCCCCGTTCAAGCAACTGTGCTGCGTAGGCAACAGCAAGATAGGTCTTGCCTGTGCCTGCCGGACCAACACCGAAAACAAGCTCAGCACGGTTCATAGCGCGCATATAGGCGTCTTGGGTTGGTGTGCGAGCAAAAATTGTCTTTTTTGATGTTGAAATTTGCGCCATGGCCAATTTGGCGCTGTTGTCCATTGTTGGCAGTGACAGCTGATCATCGGCGGCAACCGCCATGCGAATGGCACCATCCACATCAGAACTTTGAATCGCTTCGCCTTTTAACAAGCGATCATACAAGGAGTCCAAAGCCCGTCTGGCTTGATTGGTCTCACGTGTAGTCCCATTGAGCATAACATTATTGCCACGCGCACGCGCATCAATACCAAGCTTTTGTTCAATCAGCGCAAGGTTCTGGTCATATTGGCCAAACAACATGGTCGCTAAGCGATTATTATCAAATGTGAGTTCGACTTGTGTTGTATCCGATGCGCCTGCACCTTGTTCAACATTAGAATTTTCAGGTTCTTGCCGACTTGTCAAATGTACTAACTCCTAAAACGGTTTGTTAAATCACGTCTGCATTTAAGCTAAAGGGTGCAGCGCGTGTGATTCGCACTTTGATGATGTCACCAATCTGCGCGTCTTTTGCGTCAATTACAACAGATTGAAGCCAAGGGGATCGTCCGATTAATTGGCCAGGATGTTTGCCTGGTTTTTCAAGCAGAAGATCAATCTCTTTTCCAACACACTTCTCCGAGAACTCAAGACCTTGCTCGGCAATAAGAACCTGCAATCGTTTCAAACGCAAAGCCTTAATATCCTCGGGCACATGATTTTTAAAATCAGCACTGGGTGTTCCAGGGCGAGGCGAATATTTAAACGTATAGGCTTGGGCGTATTTGACTTGGCGAATAAGATCGAGCGTATCTTCGAAATCTTCATCCGTCTCACCCGGGAAACCAACAATAAAATCGCCCGACACAGCCAGATCAGGTCGCACATCGCGCACCCGTTTGATCAAGGCAATATATTCATCACGCGTGTGGCGGCGGTTCATTGATTTTAAGATTTTATCTGACCCAGATTGAACAGGAAGATGTAAATAGGGCATCAGTTCTTTTAAGTCACGATGGGCATTGATCAACGCTTCATCCATGTCACGTGGATGACTTGTTGTATAACGCAAACGGCCCAGATCTTTGATCTCGGCCAATCGGTGCAATAATTCGCCCAATCCCCATTCGCGTCCATCATCACCTTTGCCATGCCAGCCATTAACGTTCTGGCCCAACAAAGTAATCTCGCGAACACCTGCTGCAACGAGGTCTTCTGCTTCGCTGATAAGCTGGCTCACAGGACGTGAGATTTCAGAGCCACGCGTATAGGGAACAACGCAGAATGTGCAGAATTTATCGCAGCCTTCTTGAACGGTTAAAAACGCAGTTATACCGCGGGCGCGGATTTGCTTTTTCTGGGCTCGTGGCAGATGTTCAAATTTATCTTCTTCGGTGAATTCTGTTTCGACAACCCGTTCACCCTTACGCGCACGACTTAAAACATCGGGCAATTGGTGATAGGTTGCAGGGCCCACAACCATGTTGACCACAGGCGCGCGTCTAATAATTTCTTTGCCTTCAGCTTGCGCCACACAACCAGTCACCGCAACCATAAGGTCAGGGCCACCTTTTGCCATGCGTTTGGTCTTCATTTTGTGCAGGCGGCCAAGATCGGAATAAACTTTTTCAGCCGCTTTCTCGCGAATGTGGCAGGTGTTTAACAGCACAAGATCAGCATCATCTGGCGTATCTGTTGTGACATACCCGTCTTTAACCAGCGCATCGCTCATGCGTTCGCTATCATACACATTCATCTGACAGCCAAATGTCTTGATAAAGACCTTCTGACCTTTGGCAGGTGTTGTGTTGATATCAATCTCTGTCGTGGTGTTTTCGTCTAAAATATCCATAAGCACTATTTAAACCTATTGGCTGAATTTGCAAATAGATTGCGCTGCAACATCATCAAATCTATGGCCGCAATGAGCTGTTTAAACTTGATGTGATGCTTTCTTCACACAGTTGCGCAATTTCAGATCGCTTCATCTGATGATCAAAAGCCAAAGGTGGGGGAAATGTGATTTCAATGCCCAATGATCCTTCGGCAATCACATCGCCCAAATGCGGCAAGAGTGGAACATCGCCTGGCCATGCGGCCAAGTCACGGCCGCCCCGCCCCAAGGGGATGCCATGGGCTGAACAATAGGCAATACAAACGGGTTGAATGGTCAGGTTAGATGTTGTCATACCATCTTGTGCTGATTGGACCGCACCAAAGAGTGCAGACTTAAATGGCAGAATAAAATTTCCATCAGATGTCGTGCCTTCAGGAAACAGAACAACAACATCGCCTTGCTTCATCCGTTTTGCAATTGTCGAAACTTGTTCACCTGTTTTGCCGCGTCGATGTCGTTCGATAAACACAGATCGTTGTAGTTTTGCCAAAAACCCGAAAATTGGCCAGTCGCGTACTTCAGATTTTGCAATAAACACAAGAGGAGCACTGGCTCCAAGCACCAAAATATCCAGCCACGAAACGTGATTGGACACGAGCATTAAAGGTCGATTTTTAGAGATTTCGCCTTTGTAGATTATTTTAATCCCAAGACACCAGCAGGCAGTTTTGTGCCAGATGTGCGGCGCGTAATTTGCAGCAGGGTCTTGAAAAAGAATCGCAAGTAAATGAAATGGTAGCAGAACAAATGTTGTTAAAAACAGGATCGATGCCAACCAAATAATGCGCAAAGATCTCATCATCGATCAACCATTTTTAAGCGGAATGCCGTAAAGCTCTAAGCGATGGTCAACAAGTTTAAAGCCATGCTCTCTGGCAATACGTTCTTGTAACGCTTCAATCTCCGGGGAGTTAAACTCAATGATCTGGCCTGATTTAAGATCAATCAGGTGATCATGATGCTCATCAGGAACGCCCTCATAGCGAGATCGTCCGTCTCTGAAATCATGCCGTTCGACGATGCCAATTTCTTCAAACAGGTTCATGGTGCGATAGACCGTGGCAATTGAAATTTTAGGATCAACAGCTGCCGCTCTATTGTGAAGTTCATCTACATCTGGATGATCAAGCGATTGGTCAAGCACACGCGCAATAACGCGACGTTGCTCGGTCATCCGCAATCCTGCTGTAACGCACCTGTCCTCTAGAGATTTCTCGCCATCCATCCCGATAAAACTCCATATTGATCGGTCATCGTAATGTGAATTCTTTAAGTCAGCTTGAGTTCCAACACAAGCGCATTACTAGGCTTATTCTCGCCATCATCATAATAAGCACGGCGCTCACCCACCGTTAGGAAGCCAATTTTTCGATATAGATTCAGCGCAGGCGCGGTTTTTTTCGTCAACTTCTAAAAATAATTTTGAGGCACCGCGATTGCTGGCTTCGCTCATCGCAGCGCGCATCATCCGCCATCCAAGTCCAATATTTTGTGCTTTTTCATCGGTACCAATAGACAATATTTCCGCTTCATCAGCGGCAATACGCGTGAGAACAAAGCCCAAAATGTTTTCGTCATTTGTGGGGCGGGAATAAAAACCAAATACATTGTTTTGACTAATAAGTTGATCGCATTCGCTGCTATCCCATCCTCGACGAAATAGTTTTCCATGCAAATCGGCCACAGAGTCCGATTGATCCGCCGAAAGAGGCAAAACTTCGATATCTGTTTTCTTACCAAAAATGTGTCCGAAATTAACCATTGATCCTGCTTAGCTTTGGATTACTTAAGTGTGCGTTCGAGCGCAAAGTTCTGATTTAGCTTTGCATCCGCATGCCGCAAATATTGTGGCTTGGGAGATGCTATAGATTCTTTATGTATTAATTTTAGAGCAAGTTTGGCAACAAATTCAAGTGGCGGTGCTGCATTTCGGTGGATAATCTTCAGATCAGAATTTGTATCAACAAACTCTGGTCCAAAAACATCAATTCCGTTTCCACAGAGCACCAAGTCTGCCTGCAAACCAGCATCGAGTGTCACCTTCATCGCAGCTTCAATTGTCAGAGCCTGTGGCTCTTGCAGATATTTGCCATCCAGATCAACAATTGCAGAAAAAATCTCACCGCGTCGTGCGTCCAACAATGCAATAGCGTTACAAGCTCCTGCATGAGCTGCACCAAACGCCATAGCTTGCAAGCTACTGACACCAATTGCTGGGATTTTTAATGCTAAAGCCAATGCGCGAACAAAGGAAATTCCAACACGAATACCTGCAAATGATCCAGGGCCCTCTGTGACCGCTAAATGTGTCATATCTGAAAAATCTAGTTTGGCCTCGTTGAGAGTTTGCTCAACAATGGCTGGAAGACGTTCAGCATGGCCACGAATGATGTGTTCTGATCTTTGCGCCAAAACGCAATGTTCGGTAGCGTCATAAATACAGGCTGCGCAGTCTGGCCCAGCCGTATCAATTGCAAAAATAATCATAATTATGCCGCCAAACGCGTACTAATTAAATAGCTTCAACTTCTTCGACTTCAGGAATAAAATGACGAAGGAGGTTTTGAATGCCATGTTTAAGTGTCGCCGTTGATGATGGGCAACCCGCACATGCGCCTTTCATATGAAGATAAACTTTACCTTCTTTATATCCGTGGAATGTAATGTCGCCACCATCTTGTGCAACAGCAGGACGAACACGTGTTTCCAATAGCTCTTTGATGGTCGCAACAATATTGCTATCCGCTTCATCAAAAAACTCACCACCAGCATCAGATGTAGGGCCTGAGCTTCCAACGGTCATGATCGGGGTGCCAGACATGAAATATTCCATGATTGTTCCCAAAATCGCAGGCTTTAGGTGCTGCCAATCGGTTGGATCATCTTTGGTGATTGTGATAAAATCATAGCCGTAGAACACACCGCTGACACCAGAAATAGCAAACAGCTTTTCAGCAAGCGGAGACGAGCCTGCGACGCTATCAATATTCGGAAAATCAGCGGTTCCAGTTTCAAGCACAACTTTGCCCGGCAAAAACTTCAATGTCGCAGGATTTGGTGTCGTTTCAGTTTGAATGAACATATTGTTCTCCATGGTGCTGGTATCAGCAACTAGTTTAGAATCTTTCCAAACAAGATAATCCTAATCGATGTCTTTTTCAAGAAGCGACTGACAATGAAATGATCAATCAATTTTTATCGCTGATTAAAAACGTAAAAACCCAATAATATCTTTCACATCATTCATCGTTTTCTCAGCAATGGCACCCGCACGTTCGCCGCCATCTTTCAAAATAGCATCAATATGATCTGGATTATCCATCAAACGGCGCATCTCTGCATTAATCGGCGCAAGAGCATCAACAGCGACCTCTGTCAGAAGCGGTTTGAATTCAGAGAATTGCTTGCCGCCATATTCAGTCAAAACATCCGCTTTTGTCCGGTCTGTAAGTGCTGCAAATATACCCACTAAATTATCAGCCTCAGGACGACCTTCCAATCCATCAAGTTCCGATGGCAAAGGTTCAGTATCTGTTTTAGCTTTTCGCATTTTCTTGGCAATTGTATCTGCGTCATCAGTCATATTGATCCGCGATAGGTCGGAAGGATCAGATTTTGACATTTTTTTGGTGCCATCACGCAAACTCATCACGCGCGGTGCCGGACCGCCAATCAATGGTTCGGTAACAGGGAAATAAGCATTCACAGGCTTATCGCCATACATCAAATCAACACCGCGACCTGTATCTTTAATACGGTCAGAGAAATCGATATTAAACTTCTGCGCAATATCACGAGAAAGCTCAAGATGTTGTTTTTGATCATCGCCCACAGGCACATGCGTGGCGCGATACAATAAAATATCTGCGGCCATCAGGCTTGGATAGGCCATCAACCCCAAAGATGCATTATCTTTGTTCTTGCCCGCTTTGTCTTTAAACTGGGTCATGCGGTTCATCCAACCGATGCGCGCCACACAATTAAACACCCAAGCAAGTTCGGCATGTTGAGGTACTGCGGATTGGTTGAAAACAATATGTTTGGTTGGATCAATACCGGACGCTAAATAAGCCGCCGCAATGGATCTGGTTTGAGCTTTTAGGTCTTCTTGCACAAGAGTTGCCGTAATGGCATGCAAATCCACAATGCAATAAATACAATTGTGACTATCTTGCAATGAGACAAACTTTTTAAGCGCTCCAAGATAATTACCCAAGGTGAGGGCACCTGTTGGCTGGACGCCAGAAAAGACGAGTTCTTCAAATTTTGACATATTATTCTCCCAAAAAGCAGACTGGTGGAGGGCCTGCTCAATCATAGTGTAAAGCTGTTGAACACAGCTGGCTTAGTTGCCAGACTTATGATGTTTGATCAACACAAGGTCAAGTTTTATCGTTTGAACGCAGATTTCAGTTCTGATTTAGAAAATCCAGCGAGCAACATCACAAGTCCAAAATACAAAATTGAAGCCACAAAAATGGCTGCTAAATTGATACACATTCGGATAAAGAATTGCCCGTCGATGAAGTGGCTTGTGAACTGATCTAAAAGAACAAACAGTAATGCGCCCATAATTGCACTCGATATCAATATGGCAATCACACGCCGTATTGTGAGCCTTGATGGGATATAATGCTTTTGAAGCATTAATGGCCCCATTAACATCAACACATTTAACCAGCCAGAAATAGTGGTGGCGATTGCAATGCCGACAACACCATATTGTGGGAAGAGCATCAAACTACCCGTAACATTGGCGATGACGCTGGCAAGCGAAGACCACATTGGCCAACGCATATTCTCGCGCACATAATAGGACGGCGTGAAGACTTTGCTAATCACAAAGGCAGGTAAACCAAGCGCAAAAATAGTCAAAACCGACGATGTGGTATCGGATGCCAATCGATCAAATGCGCCACGTTCAAACAGCAAAATAATAATAGGTTTTGCCATCACACCAAGACCAATGGCCGATGGAACCGTGAGCAATAATGCAAATTCAAGGCTGCGGTTTTGCAAGCCCATCACATCCTCATCACGGCCAGCTTTTAAAGCACGGGCAAGTTCGGGAAGAAGAACCACACCAATTGCAATACCAATGACACCTAATGGTAATTGCATAAGACGATCCGCATAATTGATAATCGAAATCGCACCCTCTTGTGCCGAGGCAATAATCTGGCCAACCAGCAAGTTAATCTGGGTGATGCCGCCGGTAAGAGCAGCCGGTAGCGCAAGCCACAACAGGCGTTTAACCGGCGGTGTCAGGCGCGGTCGTTGCAGCTTTGGTAAATAGCCCTCTTGGCGAACACCCCAAAGCAGTAAAAGCAATTGGAACAGACCAGAAACAGTCACAGCAATTGCAAGGCTTACCCCAATATCACTTTGCGCCATATCAAATGTTGCGGCAATTAACAGCGCTGAAATCAGCGAGATATTGAGCAAAACAGGCGCAAGAGCAGCTAGGAAATATTTGCGCAGTGAATTTAAGATACCAGCCATCATAGCAACAAGGCTCATGGCAGCCAGATAGGGAAACATGATACGCGTGAGGAAAATAGTTAGTTCAAATTTTTCTGGATTTTCTATAAATTTGGGCGCAATCACAGTCCCAACAAAGAACGGCATGAAAATCATGGCTAGCGCCGAAACAACAAGAAGAATAACAACAAGGACCGATAGAACTTCATTGGTAAACTGGCGGGCAGAGCCTTCGCTTTCTTCTAACCGTTTGGCAAACAGGGGCACAAAAGCTGCATTGAATGCCCCTTCGGCAAATAATCGCCGGAAAAGATTGGGAAAGCGAAAAGCTGCATAAAATGCATCTGCAATTGGACCCGTTCCCAAAAGCGCTGCAATAAGCACTTCACGCACAAAACCCAGAACACGGCTTGCCATCGTCGCCCCGCCAACACTTGCAAACTTTTTAAACAGACCCATTCGTTGCCGCTTTTCTTTTCACAGGAGCCGAATAATTTGGCATTCCCGACACTTTTGGGTTTATTTCAGCATTTTTCAATATTTCTTTTAAATAACCAATCGTTTTTGCCTGACGTGTGTCGCTGGTAATTTTATGCCCAAACAGATCACTAACATAAAATGTATCAACCACTTTTTCACCAAACGTACAAATATGCGCGGATGCAATGTTAAGCGATAGATCAGCCAATGCTTGGGTAATGATTGATAAAATCCCCGGTCGATCCAAACATTCAACCTCAATCAGTGAAAACTGATCTGATAGATTATTATTGATCGAGACATCAGGTTGGATCGCAAACGCTTTTTTGTTTTTCTTGATTTTCTTGCGGCCAATCACTTCTGGCAAACCAGTTTTACCTGCCAGTACATCTTCAATAAGTCGACCGATTGTTGCAGCCCGTCGCAGCTCATCCTCGTCACTTTCAAAAGCGCGATTGATCATCACCGTATCAAGGGCGCGGCCGTCATTGGTGGTAAAAATTTGAGCATCGGCGATATTTGCACCAGCTGCAGAACAAGCACCAGCCACTACACTGAGCAAGCGAGGGTGATCTGGTGCCAATATCGTAATTTCAGTAATCTCGTGGAAAGCGTGGGTACGCACCATATGGC
>CAXBCW010000080.1:0-15220 GCA_963974325.1 uncultured Rhizobiaceae bacterium
AAGATACCAAATATCTTTGCCAGTGAGAATCCTCTAGTTATGCTGAGGTCTCATAATGAAAAATATTCAACAATCAATGTGAATGCAAATGTCTGTAATGTTGGGTGTGATTTATAATATGACTGACCAGCCTAATTCCAAACTTTAAAGCCAGCGCATCAAGCGCAATATTGGTTCGCATGATGCGATATTTTTAGCTCTATCTTATCGAAAGCTCATCATGAGAAACTTAACCATATCAAAACAACTTATATTGCTAGTCGGCGGGTTTATGCTCGCGCTAGGTCTTAATTCATTTTTCAGTGTACAATCAAAAATGTCATCCATCGCGGATGAACGCTATGAAATGTTGCGCACTCAAGTTGAAAGTAGCATTTCCATACTAGACGCATACAATGAACGCGTTATCGCGGGCGAATTAACGCTTGAAGACGCTAAAACCCAAGCCTATGACATTTTGACACAAATCAAATATGAGCCTGCTGGTTACATGTTTGGATTTGACTATAATTCAAATACGATCTTTCACCCCAATCAATCTTTGGTCGGTAAAGATCTTTCTGGATTGAAAGATGAAGATGGTTCTGCCTTTATCGCAGATATTGTAAAAGTTGCACGAAGCGGTGGCGGTCGCACGGTCTATAAATGGCCAAAACCAGGCATGCCAAAAGAACAAGTCTTCCCGAAAGGTAGCTATTCTGCAGAATACAAACCTTGGGCTATAACAGTCGGTACTGGTGTTTACATCGATGATCTGCAAGCGACAATGATTAAAGAGATCATGATGCAAGCTTTGTTGGGTCTGTTGGCTTTACTCGGTGTTTCTGCTCTTGCATTTTACATCATCCGCTCGATCACCAAGCCGCTGAATGAAATTTGTGATACATTGATTGAAGTTTCAACAGACAATGTTGATATTGATATACCGCACACAACTATGAGCAATGAAGTGGGATCCATGGCAAAAGCGACTTTGGCACTACAAAACCAAGTCAAAGAGCGTTTGGAATTGAATTTAGCACAAAAAATTCAACAAGAAGAATTGCAAGCAGAACGCGCCAGTGTTGCTGCAATGAAAGAAGAAGAGGTTCTGGAGCAATCGCGTTTTGTATCGGCCATCAGCTCGCTATGTGAACAGCTTGCAAATGGTGATCTAACAAGTCGTTGCAACGACGTTGGTGAAAAATACGATGTGGTACGCAATAACTTCAATGAAGCGCTGAGCAGTCTTGAAAATGCGATGATCAATGTCAGTGACAAAGGGTCCGAAATTGGCGAATCTAAAGAGCAAATTAGACGTGCCTCTGGTGAACTCGCTCAAAGAACCGAGCTACAAGCTGCAAGTTTAGAAGAAACATCTGCCGCGATTGAAGAATTAACAGTCACCGTTAAACAAACAGCAGATGGTGCCGGTGATGCAGCTCAACGGGTTATTGCCGTTAGTCAAGAAACAACGCGCTCAGATGATATCGTAAAGCAAGCAATTATTGCCATGAGCGATATTGAAAAATCATCAGATGAGATTACAAAAATCATCACGGTAATTGATGAGATCGCGTTCCAAACAAACCTCCTTGCGCTGAACGCAGGGGTAGAAGCTGCACGCGCTGGGGAAAGCGGTAAAGGATTTGCAGTGGTTGCACAGGAAGTTCGTGAGCTTGCTCAACGTTCTGCCAATGCTGCCAAAGAGATCAAAACACAGATTTCACAATCCTCGTTGCAAGTTCAAAACGGTGTTAAACTTGTTGGCGAAACAGGCGATGCGTTGGGCCGGATTTCAGAGCAAATCACATCTGCAAATGATATCGTGTCACGCATTGCAAGTTCTGCATCTGAGCAACATTCAACACTAACATCGATTACATCATCAATCGGTGAGTTGGATAACCAAACACAGCGCAATGCCGCAATGGCAGAAGAAACAACGGCAACTGCTGAAGTTCTTGCCCGTGAAACAGGTGAGCTTCTTGCGTTGATCGAACGCTTTAAAGTCAGCCGTCATGCCAAGGGTCATGCAGGCGGAAATACGAGAGCATACCGTTCTGCTGCTTAATCAAGCAAACCAATAAAACCAAAAAACCCGCGTCTTAACGAGGCGGGTTTTTTATTGGCACAATTGGTAAATTATATTATCGCCAAGTAAGTAACTTGCCTTTAAATTGATGAAAATTAAAAAGCAACCAAACGAGTGTAATTATGCCAAGTGTAACTTCTAGCGCGATATCAAGAATTGAATGGGAAACAGGAACGCTTTCAATTTGGTTTCATGAAACTGGTAGATACGACTATTACAATGTTCCCGAGAGTGAGTATCAAAGTTTTATTCGCGCAGCATCAATAGGTACTTATTACAATTCATATATTCGAGATAAATATTAGGACCTTTTCTGGAGCCTAGTAAGGCCAAGGTATTTCGCGGTTGATCTTTTCAATGCTTTCTAAAACGTCTGCAGACAATGTCATGCCACCAGCTTTAACGCATGTTTCCAGCTGATCCATTTTTGTTGCACCAATGATTGTAGATGGAACAAAATATCTGCTGTTACAAAATGCGATCGCCATTTGCGATGGATCAAGATCATGATCTTTTGCAAGCTTAAGATAAGCATCTGTTGCAACTTGCGCACGTTCGGTAAAGCGTCCGCCAAGTGATCCTTCAATCGAACGGCGTGAACCATCAGGAATTGCACCATTTTGATATTTACCGGATAAAATACCTGTCGCCAAAGGACTATATGGCAAAAGACCAATATCTTCATGATGGGACATTTCAGCCAAATCTGTATCATAATGACGATAGAGCAAGCTATATTCATTCTGAATGGTCGCAATGCGCGGAAGGTTATGCTCTTGGGCAAGCTGTAGGTATTGCATCGTGCCCCAAGTCGTCTCATTAGACAGGCCAACAGCGCGGATTTTACCGGCTTTTACAGCATCATCCAAGCCACGTAATATATCGTGGATATCATCAACGGATTCGCCTTTTTCTTGGCCAGATGCATCAAAGCCCCAATTTTGGCGAAAAGCAATAGACCCGCGTGCAGGCCAGTGAATTTGATAAAGATCAATATAATCAGTCTTCAAACGTTCAAGGCTTGCTTCTACAGCTTGCGCTACTGATTGGCGTGTTGGCGCGCCGCCTTCGCGGATCCATGTGATGCCGCCGCCCATAACCTTAGTAGCAAGCACAGTTTGATGGCGTTTGCCAGATTTTTCAAACCAAGTTCCAACTGCTCGCTCACTGTTGCCTTGGGTATGTTTTGCAACCGGATTGACCGAATACATTTCAGCGGTATCAAAAAAGTTTACGCCGTTTTCAGTGGCATAATCCATCTGCGCATGGCCTTCAGCTTCAGTGTTCTGATCGCCACCCCATGTCATCGTGCCCAAGCAAATTTCACTCACACTGATATCAGTGCGGCCAAGTTTATTCATTTTCATTGAAAAGTCCTTCTTTAATTCTAAACTGAAAATAGGGCGAAATATCAGATAAGCAAGTGGTACATGCGCACTAATTACTGTGTGCAAGTGGTTTTCTATTGCGACAGACCCCATAAAACTTGACAATATGGGCGAGAATGTAGACATGAGGCCCAGTTTGAAATTTGGATAGGATAAAGCTAGATGGTTGAAGCTCAAGACACTGCCTACAAAACGGCAATGACATTTCCAGGCCAAGGCAGCCAAGCCGTTGGTATGGGTAAAGAATGGGCTGAGAATTTTCCCGTTGCCAAAGCTGTGTTTGACGAGGTTGATGATGCCCTTGGTGAGAAGCTATCAAGCACTATGTTTGAAGGTCCTGAAGACACATTGACCCTGACCGCAAATGCCCAACCAGCTCTCATGGCTGTTTCCATGGCGATTGTTAAGGTCATGGAGGCAGAAGGCTTTAACCTACAAAATTCAGTTGCTTATGTTGCTGGCCACTCATTGGGCGAATATTCAGCCCTTTGTGCCGCTGGCATGTTCTCAATCTCTGATACTGCACGTCTTTTGCGTATTCGCGGTAATGCGATGCAAGCAGCTGTTCCGGCAGGTGAGGGTGCAATGGCAGCAATTATCGGTCTAGAATATGCAGATGTTCAAGCGATCTGTGAAGCTGCAAGCGCACACGGCGCATGCCAAATTGCCAATGATAATGGCGGTGGCCAATTGGTAATCTCTGGCGGTAAAGCTGCCGTTGAAAATGCAGCAGCAGCAGCCACTGAAAAAGGTGCAAAACGTGCAATTATGTTGCCAGTATCTGCACCGTTCCACTCAACATTGATGGTGCCTGCTGCCGATGCAATGGCAGAGGCTTTGGCTAATGTTGCAAAACAAAACCCAATCGTGCCGGTGATTGCCAATGTTCGCGCAGCGCCAATAACTGATGCGGATGAAATTGCAAAGCTACTGGTTGAGCAAGTAACAGGCCAAGTGCGCTGGGCCGAAAGTATTCAATGGTTTGCAGCAAACAGCATTGAAACATTATACGAAGTTGGCTCTGGCAAAGTTCTAACAGGACTTGCCCGCCGTATTGATCGCTCGCTCACAGGCGTTGCGGTTAACAATCCATCAGATCTAGCAGCAGCGCTTGAAGCGCTCAAAAGCTAACCCAAGTAAAAGGATGAAAATATGTTTGATTTAACAGGACGCAAAGCGCTGGTAACCGGTGCAAGTGGTGGTTTGGGCGAAGCAATTGCCAAAGATCTTCATGCGCGCGGCGCAATTGTCGGCCTTCATGGTACACGCGTTGAAAAGCTTGAAGCATTGGCTGCAGAGCTTGGTGAACGTGTTCACATTTTCCCAGCCAACATGTCCAATATGGGTGAAGTCAAAGCGCTCGGCCAAAAAGCAGAAGCTGACATGGAGGGCGTTGATATTCTTGTCAATAATGCAGGTATCACGCGCGATGGCCTGTTTGTGCGTATGTCTGATGACAACTGGAATGACGTTATGAATGTCAATCTAACAGCTGTTTTCCATCTAACACGTGAACTCACACACCCAATGATGCGCCGCCGCAATGGCCGTATTATCAACATCACATCTGTTGTTGGAGTGACGGGTAATCCGGGTCAAGTGAACTATTGTGCATCAAAAGCTGGTTTGATTGGCTTTTCGAAATCATTGGCGCAAGAAGTTGCCCCGCGCGGAATCACAGTGAACTGTGTGGCACCTGGTTTCATCAAATCTGCCATGACTGACAAATTGAATGACAAACAAAAAGAAGGCATTTTAGGTGCCGTACCAATGAAGAAAATGGGCGAGGGCAGCGACATCGCAAGTGCGGTGACTTACCTTGCATCAGACGAAGCTGGTTATGTGACAGGCCAAACCCTGCACGTAAACGGCGGCATGGCTATGATCTAGTCTTCGGGATCTAAGCTTCAAGTTTGATAATTTGAGAATAATGAAAACGCCTTTGTCTATAAATGACGGGGGCGTTTTTTGTTTGCCAGAACTTAAATTGCGATAAACTATCCATCAATTTCCAATTGGAGCTTGTAATTTTTGCGCTGCCAATAGACGCTCACCAATGCACGGATAAAGCCCTAATTTATTAGAATTGATGAACTCAATCGCTTTGAGCATTGGTTCTTTAATCGTGTCTGGTTCCCGATCAAGCTTTTGCATAAAGACAATATTTTTTTGTTCAAACTCTGCACGGGTCTTGCCTGCAAAAATCTGGAAGGCTTCATCTTTTGGATCATAAACATCATTCTCAACTGAAAAAACCAGCGGCGCTGCCGTCATCTCATTAAAGTAGTCCGTAAAATAGGTTGGCAATTCACCACCGGCTGCCTCTTCCATACATGTGGTTCCCATGTCGGAGAATGTTTGCTTTCCCTTTGGGATGTCTGCCCTAAAAAGCTCAATAAAAGCTGTTCGATGCGCTTGGGCGGACACGTTCTCAGTGCCAAATTGCGCTCCAATAACCGCAAGCGTCACAATGCCAATAATTCCAAGAATAGCTGTGATGAAGAATTTTGACATTTAATAAGTCCATGGGTTGGGCATATAATATTGGGGCGTATTCAGGTCTCAATATCAGGTTTTTATCCTGTTTATCAATTCAATATATTGTTTTATAGGTGGATTGCCGGAGCAAAATAGCGTTATTTTGAGACTAAAGAACTCATATAGTATGCATATTTAATCAATGATTACCCAGTTGAACGTACAAATAATCTCAAAACTGTGCGGTTTAGGCTTTTCACACGAGCGAAACAATGTTACTTCGCGGCGCTTTTTGTGTTTTTACACTTAGAATTTGGCTAAAGATTGTGAAGAAACTAAACTTATCGGTTGAACCTCATTCATTTTAGGCTAGTTTGAACATAGATAGACTTGAAAATTTGGTGCTAAACATGTACCAAAAAATGTAATTAAAAACAAAGTAAGAGGTCATAGAGCCAACATGAGCGAAATTAATGATAAAGTAGTAAGTATCGTTGTTGAGCACCTAGGTGTGGAAAAAGACAAAGTTATTGAGGGCGCAAGCTTCATCGACGATTTGGGCGCAGATTCTCTCGATACTGTCGAGTTGGTTATGGCTTTTGAAGAAGAATTCGAAATTGAAATCCCAGACGATGCTGCGGATACGATTTTGACTGTTGGCGATGCAGTTAAGTTTATTGTAGGTGCTAAAGCCTAATTCTTCGGAATTTTGATGAAAGGGTTGGTCTCAGACCAGCCCTTTTTGCATTTGTGCTTGGCAGCTCAGATATTCTGATGCTTGGGGCATTCGTGCAGATGTTAAGTGCACGTCTAATATTATTATCAGTGCATATTTATGATTGTTGAGGGGTATGTCCATGATGAGACGTGTTGTTATCACTGGCACTGGAATGGTGTCTCCTTTAGGTAGTGGTTCAGAGATTTCATGGAAACGCCTGCTTGAAGGGCAAAATGCGGCAAAACGCATTACAGATTTCCAAGTTGATGATATTACCGCTCAAATCGCTTGCCAATTGCCAACAGATCCGAGCCAAGAAGGTGCTTATAACGCCGATGATTGGATGGAGCCGAAAGAGCAACGCAAAGTCGACCCTTTCATAACCTATGCCGTAGCAGCTGCAGGTCTTGCGCTTGAAGATGCAGGTTGGGCACCAAAAACCGAAGATGATCGTTGTGCTACAGGGGTTCTTATCGGGTCTGGTATTGGCGGTTTGCAAGGTATTGTCGATGCAGGCATTACGCTCAAAGAACGCGGTCCCCGCCGTATTTCTCCATTTTTTATTCCCGGTCGTTTGATCAACCTAGCCTCTGGCCACGTATCCATTCGGCATGGTCTTAAGGGGCCAAATCATTCTGTTGTGACAGCCTGTTCAACTGGAGCGCACGCCATTGGCGATGCGAGCCGTTTAATTGCGCTTGGCGATGCAGATGTCATGGTTGCAGGCGGCGCAGAATCGCCAGTTTGCCGTATTTCAATTGCAGGATTTGCCGCCTGTAAGGCTCTATCCACAAAGTATAATGATGATCCACAAAGTGCATCCCGTCCCTATGACATTGACCGCGATGGTTTTGTGATGGGCGAAGGCGCAGGCATTATGGTGCTTGAAGAGCTTGAACATGCCAAAGCGCGTGGCGCTAACATTCTTGCCGAAGTCGTGGGTTACGGTCTATCTGGTGATGCACACCACATTACTGCGCCATCAGAAGATGGTGACGGCGCGTATCGTTGCATGAAAATGGCACTCAAACGCGCAGGCTTACAAGCAAGCGATATTGATTACATCAACGCGCACGGAACATCCACAATGGCAGATACCATTGAGTTGGCAGCTGTTGAACGTTTGGTTGGCGATGGGGCTGATAAGGTCTCAATGTCATCGACAAAGTCTGCCATTGGTCATCTTTTGGGTGCCGCAGGTTCTGTCGAAGCGATTTTCTCAGCGCTTGCAATCCGAGACAATATTGTACCGCCAACATTGAACTTAGATAATCCTGCAGTTGAGACCAGAATTGATTTGGTTCCTAAGGTTGCCAGAAAAAAAGAAGTTAATGTTGTGCTGTCCAATTCCTTTGGTTTTGGTGGCACAAATGCATCGCTGATTTTGCGTCGTTACGACTAAAATATTCTTGTCGTCTTGGTGTTTTGATTAAAAACTGACATTGAAAATAACAATGATAACTAATAATGGGCAACCTGTCATTTTTGCTCTGTTTTCGCCACAAATATGTAGATATATGTAATCTCATAATTGTGTTGTCGTAGATTCGTCTGGAATATTCGTGAGCGTTGAAAATAATGATCAAGAAAGTAAGCGACCTATAATCCCTGTGTCGCCTACTCAAGCTTTAAAACCACAAAAAGCACCGCAACCGCCAAAGCGAGTGCGGTCAAAACGTGCGCGGTCGCAGACCGTGATCTTTCTCAATTTTGTTATGACCATATTGTTCATTTCAACAATTGCAGCAGGTGCTGGCCTTTACTGGGGCAAAGTCATGTTCGATAGCGAAGGTCCTGCCAAGCAAACATCGAACTTCACAGTGCGTTCAGGTGCTGGCCTTTCATCGATTGCAAATGATCTTGAAGCTGCGGGTTTGGTGAGCAATTCAACAGTTTTCCGCTTTGCATCAGAAGCCGAACTTCGTGATGATTCACTTAAAGCTGGGGAATACGAGATCAAACAAGGCGCTTCCATGCGCGAGATCATGGAGCTGATGCAATCAGGTAAATCGATCCTGTATACATTCACAGCTCCTGAAGGTTTGACTGTTTTCCAAATATTTGAACGCCTGAATAAAAGCGAAGATTTAACCGGCGATTTGCCAGAAGTTATGCCACCTGAAGGTTCGCTCTTACCAGAGACTTATAAGTTCTCACGCGGAACCACCCGTCAACAAATCGTTGATCAAATGATACGTGCGCAGTCTCGCGTTGTTGATATTTTGTGGGATCGCCGCGTCGCAAACTTACCGATCGAAACGAAAGAAGAGATGGTCATCTTGGCCTCCATCGTTGAGAAAGAAACAGGCAAAGCTGATGAGCGTGCATTAGTTGCAGGTGTGTTTGTGAACCGTCTTAACAAAGGCATGCGTTTGCAATCAGATCCAACCATTATCTACGGTATTTTTGGCGGCGAAGGTAAGCCCTCAGGTCGTCCGATCTATCAGTCTGACCTTGATCAGAAAACTGAATATAATACCTATCAGATCAACCGTCTGCCACCGACACCGATTGCCAATCCGGGCGTAAAAGCCATGGAAGCTGTGATTAATCCTTCAACGACTGAGGACTTGTTCTTTGTGGCTGATGGAACGGGCGGTCATGCTTTTGCAAAAACGCTCAAAGAGCATAATGCAAATGTTGCTGAATGGCGGAAAATTGAAGCTGAAAACAAAAAAGCAGCAAGTGAGAATAGCACATCTAATTAGGTGGGTTCCAAATGCTGTTTGTTGATTTTACATTTGGACTGAACTTTTGATAGCTTGGCCCTTTGATACATAAAAGCACATTGCTTTAAGGGGATATAATGGCTGTTTGTTCGATGACGGGTTACGCAAGTTCGGATGGTATTTGTCATGATGTAGCATGGGTTTGGGAGCTTCGCTCGGTCAATGGCAAGGGTCTTGATGTGCGCATTCGCATGCCACAGGGTTTTGAAGCATTAGAGCAAACATTAAGACAAAATTGCGGTGACGTTTTAACCCGTGGAAATTTACAAATTTCACTATCTATCAAAGAACAAGACCAGTCTAGCGAACTTGTTTTTAATGAAAAAGCACTTGAAAGCGTCGTCAAATTATCCGAGCAATTGAGCGAACGATTTGATGTGACCAAAGCCAGCGTTGATGGAATACTCAATATTCGCGGCGTTATGGAAGAGCGAAAAATAGAGCGCTCGACTGATATGCAACAAGAGCTTGTTGATGCTGTTCAAGCAGGCTTTAAAGACGCACTTGCATCGCTTGTAAAAGCCCGACAATCGGAAGGTACAGCGCTTGCAGATGTGTTGCGCGGACAGTTCAAGCATATCGCAGTGCTGGTTCAAAAAGTGATTGCCGATCCATCCCGATCCCAAGATGCGATCAAACTCAAATTAAAAACACAAGTGCAAAGCTTACTAGAAGCCCATTCCGGTTTTGACGAGGAACGCCTTTATACAGAAGCTGCAATCCTTGCGACAAAAGCTGACCTGCAAGAAGAAATAGATCGTTTGTTGGCCCATATTGATGCGGCAAATGCTCTGCTCAATGAAGGTGGCCCCATTGGTCGCCGACTTGATTTTTTGGCGCAAGAGTTTAATCGTGAAACCAATACCGTTTGCTCAAAGTCAAATGCTGCAAGCGTGACAGAAATTGGTCTTGACCTGAAAATCCTTATCGATCAATTCCGCGAACAAATACAAAATGTCGAATAGGTGAGTGTATGTCTGTTGCTTCTCAAATGAATAATATCCAACGCAGAGGCCTGATGCTGGTCATGTCCTCGCCATCTGGCGCAGGCAAATCCACCATCTCGCGCAACCTGCTTGATTTGGATAAAGGGTTGAGCCTATCAGTCAGCGTCACAACGCGCCCACGTCGCGATAGTGAAATTGCCGGTGTCCATTACCATTTTATCTCCGTTCGCGAGTTTGAGCGCCTTCGTGATAGTGAAGGTTTGCTGGAATGGGCAGAAGTGCATGGCAATTTTTATGGCACACCTCGAGAAGCTGCCGAAGTCTCATTGGCCAAAGGTGATGACATGCTGTTTGATATTGATTGGCAAGGCGCATTGCAACTACAAGAGAAAATGGCAGCTGATGTGGTGTCAATTTTTGTCCTACCGCCATCATTTGAAGAGCTTCGCTCACGCTTAAACAGACGTGCAGAAGATACCCCAGAAGTGATAGAAAAACGCTTGGCCAATGCAGCGTCCGAAATGTCGCATTGGGGTGAATATGACTATGTTGTGGTCAATGAAGACCTCAATCTAGCCTTCTCGCAAGTCAAAGCGATTGTGGATGCCGAACGTTTGCGCCGTGATCGCAGACCTGGTCTGTTTAAGTTTGTTCAAGATCTAACATCTGGTGAATAAGACAGCTTTACCCACTACCTCATAAGAGCTACTAATAAGCGTTTGCTATTGCGCAGAACTCTTCGATTTCCAATGTTTCCGCACGGCGTGTTGGATCAATACCCACGGATTCCAAAAGCGTTTCGCCGCCAATTGACTTAAGGCTTTGGCGTAGCATTTTTCGTCTCTGACCAAAGGCTGCTTGAGTCACAAGTTCCAACCTTTTAAGCTCGCAAGGGATGCGGTTTTGACGTGGTTCAAGATGAACAACAGATGATGTGACTTTTGGCGGCGGGGTAAATGCCTCACGGTTCACATCAAATGCAATGGATGCATCTGTCATCCAGCCACATAAAACACCAAGACGTCCGTAGTGATTATCACCGACTTTTGCCGTAATACGTTGGCCAACTTCCTTTTGAAACATCAATGTCATGGATGACCAAAACGGATTATCAACCGAGCTTGTAAGCCAATTGGTCAGCAAATGGGTGCCAATATTATAGGGAAGATTAGCGATAATTTTGATCGGGTGTTCGCCTGCATATTGGCTGATATCCGTCTGCAATGCATCGCCTTCAATAAATTCCAAGCGGTCTGGATAATGATCTGAAATATCTTGGAGTGCAGGTAAGCAGCGACTATCGCGCTCAATGGAGATAAGCTTTTTAGCGTTTAACGATAATATTGCTCGGGTAAGTCCACCAGGACCAGGGCCAATTTCAACAACAGTTGATTGGCTAAGGTCTCCTGCATCACGGGCAATCTTATGGGTTAAATTCAAATCAAGAATAAAGTTTTGACCCATGGATTTTTGTGGCGCCAAACCATGCGTATCAATGATTTCGCTTAATGGCGGCAGTCCATCAATTGTTGCCATCTATATAGACCTACTTTGGTTGAGCGCCATATCGTGCGCCATATGAAGAGCTGCGACCAAACTGTCATGTCGCGCGATGTTTTTGCCAGCTATAGAAAATGCAGTTCCATGATCAGGCGATGTTCGTATGATATCCAACCCCAATGTGGCATTCACAGCATCATGAAACCCTAAGGCTTTGGCAGGTATTAAGGCTTGATCATGATACATGCAAATAGCAACATCAAAAGTTTTGCGTGCGTCTTCGTGGAACATGGTGTCGGCAGGCAATGGGCCGATGACATCAAGACCTTGCGCCAAAAGAGCCTCGATAGCTGGCTGAATAATGTCTGCATCTTCATGACCCAAAGCACCATCTTCACCTGCATGCGGATTAAGCCCAGAAATAGCCAGACGAGGATTTTTAATCCCAAACCGTTTGGTCAAATCTTGAGCTGTTATTTGGGCTGTTTCAATAATCAGATCTGTTGTGAGATAGTCCATGATTTTCATCAGTGGAATATGAATGGTCACCGGAACAGATTTAAGCTCAGGTCCTGCCAACAACATGATAGGTAATGGTGCTTTGTCTGCATTTCCTTTGCATAACTCGGCCAAAAACTCAGTATGGCCGGGATGGCTAAAACCAGCATCATACAGCACAGATTTTGCAATCGGGTTTGTCACGACACCAGACACATCACCTGTCTTGCAAAGCTGGACGGCAGTTTCAATCGAGCCAATAATCGCAGGCGCATTTTCAGAGGACGGCGCGCCAATCGTAACATGATGCGGACAGGGAATATGGAGCGCAGGAATGCTCGTCGCAAAGTGGTGCGCAGCATCTTTTGGCTGGCATTCTGTGATATTTATATCGATGTTCAAGATTGCAGCGCGTTCTGAAAGTGCACGAATATCGCCAATAAATATGAAAGCAGGTAGCTCAAGCTCATCGCGCATTTTCCATGCGGTGATGGTCAAATCAAGACCGATCCCAGAGGGGTCGCCCATGGTCAAAGCCAAGGGCGCTATATTTGAAGGCTTAATGATCGTCATAGAATTTAGCCTTAAAGTGTATCGTCAGAAGCTGATCAACAGCACTCCAAAAATTATATTATTTGTTAGCGATAACAGCGCGCTTACGAAGATCTTGTAGATACTTCTTTGAATTATCATTATCCGCGCCAGATCCTGCGTCTTCAGTTCTAAAGATCATTTCAGCTGCAACATCATCTGATACGCTGCGTGATTTACAGATAATCAAAAACTCAACACCCTTTTCTGTAGTGCGGACCCCCGTTGGTTTATCAACCGCAGTTTTTGCGATTTGCTTAGACCATTCCGGTGGAAGCTCAGGCTGTAAGAAACGGCCCAAATTGCGAACGGTGACATCCTTAAGACCTTTGGTCAAAGACTTCGTTGTGTCGCAAGAATTGGTTTTCGCACGAAAACGTTTTGCCTCTGTTGTGCGGCGACGAAGTGATGATTTGTTGCGTTGTGAGGACGGAACAACAAAGATAACTTGTTGGAGAATATACTCCGTCGTTGTTGGTTTATCATCACCACGTTCCAGCATTTTAGATACCAAGTCTTGCGTGCTCATCTTGCCAGACGAGCCTGCGCCAAAGCGGGCTTGAACGACACTGTTCCAACCCATTTGAATGCTAATAAAGTTTTTAAAATGCTTAGCTGTAACGCCAGCTTGACCCAAAATCTGGCTCAATTGCTTGGTCGAAAGGCGATTGCTTGAGGCAAAACCGTTAAAGGCATTATTGACCGCTGCATTACTTGGAACAGCACGGAGGCGCTGCATTTCTTGAAACTTCAAAGCCTCTTCAACAAGCTGTTCTCGAGCAACAGTTCCCAGTTTTCCCTTTGAACGCTGCAGCTTTAACAGCGCAATGCGCCTAGAGATGTCTGTGCTTGTGATGGCTTGACGGTTCACAATAATCTTAATCTGGCTTGCCGCATATACAGGCGCGATAGATGTTGGCGCCAGTGATAAAGAAAATGTGACGGCACCTAAAAGCGCGAGGCTAAGACAGATAGCTTTTGTTGCTGCATTTAGTTTTGTGAAGTACACCATTGTTAATTTCCTCATCAAACTTAACTTTTTCGAACGGCTAACCAACAATTATTCACCACTTCGGGTCAAATTAAGGCGTTTTTCAATTTTACTTTTAGAATGATCTACCTGTTGGAGAGTCACCTGCATCAATTGTACCCAATGTGCGGAAACTCATTCGAAAGCCGACATCCCATGATGCTGCCGCAGTGGCAGTTGCATGTGTATGATTATAAACACCAGTGAGAATGAAACAGACATCCTCATAGGATAGACCTGCCGTAGACTTGGTGAAGTTTGATCTGTCTATGTCATAAGTCGTTGACCCAAAGACACTCCAATCATTGGCAAACTTAAGCGATGCAGCCGCTTGAACTTCTTCACGGTCGGTCGTTGAACCATAGCCCGTTTGAGCCTTGATACGCGAATGCGCCACGCTAGAACTAAATCTGTCTGCACTATAGTTTGCGGCAAATGTTGAACGTTGGACCGCAAAGCTATCTTTGTCAAAACGCCCTGCAGCCGTCAATGACAGGCCAGTGCCTGTATCGAGCGTAATCGCGCCAACATAATCGGAGCGATTTGTTTCAAGGCCAGAGTCTGCACCAACACCTGAATTGGCTCCTGAAATATCAGTTTGTGCAAAGGAGTTTTGACCATCTAGATGGAAGGACTGGCCAAATATTGCTGTCGTTAAAAAGCCATTAGGGAATGAACCATCATAGCGAACACCAAGATTGGCGCGTGTGCCGCCTTCAATCCGGTCAAAGCCAGAAAACTTATCGCGCTCAAACAAGTTTGATGCATCAAACACAAAGCTTTGCGCATCTTCATTTGGCAACCCGCCAGATAGGCTCTCATCGTTTCTTACAAATAGTTGCGCAACAGGCTCAATCACATGGGTCGAATTTTCTGTTGCTATGAGGATTGGATATTTGACTTCCAAACCAGCAGTTACCATGCCGCGAGCCGCACTATTGCCTGTTGCTAAACCGGAGGTCGCCGTATCCACATTATATGAGTGGAGGTCACCGCGTGCTGCCAACAGCGGCGTCAGAACAAGACCGGCATCAGTCACAATTTGTTTTTTCCATTCAAGTTCAGTGGTCACACGTCCCGTTTGACCATCAACACCCCCAATACGCCCTGAGCTAACAGCTTGCATTTTTCGAGATAGGTTTTGAGCGTTAAATGTAAGTTTAAGATCACCACTATTTTCACCATTGGAGAAAATACGGTGGTAATCAATAACCGGATACACGATGGCTTGCTGGTCTTCTGACGTGCTATTGATCACATCATCTTG
>CAXBCW010000081.1:0-15039 GCA_963974325.1 uncultured Rhizobiaceae bacterium
AAACGGGTCAATTTTAAATGCCAAAGGCGGATCAGTTTTAATTGCACATTGACAATTCGGTTAAATGAAACTCAATAATTTGTGAATGACTTATGGGCTATTTGTGAGGATACTCTTTCAGCAATATTCGGTGAAAAAGAATTTCTAAGTTGGTTGTTGGTAGAATGATGTAAACCGGAATCAATTTGGCAATATATGGCAGTGCCAAATAATTCTCAAAAGGGTGCGCTATGATAAGCTATTGATATTACTTGGAAAAATTGGAGTGGGTGAAGCGATTCGAACGCTCGACCCTAACCTTGGCAAATATGGTAATCAGCTATTTGTGTCAGTAAAATCAGTGGCTTATTTTTGCTGTGCTAGCAGTGTGCTAGACATAATTAAATTTAATTTTTGAAGTTACCGTATTTCAAATTTTGATCTTCTCAAGAAATTAGATCTTAATGGTCACAAATTTTGTTTGAGCAAAATTTCGATGCGGATTGTTTCTTGCGATGTAAAAGGTTCTCTTTGTTCGCAGCGAGCTTTCATTATTCTAATAGCACTTCGAACGGCGTGCCCTGTATTTTGGGCGATAATTGCATCGATTTGGTTATTTTGTAGTGCTCGCTCGGTGAATGCGGTTCTTTCGTGAGCAACGAGGACAAGTCGATCTGTGCCGATGGATTTATCTAGTTCAACGATAGACTGTTCAGCTTCAGAGCTCATCACATAGGCTGCACATAAATCTGGATTGTTTTCGACGCATTGCTGAATGATATGTTTGGTGCGTTTTTCGATACCGTAAGTCTCTAAAGAAGGGAGCACATCAAGATTAGGGAACTCTGTTCGTATGACCTCATCAAAGCCTAGACGGCGTTCCAGTGCGTCACGTGATTGCATCGAGTCTGAAACAATCATAATTTTTCCTTTGGACGGCGAAAGAAACCTTCCGACAAGGCTTGCAGCTGTTGCCCCTGCTGCGTGATTATCGATGCCAACAAAATCAAGTTCTGAGACTTTAGGCTGGCCAGATAAAAATTGAACAACTTCTATGCTGCGTTCTGTTAGACGCGCGATAGCATCACGCACTTGAGGCGCTTCGGGAACCATAATTGCAACGCCATCAATCATATTTGATTTCAAAGAAGCCAAATGATTAGCTACAGTATGTGGGTCGTTGACATCTATATGAATAGCCTCAACCAAAATCGCATCGGCAATCAAAGATAGGTTTGCTTCTTCTATTCGCTTTATGAGTTCGTTTCGAAATGCCCCGCCAGATAGTGGGAGAATAAATTGGAATTTGTAGTTTTTGCTGCGTGCCAAGTTCGCCGCTTGAATATTTCGAACAAACCCTATTTTTTCAATAGCTTCATTCACAATTGTGACGGTTTTTAACTTCACACCTGGGCGGCCATTTAACACACGATCTACCGTTGCTAAGCTAACTCCAGCTTCTTTTGCAAGGTCTTTAGTCGTCGGTCGCATTCACTCATCCATAAATCTATTTTCGCATTCTTTTGCACTTACGTTGTTTAGTATTTTTATCCCAATTGCAACAAAAATGAGGCACGCACCTCAGAAAAGACTTGCCTTGAGGTACGTACCTCATGTAGAGGTGAATTGCTAACAAGCCACGGCGTGGAGGTCGAGGCACAATCTTAGGGAGGATTTCCGTGATGAAATCGAAACTACTTAACGGTATAGCTGTTCTTGCTTTAATGGCAGGCACAGCAAGTGTTACTACAGCAGCTCAGGCTGATGAACTCACTCTTTGCTGGGCAGCTTGGGACCCTGCAAACGCACTAGTGGAACTCAGTAAAGAATTTGAAGCGCAGTCTGGCCATGAAATGTCCTTTGAGTTTGTGCCATGGCCAAACTTTGCCGACCGCATGCTCAATGAGCTCAATTCGGGTGGCAAGCTTTGCGATCTTCTTATTGGTGATAGCCAATGGATTGGCGGCGCAGCTGAAAACGGTCAATATTTAAAAATGAATGATTTCTTTGAAAAAGAAGGAATCAAAATGGACGATTTTCTACCCGCCACTGTGACAGGGTATGCTGAATGGCCAAAAAACACACCTAACTATTATGCTCTACCTGCTTATGCAGATGTTGTTGGTTGGACTTATCGTAAAGATTGGTTCGCTCGTCCTGAAATTCAGAGCGAATTTAAAGAAAAATACGGCCGTGATCTTGATGTGCCAAAAACGCTTGATGAGCTTCAGCAGATTGGTGAGTTTTTTCAAGGTAGAGACATTGATGGCAAGAAAGTTTATGGCGCTGCAATTTACACCGAACGTGGTTCTGAAGGTATCACAATGGGTGTTACGAACGCGCTCTATAATTATGGATTTAAATACGAAAATCCAGACAAGCCATATGATCTAGAGGGTTTTGTGAATTCAGACAGCGCTGTGAAGGGTCTAGAATTTTACAAAAAACTCTATGATACAACAACACCTCCAGGTGCTTCTGATGCCTATATGTCAGCAAATATTGATGCTTACAAATCAGGTCAGGTTGCTATGCAGATGAACTTTGCGTTTATCTGGCCGGGTGTTGAGGCTGATCCAAACGTTGGTGGCGGCAAATCTGGTTATTTTGCAAATCCAGCGGGTCCAGGTGGTCAATTTGCTCAACTTGGCGGGCAGGGTATTTCTGTTGTTGCCAATTCTGATAGCAAAGATGCCGCTTTGGAATACATTAAATGGTTTGCACAAAAAGACGTCCAGCAGAAATGGTGGGATGTAGGTGGTGCATCTGCAATGCGCGCGGTTGTCGAAGATCCAAGTTTTGCAGGCAGTCAGCCCTATGCGCAAACATTCTTGGATTCTATGGCGATTGTGAAAGACTTCTGGGCAGAGCCTTCCTATGCTTCCCTACTACTTCCGATGCAGTCTCGTGTTCACAGCTATGTCGTGGCTGGTCAAGGTACAGCAAAAGAAGCCTTAGATGCGTTGGTTAAAGACTGGGATGAGGTCTTTGAGGACGAAGGTAAAAAGTAAACTTGCAGAACTTTTTTTGTAAGTGAAACGTATGAAGTCGGGCATTGTTTTCCGACTTCATTTGATACCTAAATTGGGGTCTATTGAATGTCGAACAAAATTTCAGATCGAGTAGCTATGGCGACGCCAGCTCCGTTCGCCCAAAAAGTTAAAGGTCTGTCAGACCGGACGATTGCGTGGATCTTTGTTGCGCCAACAATTATAATTTTGTTGGCAATTAATATTTTCCCATTGATTTGGACAATATATCTTAGCTTTACCAATTACAGAGTTAACCGTCCAAATAATGATGTGGATTTTATTGGTCTTCGTAATTACCAACGCATTTTGTCAGATCCTGATACTTGGATGACAATGCAGGCAACAGCCCATTTTCTAGCTTGGACAATCGCGCTGCAAGTCTTGATCGGATTTTCGCTGGCATATCTGATAAATAAAAAATTCAAAGGTAACGATATGTGGACAACCATTATTGTTTTACCAATGATGTTGTCACCGGCTGTGGTGGGTAACTTCTGGACGTTTTTGTACCAACCTCAAATTGGCCTATTTAACTACGCGATATCGTTTATTTCAGGCGTAGATCCATCCAGCTTTTCTATGATTGGAGATGTTGCGCTAGCGCCTTGGTCAATCATTATCGTTGATACTTGGATGTGGACACCATTTGTTATGCTCATCTGTTTGGCTGGATTACGTTCCATTCCCGATAGCATTTACGAGGCTGCTGAGTGCGACCGAGCCAGTAAGTGGCGTCAGTTTTGGACGATCACAATTCCGATGGTTCTTCCCTTTCTCATGCTTGCTGTTTTATTCAGAGGTATTGAAAACTTTAAGATGTTTGATCTGGTCGTTCAACTCACTGGCGGTGGGCCAGGTAATATCACCACGCTGACGTCAATCGACTTAAAACGTGAAGCGTTTGAAAAATGGCGCACTGGATTTTCTTCCGCCTATGCCGTCATTCTTTTCGTAACTGTTTTTGGCCTCGCATCAATCTATGTCAAAGCACTCAATAGGGTAAAAGCACGATGAGTTTTTCAGTCACAGAACCGTCTAAACGGCAAAAATGGGGTGCGGGTATCTTAGTTATTGCCTATGCAGTCTTAACTTTGTTGCCACTGTTTTGGATCGTCGCAACTGGTTTTAAGTCTTCACCTGATTCAATCGCATATCCTCCCAAGATTGCTTTTGAACCGACGGTGGAGGGTTATGTAAACCTCTTTACCGCGCAAACGCGTTTAACTGACGACATTGAGCAAAGAACAGCGGGCGAAGAGCTTCCTTGGTACGAAAACCTTGTTCGCGAGAGAGGGAACACAATCGTCGGTGCATCCAGGTTCCCCGAACGTTTTTTAAACTCGGTTATTATCGGATTTGGTTCAACATTCTTTGCAATCGTACTGGGAACAGCTGCGGCCTATGCTTTTTCTAGATTTAAAGTACCTTTAAAGGATGATCTTTTGTTTTTCATTCTTTCTACAAGAATGATGCCGCCTATTGCAGTTGCAATTCCAATATTTTTGATGTTCCGCCAGCTTGGTATGAATGACACGCATGCAGGTATGATCTTGCTATATACAGCGGTGAACTTGTCCTTGTCTGTTTGGTTGATCAATGGGTTTATTGATGAGATTCCAATAGAATACGAGGAGGCAGCTCTCATAGATGGCTACACACGCTTCCAAGCATTTTATAAAGTAGTCTTGCCGCAAGCCGCTACTGGTATCGCATCAACAGCCATCTTTTGTTTGATCTTTGCATGGAATGAGTATGCTTTTGCTGTTCTGTTAACATCGGGGACAGCACAAACAGCGCCCCCATTCATCCCAACCATTATAGGTGTTGGTGGTCAGGATTGGCCAGCTGTGGCAGCAGGTGCAACAATATTCCTTTTGCCAGTGATGGTCTTTACAATACTACTTCGCAAGCATTTGCTTCGCGGTATTACATTTGGAGCCGTTCGCAAATGAGTAATTTATTTGATGGATTGCTGCGCTTTCGGCGCGGCTCGTGGGAGATGCTTGCTTCCATATTAATTGCACTAGGTGTCGTTATGTTGATGCAGCCATTTATGCTTTGGCTATTCACATACTCTTTTATTGTAACCTTGATTGGCACGGTGATGTTCATCATCGTTAGCCATTTTCCGGAGTAAATCATGGCACAGATAAGAATTGAAAATGTGCGTAAGGATTTTGGATCATTCAACGCTGTCAAATCTTCAACATTCACAATTGAAGACGGAGAGTTTTTCATGCTTCTTGGTCCATCTGGTTGCGGAAAGACCACAACACTTCGCATGATGGCTGGCCTTGAATTGCCAACAAGTGGAGAGATTTATATTGATGGTGAAGAGGTTGGCATGAAGCCAGCCAGTCAACGTGATATTGCTTTTGTCTTTCAAATGTTTGCACTTTATCCTCATATGAATGTTGGAAAAAACATTTCCTATCCGCTCTATAGCCAAGGTATGGCAAAACATGCAGTTAAGAAAAAAGTCAACGAAGTTGCAGAGATTTTGGGCATTCAGGATATTTTAAATAAACCAGTTGGCGGCTTGTCCGGCGGCGATAGACAACGCGTTGCATTGGGGCGTGCAATTGTGCGCGATCCCAAAGCTTTCTTTATGGATGAGCCGCTTGGTGCTCTTGATGCAGAGTTTCGTGAACATATGTCTGAAGAGCTCCGTGCCCTTCATGACCGCATGAATGCAACAACGGTTTATGTTACGCATGATCAACTTGAAGCTATGCAAATGGGCGATAAAATTGTTGTCATGAACCACGGCGTGGTTGAGCAATTTGGTGTGCCTCAAGATATCTATGATTGGCCTGCAACTAAATTTGTAGCCAAGTTTATTGGGTCTCCTGCCATGAACTTTCTGAGCTTTGAAGGTATGGTCGGCGTTGGAACCGATCTGGTTGAGTTAAATGGCGTAACCATAAAAATACCAACTCTCCGACAGGGTGCTAAAGGGGCTTTAACTTTGGGGATTCGACCCGAACATGTTCATTTTTCCGATCATTCGAAATATCGTGGCAGTGTTATTGCGACGGAATATCTTGGAACAACACAAATTGTTACGCTTGAAACTGAAAACGGAGAGGTGAAGGCAAGAATACCGTCCGATGCATCTGCTAAAGTTGGTGAATCCATTGGGTTGGAATTTGATGAGCGAACAATAACGCTCTTTGAAGGTGACAGAGGTTTTGCATTGCGCTCAGCAGCTAATGAGGGAGTACTTGTCAATGTCAGAGGTTAGATTGGAAGGCTTAACGAAGAAATTCGATGATACTACTGCCTTAAATGACGTATCGATTACCATTCCTGATGGCTCTTTTGTTGTGCTTTTGGGACCGACGGGTGCGGGTAAAACCACCGCATTGCGTATGGTTTCTGGGTTAGATCAACCAGATCAAGGAGATGTCTTTATCGGTGGCCAATCGATGAAAGGACTGACACCTGCACAGCGAAATGTTGCGATGGTCTTCCAACAATATTCTTTATATCCTCATATGTCTGTGCGAGAGAATTTGGCGTTCCCGCTCAAATCGCCACTTTTGAAAACACCCGCTGCACAGATTAAAACCAAGATTGCAGAAATTGCTGAAATTTTACAGATTTCTCACAAACTCGATAATAAGGCTACGGCCTTATCCGGTGGTGAGATGCAGCGTGTTTCTATTGGCCGGGCTTTGGTTCGTAATCCTTCAATCTTTTTGATGGATGAGCCGTTGAGTTCTTTGGATGCAAAATTGCGTTCGGACCTTCGTGTCGAACTTAAAAATATTCAAGCCAATTTGGGGGCTACGTTGCTTTATGTAACGCATGATCAGATAGAAGCCATGACAATGGCAACGCATGTGGGTGTTTTGGATCAAGGCAAACTTGTTCAGTTTGGGTCTCCGCGAGACATTTATGAAAATCCTGTCAGTATCTATTCAGCCAGCCGCCTTGGCCAACCAAGAATTAATGTTTTGCCCGCTGATTTATTTGCAGGTTCGCCCAATAATGCCCATTCAATTGGTTTAAGACCTGAGCAAATTAAGCAGGGCGAAGGTGAAGAGTGTTTCGTTAAGCGTGTTGAACATTTAGGGGACCAAACGCGATTGCATTTGTCGTTTAAAAACCATGATTTGATTACTGTAACGGATGCACATACCGAATTAAACTCGGGTGATATCATCAAAATTCAACCTGATAAGCCATTCTATTTTGACACTGACGGTGCACGTTTAGCGTAAGAGGAGCCAATTATGACGCAATTTATGAATAAAAAAGAGAACATTGTCACTGAGGCTGTAGATGGTGTCATAGCCGCATCAGGTGGTAAATTAGCTCGACTTGATGGATATCCACATATCCGCGTTGTGGTTCGTAATGATTGGGACAAATCCAAAGTAGCGCTTGTTTCGGGTGGCGGGTCTGGGCACGAGCCAGCGCATGCAGGATTTGTTGGTCAAGGAATGTTAACTGCTGCTGTTTGCGGTGACATTTTTGCATCCCCATCGGTTGATGCAGTCCTTGCAGGTATTCTAGCAGTAACTGGGCCTGCTGGTTGCCTTCTCATTGTTAAAAACTATACAGGTGACCGACTTAATTTTGGTCTTGCCGCTGAACGTGCAAGAGCGTTTGGGCTTAATGTGAATATGGTGATTGTTGATGATGATATTGCTTTGCCAGACTTACCGCAGGCCCGAGGTGTTGCTGGCACCTTATTTGTTCATAAAATAACTGGCGCCTTAGCTGAGCAAGGAGCTGACCTTGCAATGATCACCCAAGCTGCAGAGCGGGTGATTGAAAAGTCAAAAACGATCGGCATGTCATTGGACACATGTACCGTTCCAGGTTCTCCTAAGGAGAATAGAATTCCAGAAGGCATGGCAGAGCTTGGACTTGGGATACACGGGGAGCCGGGTGTTGAGCAAATTGAGTTTACAGATGCCAAAAGTGCCGTTCGTGCTGTATGTGAAAAACTATTCGTGGCAATGGAAGAAGGACCTCATGTGGTTCTTGTCAACAATTTGGGCGGCGCTTCGGTGCTTGAGATGTCGGTTGTTACTCATGAACTTGTGCAAATCGGTTTGGGGACAAAGTTTTCACATATTATCGGACCTGCATCGATGATGACGTCGCTTGATATGCGTGGTTTTTCAGTTTCTGTTTTTCCAGCGAATAGTGATGAATTAAAATTGCTAGCTGCAAAGAACTCAATCGCGGCTTGGCCCGGAATTACAAAGCTATCAGGTGTAACTGTTTTAAACTTACCAGACGGGCTAAAGCCAATCGCGCTGCTGCCATCAAAAGACACTGCAACAGCTGAATTTCTTCAAGGGTGTTGCGAAACATTTATTGAAGCAGAAGTTGACTTGAATGCCTTGGATGCAAAGTCTGGTGATGGGGATACAGGTTCGACCCTTGCAGGCGCAGCTAAAGCACTCATTGGTGCAATGGATCGATTGCCTTTGGCAGATCAAACGCAGCTCTATCGTGCTATTGGTCTTGAATTGAGCCAAACCATGGGTGGTTCATCGGGGGTTCTGCTAGCTATCTTTTTTGCATCAGCTGGTGATGCCTCATCTAGCGGTCTGAAAATGACCGATGCATTGAAAAGCGGTTTAGCGCGTATGCAAGAGATTGGCGGTGCACAATTGGGCGATAGGACAATGGTTGATGCGCTTCATCCAGCCCTTGAAGCACTTAGCCAAGGTAATGCAGCCGCAGCAAAAGCGGCAAGAGCTGGTGCCGAACACACAGCCACTCTTGTGCACGCAAAAGCTGGTCGTGCTGCGTATATTAGTGCTGCCCAGCTTTCAGGTCATGTTGATCCAGGCGCTGAAGCAGTGGCCCGGCTTTTTGAACATTTGAGCCGTAAATAAGAATGGTTACTGTGACAAAGTTTAGGATTTTGTCACAGTAGTGCGTTTATTTAGATCTGCTGGTTGATACCCAACGCCGTATTGTTAAACGTGGCTCTGGATTGTCATCTCCACATCCTTTTATAAATCATATCCCCAAGGCCGTCGTCTAACCCTGCACGAGCAGCCCTGAATGATGGCTGAGAAAATTATTGAAGTGCCGTTGTGAAATTATCAAAGCCAACTTCATTAAATTAGGATTGTGTGACAGTAATTACGTGTGGTCATTAAAAGACCTTCCTAAACAGACGATTGGTTTCATAAATCATATTGTTGTCCCAGTTTTCTGGCAGGTCAATTATCAAATCTTTGGTAATTGTACGTGGACCTTCATGACGATCGGTTTTGTTTGATGTCACTATTTCCAGTATTTCATCCATAATACTTGGTATGTCGGCTAGTCTCCTAACTGCGTGTGCAAGTGCCCCTGATAATAATGCTTTAATCAACCGTTTATCATTTCCGTCGGGCTAGGGGTAATTTACCGCTTGTGCAAATGCGTGGGCGCACATTATCTGTTGCATCGGCAAGGTTCATGCAGCAGCTAGAAGTGAAGTTACATAGTATTTCGCAAGTTCAAAGTGGTGCAAAAAATGAACTGCATCTGCGCATTAATAGCAGATGTCAGCACCGCGCTTACTGGTTAGTGTTTATCTATTGAATTTATCTTTGGGCCGTCAACCCTAGCAATAGACGTTGGTGATCCCCTAAATGAAATAGAGGACATGTTATGACTATAAAGAAATTATCACGTAGAACTTTTCTCACAAACTCTGCTTTTGCGCTGGGTACGACAGCACTTGCAACATCGGGAATGGTTGGATTTGCAAACGCAATGGACCTAACTGTTGGGTTTATCTATGTTGGCCCAAAAGATGATTTTGGATATAACCAAGCTCATGCAGAAGGTGCGGCTGCGGTTAAGGAGATGGCGGGTATAACTGTTATCGAAGAAGAAAATGTTCCTGAAACCATAGATGTTCAAAACACAATGGAAAGCATGATCAATTTTGATGGTGCAAAACTATTGTTCCCCACCTCATTTGGTTATTTCAATCCTCATATCCAGGAAGTAGCTCCCAAACACCCTGATGTTACGTTCGAGCATGCGGGTGGACTATGGAATGCGGAAACTGATCCCAAAAATGCAGGTTCATATTTTGGTTACATTGCGATGGGGCAATACCTCAATGGTATAACTGCTGGCCATGCAAGCAAGAGTAAGAAAATTGGTTTTGTCGCTGCAAAGCCAATTCCTCAAGTTCTACAAAACATCAATTCCTTTTTGCTAGGTGCACGTCAGGTTGATCCAACAATTACGTGTCAGGTGATATTTACCGGTGAATGGTCAATGGCTGTTAAAGAAGCTGAAGCAACGAATGCGCTCGTTGATCAAGGTTGCGATGTGATTACATGTCATGTTGATGGCCCTAAAGTTGTTGTTGAAACAGCAACAGGTCGTGGTGTTTATGTTTGTGGTTATCATGCAAATCAAAGCCCGCTTGCGCCTGATCTATATTTGACTGGTGCAGAATGGAACTGGGCAGAAGTTTATACAAATATGGTCAAGACAATCCAAGATGGCGGCAAGATTGATAATTTTGTTCGCGGTGGCTTGGCCGATGGTTTTGTCAAAATGAGTCCATTGGGACCGGCTGTTTCTGATGCTGCTCGCAGCCAATTTGAGGCTGTGAAAGCGGAGATTATGGCCGGAGGATTTGCGGCCTACAAAGGTCCGTTGAACGATAACAAAGGCAATGTAATTCTCGCAGAAGGACAATCACTTCTAGAAACAGATGTTTCCCTTGAAAGCATGGATTACCTCGTTGAAGGCGTTCTCGGGTCAATCGGTTAAGTTGGCTTTTACGGGAATTATCTAAATGACAAGAGTTGTCACAGCCAGACCAGAATTGGATCGACCATCGATATTGCAAATATTGATGCCAAAGCTGGAGGCTGTGGCAATTCCAATCTTTGCCCTTTTGGCAGGGTTTCTCATTTTTTCAATTTTTTTATTGCTAGTTGGAAAATCTCCGATAGATTTTTATGCATTGGTTTATAAAGCTGGTTTCAGCTCTTCATTTTCATGGCAAAATACTTTGTCTCGCGTTGCGCCGCTTTTATTCGCAGCTCTTTGTGTTGCGCTGCCTGCAAGGTTGGGCCTTGTCATTATTGGCGGTGAAGGTGCGATTGTGCTTGGAGGTCTAGCTGCAGGTGTTGTTGGTGTGTCGCTTGCCGGTGCATCATCGATTGTTGGTTTATCTCTTATGATGATATCTGCAGCGCTGGCCGGCGGGCTTTGGATTGGGTTTGTTGGCGTGCTTCGTATCAAGCGTGGGGTAAATGAAACCATAGCTTCGCTGCTAATGGCTTATATCGCAATTGCCTTGGTCAACCATTTGATTGAAAGTGTTTTCAGAGATCCAGCAAGTTTGAATAAACCCGCGACAGCCACCTTAGATGAGGCACTTCGTGTTGGGAGTATGCCCATTGGTATTGATGTTCATTGGGGTTTTGCTGCTGGTGTTATAGCCTGTGTTTTGTGTTGGTTATTGGTTGATAAAACAACGATTGGCTTTTCTGCGCGTATCGCGGGAAGCAATGTGAGAGCGGCTCAAATTCAAGGCTTGCCGGTGGGTAAATTGATCATTGGGTTTTGTTTCCTTGGTGGCGCATTTGCTGGCATTGCAGGGTTTTATGAAGTGGCTGCAGTTCACGGGTCAGCCAATGGTTCGCTTATTGCAGGCTATGGCTATACCGGTATTCTTATTGCATTTCTTGCCCGTCATAACCCGCTAGCGATTATTCCTGTTGCTCTATTGCTCGCAGGCTTTGAAGCCTCATCAGGCCTTGTACAAAGACGCATGGATTTGCCTGATGCCATAATGTTGGTGATGCAGGGAATGGTGTTTGTCACAATACTTCTGTCTGAAACACTTTATGGGCGGTTCCGAATTTTCTCTGTTGAATATTGGGGCTTGAAAAAAAGATGAGCGATATAGTTGATATAGGTCTTTGGGGTATACCGCTCGCCATTTTAGGTGGTGCTATTCGTGTTTCAACACCGTTTTTATTTGTTTCGTTGGGTGAATGTATTACTGAAAAATCTGGCCGGATAAATTTGGGTCTTGAAGGGACTTTGATCTTTGGTGCCATGTCTGGGTATGGCGTTGCCTATGAAACTGGTTCTGCCTGGATAGGGATATTAGTCGCGGCAATTGCTGGTGCCCTTTTTGGCCTATTTCACGGTTGGCTCTGTAAATTTAAGGGCGTGAACGACATTGCAATTGGCATCGCATTAATGCTGCTAGGCATGGGTTTGGCGTTTTTCTTTGGCAAAGCCTATATTCAACCCGTTGCACCAGATTTGCCGTCGATATCTTTTGGATGGTGGTCAGATATTGAGCAAGTCCGCGCAGCACTACAAATAAATGTTCTGTTTCTTGTTGGGCTTGTTCTGGCAATCCTGCTGACATGGATGTTTAAATCTACACGGGTGGGCCTGACCATTCGTGTGGTTGGCGATAGTACTGATGCAGCTCGTGCCATGGGAATTGATCCCCAATATGTGCGTTTGCTGTCAACAGCCGCTGGTGGCGCATTTGCAGGCGTTGGCGGTGCTTATCTTTCCCTCTATTACCCAGGAAGCTGGAATGAAGGGATATCTTCGGGGCAGGGATTGATGGCCGTAGCATTGGTTATATTTGCGCGCTGGAAACCGATGAATTGTTTTTGGGCAGCGCTTTTATTCGGCGGAGCTGGTGCACTTGGTCCTGCGCTTCAATCGGTTGGTGTCTCTCAAGGTTACTACCTGTTCTTCGCTGCCCCTTATGTTTTAACCTTAGCGCTTCTCAATGCAACATCTTCACCTAACAAAGCGCTCGAAGGTGCACCGGGTGAACTCAGCATAACAAAATAGGAAACTCTCGATGAATGGACTTGGTGGATTAAATAAATCAGACAATGGTGTTGTCATTGGAGTGGTTCAATTGCAATTGCCAAACACAATTACCAAAGCTGATCTGAAAGCTCAGACCGATAGGGTTGTGGAACTTGTTGGTAAAGCCCGGCGAAACAATCCCAATACAGATCTTGTGGTGTTTCCTGAATATGCATTGCACGGATTATCTATGGATATCAATCCTGAGATCATGTGCTCGCTTGAGGGGCCAGAAGTGGCTGCGTTCAAAAAGGCTTGTATTGAAAATGATATTTGGGGCTGCTTTTCCATTATGGAATTTAATCCCCATGGCATGCCTTATAATTCAGGTTTGATTATCGATAATCTTGGTAAGATACAGCTCTATTATCGTAAGATGCATCCTTGGGTGCCAGTGGAGCCTTGGGAGCCTGGTGATCAGGGAATTCCTATCTGTGATGGACCGAACGGATCAAAACTTGCTTTGATCATCTGCCATGACGGGATGTTCCCAGAAATGGCGCGAGAATGTGCTTATAAGGGCGCTGAAATTATGATCCGCACCGCAGGTTATACAGCGCCCATTCGCGATAGTTGGTCGTTCACCAACCAGTCCAACAGTTTCTGCAATCTCATGGTGACAGCTAATGTTTGTATGTGCGGTTCGGATGGCACGTTTGACAGCATGGGCGAGGGTATGATTGTTAATTTTGATGGTCATATTATTGCCCATGGCACATCAGGACGTGTTGACGAGATTATAACAGCGGAAGTTCGTCCAGACCTTGTGCGCGAGGCACGAATTAACTGGGGTGTCGAAAATAACATCTATCAATTCGGGCACCGAGGCTATGTCGCTGTAAAAGGCGGTGCGCAGGATTGCCCTTACACCTATATGACCGACCTTGCCAAAGGCGAATATAGTTTGCCTTGGGAGGATGAGATCAAAATTACCGATGGTACGAGTTGCGGTTTTGATGTGCCAACACGCGTTTACGGACAACAGAATAAGGACGCTGCCGAATGAATTATATCGATTCAGACCCATATCAGTGGCCATATAATGGTGATCTGCGCCCTGAAAATACGGCGCTTATTATCATTGATATGCAGACCGACTTCTGCGGTGAGGGCGGTTATGTGGATAAAATAGGTTATGATATCTCGCTGACCCGCGCACCGATTGAGCCGATAAAAGCACTCTTGTCCAAAATGCGCGAAGGTGGTTATCACATTATCCATACACGTGAAGGCCATCGCCCAGATTTGTCGGATCTTCCTGCTAATAAAAGATGGCGCTCGCAGCAAATAGGCGCTGGCATCGGAGACCAAGGCCCATGTGGCAAAATTTTGGTTCGTGGCGAGCCGGGTTGGGATATAATCAGCGAGCTATATCCGATTGAAGGCGAACCAATTATCGATAAACCGGGCAAAGGTTCGTTCTGCGCAACAGATTTAGAATTGCTGTTGCGAACACGCCGCATCGAAAACCTAATCTTAACCGGCATTACAACAGATGTGTGTGTCCATACAACGATGCTCGAAGCCAATGATCGTGGGTTTGAATGTATGCTCGTCGAGGACTGTTGCGGGGCGACCGATCAAGGCAATCATGATGCTGCGATTAAGATGGTCAAGATGCAAGGTGGTGTTTTTGGCGCTGTTTCATGCAGTGAAAATCTCATCGCACAATTGCCATAAGGGACGATATTATGACCTGCCGTGCCGTGAACGTTGAAACAATAAACATGACCATGCAATTTGGTGAGTTCAAAGCATTGGACAATGTGAGCATTAAAGTTCGTGCTGGTTCTTTTCATGCGTTGCTTGGTGAGAATGGTGCGGGAAAATCAACGCTTGTGAAATGTATTATGGGCTTTTACCATGCGACTTCGGGTGATGTTTTGGTGGACAATAAAGAGATTGTTCTGTCCGACCCAAAGGATGCACAAGCATTAGGTCTTGGTATGGTCTACCAGCATTTTACATTAGTTCCATCGCTGACTGCTGCGGAAAATCTTGTTATATCTCGCGCTACGGGTTCCAAAGTTATCAATTGGAAAGATGAGCTAGAACAACTTCGTAAGTTTATGGGTAGAATGCCCTTTAATGTTCCGCTAGATCAGCCGATTTCACGGCTAGCGGCAGGTGAAAAACAAAAGCTGGAAATTCTCAAACAACTCTATTTAGGTAGTCGTTTTTTGATCCT
>CAXBCW010000082.1:0-14989 GCA_963974325.1 uncultured Rhizobiaceae bacterium
GCAATCTGCATCGCCGCTATCATCATATGGTGGATTTAACGAGTCCTGACCCTAGACTTTGGTGCTGGTGCCCTTGATTATCGCGGAGCTCATTTGGGCGAAGGTCAATAAAATTGAATTCTTGCTAGGCTCTCCTTTTTCCTAGCAGGTTAATTCCGGTGCTTTATCTTTTCTTTTCTATTCAATAAAGCGGCATGTCACCGGACTAGGGTTGTGAAAGATCCTAGCTACGACATGCAAATAATTAAAATATGTTGCATCTATGTCGCATGGATTTGCGAGACATCTCCGGTAGTCATTGAAATCATTACGTATTTAAACGCAACACACTGCAACACGAAACCGAGCAATCAATCACCCGCACAAAACATAAACCACTGATTTAATTAAAGAATTTTTGGTAGCGGGACAGGGACTTGAACCCCGGACACGCGGATTA
Source organism: uncultured Rhizobiaceae bacterium (assembly GCA_963974325.1). Classification (GTDB taxonomy): domain Bacteria; phylum Pseudomonadota; class Alphaproteobacteria; order Rhizobiales; family Rhizobiaceae; genus Lentilitoribacter. The sequence continues at coordinate 440 of CAXBCW010000082.1, forward strand.
TGATGCGGCGTCTTTACAGAATAAGTTATTGATTTTGTTGATATAGAATTGGATAATGCTAGCACTATGCTAGGTTTCATACCGGACACGCGGAAAAATAGAACTTCTCTCAGCTAATTTGCTCAATCTGCCAATGGAAATTCATGGTTTCTGCGTAAAAATCGCCTATCAAAACCATAATCCAGTAGATAACTACACCCAAAAACCACAGGTAAATCGGCGAATTCACTTTGCAGCCAATCGATGAAAAGTTGAACTTCATCAAGAGGTCGCTTTAACTGAATAACAACCATTGGTATTGTATTTGCTGATCGCTACAAACAACCGCCATTTCAAAGTTCAATTATGCTCACTAAGCTGTTCGTGAAACCAAACTTTTCGCTTAGTTGATCTTCAGTTTTGCTATAGCAAATTTTCTCTTTTTTGTATTTTTGCCTACTGGTATTTCAATCATGAAGCATCCATTGAAAACCTGTAGTAAATCCAAACATTAATCTCGAATAGACTCAAAAGCACTTGACGAAATCTCAAAATAGATATTACTTATACGAATTAGTAAATTGGATAAGTGAGTTTCAGGACACATGAAGTCAAACACCATCTGCAAAATAGCAATCCTATCGAAGGCAATTGTTTTATCCAATTTCAACGGTATGAGTAACGGCTCGACTGTTGAAATGACTGATGTAAATATTGACGATGCTGTGCAAGTTCTCGATCACTCAATTAGTCACATGACACAAACGCCTAATGTAAATCAAACAAAGTGGTTGACCATTGCTGGACCTGACAATAGCCGTGCGCATTTCCCTTCATTAATAAGCAAAATACGCGGTCTTACGTCTTGGCAAAAATTGAAGGTTTTATCACCAGTACTTTCCAAATTCGATCTGGCAACCTAATTCGGTGCGACCAGGGCGGAACGCGATCACGTGCCCTCGGATTAAAACTGAGAATACAAGATCATGAGTAAACCCTGTTCTGAATATGAACAGAAAACGATAGAAATAATAACCTCTGGGAGGAAACAATGAGGTATAATTTAAAAAATCTTTTGGTAGCTACTTCACTTGCTACTACACTTATGGCCAGTTCCGCATTAGCTGAAACAGAATTACGAATGATGTGGTATAATGATGGCAATGAAGGCGAAGTAATGCGGTCTATCATTGACCGTTTTGAAGCTAACAATCCAGACATTTCAGTGATTCTTGATGTCGTGCCTTATAAATCGGTTATCGAATCGTTACCGATTCAATTGGCGGCTGGCACAGGTCCGGATCTTGCTCGTGTTACGGATTTGGGCGGATTGAACAAGTATTATCTCGATCTTGCACCGCTTGTATCTGATCCCGCTTATTGGGAGGCAAGTTTTGGCCCATTTCTTGATTGGTTGGCACCAAATTCCGATCAGATTTCTGGATTTATGACCCAACTGACGGTCACTGGTCCTTATGTGAACAAGACCTTGTTCGAACAAGCTGGCATTGCCTTGCCTGGAGAAGGCGCAACATGGGACGATTGGGCATCAGCAGTTAAAGACGTAGCTGGCAAGCTTGATATACCAATCCCTATGGCTTGGGATCGATCTGGCCACCGGGTTGCTGGCCCAGCGGTTGCCATGGGTGCAAAAATGTTCAACGCTGCAGGTGAGCCTGCTTTGGTCGATGATGGCCTGAAAAAGATGACACAAAGACTTTATGATTGGCACCAAGATGGCACCATGAGCAAAGAATTATGGGGATCTGTTTCGGGTTCAACTTATCTGGGAGCAAATGAAGACTTTGCCAATGCCCAGGTCGTTATGTACATGTCCGGTTCATGGCAAATTCCGCAGTTCGCAGATAAGATTGGTGATGCATTCGACTGGTGGGCGGTGCCTGCACCTTGCGGTGATGCCGCGTGTACTGGCATGCCCGGTGGTGCTGCACTTGTTGCGTTGAAAGACACCAAGCATCCAGCAGAAGTTGCTAAGTTGATGGACTTCTTGGCGCAAGAAGAGAACCTTGCCGAATTCTACGGCAAAACACTGTTCATTCCAGGTCATCTCAAGCTTGCTACTGGTGGTGTTGATTTTGCGACTGATGATCCGCGCGCAAAACACGCATTGGAAACTTTCTCTGGTGCCGTACCGACTATCTCGCCAGTAGCATTTAATCTGCAAGGCTATAAGAACAATCGCATCATGTTCAACGCACTTATCTCGCGTTTGAATGAAGCAATAGTCGGCGAACTTACTCTTGATCAGGCTTATGAACGCATGGAAGATGATGTTGCTAAACAACTTGCTGAAAAAAACCGCAAGTAAATGAACCAAACTCTGGATCGGCCCAATCTGGGCCGATCTTCCAATGATTTCAAAGGTCACCGAAATGGCGGATGTTACAGAAAGTCCAAGTGGTATATTTGAGCGATTAACAGCGGTGGCTGGATGGCCAGTTCGTATATGCTTGCGCTTACTTGAATACCCATTGTCCGCAATTCAGCGTGGCATTGGTATCGAACGTATGCCGTGGATATTTCTGCTTCCTAATCTAGCTTTTTTCGGCATTTTTGTCGTGATACCACTGTTCATTAATTTTGCCTTCTCCTTCACAGGCGGAACAGAATTGTTCCTGAGTAATCGTATATATACAGGAACCGAACAATATGGTTTTCTGCTCGAATGCGGGACCTTTGGCGATCCGATAACCTGCCGTGAAGATCGATTTTGGAAAGGGCTTTATAACACAGCAATTTTCATATTCTTCCAAGTGACATTCTTGGTTTTGTTATCACTCATTACTGCATTGATCCTCAATCGCGAGATCCGAGGACGAGGGTTTTTCAGAGCTGTTTTTTTCTTTCCCGTATTATTATCGCCTGTTGTTGTGGCATTGATTTGGAAATGGATATTACTGCGCGATGGAATCCTAAATGCGTTCTTAGTGTCTGTGGGCTTGGATAAGGTCTTGTTTTTTGTCAGTCCCGAATGGTCAATGTTCTGGGCAGTATTTGTATCTATCTGGGCGCATATGGGATTTTACACACTAATATTGCTGGCGGGGCTTCAAGCTATCCAACCTGATTTATATGAAGCTGCAGAGATGGATGGCACCTCGAAAGAACGTGTATTCTGGCGAATAACCCTGCCCCTATTATGGCCAAATTTATTGGTTGTAGTAGTCCTAGCACTCATCAAGGGGGTTCAGATCTTCGACGAAGTTTTCGTTCTAACTGGCGGTGGCCCAGGAACAGCGACACAATTTATCGTGCAATATATCTACAACACAGGATTTACTGAGCAAGTTCAAAATTTTGGCCTTGCATCAGCAGCCTCCGTCGTACTGGGTGTGATCCTATTAATTCTAACAATGGTACAACTTGCAGCAACCAGATCACGAGACAATGGCTAGTATGAACACTCCAACTCGAAATCTTTCATCCCTCATCACAGCACAGCGTGGTCGCAGCAAACTACATTGGACGGATATATTCAGTTATACCTATCTTCTGCTTGGCGTGATCTTGATGTTTGGGCCCGTTATTTGGCTGGTAATGTCGTCATTCAAAACTCCATCAGGACTGTTGGAGTTTCCACCAACTTTTCTGCCGCTTGGCCAGATAGAAGTTCAAGTGGAGGGTTACGACAAACCGTTACCACTTTATGACGTTACCTTGGAAGATGGCACGACCAAAGAGCTAGCACAGCTGCGCCGGATTGGTATTGTCAGCCAAATGATAGATCCCAAAAATCCTGATGTGACTATCAAAGTTCCGATTGATCAACGCACAAAAGTTCGCGAATTTCGCATGGCTTGGGAGAATTATAGCGACCCGCTTGAGCGCTTCAACTTCGTGTCATTCCTCAATAACTCCCTAATCGTCACTATTGCGGCGACGTTGATAACGTTATTGATCAATTCTATGGCCGCCTATGGATTAAGTATCTACGAATTTCGAGGTCGCAACGCCATCATGCTATTTGTCATCGGAACACTGATGATTCCGATCACTGTGATCTTGGTACCTGTCTATCTGGTTGTTACAGAATTGGGGATGATAAATTCACTTTGGGCCGTAATTTTACCAGGGGCAGCAACTCCAACGGGTGTATTTCTACTTCGTCAATATATGCTCACCATCCCTAAAGATTTGATAGAGGCGGCTCGCATGGATAATGCTTCTGAATGGTCCATTTACTCTAAGGTAGTACTTCCACTAGCGATGCCCGCCATCGCGGTATTGGCGATATTCTCAATTATGTGGCGTTGGAACGAATTCCTATGGCCATTGATTGTTCTCAACCACTCAGAAGTTTACACATTACAGGTGGGCCTGAACGCGTTCCAAGGCGAGCTAAACGTTCAGTGGCACTACATTTTGGCCATGACTGTGGTCACCCTAATCCCAGTTGTTGTTGTTTTCACTTTCTTACAAAAATTTATCACTACCGGCATAGCCAGCTCAGGAATGAAATGACAAAACCATTAATATTCATGGATCCTTATCCTCGTAATGAGGAGATGGTTTATACACCTCAATGCGCTAAGGCTTTGGCTGAAATGGGAACTATCGTCGCTCATTGGGGATCACGCGCACCAGATGAACTTGTTGAGGCGCATCTAGCTGATATGACCATACTTATCGGTCAAACTTCGATGCCAAAAGAGCGCCTTGATCAGGCACCAAACCTGCGCGCAATTCTAAACGTTAAGGCTAATTGGGAGCCAAACATTGATTATGCCGAATGCCATCGGCGTGGCATCCATGTTTTGTCTGCAGCTCCGGCGATGGCTCCAGCCGTAGCAGAATTTTGCATAGGTCAGTCGATCATGCTTTTACGCGACCTACATTTGGCTGACCCCCTCTTTCGCACAGGATGCGAAGCCTATGGCATTGCGGGAAATCAACGGGCAAAAAGCCTTTATGGAGCAGACGTCGCGATGATTGGATATGGCAATCTGGGACGCGCGTTGGCACCGCTTTTAATGCCTTTTGGCGCACGCCTCATGGTTCATGACCCATGGTTATCAGATGGATATCTTCAAAATGAAGGTTTAGAACCAGTTTCGCTCGAAGCCGCCCTTAGCCAATCTGATGTATTATTCTTACTTGCAGGGGTCACCTCAGATAATGAGGGGTTTCTTGATCGCAAATTACTGCAGACTATCCGCAAAGATGCGAGTGTTGTTTTAGCGTCTCGCGCAGAGATCGTTGCATTTGATGACTTCCTTCAGCTTGCAGAAACAGGTGCATTTCGAGCTGCGGTGGACATATTTCCAGAAGAACCCGTACCTGCTAATAGCCCGTATCGTTCCGTAAAAAATGTGCTCTTTTCCTCCCATCTAGCAGGGGGATTAAATGCCTCATATGCCAGAATTCGCGAAACAATGCTGGATGACATTTGCCAGATCTTAAGAGATTTACCACCTTTGCGTATGCAGAGGGCTGATCCCAAAATTGCTGTAAAGATGCGCTCCCGATGACGCAAGGATTCCATTGATGACTGAGATAAAACTAAAACAGATACTAAAATCCTACGGGGATGTTGAGGTTATTCATGGAATTGACCTTACGGTGAGCTCAGGCGAGTTCTGCGTCTTTGTAGGCCCATCAGGTTGTGGTAAATCCACACTTTTACGAATTATTGCAGGTCTCGAAGACGTAACATCTGGTACGATTGAAATAGACGGTGAGGTTGTCAATAATGTCAGTGCTTCAGCGAGAGGGCTGGCAATGGTCTTTCAATCCTACGCACTTTATCCACATATGAGTGTTTACAAAAATATGGCGTTTGGACTTGAGAACACCAAAATACCTAAGGCAGAGATCGAAACTCGCGTTCGAAGCGCGGCGGAAATGCTTCAAATTACAGACTATCTGCACAGAAAACCAAAAGCGCTATCAGGCGGGCAACGTCAGCGTGTCGCGATTGGGCGTGCCATTGTCCGCAATCCGAAAGCCTTTTTGTTTGATGAGCCTTTGTCTAATCTCGATGCAGAATTGCGGGTTACTATGCGCAAGGAGTTGTCCGCGCTGCACAGTAGTATTGGCGATACGATGATCTATGTTACCCATGATCAGGTCGAGGCAATGACGCTTGCAGATAAGATCGTCGTGCTACAAAGCGGGTATATTGAACAAATTGGCGCACCGCTTGATCTTTATAATAATCCACAAAACACATTCGTTGCAGGCTTTATAGGTTCACCTCGGATGAATCTACTAGATGTGATTGCCGTAGAAGGCTCGGAAGGTTGGAGGCTGGTAGCGGAAAATTTAGCTGTTTCAATTCCCAATATTGAGGGGCTTGTAAACGACGCAAAATACACAATTGGCATCCGGCCAGAGCATGTTCGAATAGCGGATGACGGCAAGGGAGATACCATCACAAACGTCGCATTCGCAGAGCAACTTGGTGGCGAAACTTATCTGTATTGCGATGTTCAAGGACTGCCACAGATTACAGTTCATAGATCTGGGCAACTACCAATCAAAAAGGGTCAAACACTGGCCCTCAACTTTGATCTTAAAAATGTTCATCTGTTTGATGACAAAGGTCAGGTGATTATCAATCAGCTAGGCGGTGGTTGACGAAATGAAAGATCGCATAGGACTAGCCGTCATAGGCACGGGCATGGCTGCCAAGCCGCATGCACTCGCTTTGAAAGATTTAACAGATCAGATAGATGTTCGCGGCGTTTATTCCAGGTCTGAAACAGCACGGCAGCGCTTTTGTAAAACCTATGGGTTTAAGGAAGCTAATGACCTTGATGCATTGGCTAGCGATCCATCCGTCGATGCACTTTTGCTAATTACTCCACCCAATGCACGCGTTGAATTGGTCACGCTCTTTGCAAAACATGGCAAACACATTCTACTCGAAAAGCCGTTGGAACGCACCTCTGATGCCGCTCAAGATATCGTCAACATTTGCGCAAAAGCTGGAGTATCACTGGGTGTAGTCTTTCAACATCGTTTCCGTGCAGCTTCAGAAGCTCTTGCCAAATTACTTGTTCAAGGCGATCTAGGAACAATTCAAATTGTCCGTGCAGAAATTCCATGGTGGCGAAATCAAAGCTACTATGATGAACCGGGGCGTGGAACCTATTCTCGGGATGGCGGTGGCGTTTTAATCAGTCAGGCCATCCACACGCTGGATCTAATGTTATCACTAACAGGACCTGTAACGTCCGTGCAGGCTATATGTGCAACAACTTCTTTCCACAAAATGGAAGCAGAAGACTTCTCAGCCGGAGCACTCAAGTTTGAAAGTGGAGCCGTAGGGTCGTTTTTTGCAAGTACGGCCAGTTTCCCTGGAAACGCAGAAAGCCTTACCTTCGATTGTGAAAAAGGCTCAGTACTTCTTAAATCTGGAGTTCTAACGATTCACTGGCGCGATGGTTGTGTGGAAACAATTGGAGAAGAAGCTGGCACTGGTGGTAGCGTGGATCCAATGGCATTTCCTTATGACTGGCATAAGTCACTAATTGCAGATTTTGCCGATGCCATTAATACAGGACGCCCACCGCGCGTTACCGGTTCGCAAGCATTGTCCGTTCACCAATTGGTCGCAGCGATTGAGGCATCCTCGCGAACAGGCCAAAATGTTGATATTACCAAAAGGCAAAACTCATGAAACTATTGAAACTCGGTGTGATCGGTATCGATCACCGGCACATATTTGGCCAACTTGAAAAGATGCAGGCGTTGGGCTGTAGTTGCAAAGGTTGGTGGACTGAAGGCGAGCCTGAATTAGTCGACGGATTTATCGAACGTTTCCCGAATGTACCTCGCGTGAGTGATCGTCAGACGCTTCTGCAGAACCCTGAAATTGATATGATTCTGATCGCAGATATTCCGATGCGCCGTGCTGCCCTCGCAATTGAAGCGATGCAGGCTGGTAAAGATGTGATGACTGATAAACCGGGTTGCACAACGCTTGAGCAATTGGGCGCGATTAAGGCCTGTGTTGCAGAAACAAGACGTATCTGGTCTATCGATTTTTCTGAACGCTTTGAGGTGCCAGCAGTTACGAAAGCTGCAGAACTCATCGCTCAAGGTCAAATCGGAACAGTCATACAAACTACAGGCTTAGGTCCACATCGCCTTAATCGTGCAACTCGGCCAGATTGGTTTTTTGATGAAGATTCATACGGCGGAATTCTTGCTGATATTGCTTCACACCAAGTGGACCAGTTTATGTTTTTCACTGGATCGAAGGACGCAGAAATTGTGAGTTCAAGCGTAGGAAACTTCGCCAATCCAAATGATACAGGATTGCAAGATTTTGGTGAAATTCTGCTACGGTCAGACAAAGGACGAGGGTATATTCGAGTTGATTGGTACACGCCCGACGGATTACCTACTTGGGGCGATGGTCGACTGACTATCCTCGGTACGGAAGGCTATATTGAACTTCGTAAATATGTTGATGTCGCGGGGCGCGAAGGCACTGACCATTTGTATTTGGTCAATGGAGATCGTTGTGAACACATCGATGCATCAGATGCGCCATTACCATATTTTGAAAACTTGATTGATGACGTTAACAACCAAACCGAAACGGCAATGGCGCAATCGCACTGTTTTAAAGTCATGGAACTTTCACTGAAAGCCCAGGCGCAGGCCATTCGTCTAGGATCATTAAAATGAAAAAGACGGTTGCGATATTAGGCGCAGGTATCGGAGAAAAGCATCTGGCTGCCTATCGCCGATTAGGCGATCGCTTTGCAGTGAGCCACATTTGCGATTTGAACACCGAGTTGGCATCAGGGTTAGCATCCTGCGTGGGCGCACAAGTAAGCAACTCAATTGACGAAATCATCGATAATACAGCCATCGATATTATTGATATTTGCTTACCGCCACCGCTCCACGTGCCCGTCGCTCTTCAGGCGCTAGCAAAAAATAAACACGTGATTTTGGAAAAGCCTATTGCAGGCTCTCTTCGCGATGCTGACCGATTGGCGGAAGCAGAGGAAAAATCAAACGGTAATATCTTCCCAGTGTTTCAGTACAGATATGGCAGGGCATTTAATGCCATTAACGGCCTTCGCGAAGCTCAATTTTTATCCCGCCCTTTGATAGCCTCGCTCGAAACGCACTGGGATCGTAAGGAAGATTATTACAACAATCCATGGCGCGGCACGTGGGACCATGAATTAGGGGGAGCAGTACTTAGTCATGCGATCCATATTCATGACTTGCTCATGCAAGCATTTGGACCGGTAGAAGAATTATCAGCTATGCTGACAACACGAGCCAATCCAATTGAAACTGAGGATTGCGCAGCGATTTCTTTTCGAATGAAAAATGGTGCAACAGCAACTTCATCAATTACACTTGGTGCGGCCGATGACACAAGCCGGATGCGATTGATCTATGATGACGTCACAATTGAAAGCAATGGACCTCCCTATGCTTTAGGTGAGGCTGATTGGATTTTCCTAGCGAGAGATGCTGACCGTCAGAGAGAAATTGACTCAATTATTTCATCTGTTGGCGATGTTCGAGAAGGTTTCGATGGTTTTTTAGAAGCAATTTCAGATGCCGTGCATGGACACTCATCGATGGCCGTGACTCTAAATGATGGTATCATGTCCATCGAACTCGCCACCGCTATCTATCACTCGGAGCGAAGCGGAAGGCGTGTTAGTTTGCCATTTGACCGCACAGAACCAATATGTTCCGGATTTAAACCCTGAGAAAATCGCGCATGGAAGAATCTAAGTTACGCAAAAGCCTTAAAGCTCATTTTGAATTTGGCAATCACCCAATTTGCTTGGCATCTGAGAAAACAAACGAGGTGATAGGTACAATATTTCAGCAATTGACGTTTACTAACCAATCAGGTGAGCACATTCGGGCGTTTTATGCCCCTCCAAAGAGCGGAAAGCCCTCCCCTGCCATCCTCTACATCCATGCTCATGGAGGTCGATATGATATTGGTGCAGATGAACTAATCCACGGAAGACCTGCTTTAGTAGCACCTTTGGGGCAAGTGTTAGCCGATCTAGGTTATGCTGTATTGTGCATTGATCTTCCAGGATTTGGCGGACGTGCAGATAAGTCAGAAAGTGAACTTGCCAAAAAATCCCTGTGGTATGGTAGATCTTTGGCGGGGCAAATGATCGGAGAGTTGCATTCTTCTTTCGAATTTTTGTCTAACCAAGAGGGCATAAATCCTGAACGCATTGGTTTGTTCGGAATATCTATGGGAGCAACACTTGCTTATTGGTTGGCCGCAGCAGAATGCCGAGTATCCATGTTGGCTCACTTATGCTGCTTTGCAAATTTTGATGAATTGATCAAAACAAACGTCCATGATTTACATGGGATATATTTAACTGTTCCAAACCTACTTAACACAGCTTCCAATGGTCAGATTGCGGGATCTATTGCACCAAGGCCGCAGCTTGTTGGTATTGGCGATCATGACCCACTTACACCCCCGCATGCTACAGACCCAGCTCTTGAAGAATTGCGCGTCGCGTATTCAGATGTCGCAGAAAACCTAGTTGTCATTAGAGAATCTGAAACAGGACACGTCGAAACACCCAGGATGCGTCAGGCTACTATTGAGTTCTTCACATCCTTACGTTAACGCGTTAACCGCAACTACTTTGGGTCTGGGAAAAACAGTTGATAAGCACGGGTCAGAGCCTCAAAACCCATTTTTTTTGTGACTTTGTCAGCAGCAACAACACCTTTTAGATTCCACCCCCGTTGGTGTTTTGTTTGCCGCCGATCTGTTCGAAAATCATATAACAGCCAAACAAACATACCGGTGACATAACTAAATTTGGATGCAATTTCAGCCTGCTGTGTCAAGACACGAGCCTGATACTCCTCGGTAAATAGTTGCGTATCTGATCCATTCAATCCAACAACTGCATCTGCACCAGTTTCAGAAATTACAACAGGTCGATCAGGGTTTGAGTTAGTCAGTAATTGCTCCAAGCCTTCTAGTCCAGGCTCATACCACCCGAAATATTCATTGAGCCCAATCACATCGAGATGTTCGGCTAATCGGTCTTCAATACAAAAATTTGTTCGGTTAATCAGGCAAGCTGCCGTGACCAATCGCGAGGGATCCTCACTACGTGCAGTTTCAGCAAGCCCCCGCATGAAGGTTAAGCGATCATCAGTGTCTGCGTTTTCATTACCAACACCCCACAAAATCACACTCGCTCGGTTGGCGTCTCGCCGGATCAGTTCAACTAACTGGTTGCGGGCATTCTCATAAGTGGGTGGGTTATCAAAAGCGATTGCCCAATAAACCGGAATTTCCTCCCATAACAAAATGCCCAATTCATCTGCGATAAGAGCAACAAGTTCATGATGAGGGTAATGTGAAGCGCGAGCAATATTCACTCCCAGATCGCGTAAATGCTCAAAGCGGCGGCGAATATCAACCTCATCGCTGCATTTCCCTACTTCAAGATCTTCTTCATGAACGCCTATGCCACGCAAAACTAATGGTTGTCCATTTAGGTATAATCTTCGACCTTTCCGCTTGATCTGCCGAAAGCCGACCTTATCACTGACTTTGTCGTTCCTTATACTGACAGATATTTCATAAAGGTAAGGGTTCTCAGGCGACCAGAGCTCGGGAGACCACTCAAAAACCGCCTCCCCCTTACCAGCTTGAACCGGTATATCTCCCTGCCCTAAACCTTGAATATCAACAGTTGCTACTCCATCGTACTCTGAGGACAAAGTAAAACTAATGGCGACACCCTCATCAGTCAGGCGCACAAACAGGTGCGTTACACAAATTGCCGGAACTCTAACCAATTCAACATCGCGATAGAGCCCACCATGATTGAACCAATCTGTATGGTGCATAGGCACGGCATCTGCACGGCGGGTGCTATCAACTTCGATCATAACAAAATTTTTGTCGTCTCGGATATGTGGGGTCAAATCAGCAAAGAATGGTGTCGATCCACCAATATGCAGACCGCAAAATATGCCATTTAGAAAAATACGTGCACGCTCATTTGCAGCTCCCACCCTCAGGAGTATGCGTTCATCTTCCTTGGGCAGTTCAGTTTCAAACTCTCTTGAGTACCAAGCAACCCCTTCATAACGCAGCCATTCAGCACGTTCTGTTGTCCAACAGCTTGGAACTGGTATCGTTTGCCACGCTCCATCGTCGTAGTCTCTGGGGATAGTCCATTCGTCAATTGAAACATCATCATGTTCAAACCAACGTTGGCGTAGCCCCTCCTGCATTGGGTCTATAGCAAAACGCCAAGATCCATTGAGGGATTGAACTTTGCGCCCGCCCATAAACACGCCATCTTCGGCATCCAGCCTAGGATGCAACAAATTGGTTTCAAAAGCTTCATCATGAAGGTGCCAATAAGGATCCGTCGGGGAGTTCATGTGTTCTGTATTACTCATATAAAATACACCTCGTAATGAGAGTAAGGGCGTACCAAACTCGCTGCTGTGCAACAGCTTCTTCAAGCTTTGTAGTCTCGCTAAACCAATAGTAAAGTACCTATCAAAGTCTAGTTTCTTTTACTCATGGGTCGAAATTTTGTGAAGTATACCCTTACTTTTTTGGATAAGTTAATACATTTTTTGAGTATCCCACGGCATCCCTACTCGACGGACGTTGTTTATCAGTAAAAAGTCCAATGTAGCCCCGCATTAGAGCGCTTTACCCGCTTACAAGCACATGGTAATTGCTAGTGAAACGAATTCTCAATCTCATGACCAAACAAGCTTGATGAAGCTACAAAGTCAAAACACTAATTCGAATAAGTGAGTTTTTAAATACATGAAGCCAATCGCAACCCAAAAGGACGTAGCAAAAAAAGCCGGCGTATCGCAAGCAACTGTGTCACTGGTTCTTAGCGGCGCGGGTGGCGGATCAATCCCTCCGGTTACCATTTTAAAGGTCAACGAAGCGGTGACTGCCCTGGGGTACTCACCCAATTATATGGCACGTGCACTGCGCACTAATCAAACGATGACAATAGCCTGCCTAGTACCTGATATCACGAACCCATTTTACCCACCTCTGGTTCGAGGCGTACAAAGTGTCGCTGAGTCTGCAGGGTATGATGTCATAACCGTTAATACTGACGGAAACCGAGATCGGGAATTACATTATCTGGATATGGCGCGACAGGGGCGTGTTGACGGGATAGTCGGTGTTTTTTTTGGTCTAACAATACAGGATATAAAACCACTCACCGAAGCAGGTACACCGATTGTACGGCTTGAGGCATCTGTAAAAACCGGTGGTGCAATAGCTGTTGATGACGTCTTTATTGATAACTATCGAGCAGCAGAAAAGTTAACTGAATTTTTGATGTCCAAGGGCCATAAATCCATCGCCATGATTGCAGGTCGCGCAGGGCTACGATCTGTTCGTGTTGACGGCTACCGAAAGGCTCTCAAAAACAATGGCCTCACACCACGCATTGAGCTTGCAGATGCCTTTACCGAACAGGGTGGTGCACGCGCGACAACCTCATTGCTTAATAAAAGTACGAAGCGACCAACTGCAATTATTGCGGTTAACGACTTGATGGCTATCGGCGTGATGCATACATTACGCGACAATAATATATCTATACCAAATGAAATCGCGGTTGCTGGATTTGACGACATACCATCAGCTAGGCTTGTTTCTCCAGCTTTGACAACTGTCGCACAGTTTCAAGACAAACTAGGTGCTGAAGCCGCCCGGTCTCTGATTGAACGCCTAAATGGATCAATAACAGGACCCGGTCGTGCCAAACAACTAGAATACGAGATCATCGAAAGAACATCAACATAATGACAAGAGGGCCCGGCAGGACTTCCCTTTTGTTTGGACACGCCATAGCAATAACAGATCAGTTATGAAGCTAGAAAGGGTCACTTCTGGGTAAGCACTGTGAGTCATCAAGGCCCATTGGACATCTTATTGCAATCACTTAAGAGAATGATCCAAACGAGACCCACCAACCAAACCTGCATTTCTTTTTAGGCAAACCACCCACCAAGATGTTATAATCGTAATACAAATAGACTGCCACATGCACCGTTAATTCACGCTGCTGAGCAGTTTGTTTTGCATAAATAATATTATCATGCTGCCAATGCTATTGCAGTCATGACCATAGCGGAATTGATATAGACGGGATGGGGACTTAGACCCATACTATGAGGTATCCGCAACCGACTGGAACGTAATGACAAGAGGGCCCGGCAGGACTTCCCATTTGTTTGGACACGCCATAGCAATAACAGATCGAGTTATGAAGCTAGAAAGGGTCACCTCTGGGTAAGCACGAGCAGATTTTGGATACCTGTTCGCGGCGGAAGACAGGGCGAAATAGTTCACGCATGATTTGGAAAATTGATCAGCGTGAAATCCATGTGGGCCAGCTTATAGCTGAAATGGATTGATGGCTTACACGTATGGAACACCTCCTACGATTTGCATTGCTTGCTCTACTGGAAAGGCCAAATTCTAGTATTTGGGACATTATGCCGATGTTCCTGGATGTGAATTTGCATGCAAAACTGATCCACTTAGGTGGGTAATTAGCGTTTAAAATT
>CAXBCW010000083.1:0-14319 GCA_963974325.1 uncultured Rhizobiaceae bacterium
TGGCTCTGGCTCTGGCTCTGGCTCTGGCTCTGGCTCTGGCTCTGGCTCTGGCTCGACTTTTACTTCAACAGGTTCTGGTGTTTCTTCAGGTGCAGGCTCTTCGACTGGCGCATTTGGTGTTTCATCAATGACAGTCTCAACATGCTCTATCGCATGCGCATCAACAATCTCGATATCATCAGTAACAGGGGCAATATCTGCTGAGGCTTCTTCCAAAACCACATCTTCAGAAATATCATTTTCAATTGCAGGGGGCTCAACAGTCTCGGCTTGTTTACCAAGCGTTAAATCCACAACTTCATGGGTGGTAATTGCGGGTGCTAGCGCATCTACTTTTGGTGTTGTTTCGGGCGCTTCGTCTTCATTCTTTTTGCCGAAAGAAAAGACCTTTTTGATAAAGCCAATTGCCATTGATGATTACGCCTCGTTGATCGTGTTTGCTGCAATGTGCTTGAGCTCTTGTGCTGCGACATTGACGTGTAACTGTTTGCCATTGTGGCCACTAATGACGCCGTTGACAATCGTTCCGGTCGTAAGGTTAGGCAAAGCTCCACCGTTTTCAGAGCGTAATTCAACCATTGTGAAGTTTTCCGTGCGCCCCATGCCCGATTTTTCAACCAATACGGCTGTTTTATTGCCCTGATCCGTCATTTTTTGTAAATGAGCTTGATAGGCCTGTTCGCCTTTTTGTCTCAGACTTGCAGCACGTGTTTTAATCAGTCCACGGTCGAGTTGAGGCATTTTTGCAGCGGGTGTTCCTTCTCGGGGAGAAAACGGAAACACATGTAAAAGTGAGATTTGGCAATCATCAATCAGCGATACACTTTGTGCAAACATATCTTCGGTTTCGGTTGGGAAGCCTGCAATGATATCTGCACCAAAACTCATGTCTGGGCGCAAGCTTTTCACTTGGCTACAAAAATCAATGGCGTCTTGGCGTAAGTGACGGCGTTTCATACGCTTTAAAATCATGTCAGCGCCATGTTGAAGCGACAGGTGCAAATGCGGCATAAATCGCTCTTCGTCACCAATCAGATCAAATAGGTCTTTATCAGCTTCAATACTGTCGATGGACGACAATCGTAAACGCTCAAGCTCTGGTATTTGTTTCAGGATTGATTTTGCCAATTGGCCAAGGCTTGGTTGCCCAGGTAAATCTGCGCCATAACTTGTGGCATCCACGCCCGTGAGAACTATCTCGCGATAGCCATTGTCGCAAAGGCCTCGGATCTGATCGACAACTGCGCCCATTGGGACAGAGCGCGAATTGCCTCTACCAAAAGGGATGATGCAAAATGTGCAGCGATGATCACAACCATTTTGCACCTGAACAAATGCCCGTGTGTGGCCCTCAATCGCATCGACCATTTGCGGTGCGTTTTCGGTCACTTCAAAAATGTCGTTGACGCGAACCTTCTCAAAATTATTGATGCCAAATTCGGGCAGTGAGCGATAAGATTGGCTTTTGAGTTTATCATCATTGCCGATGATCAAGTCGATCTCATCCATTTGCTCAAATGTTTCAGGCTCGGTTTGAGCTGCACATCCAGATACGATAATGCGTGCGTCTGGGTTTTCGCGCCGTGCTTTGCGGATGGCTTGTTTTGCCTGTCGCACAGCTTCGCCCGTGACCGCGCAGGTATTGACCAAAATCGCGTTTTCTAAACCGGCATCATTGGCTTTTTGCTTCATCACCTCAGTTTCATAGGTATTGAGACGGCAGCCGAATGTAAGTGTTTTGACAGACATTTTGTTTATATGGCGTATGTGATCGTAAAATGCCAGTCGGGATTGATATTCAAACTACATTTTGCCGATATTTGCGTTTTTAACTGAGATCGGAATATCATCCACGTAACCAAAAGAGCTATTCAGTGGCAGGCCGCTCTTAGTCTTCTTTGTCACGTGTCCATTCGCCTGTTTTGGGATCAAGCATGCCTGACCATTCCCATTCGGCTGGACCTGTCATGATGACGTGGTTATTATCTTTCCATTCAAGTGAAAGATCACCGCCTGGCATATGAATAAGGACATTGCGATCGCAACGTTCGGTGCGATTTGCGCTTACGGCTCCTGCACAGGCCGCTGATCCGCAGGCTTGGGTGATGCCTGCGCCACGTTCCCATGTGCGCATGGTCAACTCGTTGTCACCTGTGACTTGGGCCAATGAGATATTGGCTTTTTCTGGAAATACTGGATGGTTTTCCAATAGAGGGCCAAATTTTTCAAGATCATAAGACCAGACATCGTCTTTAACCCAGAATATCGCATGGGGGTTGCCCATCGACATGACGGATGGGGAATGCAGCACTGGATCATCTATCGGGCCAATTTGCAATTCAATGCGGCTTGTGTCGATGAACTCTTCTTCAAGGGGGATTTGATCCCATTCGAAAATAGGCTGGCCCATATCAACGGAGATCAGGCCTGTTTTGTGTTCTGTTGCGCTTAATATGCCTGCCACTGTTTGGAAGGTGAAGGCATTTTTGCCCGTCTCAGCTGACATGGCTTGCACCACGCAGCGGGTGCCATTGCCGCAAGCTTGGGCTTGGGTGCCATCGCAATTGAGGATCATAATATAAGCGTCGGTCTGTTCATTGCGCGGATCATGAATGGCCATAATCTGATCAAATTTAGTCTCTGACTGGCTCGCAAGATGAATGGCGGCCTCAGGGGTTATCGGGCTTTTTTGCCCACGCATATCCACCACGAGAATCTCGTTGCCTGCGCCGTTCATTCTTGCAAATGGGACTTTATCTGTCATCTGATCCATCTCACTTCGTTTCAGGCTTCTATATGGCGCATATCGGATCCAAATTCTACTCTCAGGGAAGTGCAGCTTAAGTTTTCGGGATATCCCAAACGTGACCCGGCTTCATGGCTTGGAAGCGATTTGGATCAATGTCGTGTTCGTCCAACGCTTTGGCGAGAAAAGCCGGTGGCTCATCAATAGGTTCATTGGTGAGTTTAAATGTTCCAAAATGATGGCCCGCTGCATATTGTGCATTACAAAGTTTAAACCCTTGCACAGCTTCATGCGGGTTTTGATGCTGATCTTTCATGAACCATCTTGGGTCATATGCGCCAATAGGCAAAATGGCTGCACGAAATTGACCATGCTTTTGGGTCGCATCACGATAATTGATACCAGAATGAAACCCTGTATCGCCAATATGATAGAGTTTACCTGCCATGCTTTCGATCACAAAAGCTGCCCAAAGCGCCATTCGGCGGTCGCCCATGCCGCGTGCTGACCAATGATGGCACGGCTCGAAATGGAATTTGACGCTTCCAAGCTCAAGCACATCATGCCAATCGCCGGTTTGAATATTCATATCAGGGATTGATTTGTGAATAATTGTGTCATTGCCCAAGGGTGTTATCAAAAGTGGGTTATGGGTTTTGTGCAAGCGATCAAGCGTTTTGATATCCAAATGGTCATAGTGGTTATGGGTAAGCAGGATCACATCAATTTTTGGCAGATCATCAAGCTCAATGCCGGGTTTGTTAACCCGTTTTGGCCCCATAAACGATATTGGACTTGTGCGCTCTGACCAGACAGGATCGGTCAAAATGTTCAAGCCGCCTGTTTGGATTAAAAAGCTGGCATGACCAATCATGGTCAGGCGCATAGCATCTTGCGGTAGGGCAACATCGGGCTTGGATTGAGGGTGAGGGCTTTTGGCTTCATTCGGCCATTTGTGATTGGTTTTCTCACCAAATTGCCATTTTAATAGGTCGGTAAACCCCATTGGCTCGACACCATTTGGATTGAAAAAATAGGTTCCATCAAAGTGATCGGAAATTGGGCCGTTATAATAAGGGTTCTTTGCCATGTGTGTTTGTAAGCCGCCTTCATTGGTTTGTCATTTTTTGTTATATGGCTTTGTTATATGGTGATGTTGGTTTTATATTGAAATAGCTATACTTATCGATAATGCGCCTTTGAGCAGTTTTTCTTGACATTTAGTGTCTGCTGATGTTTAAGCAGCCTATATTTCTAGCAACGAGTGAGAACTCCGAGCCACCTATTGGGACCCGCAAAGGTATAAAGAGCACCCAAAGGTCAACACCCGACAGCGCGTTGCGCCCTCGGGTGCGTTTTTGGTTTGGATTTTAATTCGTTGAAAGATTGATTTTTTTTGATTTAAACCTACTTTTCCATGAGAGTTGGAAAAAAGGAAATAATGCATGTTTGACAATCTTCAGGATCGACTAGGTTCCATCTTAAATGGCTTAACAGGCCGTGGTGCGCTGTCTGATAAAGATGTGTCCGCTGCCCTTCGCGAAGTGCGTCGCGCTTTGCTTGAAGCCGATGTTGCGCTTGAAGTTGTTAAAGATTTTGTTGATCGTGTCCGCGAAAAATCAGTTGGCGCTGAAATCCTCAAATCCATCAAACCAGGTCAAATGGTCGTTAAGATCGTTCATGACGAATTGGTTGATATGTTGGGCACTGAGGGTGTTTCGCTTGATCTGAATGCACCGGCGCCTGTTGTTATCATGATGGTGGGTTTGCAAGGATCTGGTAAAACCACGACTTCTGGTAAAATTGCACTTCGCTTGACCAATCGTGATCGCAAAAAAGTTTTGATGGCCTCGCTTGATACGCGCCGACCTGCAGCGCAAGAGCAATTGCGCCAATTGGGTGAGCAAACCAGCGTTGATACGCTGCCAATTATCGAAGGCCAATCACCAACCGATATCGCAGCACGTGCTGTGCAAGCGGCTAAACTTGGCGGCCACGATGTTGTGATTTTGGATACGGCTGGCCGGACGCATATTGATGAGCCTTTGATGCAAGAGATGGCAGATATCAGAGCCAAATCTAACCCGCATGAAATTTTGCTTGTTGCCGATTCACTGACTGGTCAAGATGCTGTTAATCTTGCGCGTAATTTTGATGAACGGATTGGCATTACTGGTCTTGTTCTGACGCGTATGGATGGCGATGGGCGCGGTGGTGCAGCTTTGTCCATGCGTGCTGTCACGGGTAAACCGATTAAGCTGATTGGTGTTGGCGAGAAAATGGATGCGCTCGAAGAGTTCCATCCAAAGCGGATTGCCGATCGTATTTTAGGCATGGGCGATATTGTTAGCCTTGTTGAAAAAGCTGCCGAAACAATTGATGCCGAAAAAGCCGAGGCGATGGCCAAGCGGATGAAGGCTGGCAAGTTCGACATGAACGATCTGGCCGATCAGCTGAAGCAAATGCAATCCATGGGTGGCATGGGCGGTATTATGGGAATGATGCCCGGTATGGGCAAAATGAAAGATAAAATTTCAGCTGCCGGTCTTGATGACAAGTTGTTTGCTCGCCAGCAAGCCATCATCTCATCCATGACGAAAAAAGAACGCACGAACCCTGAGCTTTTGAAAAATAGCCGTAAAAAACGCATTGCAGCAGGTTCTGGAACCAGCGCAGCGGACATCAATAAGCTGATCAAAATGCACCGTCAAATGGGTGACATGATGAAAGCTATGGGCGGCAAAAAAGGCGGCGGTATGATGAAGCAAGCCCTTGGTGCGATGGGTGGTAAAATGGGTATGGGCGGTATGGGTGGCGGAATGCCCGGTGGTATGGGTGGTATGCCTGACCTATCCAAAATGGATCCAAAGCAAATGGCTGATTTGCAAAAGCAAGCTGAAGCGGCTGGCTTTGGTGGCGCTAAAGGTGGACTTCCGGGTCTTGGTGGCGGTTTGCCGGGCCTTCCTGGCTTGCCAAAGGGTAAGAAGTAATGACTGAGAACACATCTACAGATCAAACACCTATGGACCAACTTTTGGAACTTCGCGCGTCAATTGATAATTTTGATGCAGCATTGGTTCACATTTTGGCAGAACGTTTTCGCGTTACCAAAGCCGTTGGTGTTTTAAAAGCACAACACGAATTCCCTCCGTCCGATCCGGCGCGAGAGGGTGAACAGATCGAGAGGCTAAGACGTTTGGCAGAACGCTCGAACCTTGATCCCGATTTTGCTGAGCAATTTCTTGAATTTATTATCAAGGAAGTCATTCAGCATCACAAAAAAGCGCGTGGATAATCTATCTACGTCAACAAAATCTGGTGTGTGTATAAATCCACACGCGGTAAGTCATTAGAAAAGGAATTTATAAAATGGCAACTAAAATACGTTTGGCTCGTGCGGGCTCTAAAAAACGTCCTTATTACCAAATCGTGATCGCTGATGTGCGTTCGCCACGTGATGGTCGTTTCATCGAGCAAGTTGGTCACTGGAATCCAATGCTTGGTAAAGATGACGAAAATCGTGTTGGTCTTAAAGAAGATCGCGTTAAGCATTGGCTTGCTGAAGGCGCACAGCCTACAGACCGTGTTCTTCGCTTCTTGTCAGAAGCTGGCATTCTAGCACGCGAAGCACGCAGCAACCCTAACAAAGCAAAATTGGGCAAAAAAGCTCAAGAGCGTGTTGACGAAGCTGCTGCAAAAGCTGAAGAAGCTGCGGCTGAACTAGCTGCTGCGGAAGAAGCTGCAAAAGCTGCTGCCGAAGCACCTGCTGAAGAAGCTGCCGCTGAATAATTGCGCAGTTATTGCATCGAAATTAAGGCGGCACTTGGTGCCGCCTTTTTTTATTCTTGGTCATAAAAACGCGCTAATGAAACGCTGATTAGGCTTGGAGGAAGCTAGTATTATGCTAGATCCACCAGCATTTTGGCAAATGACGCGGCGGGCGTTTTTCTACACATTGATCATCAAGCGGATGCGGAAATGTGAGTTGTTTTCCATCATTCAAGACCCGATCATTTCGCAAGAAAGTAATTTCCAATAATTCTGGTATTTCTACAGAGCCTTTTTTTAAAATAGGACGTGAATTATTGGGGTGAATATGGGCAATAGTATAGTTTTGATTTAACTTATCAAATATTGCATCCATCATGATAAATGCGCTTTTATTGAAAATAGTATCGAGAAGATGAAATTCAACTGCAATAATTCTGAACTTATTGAGTGTATTACGAGGGGTATCTACTAGTATTTGGTATTCGGCACCTTCAATATCCATCTGAAGAAGTAAATCTGAACTATCGTTCTCACTAACGTTTTTATTGACCCAGTCTTCAAGGCGCATGAATTTATCATCGTTGACATTGCCAAGAAACTTTTTTTCAAAATGGAACAGGTCATGACTAATTGGCGGATGATCAACCGAGTAATCGGCCATGAATGATTTAATGCCATATTTGTCGGCAAGTTCTTCTTCAAATGTTGATGAAGCCGCTACGCCTGGAGAAAAACACGCGCTAATACCATCAAGATCGTTGGGTATCAGATATCCACCATCGCCTCTACCTCCGATGCGAATGAGTTCTTTACCGACAGATCTTGGGCGATTTTTTAAGATGAAGTGTTTTAAATCTTCATCAGCCGTAGCATTGGAATAGAACTTTCCTGAGCTAAGATATATTTGTTTAATAAGGTCTCTAAGTTTCATTTTTTAAATTCTTCATGGTTTTAAGGGCACGTTTTTGGTGTAGATACAGTTGGACCCAAAAAATAACCTGTTTACATCAGCAAGATGGGTCGAATGTATTACATTACTTGGGACCATTAAAGCCTGATACAAAAACTTAGCAGGATAAGAAACGTCTTGACCAGTCACACCAGTCATAAGAGTTTTTTCATCTGTCGAATCTTTTCTTATTTTTATCAAAAATCAATATTTTCTGCAGTTTGTAGGATTGTTCATCTGTTTTAGTGCGTTTGGGGTCTTTATCAGTAGCAATATCAGTATTCTTCAACGGAAAAAATTATTTAATCCGTAACAGGTCATTTATTGCCAAAACTATTTAACATCGGTGATGATTTTTTCTATGAATTTTTTCAGTGGTTCTAGGGTTGGTCGTTCTAGCAAAAGCGGAGCTTGGGCAAAGGCCTTTAGGGCTTTTCGGTCATTAAGTAAATCAAGGGACTTTTCATAACCTACGCTTGCATAGGGAAGTAGATTTATAAATGCATTTGGGTTGAAGTCATCTGCAACATTTGGGTCAACCCAAGATATCGGTAAGCATCCAGCTGCAAAAGCCTCCAAAATCTTTTCCGTATAATAACCTGGATAAATCGAATTTTCAGGGCACAGGCAATAGGAATAATTTTTCAGAATAACATCCTTATTAATACCACTTTTTTCAGCGCCTTTGATTTTCGTATTAAATGCTCGACCATAGCCATCGATTTCAATTTTTGATGAAAGAACCTCCATGAAGGTTGCCCTTGGTTCAGCCAAGTGACCAAAAAAGGCAGCATACTTGCCGTTGCGCCGTGTAAAACTGTCTCCAAGAGGTGACATGAGTTCTTCAATTGTTACTCGACGGCTAATACGGGGATGCTGACCGCGACCTAGTCCCTCATGCCCCCAATCAAGCCCTTCTAGCCAGTAAGGCATTCTAAAATGATTGGGCTGGTGGTGCATGTAATCAAAGGTAAGTGAATAATCATATATCTCACTTGGTCGTTCAGACTCTATGGTGTGAAAACATGTAAAGGTTGATAAGTTCGCTTAGGAAGCTTAACCAAGCCCTTTCTATTTTTCCTTTTTACAAAAGGACCAAAAGCTTTCAACTCTCTGCCACAAGGCCCGTAGATTATTATGTCGGCTTTACTTGGCGATGTGAGTTCAACCCCGTTGGGAGCCAATTTCGATAAGAGTCTAAAAAATAAAGTGTCATGAAAAAGAGGAAATTGATATTTAAGTGCGACTTTCAAATCAGGCCCCATCACGTCTCATAAGATTTGTATCTGATTATTATAGCATGGCAGACTATAATGTAAGATATTGTTGTGTTTCAAGGTGGCTTTTCAACCCATTTTTTCCCGAGGGCGTTGCGCAAGGATGACAATTTTTTATAACATGTATGATAATTTTGGTTAGATGTATCTGGAATTTTGCATCGCTTGCCCGCAGCATATTCCTTTCGAAAACTTACCTATGTAGATCAACATATGCTTGGCATTTTAGGTCAACTGCGTTAGACCGTGCTTAATAAGGAAGAATGTATGAAACTTGATAACCCGATCATCTTAGGTACCATTGGCCGTGCGCAAGGCGTACGCGGTGAAGTGCGTGTTAAATCCTTCACTCATAACCCTGTTTCGCTGGCTGATTATGGCGTTCTTTACACCAAAGATGGCCGCCGATTTGAAGTGTTGGATATCCGAAAGCACAAAACTGTTGTTGTCGTGCGCTTTTTAGGCATTAATGATCGCAATGAAGCGGAAGCTTTAAACGGCACAGATCTATTTGTTGAGCGTGATAATTTGGCCGATGAAGATTTGGCTGAGAACGAGTTTTTCTACACCGATCTTGAAGGCTTAGACGTTGTGGATGCAGACGGCAATAACTGGGGCAAGATTAAAGCGATTTTTGATTTTGGCAGTGGAGACCTGATTGAGATCCAGCCGAAAGGCAAAAAGTCTATTATTATTCCGTTTACCGAAACTGCGGTGCCTGAAGTTGATATTAAAGGTGGTCGTGTGATTGTGGATCCTGAAGCTGCTGGTTTGATTGATGATGATGAGCCGCCGCAAGGTGACGGCGCGCCAAAACAACATGGTTCAGACCAAGACCAATAAGAGGGTGTGATCTGATGAGTTTTAAAGCCTCGGTTCTTACGCTTTATCCGGACATGTTTCCTGGCGCTTTGGGTCAATCTATGTCGGGCCGCGCCATTGCGCGCGGTGATGTTGATATTGCTGCGATTAATATCCGTGATTTTGCGCTTGATAAACATAAAAATGTTGACGATACGCCATCAGGTGGTGGCGCAGGTATGGTGCTAAAGGCAGATGTTTTGGCACGTGCTATTGATAGTTTGCCAAATGATAACCGTCCGCGATTGTTGATGTCCCCGCGCGGAAAACCGCTCGACCAAGCGCGTGTGCGTGAGCTTGCCTTTGGTGAGGGTGTGGTGATTGTCTGTGGGCGTTTTGAAGGTGTTGATCAACGGGTGATCGATAGTCGACATCTTGAAGAGATCTCAATTGGCGATTACATTTTATCTGGCGGCGAGCCTGCCGCATTGATCATGTTGGACGCAATTGTGCGTCTTTTGCCCGGTGTGATGGGCAACGCGTTGTCTGGCACGCATGAGAGCTTTGAAAATAATATGCTTGAACATCCGCACTATACGCGTCCGCAAGAGTTTGAAGATACAAAAATCCCTGATGTTTTATTGTCTGGAAATCATAAGTTGATTGAGCAGTGGCGCCAACAAAAATCAGAAGAATTAACGCGTGAGCGTCGCCCTGACTTATTAGATCGCCAAATGATCGCAAAAGACGAAAAAAAGAGATGACAAAACGCCTTATATGATGTAACTCACCGCCAACTCGCAAGATAAACGAGCGCGATCTTCCAAGAGTCTGCAAAAAGCTGACCTTTTATCGCAACCACTAAAGATAATGCTTGGTGAAAACGTTGCTGCCTCAAAACCTTTTATTTGGGGCATAGTTTAGGGCAATGAGACCTTAAGTGATTGACAACGCTCTGACCGCTACAAAAACGAAAGGTTATAGCTCATGGATATTATCCAACAACTCGACGCTGAACAAAAAGCGAAAATCGAAGCAAAACGTACACTTCCAGAATTCTCACCAGGTGACACTGTTCGTGTTATGGTGCGTGTAACTGAGGGTACTCGTACGCGTCTACAAGCATATGAAGGCGTTTGTATCGCCCGTGCTGGTGCTGGCTTGAACGAGAACTTCACAGTTCGTAAAATTTCATATGGTGAAGGCGTGGAACGTGTGTTCCCAATCTTCTCCCCAATGGTTGAAGAAGTTGTTGTTATTCGTCGTGGTAAAGTTCGTCGTGCGAAACTTTACTATCTTCGTGGCCTTCGTGGAAAATCTGCTCGTATCGTTGAAAATACTGGCGTTCGTACACGTAAGCTTAACGACCAAGAACGTGCAGCTACTGCTGCGACTAAAGTTCGTGTTGAAGCTGAAAAAGTTGCCGCTGCAAAAGCTGCTGCAGCTGAAAAAGCAGCCGCTGCTGAGAAGCCTGCTGAATAATAGATTTATTCTTCATATACTTGTTTTAAAGAACGCTGGTGGCAACACCGGCGTTTTTTGTTTTTTATGAAATATGATTGATAATATTACAATTCAGATGATTTCATGCTAAAATCATTTGAATTTTTTTGTAAACGGAGTACCGTATGCCAATAAAACGTCTTGATCACGTCAATATTCAAACTCAAAAGCTTGCTGAGATGATCTCTTGGTATGAGAATATTTTGGGTTTTAAATCCGGTTGGCGTCCAAAGTTTCCCTTTGATGGTGCTTGGCTTTACATCGGTGACTTTCCACTGGTTCATCTGGTTGAAGTTGATGAGGAGAAGATTGGTTCAGAAGCTGACTTGAAAATTGAGCATTTTGCTTTTTCTGCAGAAAACGAAATTGAATTTACAGCTCACTTGGAGAAAAATGTAGAGACCTATCGTAAGTCTGAACCGCCAGGTGCCAATATCGTTCAATACAATATTTGGGATCCTGATAAAAATCATATCCATATTGATTTTTCGACAAAATAATAGGCTAAAAACACGATAGGTTACAACATGGCAAAGACTGATCTACCGATACTCGAACAACGTCGTATCGAGGCAAATATTATCAAGCCGATCTATGAGGAAATGATGGCCCGTCTGGGCAAGGATGAAGCTGCTAGTATTTTAAAAGCGGCGATCACCAAAGATTCTGTTGCGCAAGGTGCGGCCTATGCACAAAACGAAAGCTTTGAGCCTACGCTGGAAACTTTTCACCACCTTTTACCGCAATGGACAGCGGGTGGAGCTTTGGAAGTTGATATGTTGATCGAGGAAGATCAAAAGGTGCATTACAATGTAACCCGTTGTAAATATGCAGAAATGTATCGCGATATGGATCTGGCCGACATTGGACATATTTTATCATGCGGTCGTGATGGTACATTTTGCACAGGCTATAATCCCAAAATCACACTCGAACGCACCCAGACAATCATGCAAGGCGCATCTCATTGTGATTTCCGTTATCAAATGGATGGGTCTGACTAGCTTGCCTGTTTCTTTAGCCACACACTGGGCGACAGGCCGGTTACGCGCAAGAATTCACGGTTGAAGTTTGACTTGGTGTTAAAGCCACTTGTGAGCATTGCCGATGTTACATTCTCTCCATCCACGAGCGCTTTGGACGCAACATCAATTCGAAACTTGTTGATATGCCGCGAAACATTGCCGCCGGTTGAGCGGTTGATGGCGATAGATATTTGTTTGACAGGAATGATTAATCTACGTGAGATTTTATCCAATGTCAGATCGGGATCTAGATATATCTTCTGCTCGTTCATCAATTGATTTAACCGAAGCATTATATCCTCATCCCGTTCGGTGGGTAGGATCGGTGTCTGAGTATCATTTATTACTTTGATGGGATTTGATAGGTTTTGTGACAGGCTTAAACTACCGATTAAAAACAGCATGAGTGTCGTATAGATCGTAATGATCCACGGCTGAATATAGGTAAGATCTGCCATAATCAGCATGACGATAATGATATCTGCGAAAGCAGATCCTATCAATGTTGCAGCAATTATCCGCCAGATATTGACCGGATTATCACTTGCTTCAAGGCGCAATCTTGGGAGCGCATCTGCACCCCGTGAGGCAATGGCCAAAATGGCAATCGCGTATCCGATAAAAATCATCGGAATTAGGAAATCTAGCCCAATGAATACGGATTGAGTGTTGAGCAGGTCTTCGAACGAGATGACGAAAATGCCAATGAGGATAACTGGCACGATGTGGATGATGTCGTGTTTTAGTTTAAAGTCTCTTATCGCGGTTGATTGAAAAGCAACCCACGCCATGGGTGGGATCATAATTGCTGTGATGGGTTGAATTGTCAGGAAAAAACCAATGCCGTAATGTTGCCCAAGGGAGATGATCATACCTTGCAGGGCCGTCAAACCGATCAATGCCGTTAGAAAAATATTTGTGTTTCTGCGCGTTAATGCTTGGATACATAAATACCCTAAAATGAGAGCGCTGATCATTGGTATTGGCAGTGATGGCATTTCAAGTACTCAATTCACGTTTGGAAATCTGAAAGTAAAGATAGGTCCTAAAACTGGATCTTGGCGACCTAAAACCGGATATAGGTCGCGTGCAACTTCAAATCTCTCCATTTCTGTCTCATCGAAATCAGAATTGGAGTTATATAATGAAACAGATCAACTTTGCCACTGCAACTTCCCTTATGTCTATATTGGCTTTGACTGTCGTGAGTGCTCATGCAGCATCAGGATTAGATACGAATTCAGCTCAGTCTGGCTATTCAACACTTTCCTATAAAGTCGCTCATCATGAGCAGATGTTGGACGGAGCAATATGGTATCCAGCAGAACAAGGTGGGGAAGCATTTAACACGGGTGAGAACCCAGTATTTTATGGGACGGATGTTCAAAAAGATGCGTCAGTTTTATCAGGAACTTATCCTCTCATCTTGATGTCGCACGGCTTGGGAGGCAATATCAAAGGCTTGAGTTGGTTTAATTCCGCATTAGCCAAACGAGGTGCGATTGTCATTAGTGTTGATCATCCGCACAGTTCAACATTCAGCTTTGACTTTAACAAAGGCCTTAGACACTGGACAAGGGCTTATGACTTTAGCCGTGTTTTGGATGAAGTGCTGAGCGATCCGCGTTTCTCGATGCATATCGATCAATCTCAGATAACAGCGGCTGGCTTTTCCTATGGTGGCTGGACCGCATTATCCTTAGGTGGTGTGAGAGGAGATCGCGATGGTTACATTGATCATTGTAAAGATGTGGGGCCGTTGTCCAGCCATTGTGGGGATATTGAGCAAGCTGGTGTCAGTCTTACTGATTACGCACTTGATGATTGGAATAAGTCTTACAAGGACACGCGGTTTAGCAAAGTGATCGCGATTGATCCGGGCCTGCATTATGGCATTCAAAAAGAAGGTGTTGCAGACCTATCAGCAGAAACGCTTTTAATTGGTTTAGGTGAAGGTGACGATCGTATTTTAGCAGCGGACTTTGCTGAAACTGGTAGTGGTTTTGCAAGCCTTGTTCCCAATGCCAAGATTAAATATTTTGCACCAGCCTATCATTTTTCAATGTTGCCTCTTTGCAAGCCAGAAGGTGAAGCTATCTTGGTTGAGGAAAAAGATGATCCAGTTTGCACCGATCGTAAAGGGGGCGACAGAGCACAATTGCACCAAGCCATTATCGATGACGTTGCGCAATTCATTGGGCTAGAGGATTAGGGTCAGGACTTGTTAAATCCACCATATGATGATAG
>CAXBCW010000084.1:0-14244 GCA_963974325.1 uncultured Rhizobiaceae bacterium
AAACAATGCTTTGGGTATTCCTGCAACACAAGGGGTTGGAGTAAGTTTACCTTCCTCTTTGTGTACAATTTCTGCTGCACCTGCCGCACGAGCTGCCAATACGCACAATGTGCCAATCGGTCCTGATCCTGTGATGAGCACTTTTTTACCCAAAAGATCACCGGCTCTTCGAGCAGCATGGAGACAAACAGCTAAAGGTTCAGCCATTGCGGCTTCGCCTGGTGTGAGACCTTCCGCTTTGATGCATTGATAGGCACCTGCAATAATTTTTTCGCGGAAAGCACCTTGGATATGAGGGAAAGGCATTGCCGATCCGTAAAACCGCATATTCTCACAATGGTTTTGCAAGCCTTCAGCGCAATAACGACAATCATTGCATGGTCGAGATGGCGATAAAGCCACAAGATCACCGATAGCTAAGCCGTCTACATCAGTGCCAAGTTCTTCAACAAAGCCAGACACTTCATGACCCAAGATCATAGGTTCTTTGACTTTGATGACACCGAACCCGCCATGATTATAATAATGAAGATCGGAGCCGCAAATGCCGCCTGTTGCCATGCGGACAAGAACTTCGCCACTTTTTGGTGCGTCGAGTGAGGTTTCTTCAATACGAAGGTCTTTGGCTTTATGAATAACAATGGAACGCATGGAATATCCTAAACAACTGGAGTTGGTATTGGTTTGCCAGAAAAATGAGCAACAAGATTTTCAAACAAAAGATCGCCCATAGCTTCGCGCGTTTCAACGGTACCCGAGCCATGATGTGGCTGCAATAAAACATTGTCCAAGTTCAAAAATCTTGGGTTAATATTAGGTTCGCCCTCAAACACATCAAGAGCGGCCGATCCGAGCGTGCGTGCTTCCAACGCATCTAAAAGCGCGATTTCATCGATATTGGCTGCGCGCGAAATATTGATTATCATTCCGTCTGAACCCAGCGCATCCATAACATCTTTATTTACAATATGTTTTGTTTCAGCCGATGCTGCTAGCGCTACAAAAAGGTAATCGCAATTTTTCGCAAGTTCAACAGGATCACCAATAAAGGCCCAGTCTTCTTTAAGATCATGCGGCCCGCGAGCGCTATAGCAGATGTCCATATCAAACCCTGTCAAACGTCGACCAATTTCATAGCCAATGCGCCCAAGACCTAAGATGCCTGCGCGTTTGCCATGCACACGTCTGGTGAGCGGAAACATGCCTTTTTTGGCCCAATCACCTGATTGCGCCCAAGTTTGACCACCTGTAACACCGCGGCCCAGCGCCAGCATCATTGCAATGGCAATATCTGCGACATCTTTTGTCAAAACATCTGGCGTATTGGATACAAGAACATTATTTTCTTTTGCAGCGACAAGATCAACCGCATCGAACCCAACACCATAAATGCTGATAAGTTCCAAATTTGGCAGTGATTGGATTAAGTCTCTATCAGCACCTAGATCGCCACGGGTTGCGATTGCCTTGATGGATGAGCCGTGTTCTGCAAGAAATGCTGGTTTGTCTTCGATCTCAAAAAACCGGTGGACATGAAATTGCTCTTGTAGCATTTTCTCATCGCGATCTGAGTAGGGACCAAGTTGTAAGACCTTGATTTTTGACATTTATGCTTCCAATATCTCTTGTAATTGTTATCGATAACATATAGGCTTTCATACAGAAACTGTCCAGTAAAAATTGAAAGTTGCATCATGACAAAAGACTTATTTAATCTTAGCGGCAAAACTGCGCTGATTACAGGCTCCTCTCAGGGAATTGGCTACGCTCTTGCAAAGGGATTATCTGCAGCCGGCGCACACATTGTTCTCAATGGCCGTGATACTGATAAACTCAAAAAAGCTGCAGACCTTTTGACAGCTGAAGGTGCTACAGTGCATCAACTCGCATTTGATGCGACAGATCATGAAAGCGTAAAGGCTGCTATTGATGGCTTTGAAAAAGATAACGGCCCAATTGATATTTTGGTCAATAATGCAGGCATGCAGTTTAGAACCGCATTAGAAGATTATCCTATTGATATGTTCCAAAAATTAATGGCAACAAATGTGACCTCTGTGTTTAGTGTTGGCCAAGCTGTTGCCCGTCACATGATTGGCCGTAAAGCTGGTAAAATCATCAATATTGCATCTGTTCAAACAGCGCTTGCGCGACCTGGCATTGCGCCTTACACCGCCACAAAAGGAGCTGTTGGCAATCTTACCAAAGGCATGGCGACTGACTGGGCACAACATGGTATTCAGTGCAATGCGATTGCGCCGGGTTATTTTGATACGCCGCTCAACGCTGCCTTGGTTGCTGATCCTGAATTTAGTGCTTGGCTTGAAAAACGTACACCTGCTGGACGTTGGGGAAATGTTGAAGAACTCGTTGGCGCTTGTATTTTCTTAAGCTCTCCTGCATCAAGCTTTGTAAACGGTCACACGCTTTATGTTGATGGCGGCATTACTGCGAGCCTATAAGACTTAACTAAAATCGAGTATCAAACCGAAATCGGGGCATGAAATGACATTTAAAGTTGGATTGATCGGCGCGGGCGCTATGGGCGGAGCCATTGGCACACGTTTGCTTGCCATGGATTGTGAATTATTTGTATTTGACCTTGATCAGGAACGGGTTGCTGACCTTGTCGCTAAAGGGGCTCAAGCATCCCCTTCTGCGGCAAAAGCTGCGGGCGCTTCTGAGTTTGTGATTTTTAGCCTCAACTCATCAAAAATTGTCGAGATCGCAGCTTTTGGTGAGGGTGGTGCGCTCAGCGGTGCACATCCAGATACCGTGTTTATTGATATGTCTTCGGTTGATCCGGCAGATACGCGCGGGTTCGCTCAAAAAGCCCTTGAGAAAAACATTGGCTGGGTCGATGCACCCTTGTCGGGTGGTGCTCCAAAAGCACTTATCGGTGAGCTCACAATTATGCTTGGTGGATCTGATGCGCATGTTAAAAAAGCCATGACTTGTCTTCAATTGCTCTCAACAAACATGTCGCATATGGGACCAAGTGGTGCAGGGCAAACAACAAAGATCATCAACCAAGTGTTATGTGGTCTTAATTTCGTTGTTGTTGCCGAAGCGACTCAATTGGCACTAGATGCAGGGGTTGATCCGGCTAAAATTCCAGCAGCCCTTGCCGGTGGTCGTGCCGATAGTGTGGTTTTGCAAGAATACATGCCGCGCTTTGCCACCAAGGATTATAAGCGTGAGGGTCGCCTTGCAAATATGGTCAAAGATTTAAGCTTTGCGCAAAATCTTGCACTCACAACCCATACATCGATGCCCGTGACGGCGGCATGTATGGAGGTTTATAAAATGCTTGTTGCAGCAGGCTGGGGTGAAGAAGATTTGCCTGTTTTGATGGAATATTTTAACGGGCCTAATAGAGATAATCTAAAATAGTATTCACTTACGATCCTAACGCAAAACACCAATTTTATTGGAGCTGATCATTGAAAGACAAACCCAAGCTAGCCACGATGGCAGATGTCGCTAAACTTGCTGGTGTATCAAGTATGACAGTGTCTCGTGCGCTCAAGCCTGAAACATCGGTCAGCAAAGTAACACGCGATAAAATCCAATCAGCGGCAGATGAGCTTGGCTATGTTTTGGATACACGTGCGTCTGAATTTTCATCGGGTCGCTCGGGCTTTGTGGCCGTTACAATACCATCGATAAATAACGGTAATTTTGCCGATACCGTACGCGCCTTTTCTGATGGTTTGGCAGATCATGACCTGCAAGTTATTTTGGGCTATACCAATTACAATATTGAGCGTGAAGAGCACCTGATTGAGCAGCTCCTTAAAAAACGCCCTGAAGCCATTGTGGTCACAGGCGGTGTGCATACTGATAAATGTCGAAACTTGCTAAAAAACTCAGGCATACCTGTTATTGAGACTTGGGATATTCCTGAACAACCCATTGATCAAATCGTTGGGTTTTCTAACGCTGATGCCGCCCAATTGATGATTGAATATTTTATTGAAAAAGGCTTTACAAAAATTGGTTATATCGGTGGTGATAATGCGCGGGATAGCCGTGGTCGTGATCGGTTTGAAGGATTTTGCAAAACACTCAGCAAACATGGGTTAGATCAAAACAGAGTGTCCTTTCAGGATCAATCACCCTTTTCAATGACCCCTGGTGTCAATGGGATAGAACATATTTTAGCCGAATGGCCAGATACCCAAGCTGTGATGTGTGTATCTGATCCCATTGCGTTTGGCGCGATCACAGCTGCGCAGCGGCTGGGTCTATCTATCCCCAAAGACATCGCTATTGGGGGATTTGGTGCCTATGAGTTGGGCGCATTTTCCAACCCATCCATTACAACCGTTGACGTTGACGCGGCTCTTATCGGTCAGCTAGCTGCCGAAAAGATTGTGGCCTTATTATCGGGTGACGACAAACCACTTGATAAAGTTATGAAAACCACGCCGCGTCTTATTGTGCGCCAAAGCACTTAGCTTAAATCGATAAAGACTGCGTCATCTTCAATTTTGACAGGATAGGTTTTTAACTTCACGCATGCAGGTGCGACAGTTGGATCACCTGTGCGGAAATCAAATGCCCCAAAATGAAGCGGGCATTCAATTTCGTGTCCATCAACTATACCATCACCCAAATGGGCTTTTTCATGGGTGCAATATCCGTCGGTTGCATAAAAACCACCGTCGGGACCGTGATAAACTGCATAGGTGCTATCACCATGATCAAAGCGCATAACGTCTTCTTCTTCGATATCGCTGGTACTACAAACTTTAACTAAATTACTCATGGCTGGTTGCTCCTATTTTGCGACATTCTAATTTGATATTTCAACAATTTATTCTTTATAACTTTGCTAAGTTTTCACGGAATAAATCGAGTTGCTCTGTATTGATTTTCGGTGTTTCTTTATCAGATGGGAATGAGCCATTTTGGGCTGCATCTTTGAAGGCATTAAGAGCCTCGACCCGCGCCTTGTAGAGTTGCTCGTGAAGGATATTAAGATTGCCAAATCGGCGTGCATGACGGGGCGCACTTTCTGTTTCCCCACATAGATCATTCATGAACAAAAAGATGACATCTGCGCCAGCTCCAGACCCAAGGGATGATGTGATCAAGTTGGTTCTTGATGAAATTTCTGTCATAATCTCGCCTGCAATCACTTCTGCTTCGACGGCAAAAGCACCAGCATCTTCTAGGCGTTTGAAGTCTTTATAAAGCTCGGTTGCCTCAATGGCTGTTTTGCCAACAGCACGCATGCCGCCCATCCAAATGCTTTTGCGCGGCACAAGCCCAAGATGGCCCATCACTGGAATTCCCTCACGGGCCAATGTTTCAACCACATGGAAACTTCGCGGCGTGATGACAGCATCAGCGCCTTGATGAAGCGCCCGAAATGCTTCACGCAGAATATCATCTGTTGTTGCAAACTCCGTCATTTTGATAGCAGCTGTGCAAAACGTGGTATTATTGGCACTGCGAACTTGTTCGATATTTGCTGCATCACACACCATCATATCAATGCCAGCTTCTGCAACTGCTATGACCTCTTGGATCGTATTTGCTGTGACTTGCGTGAGCTTATTTTGCCCTTTGGCCTTGCGCATTTCTGCTATTGTGAGCGTACGTTTTGCAGGCTGAGCGGCAAATGTATAGATATTTTTCATGTCGCTTAGATCCCTTTACCCTCTGCCAACAAATGGCATTGCTGTTGCCATAATTGTCATAAATTGGACATTGGCATTCAGTGGAAGATTACTCATGTGCAGGACCGAATCTGCAACATGTTGAACGTCCATTACAGGCTCTGGTTTGATAGATAAGTCAGCTTGCGGAACCCCAGCACCCATTTTGGCTGTCATATCTGATGCTGCATTTCCAATATCAATCTGACCACAGGCAATATTATACGGACGACCATCTAGTGAGATTGTGCGTGTTAAGCCTGTGATGGCGTGTTTTGATGATGTGTAAGGCGATGAACCAGGGCGCGGCATGCTTGCCGAGATCGACCCATTATTGATAATACGGCCACCTTGTGGGGATTGTTTGCGCATCAAGTTAAAGGCACCACGTGCGATGGTAAATGCGCCGATCAAATTGACATTGATAACTTTGATAAAGTCTTCAACAGGCACATCACCAATGGGAGCTGCAGGCACATTGTTGCCGGCATTGTTGAAAACAACATCAATTCGACCATGTTCTTTTTCAATCTGATTATATAGGGCATCCACATCTTCAGCGGAGGTTACATCACAGGCAATTGCTGAACTTTTATCTGTTCCAATCACATCGCAAGCCTGTTGCAAGGCTTCAATACGTCGGCCAGTTAATATTGTGAAATATCCGTTTTGAGCCAGTGTTTTGGCACATGCAAGGCCTATTCCAGAACCGCCGCCGGTGATGAGTGCTATCTTTGACATGAATTTTCTCCCTTTAGAATAATCTATAAATGTTGCTTTGTTGGCATAGTTTTCTTTGATGGCATTGGCTGGTTTGACCGGTTGTCATCCTGATACAAAACGAGATGGTCTTTTAAAGCCTTGATGGTGGCGGGTACATTTTTTGAGATCGCCGCTTCATAAATGGCCTTGTGTTCACCGATTGTAATTTTGCCTGAAAACCCAAAATTTGAAATTTTAGACACCGCATACATGCGAAATTTATCATAGGAATCTTGGTAAGCACGCATCAAAAGCTCTGAACCACAGGCGGACAAGAGGGCGTGATGAAATTCCCAATCTTGCATCGACCATCGCTGAATATAGGGGCCGATATCGTCTGATTTTAACATTTGGTTTTCAATATAATTAAGTTTGTTATGGGATGCATTGAGCAGCATTTCCCAATCAAAATCACCATTTTGAACAGACAATGTTGCAGCTTCGCATTCTAAAATAAGACGCAGATGCGCTGCCTGTCTAAAGGCATTTTCAGATTGCACGCAGGCGCGAAAACCAAAATTGGTATTTGCTTCAACAAACCCTTCACCCGACAGACGAATAAGCGCTTCACGCAGCGCAGAGCCGGTGCAGCCAAATTCCTTCTTTAGGTGAGGCGGCATTAATCGTTCGCCAGATTTCCAGCGCCCCCAAATCAAGCCACTTCGCAAAGCTTCATAAGGTGTTTGCTCAATCTGTTCAGCTTCTTGCACATGCTTTAACATTGTTTCATCTCAGCAAC
Organism: uncultured Rhizobiaceae bacterium; assembly: GCA_963974325.1. GTDB lineage: Bacteria > Pseudomonadota > Alphaproteobacteria > Rhizobiales > Rhizobiaceae > Lentilitoribacter. Next base: position 7,168 of record CAXBCW010000084.1, read on the forward strand.
ATCTCGTTCATTTCAATTCCAATACGTTCGCATCCTACGTTAATAGGGATCCAAACGTCTAGACACATAGTTTCGAAATTAAATAATAGTTTCGAAACTATGTTGACGATTAATCTATACGATGTTATCGATAACAAATATAGTCCCAAAATGCAAAAAGGCTTGAAAAAATGGCGAGACCTAAAACAACGATTGATGAACATGGTCAAGTACGTGACCGTCGTGGCGAATGGAGATCCGGTCGACCGGTATTTTTAGAACCTTTGTTTGATTGGCCGACAACGCCGATCAAAATCGCTAAATGGTTTTTTGGAATCCCAGGGTTTTTATTACCGTGGTTTGCTGTCTTCCTCGTATTGATCACCGTGTCTTTCTTTTTCTTTACGCCGGAAATGGTGCAGATGGAGACATTTGGCATTGGCTGGATGTTTGAAATATTAGTCAGGAATGTCGTTTTGATGTGGGCTTTTACCGGTGCATTTCATCTATGGCTTTATAGCTGGCGCAAACAGGGGCGCTTGAAAAAATACAATGCAAACTGGATGGCAAAAGATAGCCCAACCTTTTTGTTTCGTGATCAAGTTAAAGACAATATTTTCTGGGCAATGGTTGGAACCGTTATTTGGACAGCCTACGAATGTGTCATGTGGTGGGCCTATGCAAATGGTTGGATGCCATATTTAAATCCGATGGAGCACCCTATTTGGTTTTGTGTCATTATGTTGGCTATTCCTTTTTGGAGAAACTTTCATTTCTATTGGGTTCATCGCCTGATCCATTGGAAACCTCTTTATGATTATGTGCATTATCTTCATCATAAAAATGTAAATGTAGGTCCTTGGTCTGGCTTATCCATGCACCCTATCGAGCAAGTGATTTATTTCAGCTGCATGCTGATCCATTGCATCATTCCAAGCCATCCTCTCCACATGATGTTGAATGGTTTTCAAACAGCTCTTGGGCCAGCGCTCAGCCATTCTGGCTTTGATGAGCTTGTATTTGGCGATGAAAAAGCGTTGAAAAAAAATCGCCTGATGCATTATCTTCATCACAGATTTCACAATGTGAACTTTGGCGAAAGCAATATGCCGCTTGATAAATGGTTTGGTAGTTTGCACGATGGAACAGCTGAAGCGGACGAACATTTTCGTAAAATCCATACAAAACGCATGAAAGCTCAGAATTCATGATTGATGATATTTTTGTTATTATTGGCGCAGGTCATGCAGGCATTCGCGCTGCGAAAAAATTGCGTGACTTGAGCTTTGATGACCGAGTTATCATGATTGCTGATGAAAGCGTTCAACAGCCTTATGAACGCCCTCCTTTATCAAAATGGAGCCATGAAAATGGCACTTCCAATGTTGAGGTTAAGCCAATTTTCTCAACTGAGATTTTGGCTGACTTACATATTGAGACAATCAATACTCGAGTGACCAGTATTGATAAAACGGAAAAAACTATTTGGTTAGAAGATGGTAGTTCTCTTCAATATCACAAACTCCTATTGGCAATGGGTGCAAGCGCCCGACAATTGACACTCAATGGCGCAGATGAAGTGTATCATTTACGTGATGTGAATGACGCAAAAAACCTTCGTGATGCCGCTAAAAATGCGAAATCAGCATTGATCATTGGTGGTGGTTTTATCGGGCTAGAACTCGCTGCAAGCCTTGTTCCATCAGGCGTTAAAGTGCATGTGGTTGAGATGGCAGATCGTTTGCTCGGGCGCGCTGTGGATGCAAACGTTGCCAAAATTGTGCAAGATCTACATGAGGCTAATGGTGTTAAATTTCATTTTTCATCGCATATCGTCTCATGCGAAAAACAAGATGATGGCTATCAAATCACGTTAGATGATGGCACATGTTTTGATGCGGATATTTTGGTTGCAGGGATAGGGTCTATTGCAAATACAGATCTTGCAAAAGATGCAGGCCTAATGGTTGAAAATGGCATTACTGTTGACCGATTTATGCAAACAAGTAATCCGCATATCTTCGCTGCAGGTGATTGTTGCAACTTCCCGCTTTATGGCGATGCGAAAAACCCCACCAGATTAGAATCATGGCAAGCTGCGGGTACACATGCAGATATTGCGGCATTTAATATGCTTCATTCAGACGGTGAACGAGAAAATTGTGACAAGCTGATCCCTTGGTTTTGGTCTGAACAATATGATCATGTCTTACAAGTTGTGGGGATATCTAATGTGGATAGTGTCACGACCGAACGCGCCTATAGTGACGACTACCATATTACGTTTGCAAGCAGCGCTAAAAACCAACTTCAATCAGCATGCGGAATTGCTCCGCAAACTAAAATCGCAAAAGATATTCGTTTTGCAATGAAACTGATTGAAGCGAAAACGCCCGTTACAATTGAAGCACTGGCAGATCCAAACATTGGGATTAAATCACTTATCAAAAAATAAGGTAGACCTTAAAAAAGGTGGTTTTTAATTGCAGCGGTTACGATGATTTCGACTTTTAAAACATCACGGGCTAACTTTGCTTCGCCACAGGCGCGTGCCGGAGCATGGCCATCTGGCACCCAGGCATCCCAAACCGCATTCATCTCGGCAAAATCGCTCATATCTGACAACCAGATTGTCGCTTGCAACATATGATTAAGGTCAGAACCTGCCTCGAGTAAAAGCGCCTCGACACGGGAGAGGCAATCGCGTGTTTGCTCTGTGACAGTATCACCTGCACCAACCTGACCACAAATATATGCCACGCCGTTGTGCTTGACGATTTTGCTCATGCGAGCAGATGTATGTAGTCTATCAATCATTGTTTGGCCTTTGACATTATGTTAGTTGATTTGTTTGATTCGGTTGCTTGATTACAAACTCTTGATCATTTGATTAGCAGTAAATGCTGCTTGATAAAACCGTGAAACCATGGGAGCTGATAAAGCCGATTTTCTCAGCTTCTAAAACCTGCGTACTTAACCCATTTTCCACCCAATATGACGCCGTTGATAGACCAGTAAAGCCACCACCGATTATGGCCACATCAACATTCTCATCAGATTTCAATGAACTGTGATAGTCCTTTTCTTCTGCTGATTTATCCCAAAGTAATATTGGGGATTGTAATGTCATTTAAAATGCCTTTTTCAGTTTTTATTCGCAAGATTTGGCCTATAGGATGGGTTTTCAAAAATGTTGCATACCATCAGAACTCGTGTCAACATATGGTGTATTTGCTTCATATATCAGCACAATTAGGAATTCATTATGAGCTTATTGAAAACATCAGCAGCAAACATGGTTGCTGCGGCCCGCAGTCGAATTGAAGAAATTGAGACGACAGACCTTATCGAAATGATGGGCGATCCAAATGTCGTTATTGTTGATATCAGAGACATTCGAGAGCGCCAACGTGGCGGCTTTATCCCCGGCAGTTTTCATGCACCACGCGGCATGATCGAGTTTTGGGTTGATCCGGCTAGCCCCTATCACAAAGACATTTTCTCAGAGGACAAAAAGTTTATCTTCCATTGCGCATCTGGATGGCGCTCGGCGCTCACCGTTGCAACACTCAACGATATGGGTTTTGAAGCTGCGCACCTCAAGGAAGGTTTCTCAACTTGGGAAGCGCAAAATGGTCCGGTTGAACAATTTGAAAAGAAAGACTGAGTTATTTCAGTGATCTAAACGTGCTGTGCCCCATTAACCTCAATTTCGGTTCCTGAAACATACGAACTTGCATCAGAGCATAGAAAATATATCGCACTGGCAACTTCTTCAGGTTGGCCAATTCTTCGCATCGGAAGTGTTGCAACAATTTTATCGGTGCCTTCGCTTAAGATACTTGTCTCAACTTCGCCCGGGGCAATGGCATTAACACGCACACCAAGTGGGCCAAAATCATGAGCCATTTCGCGGGTTAATGCAGCAAGGGCAGCTTTAGATGTTGAATAAGCGGCACCGGCAAATGGATGAACACGCGATCCGGCAATTGATGTCACGTTGACAACGGCGCCCTTGCCTGCTGACAATTCTTTTTGTAATCCACGCGCTAAAATAACGGACGAGAAAAAGTTAACATGGAAGACTTCACCCCATGCGCTCAGATCGGTATCTAGCGTGTTTAAACGTTCACCATTTTCACCCTTTGGCGAAATTCCAGCATTATTGACCAATCCATGAAGAAACCCACCATCCAATCGAGATTTAATGTCATCGATAGCTTTAATCGTATTTTTGGGATCGCTTAAATCAACTTGGATATGATCTTTTTCACCACCTGGCCAAGGGCATTGTGATGAAAAAGCCTGACGGGAACAACTGATAACACGCCAGCCTTCATCAGCAAATTTCTTTGCCGTTGCATGACCTATGCCGCGGCTTGCACCTGTTAAAAGAAGTGTTTTTTTTGGTGTATCGCTTTGCGTCATTTTTAAAAATCCAACACTTTCATTTCAAGGCACTTCGGTTATTTGTAACCAGTGGAAGCCTGAGCTCTATCACTGTTCTAGTGTCTTTAAAGCTGGTTAGGAAGTATCAATTCTAATGTAACGCTTATTCGGCGGTATGAGCTGTTCTGAAGGCACCAGTTTGAAACGTTATTCGCAGATATTTTCTTTGATAAAGCAATTTGAGCCAATACAGCCGTTCCAGCCTTCGGCTTTGATAGATTGGGATTTCTCGCCGAATGTTCCATCTATCACATCGACTGATTTGATCTTGTCAAATCTGAAGATCCGTTTGGACGCATAATCACGCCCCTTGGTGCAACCACGGCTTTGCCAACCATGCATATAGAGCTTGCCGTTATTGCCAATAGCAACCTGATGCACATCCACAAGACGCGGCAGACAACCTTTGCTAACATCTTTGTCATACACCATCTCGATAGTGAGATTGGTTTTGGCTGCCTCGCAGAGTTGAGATTCAAATTTTTGCTGAGCTTGAGCCTGGTCTTGAGCTTGTGCTTGAAAAGGCAAAACCTGCATACCAAGAACTGTAACGGCCGTCACTATGTAAGCATATTTCATGATGGTATTCCTCAAGCTTGATTAATCATCTTAAGGAGATGGTAAATAAGGCCGTTTGGCAAGTCAAAACCAGACGAACCAATAAGCTAGTGCTTTAATTCCTAAGATTACTGAAAATTTGCTTTTCCAAATGTGTGATTATATTTTTTGCAATGGATAAAGATCGACGAAAAACGAGATAGATCAACATCATCGGGCAGCGTATATGTTTGGCGCCCAGAATTTCTCTTTAACTTAGCAATGATCTTGGTTGGTTTATCGTTCCCCAAATAAACATAGAGATCAGGTCCGCTTGTTGTCTTAAAATTTGAGGAAAGCTTGATAGTATTTTGCAACACTGTTGCATCACCGCTGACTTGCTCACCTTGTACGCCAATGAAAGAGCCACTGGCCGCATTTGCAGCACTTATGGTGGGGCCGAGTATCATAAACAATATTGCAAGTATATTGATGGTCTTTTGGATCAGTTTCATAATTGTAACACCTAATTTTAAACCTCTTATATGCAGGTCAATGATTCCCGGCAATTCACGATTGATTGATGACATATAGACCCACCGCGACACAAGATAGAAGCACATGAAGCTATTGAGCTGATGGTAGGTTTGTGTTTTAATCTCATTCATTCTTGGTTGTCGTGTTCATCAGGAATTTTGGGGGATGGATGGAAAGACGGAAATTCATAAAATATGTCGCATCGGGTGCATTTCTTGGTGTTGCCGGAGGCGGCTTTTATTGGCTTAATGCGCCACGTGATCAAAGCCATCTAAGTCTGGATTTGATGCTGGACAAGCTCGACACCATTTCAAGATCGCCGCTTGAGGCAATAGGAAGCTGGGACGCATCACGGACGTTCCACCATTTATCCCAATCCGTTGAGTTCTCGATGTCTGGATTCCCAGAACAAAAATCTCCAATATTTCAAAAAACAGTTGGGAAACTTGCCTATAAAGTGTTCAGTGCAAGTGGCGCAATGAAACACGGGCTTGATGAAGTGATCCCCGGTGAAGTGATCAACCAAGGTGGGCAAACGCAAGATGCAATTATTCGACTTAAAAAAGCCCTTTTAGAGTTTAGGGGCTATGATGCTGATTTAAAACCTCATTTTGCTTATGGCCATCTGGACAAGGATGATTACGTAATTGCCCATATACTGCACATAAACAATCATTTGGAAGAATTTCGCCTCGTTTAATTGCGATGGGATTTATGCCCGAGTGGATAGTCTTACACATTCATATCTGAATATCGCTCAATACCAGGTTTGCTTGGAGGGACTTAGATAAAATAAGTTCCGCGTTCGGCAGATCATTTTGTTGAGCTTTTACTTTAGCGTCTTGTAACGAATACCCATGTTCTAACCAGCGCTGTATCAATTGCGTTTTTGTAATTGTTAGATCTGGCGATAATAAAACAGAAAAATCAAATAAAGGATGCATTTGTTGCCAAGGGGCCTCATCAAGAAAGAGGTAATTCCCTTCTACTATAATTACATTATGAGTTTCATTGACCCTCAGACCTTTATAGACAACTCGGTCAAGCTCTCTATCAAATTCCGGTACATTAACGCAACAGGAACCAGTTTTTATCTCCTTTACCATCGAGATAAACCCATCGGCATCAAACGTAAAAGGCGCTCCTTTTCGATCGAGCGTTCCCATTTTATCCAACACAGAATTATCAAGATGAAACCCATCCATTGGCACAAGAATTGAATGATCGATTTGCTGAGAAATTTGTTTCGCCAACGTCGACTTACCTGAAGCCGGAGGCCCAGCAATGCCAATTAAGGTCCGATGTTTTCCCTCAGCAATATTTTGGATCTGCTGCACAAGGTCTTTGATATTCATTTAAAACACCACGCCAGAAGATCGCCAAATCCATTTGCTCTTGGATGACATCTGATCCATGCTCGGAGAGGTAAATCTAGGTCCCATTTCAATTCCCTCCATCTCACTAACCTACCGCGAACAATAGGTTTCAAAGGTCTAAATTGTCAAATTGGATATATGGCGGAGAGCAGAGGACAAAGTCCGAATTCGTAGACCGCAAGTAGGGTTGGCGTGGCGG
>CAXBCW010000085.1:0-13846 GCA_963974325.1 uncultured Rhizobiaceae bacterium
TTGCTTTTTTATATTGCTGATTGATCAAAATTGTACGTTTTTTGATAAAATTTGCCCATGCGACAAGATTTTTGTGCGCACCAATTGACATTGGCTTTTATGGGTCTATGAGAAGAGCAATCAACCACACGAGACTATAAGTTAGGAATGCTCATGGCAAAGTCGCTCCACGGCAAAGAAATGGGGGCGGTTATGAAGGAGATTCGTTTACTGTTTGGCATACCTGATTGGGTATCGACAGTGACGTGGTCGACGACCCGCGACGATATGTTTGCAGCCTTTACTGGCGCGACAATTGTTTTGCCCCAAGGGATTGCCTTTGCCGCTATTGCTGGTTTGCCGCCAGAATATGGTTTTTACACTGCCATGATCACGCCAATTATTGCCGCCTTGTTCGGCTCGTCTTGGCACACGGTTTCTGGTCCAACAACTGCGATTTCTGCGCTTGTATTCGCAGCACTAGCTGGTGGTCATACCCCAGGTAGCCCCGAGTTTATTCAAGCTGTGATATTATTGACCTTTCTGGTGGGGATGTTCCAGCTCATATTAGGCATCGCCCATTTGGGTGCGCTGGTTGATTTTGTTTCTCATTCGGTAATGACAGGCTTTATCACAGGTGCTGCATTATTGATTGGAATGTCGCAGATTCGGCATGCGCTTGGGATTGATCTGCCAAGGCCTGAACATCTGGGCGAGTTCATGACGGCCCTATGGCAGCGATGGCCCGAAGCCAATTATGAGAGCTTGTTGATTGCCTTTACGGCCCTTGCTGTCGGAGTTTTATCCAAAAAAATCCTACCCAAATGGCCTAATTATATTATCGCGCTGCTCGGTGGAACGCTGGTCTATTACTTCTTAGGCTGGACCGATTTGGATGTAAAAACTGTTGGCATTATTCCGTCTGTCGTCCCAAGTTTTGCCATGCCTGCCTTTGACTTTGGTCAAATGCGTGATCTTGCAGCGCCCGCTTTTGCGGTAGCCGTTGTTGGCCTGTTGGAAGCTATGTCGATTTCGCGAGCCATTGGTTTGCGATCAGGCCAAGATGTTGATGCCAACCGCGAGTTTACAGGCCAAGGCATGTCCAACATAACGGGCAGTTTTTTCAACTGTTATCCGGGGTCTGCATCATTGACACGCAGCGGCATTAATTTCGAAGCAGGGGCCAAAACGCCTTTGTCTGCGATTTTTGCGGCCGTGTTCTTGTTCATCATCTTGTTGTTCGTGGCACAATATTTTGCCTTTGTGCCAATCCCAGCCATGGCCGGTGTGATTATTCTTGTTGCGTGGAAATTGATCGACGTAAAAGAAATCAAACATTTGATCCAAACAAGTAAAACAGAAACTTGGATCGCTGGCGTGACGTTCTTCTCATCACTGGTCTTTGATCTAGAATTTGCAATCTATGTGGGTGTTCTTTTGTCGCTGGCTTTGTTCTTGAACAAATCATCACGTCCACGCATAGCCGTGGGTGCGCCAGATACATCGACACCAAATCGCCGTTTCTCAAGCGTTGAACGTTTGAACCTGCCAGAATGTCCACAACTTGTAATGGCGCGTATTGATGGTCCGCTATATTTTGGGTCCGTTGAGTTTGTACGGCGTAAATTGCGCGCCATTGAATATGAGCAACCCGAACAAAGACATATGATGTTGATTGTAAAAGGTATTGGCGAGATTGATTTACCCGGTGCTGAATTGTTGATTGAAGAAGCAACGCGCCGACATAAGCGTGGCGGATCTTTCCATCTGCAAACAACAACACCGCGTACCATTAATAAGCTTGGCCGTTTCCATGTGATGAAATCACTGACAAAGCACCATATTCATCTGTCCAAAGGTGAAGCCATTGCTGAGATCGTTCCAATGTTGGATGAGGACATCTGTGCCAATTGTACGTCTCGTATTTTCCACGAATGTGCAGGCCGTTCAAACAACCACCTCAACAAAGCTGTTGATGATGCAGGTAATGGCGCCTTGGAATTAAACCTCGATGCAAAAGACATCACCAGTGATGTTGATGTGGACGCAAAGAAGACTGATTAGGCGTCTCGAAGCTTCATCGCTTGATACCCCGCAAAACCCTGTTCACATCAATGTAGCGCTCTCAATTGAGCGCTACATCCATTTTTCTGGCAGGTATTCAAAAAACAGCGTTTTAAAAGAACAATGGGCTTGTTTTGACTAATTCTCATGTTGTGAGAAGCGGTGAGGCCGTTCAATTTCTGCTGTCTGAAAAATGTTGGATATCGACTGTTGGATATCGACTGTTGGATATCGGCAAAAATCGTCAAAAGCGATGTATCCCCTGCTATTGTGTTACTTAAAATCGAGAGACACCGAAAAAGACACTATAATGGCGGCTGTAGCCATGCGGACCTAACTATTGAACAATCTGCTGCAGCCAGCATGAACACGCTTGAGGCCGATATAAGGGCCATTGAGCCGTCTGACGCTGTGCCTGAGAAGGTAAAGCAATGCTGATTGATAATCCCCCACTAACAATAACCAGTGGCCCAAGCAGGGCTTATGATTGGCGTTGCTAGGCTTGTTATCTATCGAGGTGGGTATTCTTGCTGATTATCGCGCGATTTTAATTTGAAAGGGAATCAGGCAGTTTATCAAGTTCATCAATCTGGAAAGATGAATCGCATTTGCTAAACGGGTTTTCTAATAGAAATAGAACTCATCACCAAAAACGATTGGATTGAGCGGCTTAAGAATGGAGGAGAAGTCGTATTGTGCTTACGTACCTGAACTCTTAAAGTTCAACATTAGGAACGCTTCCTAATGTATTCATCTATTGGAATATTATCCAAAAGAAGAATGGTACGCCCAACGGGAATCGAACCCGTGTTTCCGCCGTGAAAGGGCGGCGTCCTAGACCGCTAGACGATGGGCGCACAAGACATGCGCGTTATAGGCAGAGTATCGAAATCCCGCAAGCGCTATTTTGCGTTTTTCGTAAAAAAAATCACTATTCTACCAAACTAATGTTTTGCATCATTTCTAAGCCCACAAAACATAGGTTTTAGAGGCGATATACATGACGCAACACTGGTGGGGTTACCAACAAGATTTGTATTTAAGAGATGTTTTAGAATGTGAAGCGGCAAAATAAGCCAAAAGGTAAGAATCAAATCTTACTTTCTACGCTTGCGACAACGCCAATTCCAATCGCGCTCAGTCCCAATATCGATATGAACCGATTGCGTATGGCAATATGTGCCAACACCACCACGTCCAGGCATGGAGCGGATGTATTTGGCAAGATCCCATTTGGAGACGCCTTTGACCTGCACGTCGGCTGCTTCACATGTTGTGTGACGTGAACCAGACGCACCACCAATTTTTTTATTATGTTTTGGTGAGCGATATCCTGATGTCACAACAATGGGACGTTTGTAATATGATTCGATCTGTTTTAACCGGCGAACAAGCTCTGGCTTAAAACAAGCAACATCAACTCGCTCTGTTTGTCTCTGCAATGTTAAGGGCGACAGTCGAGCAAGTCCTGCAGCGGATGCGACTTGAACTCGTTTATTAGCCAGCCCATCTTCTGATGTTCCTGCTTTTTTACCAAAGAGTGTCGAAAACACATTGCGCGTTTTCTTATCTACACCCGGAAGCGGATCAACATTGGCCTGAACCAGCTTGCTTGCCGGGGCCTTGATGGCCGCTTTAGCGGTTTTTGCCTGAGCTGCCGATGAAACATCAGCATTTGTTGGCTTCGCATTGACTTGAGATCTTGCCACAACAGGTTTTTGAGCTGTCTTTTTAACTTCAGGCGTTTTCTTAAATAATTGCGAGAAGAACGAACCGCGCTTGTTAGCGCTTTTCGCCAAGCTTGATCCTTCAAGACCCGCTTCTGCTGTTGTTGCAGGTTTTGCAGATGCAAGCAGTAAATTGCCGTTTCCTGCGGTCGAAAGCGTGTTTGAAGGTGTGTTTGTTGAAAACGCACTCGCTGACGGAGGTGTTTGGGCAGAAGCAACTTGGCCACTATTTGTAAGTGCCCGGCTGCCTGACCCAATACCGCCCGCCAAAGTTTGCAGTGTTGTTGCTAAATTTGCGCTTGATGATTCGGTTGAATTAAATGCTGTTTTAAATGAGCTCGGGACAGGTATCGCACCGTCAACCGCGCCTTCTTCTGCAGTTTCGATCAAGTTCGCTTGATCAGCGCCTGCAATATCTGCATTGGATGAAGCCAAAGAAATATTTGAAGCTTCATTTAACGTCCCCAAGGATGAATTGAGCGCACTATCTGTGGATACACAACCACTTAAGGTCAGGCCAAGTGCAATAGGAAGCATAGGTAGACCAAAACTGCGTGCAACTTTGTATGCCCCAGCTTTATAAGTCTCGCCTTTATGAGTCTTACTGTGTGAAAATTCACGACAAATGCTCTTGTTGTGTAAACCAATACGACGCAACAATTTCCCCTTAGATCGTACCAATGATCATAATATGATAGTAACTATACTTTTGAATGCTGGATATTCTTAGCCCATTTGCCCCAAATATGAAAGAACAAGTGATACCCCGCAATACAAATTTTCTACGATGTTTTCCGCCAAAATTGAGGCCACAACGTGACGAATGACCGTAATAAAGGATGATTCTTAAAAAACAACATCTTTAAGTATAAATTGCAAATATTGGCCGAACCTTGACACCTATCAAACACGGCTGCGCTGTTTTATTTTTAACTACGATTCGCTGCATTTCCTAACAGCCACACTATAGGGTTTTAATAAAGAGACGCTGTATCTATAGATAGAATATTTGTAAGTCATTCAATTAATTGATTATTTCGAATGTCTGTGTTTTCGAGACTCTGCTTTAATGTTGGTTACTCAAAAATGGAAAACTGGGGATGGAATGGCAAAAAAGTCATTTCAGCTCTTGCCTAACAGCGTGTGTAAGATGCTAGTATAACAAATGGAATCAATTTTATTGATTTAACGCGTAGTGTGGGGCACCAAAATGGTGGATAAGTCGTCAACTGAAACCGATATCGAGTTGGATGCTGTAACCGGCGATCCTGTCGATTTAATCGAGATCACAGGCGTCGTAAAGTGGTTTGATGTTGCTAAAGGTTTTGGCTTTATTATTCCCGACAATGGCATGGAAGATATTCTTCTGCATGTCAGTTGTTTAAGACGAGATGGTTATCAAACGATCATGGAAGGTACTCGCATTGTATGTGAGGTCCATAAACGTGATCGTGGCTTCCAAGCTTTCCGCATCATTTCAATGGACACATCAACTGCTGTCCATCCTTCGCAATTACCTCCGATCAAAACCCATGTACAAGTTACGCCATCCAGTGGTCTTGAACGCGCTTTGGTCAAATGGTTCAATAGAACTAAAGGTTTTGGCTTCTTAACGCGCGGTGAGGGCACTGAGGATATCTTTATCCACATGGAAACCCTCCGCAGATATGGATTAACTGAACTCCGTCCAGGACAAACTGTGTTGGTTCGTTACGGAAATGGTGACAAAGGCCTTATGGTCGCCGAAATTCACCCTGATATTGGTGCTCCGTTTAATCAATCACATTAGAGATCAGTATGAAATATAGAATTAAAACTTTAGGCGCGGCGTTTCGCGCCTTTTTTGTGTCTTTTGCATTTTTGCTTTTAGCCACATCTTTTTCCACAGCCCAAATCTATGAGGATGAACCATTACTGATTCGTCAGCGCGAGAAGGAATTAAGTTTCCGCATAGAAGTGGCCAATACACCCCAATTACGCGCCACAGGCCTTATGTATCGGCAAACAATGCCCCAAGATGCAGGTATGTTGTTTTGTTTTAGCCAAAGCAAAGAGGTTTTCATGTGGATGAAGAACACTATCTTACCGCTGGATATGCTTTTTATCAAAAAAGATGGAACAATTGCTTCGATTGCAGAGAACACAGTGCCGTTTTCGGAAGAAGTCATCTCATCTGGAGAGCTCGTTTCTTACGTATTAGAGCTAAACGCGGGTGCGGTTTCACGATTTATGATAAAAAAAGGAAATAAGGTGGAACATTCTTCTTTTTCCAGTTGCGCACCGTGAAAAACTTGTTTAGACGGACACTCGTTGCAAGTGTCGGAGCGTAGCGCAGCCTGGTAGCGCATCTGGTTTGGGACCAGAGGGTCGGAGGTTCGAATCCTCTCGCTCCGACCAGCAATCATTTGATTGCTGGTCTTAAATTAAGTAAAGGATTGCCCTATGCCATCTGATAATCAAAGCACTGCACGCACAGCAAAAATTTACCAACCTGCCAAAACTGCAATGCAATCGGGAAAAGCTCGTACGCAAAAATGGTTGCTTGAATTTGATCAAATTCAGCCACGCAGCATTGATCCTATTATGGGGTACACAACTGCATCAGACACGCAGTTACAGGTTAACCTAAAATTTGATACATCTGACGACGCTATCTCTTATGCAGAGCGCAACGGCATTGCATACCGATTGATGGCAGTAAATAAAGCCAAACGCCGTAAAATGTCATATACGGACAATTTCGATTATTACAGACCACACCCTTGGACACATTAGATTAAAGGTGCGGTTTTCTGATAGGTCCCATAGCTCAACTGGATAGAGCACCTGCCTTCTAAGCAGGTTGTTGCAGGTTCGAGTCCTGCTGGGATCACCAAACTCATTTTTTCAGTGTAAAAAATGCAAAGCTAGCGTCGGCTAATTCGCAAAGCGAAGTGACCAGAGCGATATGCCAGCAAAAGATCAATTCAAAAAATAACATCTCCAAAGAATAACATCGGGCATACCCAGATCCCAACTTGATTTAACAGGCGCATTTGTTCATCTGCAAAGCAGCAAATAAAACCTTGTAAATACTATTTGTCGTCTTGCGTGTAGAAAATCAAAAAAATAGCTATCCCATCAAAATGATAGCGAAGAATATTTTGCTGTGCTTTTTAATTAATCATAAATATTGAGAATAAGCGCCTGCCTGAATTAAAATATAACATTTTCACCCAAAGCGGTTTTAAATACCGCTTTACAACCGAATTCAGTTTCAAATTGTAGCATTTTAACCTAAAAATAAATGCGAGAGGAATCATATGACAAATCATTTGCCCGATTGCATGTCCGAACTTGAAAGAGCCATTAATCGTTTAGATTTCTACAGATTATTTAAAGCCTTATGTGTGGAATTCGACGTTGAATTGCTGACTTTGTTCGAAATGAACAATTGGCCGGAAGAAGAGGCGACAGAATCTCTCATGGTTGTTGTTAATTCTGACGAACACATCAATCTGGATCTAGATACTGTTGTTGTGAGTTCAGAGAATGAAATTTTCTCAGATCTAAGACGTTCAATTTTCCATAAAGTTTGGAATTCTGATCAACTTTCTAAAAATATAGACTTTTGTGGGCAAATCACAAAATCCTATGGTTTGACAATTCCGCTACATACCCAAAATGGCCGCCATTTCAGATTCTGGCTTATGCTCGACGAGAAAAGTGTAAAAACCCACCAAGCGAACATGATTGCGCTTTGTTTGAAGATGGTTTTTGAACGGTTTTTCAACGAACTTTTAGCGCCAACTTCATTTCCAGTGATCTCTCCACGCGAGTTAGAAGTGATTAGATGGAGCTCAGAAGGTAAAACATCTATAGAGATTGCCATAATTTTGGGATTATCTGAACATACTATCAATTCGTACACGACTAAGATACTGCAGAAATTACAGGTAGTTAACCGCGCACAGATGGTTGCAACCGCGATTAGAATGGGGTTAATTAAATGAATTCAGTTGTTTTGCAGGGGGCCAGGCGCACAATATGATGAAATCTGATGACCAAACGAACGATTCTGTAGACGTAGCTAAACCAAAAGTTACAATTCTATTCGTTGATGATAACCCCGAAGAGTTTATTATCATGCAGTGGCTATGCAACGGTTCTGAGCATATCCGCGCAAATTTGGTCTGTGTAACAGATATCGAAAAAGCATGTGAGTCGCTTGAAGCCCAAAATATTGACATAATTTTGCTCGATAATAAGCTTCATTTAAATGATGACTTCAGAACCTCTGTTCCTGTATTAAGATCAAAGAATTTTACGGGACCAATTGGGATCGTATCTTCCAGTATCGAACCTGAATATTTCCAAGAATTTGAACAATATGGTGCTGATTTCCGCATTGGAAAAAATGAATTAGATCGTAATTCACTTGGTTTTATTCTGGACGAGTTTGCCACAAACAAACGCGAATTTCTTGATGAGTGATACCTGTGCTTTTATATTCTGTTTTGACTAGGAACTGTCATAATGACAACATGTTTCAGTGGGCTTGGTGAAACACTTTTTCAAACATCACTAAATATAGTGTTGGTTGTTGCACAAGATGCAAGCATTCTCGCGGTTAATCCCTCTGCGCTGACCGCTTTGGGTTATGCAGAAAATGATCTTATCAATCAAAATATCTCGTTAGTTCTCAATATTTCAGATCAACAGTCAGATAAAATACCAGATCTTAAAAATGTTACTAATCAAGATATTCTTAAATATCTCATATCTCGTACAAACCAGAATGAGTTTTTAAATATTCGTCATAAATCAGGCCGAATATTTGCAAGTCGCATAAAAGTTGGCGACAAAACAAAATGTCCTGACGGCGTCCCTCATTATGTGGTGTGTATTGCAGATAATGGTGAACTGCACCGCACAATCTCAGAGCATGATGAGTAAACGAAATTGATGCATTCCGCATTTGACGCAATACCTGAAGGTTTTGCTGTCTATGGGGCCGATGATCGGTTGCAGGTTTTCAACGAAACCTATGCGAATATTTTTAAAAACGAAAAAAATATTAAACTTGGCATCACGTTTGAAGATATCTTGCGCTATGGCCTGGATCGAAAGCAATATGACGGCGTTGGTGAAAGTCAAAAAGAACAAGAGCAATGGTTAAAGCAACAATTGCACGAGCACAAAAACCCAAATGGCCCGTTAAATCGGGTACTGAAGGATGGCCGGATCATTCGAGTTGACGAGCGTAAACTTGACGATGGTCGCACCGTAAGCGTTCGAACCGATATCACTCAGCTCGTTCAATCAAAATCAGTAGCAGAATCACTCTGCGAAGTGCTGGACAATATTGCCGCGCCAGTTATTTTTACAAATATTGAAACGAACAAGCTTGAATATGCCAATAAAGCGCTATTGAAGAAGCTTCAATATACGTCTGAAGAGTTTTTAAACCTCAGTTCGAAAGATATCGCTAGAGGCATCGAACCCCATAAAATTCGCGCTTTCATTCAACGCGTTTTCCATAATCCTGGAACGGTTCAGCAAGTTCGGATTACCCATGTACGTAAAGATGGAACAACATATCCTTGTATCGTGAACTCCATTTGCGAAGTTGGCGACAACCCAAAGCGCATTATCTCATTCATTGAAGATGAGAGTATTGAGATGCAGATCCGCGAAGAACTGATGATGCGGACGGCTGAACAAGAAACGCTCATTCACAATTTACTGGGCTTTATAACGCACGCAAAACCAGACACGACTATTGTGTTTGCAAATGAACTATATGCCAATGCCTTGGGCGAGACCGCCGAAGCATTGGAAGGTCGAAAATTTCAAGAATTTATACCCGATGAAGATCTCTCGATTGTTCTAGAAGGTATCGCTCAACTAACCCCTGATGAGCCTACGCTCACATTTGAACAGCGTCTGAAAGTTATCGATGGGTCAATCTGAGACGTACTTTGGACCAATCGGATGATCTTTAAAAACGGCTTAGCGGCTGAGTTAATATCCGTGGGGCGTGATATCACAAGCTCGAAAAACGCACACAGAAAAATTGAGGACCAAGCCCACGCACTTGCGCTTCGAAATCAAGCTTTGGAGCAGTTTGCAGGCATAGTCTCGCACGATCTGCGATCGCCATTGCGTCATATACGCATGTTTGGTGAAATGCTTGTGGAGGACCAATCCAAAGGGCAGGTTGCTGAACTCCCCAAATATATTGCTAAAATAAGGGATAACATTATTCGAATGGAAGGCATAATTGCTTCTTTACTCGAATTTTCCCAAATGGCGTATAAGCAAGTCAACCGATCTCGCTTTTTGTTAAGTGCAGCTTTGGATGAGGCCAAAGATAATCTTAATAATGTCATCTTAGACAAGCAATGCCATCATTGAGCTAAACAATGATACTGATTTGCATTTAGATTATATTTTGATCGTCAGGCTGCTGCAAAACCTATTAGACAATGCAATAAAATACACTGACGACAAAACAACGCCCATGATGACTGTCGATACTGAATATATTGAAGATCAGCTCATTATTAGTGTGGCAGATAATGGTATTGGCATCGATCCAGAACAAGCCATCAGGATATTCAATGTATTCCAACGGTTATATGTTGATGAACGCGCATTTAAAGGCACTGGTATTGGCTTAGCCCTAGCCAAACGGATTGTTGAAGGACATTCGGGTCAAATTAAACTGGATACTGATTACCGCGGTGGAGCCAAATTTGTAATGTCCTTTCCCGTGTTTAAAAATGGATAGCCCGTGTTTAAAAATGGATAGGGTGTACATTACTATTCATATCGGTAATTATGAGGCAAGAAGGACGTTGATATTTTGCAGTTGAATGGAGTGAAGATTGCTTGAAATATTACCTATGGAGCAAAATAATTTTGTCGTTATTGATGACGATGTAACAGACGTTATGTTTTTGCGCCGTGCGTTCTCTAGACTTGAAGCAGATGTAAAATTATTACATATTCCTGATACCGACCAAGTGGTTTCACAACTTAAAGAAACGGGCATGTCGTGCGTGTTGCTCGATTTAAAAATGCCAAAAGAAGATGGCGTTGAGGTTCTAAAGCGGATCAAAACAAATCCCATTCTCAAAAAATACCCGGTTATTATTTTCTCGTCCTCACAAGATCCATTGGAAGTTGAGCGTTGTTACGAATTGGGTGCAAACGCCTATTCGGTCAAACCATCCACAATTGATGGTAACAGAGACTTTGCTGAGAGTTTGATGTCTTTTTGGGGTAAACAAGCCGTCTTACCATCGTAAGTCAGTGTATATCACTATTTAACTGCAGAGACTGATTGGTTGTTAAAAGAGAATGACAAACACGTATTGTCTCAGGAGTGGGTCGCTTTATAACCTGATTTTCCGATATTTTTAAATATCTCTTCTTTTATGCGAGTTTAGATTGCTACTTTTTTATTCAATTTCGATCAAAATTAACTTCATCTTGCTGATAAGTTGAATGAAATTAAGCATTATCGATTCAATTCTGTAAGATTCGCTGTTTTTTCAAAAAACAACTTGACCAAAACGATAAATCGCGTTGGAATGACGCTGCATTTACCTCTTTGTTCGGGAGAAACAAAGCGAAGAGGTGGGCTAGCTTCGGTTAGTCTTACAATGTTGGAGCGATATCGTATTTTGGTACGTATCGCATTTAATTTGTTCGACAGGGCAACAAAGAAAGATAAACTATGAAAAAATTAGTATTAACTACAGTAGTTGGCGCTATTGCTGCAATGGGCGTAACTGCTTCTGCAAGCGCGGCTACATTGGACGATGTAAAAGCAAAAGGTTTTGTACAGTGCGGCGTTAGCCAAGGTCTTGCAGGATTTTCAAACCAAGATTCAGATGGTAACTGGAGCGGCATGGATGTGGACCTTTGTAAAGGTATCGCAGCAGCTATTTTCGGCGATGCATCAAAAGTAAAATATAGCCCACTATCAGCTAAAGAGCGTTTTACGGCTCTACAGTCTGGCGAAATCGACGTTCTGTCTCGTAACACTACATGGACAGCAACTCGCGATACAACGCTTGGCCTAAACTTTGCTGGTGTAAACTATTATGATGGCCAAGGCTTCATGATCCGTTCAGACATGAAAATCTCTTCAGCTCTTGAGCTAAGCGGTGCTTCTATCTGCACAAACACAGGTACAACAACTGAGCTTAACGTTGCTGATTATTTCACTGCAAATAACTTGGATTACGAGCTTGTTGCATTTGAAAAAGCTGATGAAGTTGTAGCAGCTTACGATGCAGGTCGTTGTGATGTTTATACAACAGATGCGTCTGGCTTGTATTCACAGCGTCTTAAATTGACTGATCCAGCTGCACACGTTGTGCTTCCTGAAATCATTTCAAAAGAGCCACTTGGCCCAGTTGTTCGTCAAGGTGATGACCAGTGGTTCAATCTTGTTCGTTGGACACACAATGCAACACTAAATGCTGAAGAGCTAGGTGTTACATCTGCAAATGCTACTGAAATGATGTCTTCTACAAACCCAGCTGTTGCACGTCTTTTGGGCGTTAACGGTGAGTTCGGTACTGCATTAGGTGTTCCAAATGATTGGGCAGCTCAAGTGATCAAAGCCGTCGGTAACTACGGCGAAATCTTTGAACGTAATGTTGGTCCAAACACTCCACTTGGAATTGCACGTGGCGTGAACGCGCTATGGGTAGATGGTGGTCTTCAGTACGGTCCTCCAATTCGCTAATAACGAAACTATTAAGCACCCGGTCATTGAGTTGGTCGGGTGTTTTCTTAACAGGGCAGATCATTCACGGGGGACATTCGTGATTGATGAAAATTTAAAAAAAATAGTAATCAACAATTCCAACGCTCTCTTTTTGTGGGGCGAATGAAGAATTGTGAGGGATCGATCATGGCATCTGATGCTACTGCGCCCATAGAGGCCAGTTCAGCGCCAAAAGTGGCGTTACTTAATAGGCCTGAAGTTAGAAGTTTTCTATTTCAAGCCTTGCTAACAATCGCAATCATTTATGTCGTCTATAGTGGCATAGCAAATATGTTTGCTGCACTAGAGCGCGCCGGTATTTCTTCAGGGTTTGGTTTCCTTGATAGCACAGCCGGTTTTTCTATAAGCCAATCACTCATTGAATATAGCCCGTCATCATCCACCTATTTGGATGTCTTTGTCGTTGGTCTACTCAATACTTTGATTGTGGCAGCTTTCGGTGTGGTCTTGGCAACTGTCTTGGGTTTCACGGTAGGTGTTGCACGCCTCTCCAATAACTGGATTATTGGCCGTTTGGCAAAGATTTACGTCGAGACATTCAGAAATATTCCATTATTGCTTCATATCTTTATTTGGTATTTCGGTGTTTTGCGCCTTCTTCCTCAACCTCGTGAAAGCGCGGATTTTGGATTTATGGGCATGTTAAACAACCGCGGTTATTTCGCACCCAAACCAATTTGGGGCGAGGGCGGAATGGCTATATTCATCGCATTGCTTGTTGGTATCGTGATTGCCTTCTTGGTTGCGAACTGGGCGAAAAAACGTCAAATGGCAACAGGGCAACCTTTTCCACGTTTTTGGGCCGGTCTTGGGATTATCATAGCAGTTCCATTGGTTGTATTCTTTGCCGTTGGCTCACCCCTGACTTGGGATTTACCAGTCATGGGCGGATTTAAGCCTAAAGGTGGTATGACCCTCATTCCTGAGTTCATGGCATTATTACTTGCTTTGACAACTTATACTGCAGCCTTTATCGCAGAAATTGTTCGTGCCGGTATTTTGGCCGTCAATAAAGGTCAAACAGAAGCAGCCCACGCTTTGGGACTTCGCAATGGTACAACGCTTAATTTGGTGGTTATCCCACAAGCTATGCGGATCATTATACCGCCATTGACGAGCCAGTATTTGAATTTGACTAAAAACTCGTCCTTAGCTGTTGCGATTGCCTATCCTGATTTGACATCCGTGTTTGCAGGAACGGCATTGAACCAACAAGGGCAGGCTGTTGAATTTATCACGATCACAATGTTGACCTATCTAACGATCTCCATTGTCACTTCAATGTTCATGA
>CAXBCW010000086.1:0-13696 GCA_963974325.1 uncultured Rhizobiaceae bacterium
CTTAACAATGCTTCAACTGACGAAGAAATTGCTCTTGCAAGCCATTGCAACAGCCAAACGTTTGGGCGCTGTTGTGACAGCCACCGATGTGCGGCCAGCCTCTAAAGAGCAAGTTGCGTCTCTTGGCGCTAAATTTGTTGCTGTTGAAGATGACGAATTTAAAGCTGCCGAAACGGCAGGCGGTTATGCCAAAGAAATGTCAAAAGAATATCAGGCAAAACAAGCCGAATTTGTTGCCGAACATATCGCCAAGCAAGATATTGTGATCACAACGGCGCTTATTCCGGGCCGTCCGGCTCCGCGACTAGTATCCAAAGCAATGCTGAAAACCATGCGTATGGGATCTGTTGTTATCGATCTAGCTGTTGAGCGTGGCGGCAATGTTGAAGGTGCTAAAGCAGATGCTGTTGCCGATATTGGCGGTGTTAAAGTTGTTGGCTATACCAATATGCCGGGTCGATTGGCTGCAAGTGCATCATTGCTGTATGCGAAAAACCTGTACACATTTTTAGAAACAATGGTGAATAGCGACACTCAAGAGGTTGTTGTTGATTTTGAAGATGAACTCATTAAAGCCACAGCGCTCACCCATGGTGGGAAAGTGGTTCATCCACGTTTTGGTGGTGAAGTTGAAGGGGAGGCGAAGTAATGGCAGATTCCACTCTTAATAATGCGCTTGAGGCGCTCGAAAGCGCTGTTGAGGCTGTTAAAACAGCTGCAACAAATGCACCTGAAATGGTTGAAGGTGTTGGCGCGGCAGCTCAAGCTGCAACCGGGGGAATGGTCGATCCATTCGTCTTCCGTTTTGCAATTTTTATTCTTGCGATTTTCGTAGGTTATTATGTTGTTTGGTCTGTAACACCGGCCCTTCACACACCATTGATGGCTGTGACGAACGCGATCTCATCGGTTATCGTTGTTGGTGCTTTGCTCGCTGTTGGTATTTCCATGAGCGGCTTGGCAACTGGCTTTGGTTTTGTTGCGTTGATTTTGGCAAGCGTCAATATCTTCGGTGGCTTCATGGTCACCCAGCGTATGTTGGCCATGTACAAGAAAAAAGAGAAATAGGAGGTTAAAATATGTCTCAGAGTTTTGCTGCTTTTGCCTATCTTATTTCAGGCGTTTTATTCATTTTAGCATTGCGTGGTCTATCGCATCCAACATCATCTCGTAGAGGTAACCTTTACGGAATGATCGGTATGGGTATTGCGGTTGTCACAACATTGCTTGTTGCAACACCTACTTTTGGCGGCCTTGTGCTGATCATTTTAGGTATTACAATTGGTGGTGGCGCAGGTGCGATCATTGCTAAACGTATTCCTATGACATCCATGCCGCAATTGGTTGCTGGATTTCACTCCCTTGTTGGTTTGGCTGCGGTCCTTGTGGCAGCGGCTGCACTTTATTCGCCTGTGGCTTTTGGTCTTGGCGAAGTGGGTACAATCCACGCTCAAGCGCTTATTGAAATGGCGCTTGGTGTTGCCATTGGTGCCATTACATTCACGGGCTCGATTATCGCGTTCTTGAAGTTGGATGGCCGTATGTCAGGCACGCCAATCATGTTGCCAATGCGCCATGTGATTAATGCGTCCTTGTTAGCTGGTATTGTCATCTTAATCGGTGTGCTTGTTGGTACTGAAAGCCACTTTGTCTTCTGGTTGATTGTTCTGCTTGCTCTTGTCTTGGGTGTTCTGTTGATCATTCCAATTGGCGGGGCGGATATGCCTGTTGTTGTGTCCATGTTGAACTCATATTCTGGTTGGGCGGCCGCAGGTATCGGCTTTACACTTGGTAATCTAGCTTTGATTATCACAGGTGCTTTGGTTGGATCATCGGGTGCAATTTTGTCCTACATCATGTGTAAGGGTATGAACCGTTCGTTCATATCTGTGATCTTGGGCGGCTTTGGCGGAGATGCGGCAGCAGCTGGTGCCAGTGACGATCTTGATCGCACGGTTAAACAAGGTTCTGCAGAAGATGCAGCATTCTTAATGGCCAATGCGTCTAAAGTTATCATTGTGCCTGGTTACGGCATGGCGGTTGCGCAGGCACAGCACTCACTTCGCGAACTTGGTGACAAGCTTAAAGAAGCTGGTGTTGAAGTTAAATATGCAATCCACCCGGTTGCCGGTCGTATGCCCGGTCACATGAACGTTCTTCTTGCAGAAGCGAACGTCTCCTATGATGAAGTGTTCGAACTTGAAGATATCAATTCTGAGTTTGCTCAGGCTGATGTGGCTTATGTGATTGGTGCAAATGATGTGACCAATCCAGCTGCACGTGATGATCCATCATCGCCAATTTTTGGCATGCCGATTTTGGATGTTGATAAAGCAAAAACATGTTTGTTTGTGAAGCGTTCATTGGGTTCAGGTTATGCAGGTATTGATAACTCATTGTTCTACAATGATGGTACAATGATGCTGTTGGGGGATGCTAAGAAAATGACTGATGGCATTGTCAAAGCGCTTGATGAGTAAATATCTTTAGAGATAACAAAACAAAAAACCCGCCGGATATGGTGGGTTTTTTATTGGGTTTTTAAAATCTTAAACTAAAAACGAGACCGTTTATAATCTGCGAACGCGAGCAAGGCCTTTGACTGCAGGCTCATAGTTCGAGTTGAGCGAAACTGCACGTGTATAGGATCGTGTTGCACGCTTTTTCTCGCCGCGTTGTTCATAAACAAGCGCTTGGTTTGACCAGGATTCCGCAACAGTTTTATCAAGTCGAATAGCAAGGTTGAAATCTTCAAGCGCTTCTTCGGTGTTCCCGAGTGCAAGTTGAGATAATCCGCGACCATTAAATGGTTCAGGTGAATTTGGTGAAGATGTGATCGCGCGGGCAAAGTCTGAAATTGCATTCAGGTGCTCACCGCGAAGCTGCAGGATAAGTCCACGATTGTGGAATGCGCGTGGATCAACAGTCCCAAGCTCAATGGCTCTATTCAGATCAGCCAAGGCTTCTGATGTGCGTCCGGCTTGGCGATAAAGATTGCCACGGCCAATATAGGCAGCATCATAGGATGGGTTTATTCTGATCGCGCGCGAATAATCATTTGCAGCTTGCACTGGCTGATTTAGATTTCGGTAAATCAATGCGCGGTTTGCATAGGCTTGGAAAAATGTAGGCTTAATGGCGATCGCTTTATTAAAATCTTCAAGCGCTGAGCGGAACTGTCCGGCTTGGCCATAAGCTGATCCGCGAACATTGTAACCTTCAGGGTCATTTGGATTGGATGCGATAACAGATGTTAATGATGCAATATTTTGATCAGAACCCTGTTCGCGATCAATACGGATAACATCTGAACTTGTTGTTGTGGTTTCACAACCAACCAAAGCCAAAGCAGATAACATTACGCCGCCAAGAAAAAATGGACGGAGTTTGTATGATTTAGTCGTTTTTAGGTTTTGGTCGCCAAATATAAACATTTAAAGTTCCCACATGTCCTATCAGACAGCCTTTAGATAAATAAAAAGGCGGTGACGATTATCTCGTCTCCGCCCGTAAACATATATATATCGAAAGCGACGAAAAAACGGCAGCTTTATTAGCGGCTGCTACGTCCGCCAATCAAACCTTCGCGCTGAGCACGTTTGCGAGCAAGTTTGCGCACACGACGTACTGCTTCAGCTTTTTCACGTGCACGTTTTTGAGAAGGTTTCTCATAAAAGTCACGCATTTTCATTTCGCGGAAGATACCTTCGCGCTGCATTTTCTTTTTAAGCGCTCTAAGAGCTTGATCGACATTGTTATCGCGGACAAGTACTTGCACGTTGTTTCCTTAAATTTCTGAATGGGCTACTCGTAAGAAATAGCAAATAAAATTTCTTTCGTTCGGCGATCCGCGTCACGATTGGGTTTGAGATATCAGATAAGTAAAAATATGTCTAGGCTAGAGAGCCGCCATTGTGGAAAAAATTCCATTATTTCTGTTTCTAATAGCACATGTTCTAAAAACGGCGCAAGATTTCCCTTGCGAGACATTGGAATTTAGTCTTTGTTTGCTAGAAGATTTGGGAGCTAAGTCTATAAGCCCAAAAGAGTTCCAGCCATTTTAAAGGACGCCGGATAAGATGCGTAAATATTCTATATTTGCTTTGGCTCGTGAAGCCATGCGCCAACACAAAGGTTGGAAGCCGCAATGGTCTTCGCCTGAACAAAAAAAATCCTATGATGTCATCATTGTTGGTGCCGGTGGTCATGGGTTGGGAACAGCTTATTATTTGGCCAAAGAGCATGGCATTAAAAATATAGCGGTTCTTGAAAAAGGTTGGCTTGGTGGCGGTAATACTGGCCGCAATACAACAGTGATCCGTTCGAATTATCTTTATGATGAAAGTGCAGGCCTTTATAACCACGCCTTGAAGATGTGGGATGATTTGAGCCAAGACCTTAATTATAACGTGATGTATTCGCCTCGCGGTGTTTTGATGTTGGCGCACAATGTGCATGATGTACAAGTTGCCAAGCGCCATATTCATGCAAACCGTCTTAACGGTGTTCAAAACGAATGGTTAGGCCCTGAGGCTGCAAAAGAATTTTGCCCTCCATTGAATATTTCAAAATCGAGCCGTTATCCGGTTATGGGTGCAGCATTGCAACGCAAGGGGGGAACTGCGCGCCATGATGCGGTTGCTTGGGGTTATGCCCGTGCTGCATCTGATCTTGGTGTTGATATTATCCAAAATTGCGAAGTTATTGGTCTTCGTCGTGGCGCTGATGGTGCCATTTCTGGCGTTGAAACAGCAAAAGGTTTTATTGGCGGCAAAAAAGTGGGTGTTGTAGCTGCAGGTCATACCTCACATATTATGCAAATGGCTGATATTCGCATGCCGCTTGAAAGCTTTCCGCTACAGGCACTTGTGTCTGAGCCTGTTAAGCCGATTTTCCCATGTGTTGTTATGTCCAACTCTGTTCACACCTATATATCCCAATCGGATAAGGGTGAGCTGGTTATTGGCGCTGGCACAGATCAGTATACGTCTTATTCGCCAAATGGCAGTTTGGCGATTACCAATCATAATCTTGAAGCGATTTGCGAATTGTTCCCAACATTCTCACGTATGAAAATGATGCGTTCATGGGCAGGAACCGTTGATGTGACGCCTGATCGTTCACCGATTTTGGCCAAAACACCTGTGTCTGGCCTGTATGTAAATTGTGGTTGGGGCACAGGCGGGTTTAAAGCTACGCCGGGGTCTGCGCATGTCTTTGCTCATACAATTGCAAATGATGCACCGCATAAAATCAATGAATATTTCACTTTAGATCGCTTCCGCACGGGTCGACTTGTTGATGAGTCCGCTGCAGCTGCCGTTGCGCATTAAAAGATAGGATAGTTTTAAAATGTTACTGATTAGATGTCCTTATTGCGAAGAAGATCGTCCTGAACTTGAGTTCAAACATGCAGGGGAGGCTCATATCGAGCGCTCCCGTGATCTGGCAAATATTTCTGCTGAAGACATGGAGAAATTCCTGTTCATTCGTGACAATACAAAAGGTGTGCTTTTTGAACGTTGGCGCCATATTCATGGCTGCGCAAGGTTCTTCAATTGCGTCAGAGATACAATCACTGACAAAATAGCCATGACCTATAAAACAGGTGAAGCCAAACCATCTGCAAGCACAATCGAAAAAGCGTTCAACGCTCTCAAAGCAGGACAATCATCATGAGCGGTGTATACCGGATTGCTGGCAAAGGCCGTTTAACGCCAGCCAAAACTGTTTCATTTCAATTTGATGGACAAAGCTACCAAGCTTTAGAAGGCGATACGCTTGCCTCGGCGCTTTTGGCCAATGGCATTTGCTTAACTGCACGTTCGTTTAAATATCACCGTCCACGTGGCACGATGACTGAAGGCAGCGAAGAGCCAAATTCTCTTATTGGTGTTAAGCGTGACACAGGTCGGCAGCAGCCAAATGTTCGCGCCACAATGCAAGAAGTCTATGATGGCTTTGAAGCCGTGTCGCAAAACAGGTGGCCGTCACTTGCCTTTGATGTTGGCGCGATTAATTCGCTTTTATCCCCGATATTTGTTGCAGGGTTTTATTATAAGACATTCATGTGGCCGCGCTTTGCATGGGAGAAAATCTATGAACCTAAAATTCGCGCAGCTGCTGGTTTAGGTCTTGCGCCAACTGAGGCTGATCCTGATCATTATGCGCAAAAATATAGCTATACAGATGTTGTGATTGTTGGTGGTGGTTTGGCTGGCATAACGGCCGCATTAGCTGCTGCAGACAAAGGTGCGTCTGTTGTTTTATGTGATGAAAACGCTGAACTTGGCGGTGCGCTGCTCTATGAAAATGATGTTCTGGTTGATGGACAATCTGGTTATGATTGGGCACAAGCTAGTCTTGAAAAATTGTCCGCGATGGACAATGTCACTCTTTTGCCGCGCACAACAGCTTTTGGCTATTACGCACAAAACTTGATTGCCCTTTGTCAGCGGATTACTGATCACTTGCCGACACCATCAAAAGATGCGCCGCGTGAGCGTTTGTGGCAGGTCCGTGCGAAAAAAGTGATTGTTGCGCAAGGGTCTATCGAACGTCATTTGGTCTTTGCCAATAATGACCGTCCTGGTATTATGATGGCCTCTGCTGGTCGTGCTTATTTGAATAAATATGGTGTATCTGTTGGTACAAAAGTCGGCATCTACACGGCGTGCGATAGCGCCTATGCTGCTGCATTTGATCTTAAATCTGCAGGCACAGACATTCCGGTTATTGTTGATAGCCGCAAGGATGTTGATGCTAAATTGCTTGAACGTGCCAAAGAGCTTGGTATTGACGTTCTAACCGATCACGCTGTTATCGATACATCTGGCAAGCTTCGTGTCAAATCGATGAAAGTTGCTAAAAACGGAGAAAAAGACGGCACTGATTATGATATCAATGCGCTGTTGATCTCTGGCGGCTGGACACCATCATTGCACCTTTATTCACAATCTCGCGCCAAGCCTATTTGGGATCGTGATGTGCAGCGTTTCTTGCCTGAAAATCCTGTTCAAGAACAAACCTCTATTGGTTCGTGCAATGGTACGGATGATTTAAGTGAGATCATTGAAGAAGCAAAACTTGCAGGTCTTAATGCGGCTAAATTTGCGGGTGCGTCCAAATCACATAAATTGGCATTGCCTACAAGTGTTGAAGCCGATTATGGCCGGACAGGGGATCAAATTGGTTCATCACACGGTGCAGGCGAAGATGATCACGTCAAAGCATTTGTTGATTATCAACATGATGTTGTTGCTAATGATATTCGACTTGCTGTGCGTGAAGGCATGCGCTCAATTGAGCATGTGAAGCGCTTTACCACAACAGGTATGGCGACAGATCAGGGCAAAACGTCAAATCTTCATGGTCTTGCGATTGCGGCAAATAGCTTGGGTAAAGAAATTCCTGAAGTTGGCCTTACAACGTTCCGATCACCCTTTACGCCAGTTAGTTTTGGTACGATTGTCAATTATTCATCTGGCGATTTGTTCGATCCAACCCGTCGTACGCCGATGTATGATTGGGCTGAGAAACATGGTGCTGTGTTTGAAGATGTTGGGCAATGGAAACGTGCTTGGTATTTCCCGCAGGCTGGCGAAGATATGCATGCAGCGGTTAATCGCGAGTGTAGAACCGTGCGTCAAAGCGCTGGTATTTTTGATGCAACAACACTTGGTAAGATTGAAGTTGTTGGCCCAGATGCGGCTAAGTTCCTGGACATCATGTACACAAATGCATGGCAATCGCTCAAAGTTGGCCGTTGTCGTTATGGCATCATGGTGCATGAAGATGGTTTTGTGTTTGATGATGGTGTTGTTGGCCGCCTTGCCGAAGACAGGTTCCATGTCACAACAACAACCGGCGGTGCTGCAGGTGTTATGAACCACATGGAAGATTACCTGCAAACCGAATTCCCTGAGCTTGATGTGTGGCTCACATCGACATCTGAGCAATGGGCGGTGATCGCTGTTCAAGGTCCCAAATCACGCGATATTATTCAGCCATTGATTGAAGGCATTGATATGTCGACAGAGGCAATGCCGCATATGAGTGTGCGCGAAGGCAAGATTTGTGGTGTACCTACGCGTTTGTTCAGAATGTCGTTTACCGGCGAAATGGGCTTTGAGATCAATGTACCTTCAGATTATGCAGAAGCTGTGATGGCAGCGGTGTGGGAACAAGGTCAGAAAGTTGGTGCTTGCGCTTATGGCACAGAAACCATGCACGTTCTTCGCGCTGAAAAAGGCTATATTATTGTGGGCCAAGAAACAGATGGTAGTCAAACACCCCATGATTTGGGCCTGTCTTGGGCTGTATCAAAAAAGAAAACAGACTTTGTCGGTATTCGTGGATTAACCCGTGTGGATCTGGTTGCAGAAGGCCGCAAGCAATTGGTTGGTTTAACAACTAAAGATGCAAAGATCGTGTTGGAAGAGGGAGCTCAAGTTGTAGCTGACCCTCATCAAAAAATTCCGATGAAAATGTTGGGTCATGTGTCGTCGGCATATTGGTCTGAGAGTTGTGGTCATTCTATTGCGCTGGCTGTCATTGAAGATGGTCGGGCGTTGAAAGGCAAAACGCTTTATGTGCCGATGGAAGATAGAACGATTGAAGTTCAGGTCACTGATCCTGTCTTTGTTGATCAAGATGGAGGACGGTTAAATGTCTAATCTTAAAACTGTAAACCGTATGTCTTCTCTTGAGGGCCGTTTGGCTGGCGGCGCTGGTGTGTCTATTACGCCTGTGGCGCCCAAGTCTCGTATTTCACTTCGTGCAAAACAGAATGATGTGGCTAAGATTGGTAAAGCCATTGGCGTAACATTGCCAACATCCCAAAAATCATCAGTACAATCACCAAAAGATGATCGTGCTGCGCTTTGGATAGGTCCTGATGAATGGCTTGTTTTGGGTGCTGTAAATGTTGATTTTATGGGTGCCTTATCAAAAGTGAAAGCTGTGCATTCAGCCGCAGATATTTCCCACCGCAATATTGCGATTTTGGTTGATGGTGTGAAATCACGAGATGTTTTGATGGCGGGTTGTCCGCAGAACCTATCGGATGATGCATTCCCAATTGGGGCATGTTCACGCACAGTATACGGCAAATCTGAAGTGGTTATTTGGCGCACAGGCGAGAACGCCTATCACGTTGAGTGCTGGCGCTCGTTTTCTGATTATGTGTTTAAATATATGGAGCAAGCAGCCAAGGGGCTTTAACCCCTTGCTGCGGTGTCAGTTCGTATTAGGTGATAACTGTTGGTGCATCACGCCCTGTGCGTGATGCAATCTGGGCAATGATTTCTGCCGCTTCAATCACATCTTTAAGCGCGTCTTGCGGGTCTAGTCCGTGCAAAGACTGGTCTTGCTCGTAATATTCCATATAGACGCGTAACGTTGCACCAGATGTTCCGGTGCCTGATAGTCTTAGAACCAATCGTGCGCCGCCTTCAAAGAAAATGCGCAAACCTTGATGCTCACTTTTTGACCCATCAATTGGATCAAGATAGGAAAAATCATCCGCGTTCTCGATGATGTGTTTGCCAGCTGTTGAGCCTTTTAGATCTGCAAGATTATCACGAATATCTGCCATCAGTTTATTGGCGATATCTGTATCAATGGCTTCGTAATCGTGACGAGAATAGTAAGTGCGGCCAAATGTTTGCCAATGATCTTCAACAATTTCTTTGGCGCTTTGTTTGCGGCTTGCAAGAATATTAAGCCACAGTAAAACGGCCCAAAGACCGTCTTTTTCGCGAACATGGTCAGACCCTGTTCCGGCGCTTTCCTCGCCACAAATTGTGACTTTGCCAGCATCAAGCAGATTGCCAAAGAATTTCCAACCCGTTGGTGTTTCGCATAATGGAATACCAAGTTTTTCGGCCACTCTATCGGCTGCAAGGCTTGTTGGCATTGAACGCGCAATGCCTGCAATACCATTTTTATAGGCTGGTGCATGATGTGCATTGGCAGCGAGCATCGCTAACGAGTCTGACGGTGTGATGTAGATGTGTTTCCCAATCACAAGATTTCGATCGCCATCACCATCCGATGCGGCACCAAAATCGGGTGCATTGTCTGACATCATCATGTCATAGAGTTTTTTTGCATGTACGAGATTTGGATCTGGGTGATGTCCGCCAAAATCTGGAAGCGGTATCTCGTTCATCACCGTGCCTTTTGGTGCGCCCAGACGGTTTTCAAATATCTCAGTCGCATAGGGACCTGTCACAGCGCTCATAGCGTCAAAGACAAATCGAAAGCCGGATTTCAGCTTTGCGTAATCGCTGACAGGATCGATGATTTGGACAATCATATCGCCAAGTTTAACTTCACCAACAGCATCGAGATTTACATCTGCATGATCTGCAATTTTATATTGGTCGATCACCAAGCTACGAGCGTAAACGGCATCTGTGATTGATTCGGGCGCTGGGCCACCATTACCAATATTGTATTTGATGCCAAAATCTTCTTTTGGACCGCCCGGATTGTGGCTGGCAGACAGGATAAGTCCACCAAATGCACCATATTGACGGATAATGTTGGATGCAGCTGGCGTGGATAGGATGCCGCCTTGTCCGATGATAACGCGCCCAAAGCCATTCGCTGCTGCCATTTTTAGCGCAATCTGAATAACTTCGCGGTTATAAAATCGTCCGTCACCACCCAGAACAAGTGCTTTGCCTTCAAATCCGCTCAAACTATCAAAAACACTTTGAATGAAGTTTTCTGCGTAATTTTTGGTTTGGAATACGGGAACTTTTTTCCGCAGGCCGGATGTTCCTGGTTTTTGATCATCAAATGGGGTGGTTGCGATAGTCTGGAACATTTTAATCCTCAATATGTCTTTGGAAGACGCTAGCGCATTTTTGATGGTTTTGCATCTTAAAAGCTATTTTTGAGGGAAACCGGATGGTGGGCGTAACAAGGATTGAACTTGTGACCTCCTCGATGTCAACGAGGCGCTCTCCCGCTTGTCGTCTAAAGTCTCCTATCAGAAAGACTGAATAAATTCAGCTACTTGAGGTAGTCTACGATCTTTCTTCGAGCTATGCAATACCAGAACAAAACAACAATAAATTATGTTCATTGTGACACCAGTGTGACAGGCATAAAATATAAAAGCCAGTTGAAGGGGGCGGGTAGGAACCATAGGGGGGTGTATAGTTGTACTAACACTCTCGACATAATTTATGGGAAAATAGTGTGTAAACATTAAGACCAATCTTAAGAAGAAAGTAGATCACTATTTATACTCACATACAGCCACACACAAACGACTTAAGTGTTCAAATTAATACAAACAAGGTGTCTACATATCTCGAGGCTATTCATTATTTCCAGTTAGCAACATTTCGGTATATTGCAGTCTCAACGGATTGCTGTTTTCTTTATGAGAATTAAAATGCAGCAATTAATTTAATCTTGCCACCTGTTGCTGTGTAATCTGTATCTCCCAGTCCTTCATGAAAACCTGAAATACTTAAAGACACATTTTCGGCATTAGAAATGGCAAAACCGAAATCAAGTTGTCCTGAGAATTCACCTTTCGAATTCCTCGATGCAGTACCTGTTGTCTTATTAAAAAATCCGGTATCTTCAAAGGTCCATATACCAGTAAGGCCAACATGAGGTGAGGCAATAAACCCATTGTCCATCTCAAATTCTGTCGAGAAACTTGCTCCAGCAGTCGCCTGACCTAATTTGATTGTCTGTGCACCAATAGTTATAGCTCCTCCATTTACGTAAGCTGGCTGATCTTCTGACACGTGACGCACGCCAACTTTAGGCAAAACAGTCCAAGCTCCAACTTCATAAGGGCGAGATACATTTGATGAAAACAAAGTCTTGGATGTTGTGATACTATCAGTAAATGTTCCATTAGGGCTGATTTTAAGAGTAGATTTACCAAACGCTAAGCGCCCATCGACAATAACCTCATTTGGCAATTGAAGGACAAAATATGGGCCTACATAATAGCCTTTACTGGAAACCGACGCGGATAGAGCTGTATCCGTCTCTTTAGCGCTATCAAATTGCGTGAGCAGACCAACTTGAGCGCTTGGGTTTATCTGGTACCCAATTCCGACAAGTCCTGCTTGATATTTTTGCTTCTGATCGTTTTCTTTGGAATTAGAGAAGGTAC
This sequence comes from uncultured Rhizobiaceae bacterium, assembly GCA_963974325.1. Lineage (GTDB taxonomy): Bacteria > Pseudomonadota > Alphaproteobacteria > Rhizobiales > Rhizobiaceae > Lentilitoribacter. Next base: position 12,152 of record CAXBCW010000086.1, read on the forward strand.
CAGCACCCCAGACTCTAATTTTCTTATCACTCGTAAAGCCAGTGGAATATCCCAAACTTCTTGGTGGTGAGCTACTTATTACGCTGTTTAAGCCTGTGTTGGTTGTCACAAAATTCGGTGCTGAATAACCGATACCACCGTCTGTTTGTCCGCCACTATTTTCTGCCAAATCACTTAGAATAGGATCATCAGAAAGTGAATTTTGAGCACGTTGGCGAGCTTCATTTGCGCCAATTATAAGTGAGGACACCACTACTGGAGCTCCTGCCTGTGCAATAGTAATGTTGGATAATGATACTAGGCAGCACAAAATGATGGCTTGAAACATTGAAATGGAATTACGCATACTCGTCCCCAAAAAAGTTTACTTTCCTATTAATTACAGTGTGTTGCTTCGAAATGGAAGCATTTTTAGGGTGTTGAGGTGAGAATCTTAACTATTGGTTAAGGTGTGGAACCAGAGTAATGATCTCGTTTAACTTCGTTTGAAATCATGTTAGGAGCGGTATTGATAGAGGAGATACTTCGGAAAATGAGGAATTGAAGTGAAGAGAGCAAAATCATCACCTTTTTCAGGTCTTCCATTTATATTATTCTGCGTTTTGCTGTCATCAGGACTGATAGCATTGCTCCGGATTTTATACATGTGGCTAAGCAAGTTACACGACTTAACCCAATCAACACTGACGGATTCAATAATAACACTTCTTGAAATAGGGCTCACCGGATTTGGGTATGCTTTGTTTTTAGTTGTGATTTTTACATTGGTTGAAATTAAAACTACGGGCCGTAGAAGATCGTGTTCTAGCTATTTGACAACCTTTTCGTTTTTGCTTTTAAGCTTCATAATACTCACGGCAATCATTAGTCAATTTGATAAATTACTTGCAAGTTTTGATTTTGATCCGTTTTTTGATCTGACAGCAGAAGGCACTTCATCATTAATATCGTACCCAATGATACTGGGGTATTTTTTCATCACGGATATTCTACTTTATTGGACCCATCGGTTGGAGCATACGAATAAGGCACTATGGCATTTGCATAAAATCCATCATGCATTTGAAGACTTAGATAGTATGTCAGGAGTGTTCCACCCAATATCTGATGTTGTTAGGTGGGTTCTAACCATATTACCACTCAAGCTACTGGTCGTAATTAATTTGAACGATGCTCTTGCTCTTGCGGCCTTCATGGGAGCGTTACATTATTTCCAGCATACGCGCGCTCCATTCGATTTTGGATGGTTTGGCTATGTGCTTGGAGATAATAGATTTCATTTTGTCCATCATTCCACAAAACCAAAGCACTACAATAAAAACTTTGCTGCGATGTTTCCAGTAATTGACATGATGTTTGGAACGTATTTAAAGCCAGAGAGTAAGGTCTTGCCTAAAACAGGCCTTTCTAATTATCAAGGACCAAAGACCACATCACAGTTTCTGACCGGAAATCTAAAGAAGCGGTAGCGTTCATGTTTTTGTGCTGGATTGTCAATATTGAGATGCGGTCAGGTTTGTTGTTATCGTATATTTAAAAGCTAAG
>CAXBCW010000087.1:0-13391 GCA_963974325.1 uncultured Rhizobiaceae bacterium
CGCATTTTGCATCGCCGCTATCATCATATGGTGGATTTAACGAGTCCTGACCCTAATAAATTTGAAAATCAACCTATAAACAGACCGGTCGATGTTGATTTTATCTGGGTATTGCTACATGCTCTGCACTCAAATTAGAAATGAGTGCGGGGGAATCAATTGACGATTGTATTTAACGTTTTTCTTGCCTTTATCAGTGTTATCCTTCCTGCCTTTCTGACCTATGTTGCACTCGCTTCCAATACAACTTCCAACACAATTGCATTATCCTGTGGCGTGGTTGCTTTTTGCCTCATGGCCACAAATTTGTTTTTGGCAACCAGACCACCAATTATCGAGCGAATCATGGGTGGCTTAGACCAAGTCTATTTCGCTCATAAATGGATTGGTATTTCAACACTTGTGCTTGTGATTGCTCACAAAGCCATAGGCATGAATTTAGATGGAACCATTCTAACCCGCGAAACAGCAAGCCTTGCTAAGGAAGTTGCGGAATTCGTTTTTCCAATCCTCATCGTGTTGTTATCCATTAGCTTTATAAAGCGGATACCGAAACTGCCATTTGAAATTCCCTATCAATTCTGGCGGATGGGTCACCGCTTATTGGGGATCGTCTTCATGGCCCTTGTATTTCATCAGTTTTTTGTAAGAGCGCCAATCGAAGCAAATTCTCTGTTATCAAATTATTTGCAACTGGCAGCAGTTATTGGCGTTTTCAGTTTTCTCTATACTCAATTAGGCGCAATATTCCGCCGCAGAAAATATCAAATATCATTTATTGAGAAACATCCTGCAGCCACTATCATTGAGGCCAAACCCAAAGGTAGCTTTAAGATAAAGTCGCACCCGGGAAACTTTGCCTTTTTATCTATCGCGCGAAAAGGCTTGCGAGAGCCGCACCCATTTACAATAAGCCAAGCGCGCGAAGACGGTACAATCCAATTTTCCATTCGTGGACTTGGCGATTTCACAAAATACATGCGAGACAATGTGCAAGCAGGTGATGCGGCCACGATTGAGGGTGGATACGGTCGTTTTGACTACAGACGTGGCACCAATCAACAAATCTGGGTTGGCGGCGGCATTGGTATAACACCATTTCTTGCATTTTGTGATTCCATACAAAATGACAATCAACGTAAAATCCATTTATATTATTGTGTTGGAAAAGCAGAAGAAGCGGTTGGTCTCAAGCGTATTGAGGCTGCAGCCGAAAGAAGTAAAAATTTCAGTTACACATTATATGTTAGCGCAAATGAAGGGCGTTTTTCTGCAAAACACATTGTAGAAAACTCGCCAATTGATATCAGCTCATCATCACTTTGGTTTTGTGGCCCAGGCCCCATGCGAGAGGCCATTGTCGTTGACTTAAAAAAAGCGGGTAAATCACCCAAGGGAGTACACTATGAAAAATTCGAATTTCGTTGATAGCGGTAAGGTTTTTGCTGCATCCGTAGCAATTTTCTTTTCTTTAGCGATCACAAATGCAAATTCTGAAGAGCTGTTTGCAGACGGATCTTTTAGTGATTACTCGGCAGATTTGTCAAATGGTGAAACACTCTTTCATGGATCTGCCTGTGGTTCATGCCACGGGGTTGTCGATGACCAGAAAACACTCGCTGGTGGATTAAAAATATCCACCAAACTGGGTACATTTTATACGCCAAATATCACCCCCAACAAAGAACATGGAATTGGTAACTGGAACAATTCACGTTTCCTAAATGCTGTCCTTCGCGGCACCAAGGAAGATGGCTCCAAATATTTTGGTTCAATTTTTCCCTATGCTGCGTTTGCCAAAATGTCCGCAGAAGATGCGCTTGACATAAAATCTTATATTTCAACGCTTCCCGAAAGCGATGCTGTTAACAAAGAGCATAACGTCTCATTCCCAAGCAAACTTATCATGCGCCAATGGTCTGATGAAAGACCTGCTCTTAGTGCTAATGGTGACGCACAAATGAAACGCGGAGAGTTTTTGACTAACTCGGCAGGTCATTGTGCTGAATGCCATACACCGCGCAATATGGGCGCCATGACTTACAAGCTAGATGCCGATCGCTCTTTTGAAGGTGAAGCAGGTTTGTTCGGTGATTTCGCACCAAAAATTACAGCTAAACATATTGAGGCATTTGGTGCTGAAGCATTTGTAGTTGGCAATTTGCTGGAAGGCAAAAAACTGAATGGCAAGCCATTAACGCTTACAAACAAACGCCGTTACGCCAAAGAATACGCTAAATTATCACTTGATGACCGGACAGCAATTTATGCATATTTATCCGGTACGCCAACTGAGCCAGAAACTTTAAAAGTGGCGGATGCCGCAGCAAAAGACCTCATGGGGCTTACTCCTGTTGTTGCAACTGTCACGGAAGAAGACACTCGTGTAGACATGACAGGCGCCACTGAATTGGTCCAGCGCGTCAATGCGTATTGCTCCGCTCCAACGGGAAATCCAACAACCCCAACCTCTGTTAAATCGAATATTTCGCCCGCTATAATCGCGGAAGCCGATAGCATTATGGATGGTTTCTGTAGAGATTGCCATGGACCTGGAAAATCCAATGTTGGAAGTTTCCCCATGGGAGACATTACAGCTATTGCTTCGGATAAAAACGCAATTGTGCCGGGCGATCCGACTGCCTCTCGTTTATATGCATCTATTGCAAGTAACCGTATGCCCCTCGGCAAAAAGATGACAAAGGGTGAAGTAGCTGCATTATCGACTTGGATTACAGCGTTGGGAGCACAGGCTTCAGCAACAACTGAGGCACAACCAATAGATTTGGTAGCGCAGCCACGCCCAGAACTTCCAAAATTCATTGGCGGCAATATTCGCGAAATACACGTGTCTGCAATGTCTGACCTTGGCACAGTTAATCAATTAGATTGGCAGTATATTCGTTATTTCAACTTCGCGAACACACCTTTGCCGCCAGTTGATTGCGACGCAAAGGGACTAAACCGTAATCCTGTGCACACTCTTCACGCTGCTCTCAACAAATTTCTGAACTCGGTATCTTTAGGTAAAAGCTTAGTACCTGTAAAACCAGTACAGGGCACCAATGGTGCTCTAGTGCGTATAGATTTGCGCGATTATGAATGGTCCAAAGATCAATGGGACGCAATGGCGACTGGTGTTTACAACAACAGTGTTGCACGCGCAGATTTTTCAGAAAAAGCATGGGATGCTTTACTTCGTACATCATCAAGCATCTATCCATATGCAATAGCACCACACTCAGATCCAATATTAGGGGCCTTGGCTAAAGGCGTTGGAGATCAGGTTCCTATTCTACGTGCAGATTGGTTTACCCGTTTTGCATCTGAATCTCCTTATTATGATGTCCTTTTAGAACTACCTGACAATATACAAGTTCTGGAAGATCGTTTGAATGTGGACGTCAGATCAAACATCTTTAACCAACGTGTCATTCGCGCTGGATTTGATCGCGGTGAGTCTGGAGTATCCGACCACAATCGCATGTTAGAACGTCATGAATTGGCAAATGGTGGTTATTACTGGAAATCATATGACTTTGCATCCAGCAACGGCTTGGGCTCGCTTTTAGCCCACCCAGATGGACCGGATGAATGGGGTAGAACAGTATCAGGAACAGAGCCATTTGAGCATGACGGCGGTGAAATGATTTTCTCACTACCCAATGGTCTGCAAGGTTATTATCTTTCTGACAACAAAGGTAATCGACTGCTAGTTGGACCAACAAGTATCGTATCAAATAGAAAGAAAGCACACGGACGTGGTATCGATATTGTTAACGCTAGATCGTGTTTTGAATGTCACGACAATGGTATTATTTCTAATACAGACGTGGTCCGTAACGCGATAATTTCTTCAGCACAATTTAACAAAGATCAACGAGAAATATTACTGAGATTATATCCCGAATCTGATGTGATTCAGGATGCATATATGAATGACTTTAAATATTTTGTCGACAATCTGTCAAAATTGAATGCAACCGAATTGAACAGTGCTGGCACGATGGTAAGTTCTCGACCTCCCCTATCGACAGGCCAAACTGAGCTTGTGACATATTTAGCTGATCTGCATTTTGAAGACCTTGAATATGATGCATTGGCGCGGGAATTTGGTCTCAACGTTGAGGAATTTCAGGATCGATCATTTGGCATAGGTGATGCACATTTAAGCCAGGTATTGGCAACATGGACACGTCGCGCACAAAACGGTTTGCGTATCCCCCGCGATGAAGTGGAAAATTATTGGAAAGTATTGCTTCCTCTGCTCACACATTTTGATGCCTATAATTATGACGCAGGCTATCGTGATGAAAAAAAAATCTCCTTTGATGAGTACAAAGAGGCCACAGAATTAGCTGTCACCATGACAACCAAAATATTGGCAGACCCTTACAAACCCGCTGCCACTGAGGCAACAGAATATGTGGAATATAACAAACCATCCAATCCAATGCATTTGCTCATCCGAGCCGGTAGCACTGATGTGAAAATTGGAGATTATTTGGAATTTGAAATATCAACGAACCGAGATTGCGAATTGCAAATTGTATATATTGAATCCAATAAGAATATAGAAGAATACCCTCAATCAGTACTTGGACCCCAATATCTGACGGCTGGAGAATGGCGCAAAATTCCATTCCCAGGTTCGAAAATTCGAGTACAATTTGATGAACCTGGAAACGGAGAAACATTGGTAGCATTCTGCCGGGTTGGTGGATTGGGTGAACATCGTATCCATCCATCCGATGTCAGCGCACTTGCAAAAGAACTATCTTTAGATCGCAAACGCGGAATTAGTTTCATCGCGGAAGAACAAGTCGCAGAAGACAAAGGCGATAGTGCCTATAACTACATTACTTTTGACGTCCATTAAGGGGCGTCAAAAGTGAAGTGTAGTCGTGGTCTTAGATAAGGATATCAAATATGAGAATCGCTAAAAAAACAATCTTCTGCATGACAATGATATTTATAAGCTTCAATGTCATGTCGCAAAGCGTAGCGGTCGAATGCAACACGGCCCTTAAACACCTCAATGAAGGTCGTAACAGCGGTAACCTTAAGACAATCGCTACAGCCATCAATGTTTTTAAAACAACGGCTAACTGCTCTGATAACTCAGTCAATGTCGCTCTTACGCAGACTGCAGCAATTCTTGCTCAGCAGGCGCAAGCCGCCATTGAAACCGGTGATTTGGACACTGCAGAAAAATTGCTGTCAGCGGCCCCCGCCAGTCATTGGCTTGTTCAAGTTTCGCGCGCCGATATAGCTGCAAAACGAGATAACCGTGCTGAAGCTGCTGAGTTATACAACGCAAGTCTTGATACAATATTGGATCCAACTTTAACGCCTAACAGCGATAAACTAGGTGATTTTGCTAAACAAATTGCAATGCTCGCTCAGGAGAACACGATGCTTGCAGGTGCAACAGCCGATACAATCAGCCGTAGTGATGGACGTGCGATGGGTATTTACGGCGCCCTATCCCGCGGGCTTTCATTTGTACCCAATAAAAAAGCTGCAAACGACTATAATCCACCGGTAGATAAAGTGGTCTATGAAAACAGACCTGTTAAATCGACTTATATCCCAATCAAATTCGCAACAAACTCTGACCATCTAGATCACCTTGGCAAGCGCGAAGCTCTTAAACTCGCTAAATTCATCAATTCCTACCACATCAAAGTGATCCATTTAATTGGGCACACTGATGAACGTGGAAGCATTGATTTTAACCAAAATTTGTCTGAACGCAGGGCCCATAGTCTGAAGCTATTTTTGCAAACCGAAGGGCAAGTGGTGGCAAACATCATCACATCAGGTCGAGGTGAAAAAGAGCTGCCCGTCCTTTCAGATTATACGATTTATAATGTCGAGCAGAGACAAGCCATTGCTAGACGTGTAGAAATGGCACTTGAATAGTGGGGGATTGAAATGAAATTAATTCTCAAATTCACGATATCACTTTGCCTTGTATTGCTGGCAAGTTTTGCGAATGCCAAACAATATGGTCTTGTTGTTGGGATCGATGACTATGAAAATTTTAAACCTCGATCAGAAACACCACCCGGTAGCCATACAGACCTTCAGGGTGCCGCCAATGACGCAGAAATAATAGCTGCAGCCCTAAGAGCAAAAGGTGTTGATTTGCCTGATAATCGCCTCCTGGTCAATGAACAGGCAACGATAGAAAACTTCCTGAACGCCTACGATAGAATGTTAACAAAAGCCGACCCAGGCGATACTTTAATCATTACATTTGCAGGTCACGGTGGGCAAGAACGAGAAGTTGCAGAACCTTTTGACGAGAAAGACAAACTAGATGAAACTTTGATGTTTTATGAATTTGATCCCAAAAACCCTCGTAAAGGGCGCCTAAGCGATGATCAAATTCGCGAGAAGCTAAAACAAGCACGCGAATATAAAATTATTATGGTTATGGATTCCTGCCATTCAGGCGGATTAGAACGTTCTATCAACCAGCGCGTTGCGGGTGCATCAAGAAACGGTGGCAAATGGAATATAACAATTGAGCCCTTGCTTGATGAAATCATTCCCACGAGCGGTGACAGAGACAAACCCCTCGCCCATGTGACCCAAATACTTGCAACGGAGACTGATAAATTGCTGGTCACAGAAACGCGTATTGATGGCAAACCTCATGGCGCTCTGTCTTACTACTTTGCGCAAGGGATATCCGGAGATGCCGACACCGACAAAAACAACTATGTGAGCCGCAGAGAATTATCAAATTACATTGAAACGCAAGTTGTAGCTAAAATGAATCAAAATCAAAAACCACGTCTACTACCGCGTGGCGATGATTCAATAGCCTTTCAGCTAATACCGGATATTCCAACTATTGTTGAACCTAAAATAGTCCCAAATCCTATTGTCATAGCAAAACCCGATCACCGTGTTACTATCAATATGATTGGTGGTAAAAAGTTCTTTTCGCCCGGAGTTGACGCAAAATTTGTGAACCAAAATGCCGACCTAACATTTGAACCTGATCAAGAGGGATGGGTCGTTTATAATCACACTGGTGATAAAATATACCATCTAAATAGCGTTGATGAATTAAGTGATGAACCACAAAAAATCATTGCGCGGGTTAAGCTGCTTAAGGCCTTACCAAAACTATTAAGACCTGACCTGCCGCATGGGCAGATCATTGCCTCGCAATCAGCTAAGCTACAAGTAATCGGAACACGCGTGAAGTTTAAGTTTGTTGCACCTGATGCCAGACTTACTCATTTGACGGCCTTTAACCTAGCTGGAAATGGTGAATTTCAATATCTCTACCCACCAGTAAACAGCAGCTCTGATATTGGCCCTGAGGGACTGCCAATTGAATTTGATGTTGTAACACCCACTGGAGCAGATCAGTTGGTTGGAATTTACTGCGCGAGCCAACCGCATGACCTTCAAGATTATCTGCGCCGGCACAATGGTGACTATGCCCCCGAACCCGCTGAATTTGAAATATTCCTTCGTCAATCTGACTGCCAGATAGGACGAGTAGGATTATTTACAAGCGATCAATAGGCAAGTTAGCCAATTCAACTTCAGATCTTCCAGCCATATAGACCTGTCACGAAATTAAATATAATGACGACAAGATTAATCCAACTGCTCCTTGATACCAATTACACTTCCGTTTCGTGGGAAGTATTCCCCCGGCAAATTATATAGTGAACAAATGCGAGAGTTGTTATAACCATAGGCATGGCATTGATTATCTCTAAAACAGGTATCTTCGCAGGCGTAACTATCAGCTGTTTGAAAAGCTTGATAGGCATTGTTTGGTGCAGGAAAGCTTCGGTCGTTTCTTCGCTTAAAGGCAGGCTGGGATTGCGATACTTGGATATTATTTTGAGCGATTTCTCCAAACATAAATGTATCTGTCTTGGGCTGCTGCAGAAGTAATCTCCAGCTATTATTTATGTCTTTAAGAATACATATTCTATTCCAACGATCATAGGTCGCAGCTGAACACGCACCATCATTTTGGCACATAGACAAACAATCTTGGCTTGTCACACCTTTGTGGACATAAAGGTCGCCGCCCTTAAGATCAAAGCCAGCATAGTTCGTCCAACGCTTGGCACTTTGATCGGTATCTACATCGATGATAATAGGCGCATTATGCCCAGAATTATTTTGAGCCGCATAAGCTGCGTCTTGGCGCTTGTAATAAGCTTGTCGGTTGTCAAATATTTGCTGAGCTGAACTTACATACGGCACAAGGGTAGAAATTTTTGTGTCGGGATGAAGCATCGTCAGAAGAGAGTTTGACACAGTAGAAAGCTTATCAGCATAATTGCTACGGTCACACCGACCACTTCCCAAGTTCACACTTACAACTTCATTCGATCCGCATGCTAAGATTGCGTCATATTCTTGTTTCAAAATACATCCTGCTTCAACCAAACCTGCATCTTGGCCCACAACATCAAAAAACTCTTCACCCTGTGCACCACGAAATGGCGTGGCAACATGAACTGTATCTTCAGGGTCTTGCCCCATGGGATAAAACTTCTTTGATATGTCATACCCCCAGCGAAAATGATTTTCACAAGAATTCCACGCGCCCTCTTTGTTTAATTTTGGAAACAGATCAGCGTCTAGATTAAGAATACCGATATCCCAACGCCCGACCTTATCTACCGTATCAATATAAAAAAAATCCTGCCCGCGATGAATAAAAGCAGCTTTTAGTAAGTCCACAGAAACCATCGGTTCTTGAGTAAACGGTTTTTTGTTATTACTAATTTGAAGCAGATCAAGTGTCGATAAAATCGCTATATCAAAGGCCTTAACTACAGCAGATCCTTTGTAATCTTTGTCTTTATCCAAGGAAATTTCTGGTCTATGGAACCCCAATTGCCCGTTAGGATGTATTTTTCGATTGATGAATGCAACTTCTGCACCTTGCGCCATACCAAGCATAAACATAAACGAGCATGCAGAAAGGCATTTTTGCCCGTTGTGAACAACAGTACCAACACCTTTCCTATAAAAATAAGCAGCCAGGCGCCCCGCTTCTGACAAACTTCCACCCGGGCTGTTTAAACAAATCGTGTTCGTTTGGGTAGACTCCCCTGTATCTTGTATATGAAATATTATTTCAGCTTGTTTAAATCGATACAAATCTCCCTTGATGACTTGCCCATTCATTTGGATACGACAGTCAACGTTATCGCCTTTAGTAAATTTTGCTGCAAAGCTGGCTTCTGTATTAAACATTAAAACTACGGCGAGACCTGCAATTTTCATCGCACCAAGTTTAAATAATCTATTGTACATGTGCCCATCCCTCGCGCGTATAACCAAAGTAAATAAGCGCATACTTTTGCAAAGAATGATAGATCATGAACCACTATTGCACGCCATAGAGAAAATATTCTTCTACCGAGACTATTTCATAGAATAGCACTTTTGATGCAGGGGAAAGCATACTAAGGTGGCACCATCATTCCCAATAGGTTCTATTATGCGCCAATTATTTAATGCCAAACATTTAGCTTTGATCACCGTAAGCCTCATTGTATCAATTTTTGCATTGTCTACGGCTCAAGCAGAAAAACGTGTTGCACTCGTCATTGGCAATTCTGCCTATGAGACCATTGGTGCACTCGACAATGCAGGCAATGATGCAAAGTTGCTCGCCAAAAGCCTCACAGAAATGAATTTTGACGTCGCTATAGGGCTCGATTTGTCAGAAGATGAAATGGGGGATGCTATAGATGCTTTTGCAAAAAAAGTTCGCAACGCAGATGTCGCTGCCATTTACTATGCAGGACACGGAATGCAAAAAGATGGCGAAAATTATCTGATGCCAATTGATACCGTACTGAAATCTGAATCATCAATTGCACGAGATGGTATTTCGCTGAAATCCATTCTTGATATTTTAGAATCCGCCCCCATTGGTCTCGTGTTCTTAGATGCATGTCGCAACAACCCATTTGCAGAAGCCTTTTTAGCCAAAGCGAAATCAGAAAATCGCAGTGCCGGGATTAGCCGTGGCTTGGCATTTGTGCGCCCAACCGGTGATACGCTGGTAACCTTTGCCACATTACCCAATACAACGGCCTCTGATGGCAGAGACGGCAATTCACCATTTGCAAAATCATTGGCCCACCATATCAAAACGCCTGATACAGAAGTCTCTGTGCTAATGAAACGCGTGACGCGTGATGTACTTGAAGCAACAAATGGCGAGCAGCGCCCACAACAATTATCCCAAATGCAAAATGAATTCTATTTTTCCACGAGCAAGACATCTGCTCCTAAGCAAGACGTAGCGCAAACGAAGTCGAAAAAACCAACGCAGGTCGTGCAAACAATCCCAGCAAAACCCATTGCACCCAGATCACTCCTTACTGTCTACCCCCCGCGTGTAACTGTCGGCGAAGAAGTCTCCGTTGTCGCCGATGTGCCAAAGAGCTGTAAACCATTTTTTCTCAACATTGCGCCTTCAAACAAATTGACGCCTATTCCTTTGAAATTTTTTAAAAGTGTCGACATTCAAAATGGTCAATTACGATATGAAATTTCACCAGGTTCTAGATATGGACTTGTTGTGCAAGAAAATGACGAGAAAGGCCGAAATCAATTGGGTTATTTTTGTGAAACAAATGTGACTTTTGACAAGTCGAAAATCAAGGCAACGCTCAGACAAATTCTCACAGAAATTAAAAGCGGTCGCGAAGAAGGCAGCATCGATATGCTGGGCACAAGTATCTCTTTTCAAACACGTGATTTTACTGTTCGATAGACAACTGATTATGCGTAATAGATTTTACTACCAGAGCGAAATACTAATAAATCGGGCGCTAACCCATCCCGATGTGGCATCGCTAGTGATATTATACCAAACGCCCTGCCCGTCATCGACTATTTTGCAATCATTGACTTGAATGTCTTCTCCAGCCTCGACAGTGGCTATCTTTTTACCTTTGAGGGATGGTTGGTCGCGCACATTTACACTCTGCGCAACAGTTCTTTGCCAAGATTTGCCGCTCTTTTCTCGCCAAGGACTATCCGGTAACAACTGATCCGATGGACAATGCATTGCATCTGCCAACATTCCGACCGTCGCGAGCATAGAAGAGGTTCTGGGCGCCGTCGCGCACCAACCATCAATATCTTTGTTTCTGGGGTTTTCTACACAGCTTGGAGGCACATCTATGCCAGTCACGTCAATTAAAACTCGACCACCTTCGACTTGGGTTAGATAGCAAGTTTCCCCACCTTCAAATATCGCCGCGACACTCTGAGACTCAAATTCCTCTATCAGAGCTTTAAACGGAGTCACGCGCCCTGTAATGTCTATCCTTGGATTTGTTATGTTAACTCGGCCTGATGCATAGCCAAGATGTTCAATGATAAATCGAGATCTGCGCATATGGGATGAGAACATGAGCTTTGCACACATGTTCAACGCGACGTCGGTACTTAGTACCGCGCTCGCGATTGGAGCTGCTAAGATGCCTCTAGATACCGGATTAAAGCCCATACTCAAGGCAGTACCATCTCCCGAAAATTCATAAAAACTTCTAGCGTCTCTATGTTTAAGCGCCTCAGCTAATAAACGAGCTGGGCTCAATTCATCCTCAACAATTCGCGCAAAAGCTGCGACAACATCATATGCAATGTTGAGTGCCTGTTTAAACTGAACTGATTGATCAGCCAATCGATCGGGCAAAATCCCCATATGGAACCCGACACGCGCGCCATCTTCGATAAAGCGCCCTTGAAAGGATCCACCAGGCGTATATGGGTCAATTGCTGCCATGGAGAGAGCAATAGAGCATGCTGAAAGACATTGGTCACCACTTAGGACGAACACACCACTCAATCCGGAATCATTTCCTTCTAATGCGCCGTATAAGACTTCGCCGATACGAATACCTTCGGCGAAATTCCCACCCGGCGAATTTAGGACAACAATTTTTTCATAGATCGCCGGATCATTGTACAACTGTGACAATTTCTCAGCGTCACCTTTTTCTATGACACCAGAAAGATAAACAACTTGCGGTCCTTTTGCATAATCTATTTGACCTCCAAATATCTTCCGCTGCTCCCCCTCATGATACTTGGGTTGCTCATAAATTGAACGAAGTTCATAAAGGTATGGTAGTAAATCTGGCCGTAACTCAACTGTAGCGGAGAAAGCTGCGTTTTGGTAAAGAAGGGCTGAAAGCAAAGCAGATGAGCGTATTAGAAATCCAAGTGTCATAATAAAATCCCATGTTGAATGTCCACAGGAAATTAATCCCAAAATCACATCTATTTTCGGAGCGGAACTAAAACCAGTTGTACGCGACGATTACGTGGACTAAGCGGATCATTCCAGTCTTTAAGCTTATCAAATCCAATGCCTGAGGAAATAATCTGATGCGAGGGAATAGCTGTATTAACTCGAATGAAATCAGCTACGGCTCCAGCACGCTGACCAGACAGGTGTCTATTATATTGAGCGGATCCTTTAGCATCAGTATGACCAACAAACAGCAGGGAATAGCTCCTAAATCCATCTGTGCTGAGTGTTTTAGCAAGATCAATCAAACGATTCTTTTGGTCCCAACGTATATCAGCGGAATCATAGTCAAACAATATTTCCATATCTACGGAAGGCAGAGGATCTGCATAAGTTGATGGTGATGCTGGTTGAGATGCGTCACCGCTAACAGCGCTAACTGGCGCTGGGGCAACTTTTTCGTGATCGATTACACCTAAATTCAAAACATCATCTAGACTGAAACTCGCACCGGACTTCAACTCATCGCTTGCACAATTACCAATCTTGAGAAGACAATTTTCCAAATCAGATTTAGATTCTTCAGCAGCAACACCAACATCAGAACTTAAATCGAAATCTTCAAGTGTAATCACAGACTGTGCAACTCCGCTTGAGACGTGCAACATAAGTAAAAATACACCCGAAACTACCCCGACAACCTTCATTTTTACCCCCAATAATTAATATACTCGATTGGCTCATTAATTGAGCACGGCGTCAAGGTAAATATTAATAAATCAGCTGTAAGTGCAAACTCAGAAGGGCGCGGAATTCCTGTGAGAAACTCGTTTGTAGCTTCCATGTAGAAACTCTCTTCAAAACTATGAAGGAAACAAATCGCATACTACCAAACTGTTTAGAATATGGGGTCGGTGCATCGCATACCTTCTAACAATATCATTTGTTGTAGGAATTTTGATTCTACCGATAATGATCTGATCTTCAAAAAGCGGTCACACTTTAGCCAGCATATCTAGCCAAGCACCTTCACGAAATAAGCGGCTCAAACCAACTTTTCTTTTTAGGGTCAGGACCTATTAAAAGCAGGGATTCCCAAGATGCCTAATTTATGATT
>CAXBCW010000088.1:0-12794 GCA_963974325.1 uncultured Rhizobiaceae bacterium
TATTTGTCAGCAATGAAACATCGAATATTGTTGGTATGGCAAGTTATATGCGGATTGATCCCGATAATGGCGTGGTTGAAGTGGGCGCGGTTGCGCATGGGGCTGAAATGGCGCGCGGAATGATGTCGACAGAAGCGCATTATTTGATGGCGAAATATGTCTTTGATGATCTTGGGTATCGTCGATACGAGTGGAAGCTTAATAATGAGAATGATAAATCCCATCGAGCTGCAATCCGCTATGGATTTACATTTGAAGGTGTTTTTCGCCAACATATTGTCGCCAAAGGTAAGAACCGAGATACGGCTTGGTATTCAATGTTAGGTGGGGAATGGCCGCAAATCCGTCAGGGTTTTGAGAAATGGCTGGCACCCGATAATTTTGACCGAAATGGTTTGCAGAAACAACGCTTAGAAGATATGAGATAGGCTAGGATTTAACGAGGATAATATAGTTTTTCATGACAGAGAAAACAGAGAATAGATCTGCCTTCATTGCCGCTGGCGTCATCATGTTGGGCGTGGCATCAAGTTATTTCTTTATGCCGCCATTGTTAACTTGGCTGGCTGATATTTCTGTTTGGTTATCTTATTCAGTTGCAGTTTTATTCGTCTTGGCTTTTTTCGGAATTTTTTGGCTTAGAAGCCGTTATCAAAAGCGCTGCGATCAAAAACTTGATGATGCGTCTCAAAAAGCTTCTGATTAAACGTCTATAATGCTGCGGTTAGTAGCAATATTCCTAATAATAAAACGAACAGTGCTCCGATTATTTCGATGATGGCACCGATGCGCATTGCTGAGCTTTTTTCTGAGGAAAAGCGCATGGCCGCATTTTTTGCGGTTACGGCAAGCGTTGCGAGAATTGAGACCGTGATTGCGGTGCCAATGGCCATGGCAAACACAGATAATACGCCGCCTAAAAAGAGGCCATTTAACAGCGCAAACGATAAGACGATAATGGCACCAGAGCAGGGGCGAATGCCGACAGCTAGAACCGCAGACCATGCTTGTTTTAAGGAGACTGTGCCGGATAGTGTTTTTGGATCTGGCATATGCGCATGACCGCAATGATCGCATGCATGGCTATCTCCGACATGGGAATGATCGTGGCTGTGTGCATGGTCATGATGATCATGTGAGTGCGATGCCGTTTTTCTCAGTGCTGAAAGTTTTTGCCATAAAAGCCAGAGGCCAACGATGATAATCAAGCCGTAACTTGCAAGTTCTAACCCGTATGTTGCATCGGTCATTGAAACCGATGTGCCGCGCAAAACAAAATAGACCGAACCCACAACAATAAGTGCCATGATACCTTGTAAAAATGCAGCGAGAAAGGACAAGACGACGCCACGTTTAAGCTCGACTTCATTTGCGATCATATAAGAGGAAATGATTGCTTTGCCATGACCAGGTCCTGCGGCATGGAATATTCCATAGGCAAATGACAAGCCGACCAAAAGCCAAAGCTGGCTTGGGTCTTGGCGCATGTCTTTGAGCGCCTCGGTCATCGCACGGTAGAACTGCTGCTGGTAGGTATTAATTGTTGCCAATAGTCCGGCAAATGGGCCGTTGACTGCAATTTGTGGGTCGCTTGTGCCAATACCAAGTGAAGATTGGGCGATCGCTGGTGCTGATAGAGCGAGCAATAGAACGAGTAGTAATAGGGATTTTATGGGCTTCATGGACATGTAAGTTCTAAACGGGTTGCAAAGAGTTTGGTCAGATCATTGTTTTCTGCATCATCGTAAAATGCATCGGTTAATGACCCTTGGTTTTGAGCCAAGACTTCGTCCACATCTGGGCGAACAACGGCACGTTTGCATAATTCTTTCGCAGGGCCAGACACGACAAGATCGCTATCATGGATGAACTCCATTGCCGCATAAAAGGTTGGGTCATAAATGCCTGCGGTTATTTTGCCTTCAAGCTTGATCATACCCGCTGGCTGCATAGCAAAAATCAGTAGGAGTTGATTGTCGACAAAGTCGGCCATGATCGCATCGGGCGCGGACATTTTCACGTCTTTTCCATCCAAAGTGACATTGGTATAATAGTCAAATTCTGCCAAAGATTGGTGGACGACGTTGCCGATTTTTATAAGCTCTTCTGGATCCAATTGCAGATTTTGATTTTCATCAAAATCAAGCACGACACTGGATGAAAATAATTCATCGAACCGCCAAACATGCCGAAGTTCATCGAACCCACCGCTTTTTGTTGTCGAGATTTCCAACCGTGCCTCTGCAAACACATGGGGATGGGACACAGCGTTCAGCGTTGGCGCGATCACAAAGAGTGACGTCATGCCCGCTTTAAGCGTGGTTTTGAGTAAAGGTTTGCGTTTAAACATCTTAACTTAGCTATCCCTTAGAAATTCAAATATGCTTATCTTATCTTTATAGCGTGCATTGCGATCATAATGTGACAGACCAGGTTTATAAAATGTTTAACCTGCAATATCGATGACGCCGCATTCACCCGTTTCTGATCCGAATGCCAACATGCGTCCATCTCTGTTCCACCCCATAGATGATACGGCACTGGATCCGCCGCGACGCAAAAGCGCTTCTTTATTATCTGCAAACCGTACAGCCATAATCATACCGTCAGAATAACCGATTGCAACGACATCTTCCGTCGGGTGGCACGACACTGTTG
Source organism: uncultured Rhizobiaceae bacterium (assembly GCA_963974325.1). Lineage (GTDB taxonomy): Bacteria > Pseudomonadota > Alphaproteobacteria > Rhizobiales > Rhizobiaceae > Lentilitoribacter. Next base: position 2,659 of record CAXBCW010000088.1, read on the forward strand.
TGACCATAATATTTGCGCGTGCGCCAAGCTCTAATGGCGCTTTTCCCATCGGGCCATCTTTACCAGAAAATGGCCAGGCAATGGCAGCTGTTGCGCCAGAAGATGCTAACCATTTGCCTTTTGCAGACCAAGACATTGATTTGACTTTTGCCGGATATCCCGTCATGCGCATGTGGCGGTCTTCATCATTTGGCTTGCCATCTAGCTTCCAGCCATGCAGCGCATTTTCTTGCATGCTTGTGACCAAAAATCGGCCATCTGGAGAGAAGGTGACATCAATATGTGCACCATCCCAAACCAACTCTGTGGGCGGTGTTTGATTGTTAACCCAATGCAATGAGACGCCATTATATCTGGCAAAAGCTACGCGCATCCCTTTGGGGGCAAAAGCTATGCCCTCAACACTGCGCTTTTCTTCAAATTCGCGCATTGTTCCGTCTTTTAAACGGATGGAGGCTTTGCGGCCAGTGGCAAAACCCAAAGCTTGATTTGGTCCGCTTGATAGTGCTGAAATCCATTTAGAACCGATAGAGGCAAGTTCGGTTTCTTGACCCTTTGCGCTCAAACCCATCACCTTGCCATCCTCACCGGATGTTAACAAGGAAAGCCCATCTGTGGAGATGGAAGCTGCTAGCAATCCATCGTGCATTTCGTGGCTGTGATGGCCATAATCTAGGCGATGAACGTCACCCGACGCCAGTGCAAAAAATGGAATATCATCAATGAAAAGCGCTGAGATACAATGTTCGTTAAGATCAAGAGGTGCAACAGTTGGCATGGATTACATCTCACAAGCTTTAAAGGTGCGCTCTAGTTTTTCTGCGTCCAAATCGCGACCGATAAAGACGATACGGCTAACCCGTTCCTCATCTGGCTTCCAAGCACGATTGTGATCACCTTCAACAATCATGTGAATGCCTTGCACGACATATCGGTCATCATCTTGATCAAGCGCGATAATCCCTTTGAGACGTAAAATATTTGGTCCATCAATTTGGGTTGTCTTCTGAATCCAGGGGAAGAATTTTTTCGGATCCATGGTGCCTGCGCGCAGAGAAATGGATTTGATGCTGACATCGTGTTTGTCCGGCGAAAGCTTGTGATCTTCGTGTCCACAATCGGGTTCACAATCAGGGCCGTGCTTATGATCGTGATCATGCTTGTGATCGTGGTGATCGCAGCTTGGACCGCATTCATGATCTGCATGGTCATGATCATCACTATTCTCAAAGAAATGCGGATCTGTTTCCAAGGCGCGTGATAAATCAAACGCGCCTTGGTCCAAAATAGCGTCTAGTGCAATGTTTGAACGTTCTGTTCTGTGAATATGTGCTGATGGATTAATCTTACGAACTGTTGCTTCAATCGCAGCAATTTCTTGGGGTGAGACAAGGTCAGATTTATTGATCAGAACAACATCTGCAAAGGCAATTTGATCTTCAGCTTCTGGCGCATCTTTGAGGCGCATTGGCAAATGTTTTGCGTCAACAAGTGCGATAACCGCATCAAGTCTTGTTTTTGCGCGAACATCATCATCCATGAAAAATGTTTGGGCAACAGGCACAGGATCTGCCAGACCGGTGGTTTCAACAATGATCGCATCAAAACGGCCGGGGCGGCGGGTCAGGCCTTGGACAACGCGAATAAGATCGCCGCGCACTGTGCAGCAAACGCAGCCATTGTTCATTTCATAAATCTCTTCATCGGATTCGACAATAAGATCATTATCAATACCAATTTCGCCGAATTCGTTGACGATTACGGCATATTTTTTGCCATGATCTTCGGTTAAAATACGGTTCAAAAGTGTTGTTTTTCCAGCGCCGAGATATCCAGTTAAAACTGTGACAGGTATCGGATCGTGCGTTGTGGTTTCGTTATTCATAATTACCTCAATTGTCTGCTACTTGGCATATAGGACAATATGTTTTCAGTTTCTATGGGTAGGCTTTAAAACTTTGAATTATGTTAGGTTTGTTTGATCAAATTTATGCATATCATCGACTAATTCAACTAATCCGTTAAGTGCATGGTCAATGATCATCTGGCCGTTAGCAGCGTTTGCATTTTGTGCATTGCCCACAACACCTTCATTATTAAGATCGCTCATCTTCCAACCAAATGCATGGGGACCATAAGCGCGTATATATTTGAATTGATCTGCATAATCTTTTTGCTTGGATGAAAAGTCTTTTGCTTTACTTAAGTGTACCTTATCAGGGGCGATGACAAGCATCATAGATGTTTCAATTTCTCCGGCGTGAATATCAATTGATTTGTCGATATGAGCTACTAATTGTTCAGGTAGCCCAAACCGTGTCCAATGGGTGACAACCACTAACATATTCCAGCAAACACGAGCTTCAGTTGCCACTATTGTCAAAAGCGGTGAGTTTCCGCCGTGGGCATTGAGCAGAAGGATCTTTCGATGGCCCAGCTCATATTGCGTTTTTATAATGGATAACCAGCGATCAATGGCTTCAGAATAGGTCAGGCTCAGTGATCCATCAAAATCCAAATGCTCAACGGAATATCCAATGGTTTCTGTTGGAAGTAATTTGGTTGCGTGTTGGCTTTGTTGATCGAGTTTTTTGCCAAAGGTTTCTGCGATAAGTGCATCGGTTTCAAACGGCAGATGAGGGCCGTGATGTTCATGCGCGCCGAGCGGCAAAATGACGATGATTTGGCTTTGTGGGTTTTTCATTCTAATGTCTTGCCACGGATTTGTTGTCATGATCAAGTCGGCATAAGATGCGATGTGACAACAAGTTGTAATTTCGATGAGTGTAGGTTCGAGTAGAGTAGACGTATTGAGTTAGGGGTTGAGATTGATAAAGATAGATAATGAAAAGCCGGTTGAGACAAAGAAAACCAAACCCAAAAAAGCAAAATTTTCAAAATCGTTGATCGACAAAATGGGGGAGACAGCTCGGCAGTCTCGCGCATCATTTTCTACTCGATTGCAAGATCTGGGCCTTTATGCGGGACAAGACAGGCTGATTTTAATCCTCAAAAAGACCGATGGATTGACGCCAACCGAGCTTGCAGACAAGCTTGGTGTCACCGCACCAACCATTGCAAAATCAATCACCCGACTAGCGGCAAGGGGATTTGTTGTCCGTCGTGAGGATAAATCAGATCGCAGGCGCGCCAATGTTTATTTGACCAATTTGGGATACTCGATGGTTAAAGTTATCAAAAAAGAAAATAAAAAATGGCGCCGGAAGGTTTTTAGCGGTTTAGATTCATCCGATAAAAAGTTGCTTTTAGGCCAATTAGATCAGATTATTATCAATATCGATAAGATCAAGTAGACAGAGATTGCAAAAGGTAATTTAATAATTTAATTAAATTCTAAAGATTTAAAAGCCTAAATTTACGTCCAAATAATAAAATTATAATTGGGCGAAGGAGGGGAATTGGCTCAAAAGATTAAATTGTCCACAATTGCGGACGCACTTAGTGTGTCGACAGCGACCGTGTCGTTGGCATTGCGCGACAGCCCGCTTGTGGCGGCCGAAACCCGTGAGAAGATTAAACGTACCGCTTTAGAAATGGGCTACATCTACAATCGCCGTGCTGCCAGTTTGCGGACATCGCGATCTGGTATTGTCGGTGTTGTTGTTCATGACATTATGAATCCGTTCTATGCGGAGATTTTAAAAGCGATTGAGAGCGAATTAGATCGATCTCGTCAGACCTTTCTTTTATCCAATCATTATGATTCTGTGCAAAAACAACGTGATTTTCTTGAAACACTTTTGCAGCTTGGTGCCGATGGTGTGATTATGTCACCGGCGATTGAAACACCTATTCGTGATATTAAATTGGCAGAAGACAATGGCATGCCTGCGGTGTTGATCGCACGTTCTGTTCCCGATCTTGAAACCCCGACATATCGCGGTGATGACGCTTATGGGATTGCGCTTGCGACCAACCATTTAATTGGATTGGGCCATAGAACAATTGCGATGGTGGGTGGAACTGATAATACATCAACGGGCCGTGATCGGTATCAAGGTTATGTGCAGGCATTGGAAAAGGCCGGTATTGAAGTTGATCCGTCTCTTCGTGTGCCGGGTCCTCGAACCAAGCAAGAAGGTTTTGAAGCTGCGGTTAATTTCTTGTCTATGTCACAAAAGCCAACTGCCGTTGTGTGTTGGAATGACTTGGTGGCCATTGGGTTGATCAATGGAATTTATCGTGCGGGCTTAACGCCGGGCAAAGATATTTCTGTCACGGGTTATGATGATCTTGTGGAAGCGTCTATTTCCATGCCGGCACTGACAACTGTTTGGAATGGTCAGTCTATGGTTGGCCGCCGTGCCGCGCGTGCATTGCTCGACCGTCTTGCAGGGTCCAATGAGGTTAATGGTCTACATCTGATCAAGCCAGAAATGCGCATCAGACAATCGACAGCTCCTATGACGCCGCGTAAATAAGTAACACACTCCAATGTTTTGTAATCGTAACCCCCTTTATCTAAGAGGTTCATCATGACCAAACCAATGATTTTAATTCCTGGTAATATCTATCCTCATGTTTCAGACCGCGTTGAAGCGGAGTTTGATATGGTGAGAATTCCAACTGCCGGTAGTTCTTTGTTGTCAGATATTCAAAGGAAAAACATTGTTGGGATTGCGTCGAGCACATTGTTGACCAATGCTTTTTTGAAAGAGCTTCCCGCGCTTGAGATTATCGCCCATTTTGGTGTTGGCTACGATCCTATCGATGCAAAATTTGCTGGCGAGAATAATATTATGGTGTGCAATACACCCGATGTTTTAAGTGATGAAGTTGCTGATACAACAATTGGCCTTTTGATCAATACATTGCGCGAATTGCCAAAAGCTGAGATTTATCTAAGGCAAGGGAAGTGGGAGGATAGCAATTATCCTTTGACCAAATTGACTTTGCGCCAACGTTCGGTTGGTATTTATGGTTTGGGCCGCATTGGTTTAGAAATTGGAAAACGCTTGGAAGGTTTTGGCGTTGATATCCATTACCATTCTCGCAATGAAAAAGATGGCGTCGAATATAGCTATCACAAGACTCTTTTGGGAATGGCGCATGCTGTCGATACGTTGATATCCATTGTGCCTGGAACACCAACAACAGATGGGTCTGTTGATGCTGAGGTTTTGAGTGCGCTTGGCAAAGAGGGCGTGTTCATCAATGTTGGCCGCGGTAGTGTTGTGGATGAAGATGCGCTTATTCATGCGCTGAAAGATGGAACGATTGCGGCAGCTGGTCTTGATGTGTTTTCTAATGAGCCAAGCGTTGTGTCTGCATTGTTAGATCTAGATAACGTTTCCCTGTTGCCACATGTGGCATCAGCATCTGTTCATACCCGCAATCAAATGGGTAATTTGCAAGTAGATAATCTTGTCGCTTGGTTTTCCAACAAGCCTCTATTGTCCCCTGTTGCAGAAACAAAACATGTAACTCGAGGTTAACCTCTAAGAATTCAAATATTCGCGGGTTTTCACCCTATGAGTGTATAGCGTGTTGTTTTTACTTTCTTTTACGGGAGAATAGGCCATTTTTCGGGTTTATTGGACAATAAATTTTAACTACTTTTTTAGGGTCTTCTTCTATTATTTGGGTAATTATACTTGGAACCCAATAGATGCAAAACATTAGTACAAGTGAACTGGCTGCTGACGTAAGGCTATCTTTTGTTAGATCGCTCTACACAAAGCGTAGCACTTTGTTTATTGGAATGTTGTCTCATGTTACCATTGCAATTCTTGTTTTTATCAACACTGAGCAAAACGCATTTCTAGCTTTTGCGGCTGGTATTTTTGTCATTTGGGCCTTGCGGGTCTATGATATGAAAAAGTTCGATAACAAGGATCAAGCAGTCTTTCTTTTGGCCGATACCCAAAGATGGGAAAGACGATATGTCTTTGGTGCGGTTACCATCACTTTGTTACTTGGCTGCATGACAGCTTACGCATTTGTTTTTTCAGGTTCAGCATTTGCTCAGCTTGCAACCGTGACTGTGACATTTGCCACATTGGTTGCCGTTGTTGGTCGAAATTTTGGATCGAAGATCAATGTTGATATGATGGTTCTGGCCGTTTGTATTCCAGTGCTTTTTGGGTTTTTATTCTCTGACGATGTGTTCGTCCGTTTCATGGCTTTGTTGATCTTACCTGTCTTCTTGTCCACTCGATCTTTGGCGAACGGCGTGCGCGACTTTCTATATGACAGTGTGATGGCGCAACGCGAAAGCTCAGTCCTTGCCGATAAGCTTGATGGTGCAATTAATAACATGTCCCATGGTTTGATCATGGTTGATGCCAATCAAGATATTCGGGTGATTAATCACAAAGCAAAAATGATGCTTGGGATTTTGCAAACTGTGAATATTGATGATCGCAGTTTTGCAGCTGTTCTGCGTTACGCATTGCGCAATGGCTCTTTTGGACTAGACCGCAGCAAAGATATTACGCAAGAAATTTCGCAATTGATCGAGGGACAACAATCTCGCATGTTGCTTGAGATTGACGAAAACTATTTCCTTGAATTTTCAGCCCGCCATCAAAGCGGTGGTGGTGTGGTTATAATTTTTGAAGATGTTACGAACAAAGTCCGTTCAGATCAAAAAATCCTGCATATGGCGCGTTTTGATGGTTTGACGAATATTCCGAACCGGGAATGGTTCTTGCAACTTGTCGGGCAACGCCTCAATTCAACATCTCCTGATTCCAAAGTTGGCATGGCTGTTTTTGATATTATCGATTTTAAACATGTCAATGATACCAAAGGCCACCTCGTTGGTGATTTCTTGTTATGCGCTGTGGCGGATCGTTTAAAAACCTATGCTGCTGAACATGATCTGATCATTTCCCGTTTTGGCGGTGATGAATTTGTGGCATTTTTTACAGCCGAAGATAGTTTTGATATTGATGCGGCTATGGATGAAGTTTTCGCAAGTATTTGTAATGTTTATACGATTGAGGGTGATGATTTCCACATCAACTTCACAGCTGGTCTAATAATTAGTTCGCGTTCAGATGTACAAATTGAAAATATGCATATTTGTGCTGACATTGCCCTACGAGACGCACGCAAGCGTGGCAATAATCATTGGTCTTTGTTTGCCAACAGCATGGATGAGAAATATTCTGAACGTCAAAAACTGAAGCTCGATCTTAGAGATGCGCTTAAGCGCAATGCTTTGACGATTGCCTATCAGCCGATGTTTACACCAGATGGATTGAAAATTGTTGGAGCTGAAGCACTGTCTCGTTGGCAACATCCAGATCTGGGCCCTATTTCTCCGGGCATTTATATTCCCCTTGCAGAAGAGGTTGGGATTATTCGTGAGCTGACGCGGAACATGATTATCAATGCGACACGCGATTGTGTTGGTTGGCCAAGTGACATGTTTGTCTCGGTCAATTTATCGGCGCACGATCTCGTCGATAGAGAAATTATCAATGTTATTTCAAATGCTTTGTTTGTTTCAGGTCTTGAGCCAAGTCGCCTGCATCTTGAGGTGACTGAAAGTGCTGTTGTTGATGAGCCTGAACATGCTGCCATGTTGCTGCGCGAAATGCGCCAGATGGGTATGTCGATTGCGATTGATGATTTTGGTACTGGCTATTCAAGCCTGAGCTATCTTGATAAGCTTCCGCTTAATAAAGTGAAGATTGATCGTTCATTTGTCAAAGATATTGCGGAAGACGATCGCAAGCTGAAACTCCTGCGCGGTATTGTGCATATGTCCCGTGAGCTGGGGTTAGATATTGTGACTGAAGGCATTGAAACTTTAGATCAGTTGCAGCTTGTTCGTGAGAATGATTGTGCCGACATTATTCAGGGCTTTATTTTTGGCATGCCAATGCCATGTTCTGCTTTGTTGATCTTAACCCAAAAGCTAAATCGGCCTAAAATTAGCTATGGTGATGATCAAGCCCAGGCTTAGATCTCTATAGTGAAGTCTTACTCTGTGGCATAAAGCCAGCTGATCAGATTTCTTAGTCCCATCAAAGAGTTAATTTTAGCACGTTTGCCCCCCCCCCCTAAAAGTAACTGGTAAGAGTTTAGGTGCGTTGCGTGTTGCACCCTGATTGTCCCAATTATGAACCGCTTCTTCGCGATTAAGATTTATTGATAATCTTTGATCGCCAAATGCGTGTTTCCCCAAAAACTGAATTGTTTTCAATTGTTTACCCTTATTTGGTGTAAATAAATATTGCATAAAAATTACCAAATTATGGGTTTTAGCCCAGCGCAGCTTAGGCTAAGGGCTTGTTAACGCTTTGTTAACCTTAATGAAAACTTAATCTGAAAATTTGATTAAAAATCTATCTTTAATTGTTTATTAACACTAAATGTTAGGTTGTGGTTCATTATAAGGGGTAAGATCATGGCGCAGCAAAACGTGGCAGGTGAGTTTAATCTCAAGCTTATTAATCTGTTGAAAGATGTTGAATATCGCAGAATGGAGTCCATCGAGGACTTGGAAGCTGTGGCTGGCCTAAGACGAAAAGCTTATATTCCAGTTGGGCTTGCATCTGAAACGACCCCTATGATGATTGACGATGAAGACTTTGCTCCCAATGCGCATGTGATTGGGGTGTACTATTTGGAACAATTGGTTGCCACTATGCGGATCCACCATGTAACCGCTCAAGAACAAGATGGATTGGCTATGCGTCAGTTTCCAGATGTGATTGGACCTATGTTGGATGCGGGCATGAGTTTTATTGATCCGCTAAAATTTGCCGCCGACCCGGATGCTATTCGCGATTATCCAGGGCTTGCTTACTTAACAATTCGTACGGCATTAATGGCATCTGAGTATTTTAAAGTTGACCATTGTCTTGCCGTTATTCGGTCAAATCACCGTGCATTTTATAAAAGATTTTTGAAGTTTGGCCCAATGGCAGAGCCCCGTTATAATGAATATTTGGATTGTAATTTGGATATTTATGGCGGTCACATTAAGCAAACATTGCCTTTGATTAAAAAGCGCTATCCGTTTTTCAGCTCAAAGCCGTTTGAGCAAAAACGTATGTTCGCACCGCTGAGCGAAATTCAATACCCGCCATTATCGATAATACCCCAGATTCAATCGATTTATGCCTGAATTCATATAAATAGAGCGGATTGATGCATTGCATAGAGCTAGCCTATTGTGTAAATCCTGAGTGAAATTGGTAAATGGGAGATAGTGATGGCTAAGCAAAAAACGGGCCCGGTCGAATTGGGTGCTGATATGGATTATTCCGAACATGATAAAACGTACAATGTTTTTATGGTTGGAACAAAGTACGGCACGCTCATCTGTATTGCATTGCTGATTGCAATGGCAGTTGGATTTTTTGGTGGCGGCGGCTTCCTTGCTGGCATTATTGCACTTGTTGTCTCTTTGGTCTTTGGCCGTATGATTATGAATAAAATATTCTAATCACATTTAGACATATAAGTAGTTTTTGACTTTTTAGTAACGTGCCCGCTTAGCAGCCACGTTATCTTTATTTTACGTCATTTGTTTTTTTAACAAAAATATTCAAGCCTAAGCTTAATACAAGTATAGTCTGTGGTTCAGAAAGAGAGGTGTTTTGTGAGTTCAATCGTATTTGTTGCCAAAGAAACCAATTCCCAAGAAACGCGTGTTGCTGCATCAGTTGAAACCGTCAAAAAGATGGTAAAACTGGGTTTATCTGTCATCGTTGAAAAAGGTGCTGGTATTACATCGCGCATATCTGATGTTGATTATAAAACCGCAGGTGCCAAAATTGGCACCGCAATCGACATGAAAAAAGCAGATGTTGTGTTGTCCGTTCGACGCCCTGCAAGTGCTGAAGTTAAGTTGCTTAAAAAGAATGCGGTTGTTCTATCAATCATGGACCCTTATGATAATGATGCAGCGCTCAAAGCTCTGGCTAAAGCTGATGTGACAGCCATTGCCATGGAACTTATGCCGCGTATAACGCGCGCCCAGTCTATGGATATTTTGTCATCACAAGCCAACCTTGCTGGTTATCAGGCTGTCATCGATGCGTCTTATGAATTTGATCGTGCCTTTCCAATGATGATGACAGCGGCCGGTACTGTTCCTGCTGCAAAAGTCTTTGTTATGGGTGCAGGTGTTGCGGGTCTTCAAGCCATTGCAACAG
>CAXBCW010000089.1:0-12698 GCA_963974325.1 uncultured Rhizobiaceae bacterium
CCGCCCCATGCTGTTGGTTCTGCTGTGATTGAATAATCTGCTGTTATGCCAACTTCTTTTGTTAGGTAAATTGAACCATGGGTTCCGTCTCGTTCTTCATCGACACAAAAACAATAAATTAGATCGCCTTTGAACTTAATTCCTTCTTCAATAAGAACCTGCGCTGCAAGAAGACACGATGCCATATTACCGCGAGTGTCTGATGTCCCTCGTGCATATAGAAGATCGCCATGCTTAGTAGCGTTGTATGGATTATAGTTAGTTTTATCCCATTTTTCAGGCTCGACAACAGGATATGTATCCAAGTGATCGTTCATCATGAGTGATGGTCCATCGCCGGTTCCTTTAATGGTTCCAACCACATTTGGGCGGTGCGGAACAGCGGAATAAGTTTTTACATCCATCCCCATTGTCTCAAGTTTTCCAGCAACCATCATCGCAATTGCTTCTTCTTCGCCACCGGGCATATCGGGATCAAGTGGGTTACCAGAATGAGGCTGGCCTGTTTTGATCAGCTCTGTTGCTAGCTCTATCCAACGCTCCTCGGTAATCTTACTTAGTATTTTCTGCTCAAGAGGCGTAAAGTCTTTATTATTCATTATATTAGAGCCTTTGTGGTCGGGTCAAAATAACGAATTACGGCTCCCTTTTGGATCCAAATAATCGTTCTAACCTCACAATAGACGTGACAATTGTATCAGTCTGCTGCTAAAAAAGGCTTGTTACGTGACGAAAAACTCATCACTAAGGATGTTTATGAGAAATCTAGCGATCTATGAATATATTGATGCAATCGCGCGATCAGGGTCCATCCGCCAAGCTGCCGAGATACTAGCGATTACACCTTCTGCCCTGAACCGTCGCGTTCTGGCTTTAGAGGAAGAACTCGGGCTACAGATTTTTGAGCGCTTGGGCCGAGGAGTTAGACTCAACACTGCTGGCGAAATTTTGATCGACCATTTTAGGCGTCATATTGCCGAAACCAATCGTGTAAAATCACAATTAGCTGATTTATCGGGCCTACGTTCTGGTAAGATCTTAATTGCTTGCAGTCAGGCGCTTTTGCCGTTCTTTTTGCCGGCTCAAATTAAAAAATATCAGGCTCAACATCCTGAAATACAATTTTCTGTGCAAGTTCGAGACGGGCTAGCAGCAGCCAATGCCTTGCTCGATTATAGCGCTGATCTTGCACTTGTTTTTGAACCACTAGACAGTTGGGATTTCCAAACAATTGTTACAATTACAGAGCCAATTCACGCTGTTTTTGCTGCAGATCACCCATTAGCCAAAAGCAAGGAATTGCGCTTGAGCGATTGTCTTAACTACCCGCTAGCCCTGCCCAGCCGACCATATGCTGTACGGAATTTACTCGATGAGGCTGCCTCTCGGATGTCTAGCCAGCTAGAGCCAACAGTAGAGGCTGAATCCTATGTGTTTTTGCGCAACTACACGCTCTTTAGTCAGGCGATAACATTTGAATTAAAAATCGGAGTACCACCAGATAATATGTTACCTGCACTCACAAGTGTTCCAATTAATCTTGGTCGCGAATTTCGCGGATCGCTGCATTTAGCTCAACTTAGAGGGCGCATACTGCCCATAGCATCATCAAAGTTTGTGGAACAACTTAGCACTGAATTTGAACAAAATTATACGACTACATAACCGATATTATAACTTGCATTGGCGTCATTCTATGAATGGAACTCCATAACATTATATTTGAAGTCATTTATTTCACCCAATGACAATTAGTTTCTATTCCAGAAGAATTCTCCCAGCCTTACTCTAGAAAGATATAAATAAATTTAAGTGCCTGTCCTTTTAATCATAAGCGTCCGATTAGTTCTGTTCTTTCTTGAGCACGACCTCACAATAATAATTCAATTTATCTGGAGACAAAATGAAACCCTCTAATCAACCGTCACTATTCAATGAGAGACGCGAACATGCAAGAAATGGCGTTTCAATTAGAGAGCTTGTTTTAAAGGACTGGTTAGCATCAAAGACTGCCAGTGAAGATGGTGTTTTTGTTTCCTACGTTTCAGATGACCAATTCGAGACATCCATCAAAGACCTAACCGAACGTCTGAGTAGTGGAGAGGATCAGCCGCTCGCTGGTCTCACGTTTACGGTAAAAGACAATATCGATGTTCAAGGTATTGTAACCAGCAGTAATTGCCCTGGCTTTGGCTCCATTCCATCAAAGAGTTCGACTGCTGTCATTAAAGCACAAGACGCTGGAGCCATATTGATTGGCAAAACGACGATGGATCAATTTGCGACTGGACTGAATGGAACACGCTCGCCTGAACCATTGTGCCGTAATTCGATTAATCCCGAATATATTCCTGGTGGCTCTTCATCAGGGTCAGGCGTTTCAGTCGCCAAGGAATTGTGCTCATTTTCATTAGGCAGTGACACTGGAGGCTCCGGCCGCGTACCTGCCGCTGCAAATGGCATTATCGGACTGAAGCCAACAATTGGCTTAATTAGCGCAGCCGGCATGGTTTATTGTAACCAGAGTTTTGATTGCGTACCAATTTTTACAAAGCATGCAGCCGATGCTTTTGAAATTTTGGAGGTCTTATCTGGTTATGATGAGCAAGATCCATATTCACGCGCAGATGCTGATTGCATCTCAGCTAAGCAGACATCCCTTAAAACAAAGCGATTAGCTATTCCACGACAAACAGATCTACATTTTTTTGGTGATAATATTGCGTCAGATATGTTTTCATCGAATATTGAACATCTCAAGGAGTTGGGTTTTGAAATTGTGGAGGTTGATTTCTCTGCTTTCGCCGAAGCTGGTGACATGGTTTTTAAAAGCCCGCTCGTGGCCGAAAGGCTGGTCGATTATGGAGAGTTTATCAAAAACAATCCAGATGCCGTTCTTAGTCCGGTAAGGCATGCAATTACAAATGGACAAACCTTCTCTGCCTCTGACCTCTATACCACACTGCACAGACTCGAGAAACTCAAACAAATAACAAGTAAAACATTGGATAAGGTTGATGCTTTAGTCGTGCCAACTATACCAAGAATGTATAAAATTGAAGAAATGCTGGCCGATCCTATGGCGTTAAATAATGTGATGGGCACGTATACATATTTTGCAAACCCATTGGACCTATGCGCTGTTGCAGTACCGGGGAAACAAAGACCGGACGGTTTAGTGTCATCAATTTGTTTTAATGCACCAGCAGGACATGATGGCGTATTGAAAGCACTAGCCGGAATGTTTGAGGGGTCGAACTAATAAACGGATAGTTTTTCTATGTCGTAAATAACAATCTCTTTTCGTGAGATTTTTAGTACTCCACGCTTTTGCAGTTTTATCAATGACAGGGTAACCCACTGACGTGTTGCCCCCACAATTGATGCAATCTGCTCGTATGTAATCGTGCGTTCAATTGAAATGGTCTGCCCAGACTGATGCCCATGGGTGTCAGCAAGAATAACCAGTAATTGTTCGAGCCTCTCGGCAATGCTGCGAGTGCCAAGCATTTGAATAAGGGCAGAATAGCATTTACCTTTAGCAACAAGTCCATCAATGACACCAAGAGCAACATTTGGAACATCTTGTACTAATTTACGCATATTCACGCCGGATAAAAATAACAATTCGCCGTCGTCCATAGCATCACCAGACCAAATGTGGCGTCCGCCGCCAAATACCTCTGGCCCACCAACAAAGTGTCCAGCCGTCCAATATGCAAGCGTAATTTCACGCCCAGAAGGGCCAGTATAATAAGAACGAATACGCCCTTTTTCGATGATCCAAACACCGGTATGCGCATCGCCTTGAAAAAACAGGCCTTGGCCCTTTTTTACATTAATTTTTGAACTTAACGATCGAATAGAAGATTGTTCTTCCATTGTGAGGTTAGTTAAAAACCCCGCTCCGTCATTAAGCCCAAGAAGATATTCGGACAAATATATAGCACCGGGTCCTTCATCATTTTCATGATGACTGGCTGTTGAGTTGAAGCTATTTATATTCATATAGTTTGGTTCCAGCATATTTTCGTCACCATAATCTACTCAGCAAAAGAGGTTAAACACAAGGCCATAGCCTCAACCTCATTATCTTGCATTGTTATCGTCATCACTGATTTTGCTCCTCAAATGCTCGCAGGCTTTCTGCCCTAATAGATTTCAAACACTCTTGCTTTGCTGCGATAAACTCTGGTTCAACCGCCATGTCTGAAGTTCGTGGGCGTTGTAAATTTATCGTAAGGTCATTTATAATTTCACCCGGGGCTGCACTCATCACCAGCACACGATCGCTTAAGAATACGGCCTCGTCGACATCGTGGGTAACAAACAAAACCGTAATCCCGAATTCTTTCCAAATATCCAGTAGGTTTTCTTGCATCATAAGGCGTGTTTGCGCATCAAGCGCACCAAAGGGCTCATCCATCAAAAGTACTGATGGATAGTTTGCAAGCGCACGCGCAATACCCACCCGTTGTTGCATGCCACCTGAAAGCTCTGCCGGGTAACGGTCTCCAAATTTGGTTAGCCCCACCATGCTCAAGAATGTATTTGCAATTGAACCTGCCTCAACAGAATTTTTGCCAGCCATTTTTGGTCCAAATGCAATATTTTCTACAACTGTTTTCCAAGGCATCAAAGAATATTGCTGAAATACCATACCTCTATCCGGACCAGGTTTTTCGATTTTTTCTCCGTCTACCAAGACTTCCCCGGAGGTTGGCATTACGTAACCTGCCACAGAATTCATTAGTGTAGATTTACCGCAACCTGAGGGGCCAAGAATGCATACAAATTCGCCAGGTTCAATTACAATTGAAGTTGGCGCAACTGCTTGGTGACTATCCACCCCACTGCCAAACGTAATTGACACGTTCTTGATTTCTATCCTGCCCTTGCCTTCGGTGCTTATCGTGCTTTTCGATTGTGTTGGTGTTGAATATTCAAGCATGAATTAAATCCTCATTACACATTTTATCACTCAGGCCCCTTAGGTTTTGATAATAGGATACAGTCAGCCAGAAAGGCTTGGTGCCACCAAATAAAGCAGGCATTTGGACTGCAAGAGCACCACCTAAAACATCCGGCCAAATCTTTTGGCGGCACCAATTCGAACGGTCTATCAGGCCGAGTTTTAAAAAGAGCGGCATCATCTCGTATGCTTTTGCCATTTAAGCAACGGCTGAGTTATAATACGAACTGCAATCGTGGATATTGACCCCAAAAAGCCTATGGCAAGCATACCGACAACAATATCTGGTGTACGGACCATTGAGTATGCATCCCACGTAAAATAACCAATTCCATATTGACCTGAAATAATTTCCCCAGCGAGCAGAGAAAACCAGGCAACCCCCATACCAATAGCAAGACCGGCAGATATTGAGGGTAAGGCAGCAGGAAATACAACATGACGAAATATAGAAAAAGGACTTGCGCCAAGAGACCGAGCAGCACGCACCAGCACCTCTGGCGTTTGCTTAACCCCGTGAATAGTATTTAGTATCACTGGGAATACGGCACCAAGGCATGTGATAAAGACAATCGAAGATTCTTCTGTTGGCCACATCAAAATAGCAAGTGGTATCCATGCTACGGCCGGTATTGGCCGCATGATTTCGATATATGGTGCAATGATGGCGTGGACCAAGCGATTGCGCCCCATAAAAACACCGATACTTATTCCTAAAAATGCGGCTAAGAGAAAGCTAATGAAAACACGCTGCATACTCACGAATATATGAATGTAAAACTCTTGATCCAAGCCATTTTTAACCGCAGAATGAAAAACCTGAAGCGGTGTAGGAACGTTAGAAAAATTGATAATGAATTGCCATTTATTGGTAGAGGCTATGTTCCATAAGAGGATGCCCATTGTTAACGAGGCTAATGCAACCAATAAAGAGCTAAACCACTTTGCCTTGAATATACGGCGCCAAGTGCTCGACTTCGTTGAGGGTGGTTCAGATATTGTCAAACTATTCTCAGTCTGTTTTACTGCTGGTGAAGCAGGAGCATTGTTTTCATCTAATGAAACTGTATTCTTTTCATGGACTATTAAGCCATCCATTGGACGCATCCTCTAATCTAAATCAATTATAAGCAACGGCACTTATGAGCGCCGCTGTCCTATTTTTGTGATTTAACAATTAACCTGTAGTCGCTAATAGGATCTCGTTGTAATCAGTTAACTCGCCGCCTGATGATACGATGGCTGCTTCGGCATCTGTCTTCTTCAGATATGCTGAAAATATATCACCAGATTTCACATAGAAGGCGCGATTACCAAACAATTTGAGTCCAGTATTTGCGTCATAAACGTAGGTCGCGAGTGGCGCAAAGCCTGTATCGCGAATAGCCGCAAGTTGTGCAAACATTTCGGTTAGACTACCATATTGTGAAACACCATCACGCGGGTGCCAAATTTCGTTCGGCAATCCAACATTATCAACTGCTGTATCGACAACAGATGCAGCCATTGCTGCGTAATCCTGACCGGCGGTAGTCATACCTTTTTCAACATAGCTATCCTCAACCCATTTATCAAAATCTAATGCAGGAACATCTTTTTCGCGAACCAAGAGAGCGTGACTTGCTTTTAAGCTCTCAACCCACTGAGGTTTAATCGAAGATTCAAAGGTAGAGATGCCGCCTTTTGAGAAATAAAGGTAAAGTACCTCTTTCTCAATTCCGGTCCATTCAGATACTTTAGTCGCAGCATTGATTGGATCTTCATTTAGCCAATCTTGTGCTTCAAGCGTTGCAGCAACATAAGCATCTATAATTTCGGGATATTTTTCAGCGAATGATTTCAGTACAACAGTCCCATGGAACGTTGGTATTAAAGCTTCACTGCCATCATAAATTTTCCGACCAGTACCTCTGAATTCCATAACCTCAGACCAGGGAGTGAAATCCACATGGGCATCAACTCTGCCCATTGCGATATTGTTTACTCCCACTGGTGGGCTTTGGTTGGCAAGTTTAACGTCGTCAGCCATATCATTAGAGCTTAGCACGCTAAGGAACATTCCCCACGCAGCACTACCAAACGGTGCTGAAACTGTTTTGCCTTTCAAATCCTCTAATGAATAAAGATCCGAAGCGACGGGAACAACCACGCCATTACCCGTACCCTTTAAATTATAACCAGTAATTTGAATGAATAGAGATTCGTCATTGCCACCAGCCTGGAATGTCGCGCCGTTTACAATCAGAGGGTAATCACCCATCACACCAAATTGAAGTTTACCCGCAACCATCTGGTTCGTTATAGGTGGACCAGAAGTGTAATCACGGTAGACTAGATCATAATCAATACCTTCATATTTCCCTGTCGTTGGAAGATGTTTTTCTAGCAGTCCAAGCTTCTCAATGATGATGCCACCCGGAACAGTGTTTGTAACTGTACTCTGGTGTCCAATACCAATTGAAATTGTTTCGGCAAATGCGACTGCAGATATTGTTGAAATACTTGCTGTCAATAAAGCACCCCGGATGAGGCTGTGAATAGACATTGCGTTCTCCTAAAAAATTAGTGTTATTTTCTCGGTGCTGACTACAAGGCTATATTTATTAAAAGGGTCTAGTCAAACATAAAATCACCCAAAATGATTATTTTTTGTCTTTTATTTACATCTGCATAAAATTTATGCAAATGCATAGGCTGCATGGTTAAAATACATACGTAATTCATAGAATGGTTTTCTAAATATATTCTTTAAAATCAATTATTTACCTATACTTAAAATACAAAACATCACCACGTAGATTTACCTACGAGATGATGAGATATACTGCGAAAATCATGCCATATTGTGACATATTTCGTTCTAAGTTTTTGTTTTTAGCGGGACTAATTAACCAGCATTTTTTGCTATTTTTTCCAGCGCCCAGCGTACATTTTTACGAACGTCTGGATCTTTGTCATGAGTGTAATCGACAAGGTATTTCTCAGTACCAACAACTGCTAATTCGCCCAATCCTGCAGCGCATTCTTTGCGTAAATTTGGTACCATTGTATCCATCATAGAACCGATCCTGTGTGCAGCATCAGTTACTTTTAGTTTACCCAATGAACGAACGGCTTTTAATCGTACCTGCCAATATTCATCATCGAGAGCTGTAATCAAATCTTCTGCAATAGCATGAGAACCGCACTTTGCCATTGTTTCAGCGCCTGCTTCGCGAACCTGCCAATTCTCGTCACCCAGTGCCTTTACAAGCGCCTTTTCGGTATACTCATTACGGCAAAAACCAAGTGCTGCTACTGCAGTTCTACGTACGCTAGGCTCATCATCATTTGCTGCAGATATGAGAGCAGGTAATGCGCCCTCGTCCTGCAGCCAACCAATGACGCCAACGCCGCCTGCTCTAATGGAAGACAAAGGGTTTGATAGCGCTTTTATAGCAGGACCTAACGCATCTTCACGACGCAACTCCTTAAGACCACCAAATGCTGAAACCACAACAAACTCGTCGTCGGATTCCAAACATGGCAACAATGGCGTACCAGCCTCAGGGTCTTTTAATTCAGTTAAACTCATCGCAGCTGCGGCACGCACTTTATCATCGACGTCAGACAGTGCAATTACCAGTGCTGCAGATGTTTCTGGGCCATCAAAATCTGTCAACGCCTGCGCAGCATTGAGCCTTACGCCAGCATTTTCATCAGTAATTGCTTTTGCAATATATGGTATTGCGGCTGGATCAGCACTATCCGCTAAGTCCATAACAGCTATAATCCGCGTGCCTGGATCTGCGTCTTGCAGATCTTCGGCCAGTTCTTCTATGTCAACAAAGTCTTCAAAAATATCATTCATCATTCATCACTTTAATAGATATGGAATATTAACGGTTACAGCGCCGGTTGGGCAGTCTGCTTCGCAAGGCATGCAGTACCAACATTCATCATATTTCATGTATGCGGTTTTTGACTTTGGACCTGCGGCCATATCCTTTATGCGCAGCACGTCAAGTGGACATACATCTACGCAGACAGTGCACCCCTTGTCGGCGATGCATAGATCATCATCAACAACAACGGGAACACTTGTGAGAGTTTGAGCTAATGGCATGATTTATCCTTATTCCGCAGCAACTGTGGGAGTTACACGCTGTTTATTGTATGCATCTTTTTCATCATCATCGATGTCGACGATATAGGGTTTGACATCCTGTTTTCGGCTCTCAGGCTTACCATCAGCACCCTTGGTCATAATCGTGTGGCAGAACCAGTTTTCGTCATCTTTTTTGTATTCAACCCGATTGTGATAAAGACCCCAACGGCTCTCTGTTCGGTACAACGACGCAGATGCTGCCATGTCGGCACAGTCAAGAATTGTTGAGGCTTCAAGCGAGCGCATTAACTCATGTGCATCCTGCACATACATCTCTTTTTCCATATCTTCACGCACCTCAGCAAAGCGCTCTTGAGCAAGCTTCATCTTGGCCGTCACTTTTGGAGGTTGAAGGTAATCGTTCACAAAACGTCGCGTTTTATATTCAATTTGATTTGGTGGAATACCGTCATCACGCTTGGTTGGCGCTAATACGCGCTCGCGCTCTGCATCAACCTCGCCTTGATCAAATTGTGCAAAATCAACATCGCCAATAAAGTCTACTGCGTCAAGACCAGCAATTGCTCCATTTGTAAACGCTCCAAGCATATAGTTGTGAGGCACATTGGCCATGTCGCCTGCAGCATAAAGGCCAGCAATTGTTGTACGTGCATTTTCATCTACAAAGACGCCGGATGCTGAGTGCCCAGAACAGAAACCGATTTCCGATATATGCATTTCGATCATTTTTTTGCGGTAATCTGTATTTCTGTTTTTATGGAAATGACCACGAGTTGGGCGTTCAACAATATGAAGAACCCGCTCAATTTCTGAAATTGTTTCTTCTGCAAGGTGATCCAATTTCAAATAAACAGGACCTTTGCCAGATTGCAATTCATCAAAAAACTCTTGCATCATTTGACCAGACCAATAATCGCATTCAATAAACCGATCACCATCTGAGTTTGCAGTATAGCCGCCCAGCGGCCCTGCAACATAAGCACAAGCTGGACCGTTATAATCCTTGATAAGTGGGTTGATCTGATAGCATTCCAAATTCGCAAGACCTGCACCCGCGTGATAAGACATTGAATAGCCCTCACCTGAATTAGATGCGTTCTCATATGTGCCATAAAGGTAACCAGATGACGGCAGACCAAGGCGGCCAGCAGCACCAAGAGCCATCACAACAGCTTTCGCACGAACAACCAAGAATTCAGCGTTACGTGTATTCACGCAAATAGCTCCAGCAATCCGACCTTCACCTGTAAGTAGCCGTGTAGCCATATATCGATTTGTTATATTGATGCGTGCTTTACGAAGCTGACGATAAAGTGCCTTTTTAACCGTATCACCGTTTGGCATTGGCAAGACGTAAGTACCAATATGGTGTACTTTTTTAACGTCATATTCGCCATTTTGATCTTTTTGAAAACGAATACCAAAACTATCAAGCTCTTGAATAATACCATAGCATTCCTCGGCGTAACGGTAGATCGGCGCCTGATCAACAATGCCATCATTGGCAATGGTAATTTCTTTAGTGTACTGCTCAGGCGTTGCATATCCAGGGATTACCGAGTTGTTCAGCCCGTCCATACCCATTGAAATCGCACCAGAACGCTTTACGTGCGCTTTATCCAATAAAACAACATTTGCCTTAGGGTTTTTGCGCTTCGCTTTGAGTGCAGCCATTGGTCCGGCTGTGCCGCCGCCAATAACTAAAATATCACAATCAATCTGACTGATACCGTCAAGAATTTCATCCATTTGTATCTCCTGACAAGTATTTTTTCATCGCTATAATCTCTCGTTATTTATTTTCTTGGGACAGATTGCGCTGCATCGCAGCACAGATATGTCAATTAATTGTCACGGCTGCTCAGAAAGCTCTTTTAAAAATTCAAATGGATAAATTGCTCGAATGTGACCATCAGAAAATTGAATATTAAAAGCGGAATTACCCATTCGATTCACTGCTAAAATTTGCAAACCAACATGAGGATTCAATTCTTTACCGTCATATCTTGCACGCAGAGCAACAGCATCCATCGCATTGTTTCTCAATTTAATTGCAGATATTTTACCAGCGTCTCCATCGAGCCATTTAAGCTCTAAGAGGGTTTTTTGGTCGCAAATTTTTACACTTTCAAGCATCAGTATTCTCCATCTGCGTCACACCATGAGGAAAAATATTGCACTGCAATAGCAATTTATTGTCGGACGTAAATTTTCTCATGGCATAATTTATCCATAATAAAAAAGAGGTAGATTCATGACTTATGCTGTGACCGATAATTGTATTGGCTGTAAATATACAGATTGCGTTTCTGTATGCCCCGTTGATTGTTTTTATGAAGGGGAGAATATGCTTGTGATTGATCCAGAAATTTGCATCGATTGTGGTGTGTGCGAACCAGAATGCCCCGCGGATGCAATCGTAGCCGATACGGCTGATGGTGCAGAGAAGTGGGTTGAGATCAACACTACGTACGCTAAGCTTTGGCCAGTAATTACAGAAGCAAAAGACCCCCTGCCCGATGCCGATACGCATGATGGCACGGAAAACAAATACGAAACAATTTTCTCTCCTGAACCAGCGTTAGCTTAAAGGTGTACTTATGAATATTCAATCAACGCCAGACACACAAACAATTACCAAAGTTACTCATTGGACAGACACTTTGTTTTCATTTCGTGTCACGCGCCCAACGTCTCTAAGGTTTAGGTCTGGTGAATTTGTTATGATTGGCTTGCCCAATGATGAAGGAAAACCCATATTGCGCGCTTACTCAATAGCATCGCCATCATGGGATGAAGAATTGGAGTTTTATTCGATCAAAGTTCCTAGTGGCCCTCTAACCTCACGTCTCCAGAAAATTCAGGTTGGAGATAAGATTATCCTTAAAACAAAACCCGTTGGAACACTTGTTCTAGATGCATTAGTACCTGGGAATCGCCTATGGATGATTTGCACTGGCACAGGCATTGCGCCATTCGCATCCTTGCTTCGCGATCCAGAAACGTATGAGCAATATGATAAAGTCATTGTAGCTCATACATGTCGTACAAAGGCGGAACTTGATTATGGCAAACAGATCGTGACAGAGCTTCCTGATGATCCTTTGATTGGGGAACTTGTTGGCGACAAATTGGCATATTATCCAACCACAACGCGGGAAACATCTAATATTAATGGTAGAATTAGTGACCATATACGCACTGGTGAAGTCTTCACCAAACTTAAACTAGATCCATGGAAGCCTGAGACAGATCGGGTAATGGTCTGTGGCTCAATGGCACTCAACAAAGACATAATGAGCCTTTGTGAAGAAGCAGGACTTACAGAGGGCGCAAACTCCAAACCAGCACAATTTGTAATTGAAAAAGCCTTCGTCGAATAGAACAAGGCAGCAGAATTAACTGTTTGCTTGTAGCCCATCAACATCCATCTGACAGAGTGCAGACATTGCCTAAGAGAGAAATCGCCTCCCACCAGCACCTTCCAACCCACATTTCTTTTTAGGCGTTTCACCCTTCCAAATGTTATAAATAAGAGACGTATGTGCTGCTCAGCAGCACGAATTGGAGAAGCGTTTGAATAGCATAGATAGATTTAGAATGAGGTGGGCGTATTTA
>CAXBCW010000090.1:0-12583 GCA_963974325.1 uncultured Rhizobiaceae bacterium
ATACAAACTCATCTGAAAACAGAAAAATCAGGTCAATTCAGGCGTACGAGTATATCATAGTATTTGTTACGCTCTTCATGACCGCGTGCTCAAACTAGAATCGGGAAGTAAACAAAGTATTGATAACGCATATAAAATACTGAAAAAACCTGTATTATCAACGTCATTAGCCTCAAAACGCCTCTAAACCTGACAATTCCCCATTTAACGCTAAGGTAAAATATCATCCATTTTCTAGTAGCCAGATACAATATCAAATGGCTAACTATTTTAAGTTGCGCAACCCATGCATGTAAATTGGTATATTTAAGTAGAATTGGTCGTCAAAAATCTACATTTGGAGTTTGGGTGAGGTAAATTCAAAAACAGTATACGACCAATATCTACTGCCATTTTTGACCGTAACAGACCATCCAGCACGCTTCAGGGTTTTGGCAATAAGGTAAAGCATGATGCCGTGCCCAAGTAAAACAACCGATCCATTTTCGCGGGCAAGCTCGATGATTTTAAGTGCTCCCGCATCCGCACGTTTTTTTGTAACACCTATTGGTTCTCCATTTTCTGAAAACCCAAAGAGCCAAGCAATTCGAAAAATCACACACCAAGTATAAGCTGAAAAACACCGAAATTTCCAACGCGTGTGTGGAAGGCTCGATTCTCTGAAAACAGGATCCAAAAGGGCATTGCAATCTTTATCAAGCAGGTGAGTTGAACCGACAGCTCGTGGAAGATCGCTACTCATAACGATACTACAGTGTTGAAAAGCATTTACAGATGATGGAGGTGGGCTTTGATCTGGAGCCAAGGGTGTTTGTTGATACTCGGCTATCATACTGCTCAATTCAAGAGGAGAGATTTTGACATCCCTTTTGGTTTCCAAATCAAGTTCAGGCTTACCATGCCTCATCAAAACAATTTTCAAACCTCACCCCACGACTGGTTAAACATCAGACACAACTTTCCAATTGACCAACAAGATTAATATGAAACGATATTGATCAAGACGTGATACTTATAGGGGTGTAAATCTTCTTTTTAGGTCTGTGAAAACTAACATAAAAAATAACCACGCTCCCGTAATATCAACAAAGGCACCGATAGAATCATACTTACTGATTTGAATACTATCACCAGCAAAGAAGTATATGTACGGAAAATTGAGAAGATAAAGCGCAATGAAAAGTATTCGTGCAAGCCAATAATAAAAATACAAAGACAGCAGAACGACCGCATTTAAAATTGCATAGCCACATGTAATATAAACGATGCTGTTTGCGCTTAAATAATTACTCATTATGGAAGGGTTGAGACTTTCATAAATTCCAACAATGCCAGCTTCCTGCTGCTGAAAATATAGATACCCATAGAGTATGGTTGAGAAGATATTACAAACTATGAAACATCGGAACAATTGAACTTGGCTCAAATGTGGGCGTTTCATCAAGACAGTTTCTCTCTTCAATTTTTAGGTCTTATAGCACAACTCTTCGAGTCATCACACTTCACACATATCAGATCTGGTTAAAAACCGTTTCCCTCGCCCATTATCAAGAGAAAACATTCCGCCTTGTCCGTCAACCACATCAATGATTAGGCGTGTGTGTTTCCATGCTTCAAACTGTGCGCCGCCGATGTAAAATGGGGCACCGCCAATTTTCCCCATCAAAACGTCATGGTCTGCGATAATTAAATCACCTTCTGCATAACACATCGGCGCAGAACCATCGCAACAGCCACCTGATTGATGAAATATCACAGGCCCATGATCTGCAATAATCTCTTTTAAGAGCTGTAAAGCTTTTGGCGTTGCTTCGACTTGATCGATCATAAATATCTACCTCCCATTTAAAAGGGCGCATCAATAAATGTGCGCCCTCATGTGATCGTATCTTAGAAGAAACCCAATTTGTTGGGATTATAACTCACCAACAGGTTTTTGGTTTTCTGATTACCACCCAACATCATCAAGTGGTTTTCACGTCCAATACCTGATTGCTTATAACCGCCAAATGCCGCATGGGCTGGATATGCGTGATAGCAATTTGTCCAAACACGTCCTGCTTGAATAGCCCTGCCAAAACGGTAGCAAGTATTTGCATCACGGCTCCAGACACCAGCGCCAAGACCATAAAGCGTATCATTGGCAATCTCTAAAGCTTCTTCATCGGTTTTAAAAGTTGTGACCGATAGAACAGGTCCGAAAATTTCCTCTTGGAAAATCCGCATATCGTTTGTGCCTTTAAAGACGGTCGGTTGGATATAGTAACCACCTTCCATATTGCCACTTGTCTCAGCAGCAGCGCCGCCAATCAACAATTCAGCGCCTTCTTTTACGCCGATGTCCATATAAGATAGAATTTTCTCGTATTGTTCATTTGAAACTTGCGCACCGACCATTGTATTGGGATCAAGCGGATCACTTTGCACAATCGCTTCGATACGTTTTAAACAACGCACCATAAATTCATCATAGATATCTTCATGGATTAAAGCCCGGCTTGGACAGGTACAAACCTCGCCCTGATTGAAAGCAAACAACACAAGACCTTCAATTGCCTTATCAAGAAATGCATCATCCTGATCCATGATATCTTTAAAGAAGATATTTGGCGATTTGCCGCCCAATTCCAATGTGCATGGAATAATATTGGCCGATGCATATTGCATGATAAGACGGCCAGTTGTCGTCTCGCCAGTAAAGGCAATTTTTGCAATGCGTGTGCTTGAAGCCAATGGTTTGCCCGCTTCAAGACCAAAACCATTCACAACGTTTAGAACGCCTGCAGGCAGCAAATCACCTATAAGCTCAAGCATAACCAAGATAGATGCAGGTGTTTGCTCAGCCGGTTTTAAAACAATACAATTGCCCGCAGCAAGCGCTGGCGCCAATTTCCAAACCGCCATAAGAATTGGAAAATTCCAAGGTATGATTTGACCAACAACACCCAAAGGCTCTTGGAAGTGGTAGGCAACAGTATCACCATCCAATTCACTCAAAGCGCCTTCTTGGGCACGAATAACACTGCCAAAATACCTAAAATGATCTATCGCTAGCGGAATATCAGCAGCTGTTGTTTCGCGGATTGGCTTGCCATTGTCCCACGTATCTGCTTCAGCCAAAATGGCCAAATTATCTTCCATAACCTGAGCGATATTGTGCAAAATCTGACTACGCTCAGTAACGCTTGTCGCGCCCCAAGCATCCTTTGCCGCATGGGCTGCATCCAAGGCTAGGTTAATATCCTTATCATTGGACCGAGGTATCTGACACAATACCTTACCGTTTACCAGTGAAATATTATCAAAATATTTGCCGTCTACCGGATCAATAAATTTGCCTCCGATATAGTTGCCGTATTTTTCTTTAAATTGAAAAGCCATGGTTTCCTCCCAGAATGTTGCTTTACGATAGAGGAGGAGTAGGAATTATAATGTTGGATGTGTCACTAGTAGGTAATTCAGGTCTTACCAAAATGTGTATCAGGAATGCTACAGATGAAAAAACGTGTCGCAATACTGCGACAGTTTTCAGGAAAAACTTAAAGCATGGCTGCCAATTCAATTGGTGTTTTGTTGAATTTTCTTGATTTTGCGATGCAATGTCGCCCGACTAATTCCCATTTCTTTGGCAGCAGCACTGATATTTCCACCATATTTTGCAAGCGATTGCTGAATAATACGGCTCTCAGAATGGGCATAATCGCGGGCAAGATCCGTCACCCGTCCTTGCAAAGTTGACAATGGTAACGGACTGTTAAAATCAGCATCACTCAAACCATACGCATCACGCGCGCTATGTGTTGCACCAACAACAAGATCATCGCGATCCACCGCAAAGAGAGCTGCACCACTAACCAACCTGTTGGTAGGGTTTACCGAATGTGGCACGGCAGCCAAAATGATATGAGCATCTGGAAAGCTTTGGCTAAAATGATCTGCCTCAATCCGCCGAGCAGTATCAACAACAGCAACTGAAATTAATTGGGAGAAATTCGCGGTCAAATCTGCTCGACAAGACGACACATCAATCACAGCCATTAAGTTCGCGTTATGATCAAAAATTGGGGCGGCAGTGCACGAAAGCCCTGTATTCTTTGAATGAAAATGCTGATCCTTATGGATGGTCAATGGCCGCTTTTCAACAATACATGTCCCAATACCATTGGTGCCTTCAAGCTCTTCACTCCAAATCGCACCCGTCCACAAACCCCATTTATCAAAAGTTTTATCATCTTCCACAGCGCCGCGCCGTGCAATTGCAACACCGTTTTTATCCGCCAGAACAACACTGCACCCAACATCACCAACGGCAAGATATAATTGATCCAGCTCACCCTTACTTAAATTGAGCAACAAGCCCAAACGCTCTTGCGTTTCGGAAAGCTCTTGCTCGGTCACTCGCTCAGGTGCCTTTGATTTATTTGGGCTAAGATCATGTAAAACGCGGGACCGTTGCCAAGATGCCACCAATGGATAGCGCGCAGCTTCATCACGAGCGATGGCCGCATCAATAAGTGCAGTGTGTTTTTTCACCTCAGGCAACATGAAACAACTCCGACATCATCATCATCTCAAAAGAGTTACACATGACCAAGAGGCAAGCAACTCATATATTTATGGTTGCAACAATCAAAATACAGAAAACTAGGACATGTAAAAAGCATTGCAAAGGATTCTGTGGTTGCCTTTTTTGGCCTGCCATAATTATCAATGCAAGGATCATCATTGACTTAGGGCGTTCGGTATAATGCAAAGTTTCTAGCAAATCATATAGTAATGCAGTTCGGCTGGATGCTATAGCTCAAGCTGGTTAGTTTGACTGACTAAGGCAACAAAATTATCCGATAAGAAATCAAAGGCTACATGATGAATCAAAGTAAAAATTCACCGCAAGATTCAGCACTTCTAGGCCTAAAGCTTAGATCCAAGCGTCTGCCTTCTTGGCTCGTTCAGGCTTGCAATACCTATTTTGATCGCTTATTTGGTTTTAACCAATTCAACGAAATATATAAACGGCTTCCTGAGCATGAAGATATCCAGCTCTCCAAAGTGATTCTTGACGACTTAAATATCAAGTTGGAGGTTTTGGGTGAACCGCTTAACAAATCACCAAGCACTGGGCCACAAATCTTTGTGGCTAATCATCCGCATGGACTGGTGGACGGGTTTGCACTTGATCATTTGATTAACCAAGCAAGGTCTAATTTCCAAATAATGACCATGTATATCTTTCGCATTTTCCCAGAATATGAAGGTCGATTCGCTCTCGTGGACCCTTTGAAAAAGCGAAAGCACCATAGCATGAATGTTAAAGGCTGGCGTCAAGCTTATCGGCAGGTTTCGAAAGGTGGTTCGCTATTGGTTTATCCTGCAGGTGCAGTGTCACGCTACCACCTAAGTAAAAACAAGGTCACTGATCCGGATTGGAATCCACATATTGCAACACTTGCGCGTCGTACTAAGGCAACAATAATCCCGATATTCATCCATGGTCATAACGGCTTATCATTTCAAATCGCCGGGCTTATCTCGCGGACACTCCAAAATATATTTATTTTTAAAGAGCTGCCTAAAATGCAAAACCGTACTCTGCGCATATCAATTGGCGAACATTTACCTGCCGAAACATGGTCCCACATTTCAGATGACACACTACTCATCAATCATTTCCGCGACAAAGTTGAATCACTCCAAAAATCTTAATGTTAAGTAAGGCCTTAACAGCTACTCGAGCTGAATAAGGTCGTTAATATTCCCAGTAACAGGATTTGCAACAAACGCACCTTCAGGCTTGTTGACGACCATTGGCATGCCTTTGGTTGGTCTTAGCGTCAGCTGACAATCAGCCTCGATGGATGAATTGGCAACCACGCTTAATCTGAACCGCTGCATCATTCGAACGACGATCAATTTCATTTCTAACATTGCAAATTGATACCCAATGCACAATCGAGGACCTGCGCTGAAAGGTGTGTATTGAAATGGACCTGCCTTTTTATCAATCCATCTTTTGGGATCAAATTGTTCTGGATTTTCAAAAAGAGTGGGATCACGATGGGTCATATAGGCACTCACCACGACACGATCACCTTTGCGCAAGGTAACGTTCAATAATTCTGTCTCTGCTGTCGCCGTCCGTATCGTATGATGAACAGGCGGCATAAGACGAAGTGATTCTCGGATCAAACCATCAAGAAGAGGTAGCTTTTCGACCTGCTTGGGGTCCGGCGGCCAATCTGTGATATTGGCTTTGATTTCCGCATCAAGTTCAGCTGCAAATTTAGGGTTCTGAGCAATCAGATACATGGTCCATGCAAGCGAACTTGCCGTCGTGATAAAGGCGGCCGTATGCAAAATAACCGCATGGGCAGTAAGGTCAATATCGCTAATATCTGCCCCCTCTTCTTTTGAGGCCTGAACCAGCACTGACAACACATCATTGCCGGGTATCTCTTCTTTGCGCTTTTCACTGATTAAATTGAGCATTGCCTTTTCCAAGACCTCTGCATGGTCCAACAGCTTTGCAAAAGGCGTCCCAAAATGACAGTATGGTAATGGAAAACTGCGGGCTTTAACATCAAGATCAATCCAACGCGTGATCAGCTCACAGGTCTCTACAGACCGATCAAAATCCTCATGATCAAACAGGATATGCGCTGCAATCCAATTTGCCATTGTTGTTGTTTCTTCATACATGTCAAACGCCTCACCAATGACCCAACGATCAAAAACTTGATCAATCAGCTTGGTAATTGTGGGCACATAAGAGGCGACAGAAAGTTTAGAAAAAGGCGGCTGCATCGCCTTACGGTGGCTCCGGTGTTTATCGCCGTGCATCGCAAGTAAACCACCGCGCAACCGCCGCTGCGCCGACCCTTTAGGCCCTTTAAGAACTTGCCCACCAGGTATAAAAAGATCGGGTTGTGAAAACACATCTCGGTTTGCCCCTTCGCCAAACGCCATCACATAACGTCTTCCACGCCCTCCGAACGGAACAGGGTTGCCCAAAGCCAATACATTGCCATGCTCTTTTGAAACGCGATTGAGGCAAGCAAATGGATTACTGACATATTTCAAGTACCAAGACCAAGAACGCGTACCTTCAACGAGGTGTGGATTTTTTGTCGACATAATAAACTATAATTCCCTAACCATTGGGTTACTAAAAACCAAACATACTAGCGGTATTTTCAATTTCTATTTCCCATTATTCCATCTCAATCTTATGAGAGATAGGTATTTTCTGTTGAGGTCTTAACTGGAAAACGACCTTTGACGCAAGTTTCTTGCCTAAGCGATGATCCATACCTTCACATTACAAAGATAAAGAGCTGCATTCCAGTTTTCACGTCCATCATCAAGATTTTACGTTTCAACTAGATTATGAATATGTCCGAAGTTTTGCTTAACCATAAACAAACATTCAAAGCGCGCATTAATCCATATCAAACAGTTTACACCTAAATTCATAACGAAGAGTTTACATTTGGAGTTTTGACATGGGGCGTCTGTTATTTTTAATTACCAATGTAATTATCATCATAATTTCTATCGTGTTTTTTATGATATATTTAAGCAATACAGCGCAAATTGAGCAATTAGAATTTGCCGCCAGAAATAGGGACGTTAGCCGCGTTACAAACACCATATATTATTTTCGCTTTCGTGTTATTTTTCGCCCACATTGTGACAGCGTGCTTAAGGAGCGAGGATGCCGGTTTGGGTATTTTATTCATTGGTACCTACGCAACGATATATTTCAGCATCACAGTTCTGGATGTGTATGCGGTAAAAATCTATCCTCTAGTTTTAAGTTCAAAATTTGAAATTATTTATCCCGTCCTCTCATTGCTTCTTTTTGGCATGTGGTTGGTTCTTCAATTTAAAGGATCAAACCCGCAAGAGCAAAACTTTGATTTGGACGAGTTCGAACACAACACCCACGCACAATTACGCCAGAAATATCGCACATGACCAAAGCTCCGTTGAGATATAATGATATGACTATTGCAAAACGGTCGGCAAGATCTCACCATATTTTTACAATCGCGATAACCTTGCCGATCGCTTTTTTGGGGCTTTTAGTTTCCATTGGACTGGCGATCTATTTGGGGCTTAGTCCTGCAAGTGCCCATGAAGCTTGGTTTTTAACTGCAGCTGAAATGGATGTCATCTCGCAAACAGTGCCACCAGCCGTATTCATTTCTACAATCTATTTTGCCATGATCATGATGCCAATGGCATTGGTCGTGCTTGTTGCAATCGTGTTGGAGCCGCAATGGCGCACGGCAGAATTAAAGCTGTTCTCGTCGCTAAAATTTGACGTCCAAGAAGTCTCAAGCATTGTGTTAAGCTTTGCACTGGCAACTATGTTGTTAATTG
Organism: uncultured Rhizobiaceae bacterium; assembly: GCA_963974325.1. Lineage (GTDB taxonomy): Bacteria > Pseudomonadota > Alphaproteobacteria > Rhizobiales > Rhizobiaceae > Lentilitoribacter. The sequence continues at coordinate 8,383 of CAXBCW010000090.1, forward strand.
CAGCTTTTGGGTTCTTGCCAATCATGGGCTATCCTTCCGGCACAACAACTCTTTTTGTTGCAAATACCTCCCTCCCAGCGTCAAGCCCCTACACACCAATTCTGTTTTCAATGCAAGCCATGTTAGCAGTAATGTTAATACTGGGATTTCAGGTAAGATTAGCAGCAATTGGCGTTATATGCCTATCTGTGTTGGGACACTTTTTGTTTGGGCTAATGTTCTTGGATTTCAGCCCACATTTTATCGCGCCTGCTCTGTTGCTTTTAGTCTTTGGCAGAAAAAATTGCTTTTTCTACAAAGGTAATTTTCCATGTCTTTTAGAGCAATATTTACCAACTTTAAAACTCGATAAAATCTATCCCTAAGCAAGGGTCCTCACAGGTGCTGGGTTCTTGTATCTCGCATTTAGATACAAGTTCCTTGAGCCCGGGCTCATCATGAGTATCTTGGAAAACACCCCACTTTTATTTATCGAAAAACTAGCAGGACCATTGGTTCTCATCATGGGGCTTGTTGAATTCATTGCAGGCTTGCTTTTGGTCTTTGGCATTTTGGTGCGACCAATCGCAGTGTTTTTGATATTCGCTTTCACATTTTTTGCCATCTTGCTGGGCGAATCCGTTTTGTATCACACCCAATTATGTGCCTTATGTTTCGTCTTTTTGATGTTCGGTGCTAATAATAAAGCCCCACCAAAAAGCTCAGCTCCAAACCAACATCAAGACGAAGATCAGGGCCTTATTGTCACGGCTCAACCTACGGGCCTGCTGGGTCTTGCAATGTTCCAGCAAACAAAAGAACCAGCAACTACCTCAGCGTTAACTTCATCAGCTTCGGCCACCACACCATCATTATTGACACAAATCAAATATGATTATGCTAGTCCACGAGGTCAGGTTGCCGGATTATTCAGACTTGCAATGTTGATGATCTGGTATTCAATACCCCACATTCATCAAAGCAAATTGCAATCCGGCGATGTCTATGAATTGGCCGATGATATGCCGACACCAAAACTACAATTGGATGCAGAAGCTGACGTATCGGGTAACTGGTATGTAAATCTTGATCTTGAAAACTTCCAATTTGAAAATGGCTCAAAACAATATGACCCCGACATGCCAATGGGACATGTGCACCTTTATATAGATGCCAAAAAAGTTGCGACAGCTCGCGATTCCAAAATCATGCTGGGTAAACTAGGCACTGGCAAACACGTCATCACGGCTGATGTTCGCACGGTAGATCATAAATTAATCGTGTCATCATTGGGCTCAATATCCAAACGGGTTGAAATCATGGTTCCGGGTGATCCCGCCCAAGCACAATCCATGAGCTTGATGAATGCCAGCGCTGGCAAGTTGCCATCAGACATTTGCACAACGCCAAACCTATCCATTCCGTCCAAAAATACAAACATGGCTTTTCAGCTTCGCTGAAGTCTTTAAGTCACAAGGCCAAAAAAGCTCCACTGGCACGTTGATAATTGTAACTTCATGTTTTCGTTTGATGTTCGCATAAATGGGAATTATGGTGCGGTATACTCCTATCATAGGTGAGCGGATTATAGCACCGCATTTAAGTTTACACATTGAAAGAAACCAACATGTCAAAGAACGTCTTCACTGGAACCATGCCTGCCCTCATGACCCCTTGCAAGGCAGATCGCACGCCCGACTTTGACGCACTGGTTAAAAAAGGCAACGAACTGATTGATGCAGGCATGTCTGCAGTTGTCTATTGTGGTTCTATGGGTGATTGGCCTTTGCTAACCGATGAACAGCGCATGGAAGGCGTTGAGCGTCTTGCCAAAGCGGGATTACCCGTTGTTGTTGGCACCGGTGCAATCAACAGTAAATCAGCTGTCGCCCTTGCCGCCCATGCGCAAAAAGTTGGCGCTGTTGGCTTGATGGTTATCCCCCGCGTCTTGTCTCGCGGATCATCCGCTGCAGCACAAAAACACCATTTCAAAGCAATTCTGAACGCCGCACCTGATGTGCCAGCCATTATCTATAACAGCCCTGTTTATGGCTTTGCCACACGTGCTGATTTGTTCTTTGCACTGTGTGCAGAACACCCAAACTTAGTTGGCTTTAAAGAGTTTGGCGGCAAAGATGATTTGCGTTATGCGGCTGAAAACATCACATCACAAGATGATAATGTCACTTTGATGGTTGGCGTGGATACCGAAGTCTTCCACGGATTTGCAAATTGCGGTGCTACAGGAGCAATAACAGGCATCGGGACCGCGCTTCCAAAAGAAGCATTACTATTGGTTAGCCTTTCCATGAAAGCCGCTGAAGGTCACGCCGAAGCCCGCCGCCGTGCGTTAGAGCTTGAAGAAGCATTTTCTGTTCTTGCAAGCTTTGATGAAGGCACTGATCTTGTGCTTTATTACAAGCATCTTCTTGTCCTAAATGGTGAAGATGAGTATCGCCTACATTTCAACGAAACAGACGTGCTGAGCGATGCCCAACGCAATTATTGTGAACAGCAATATAAACTCTTCCAAAACTGGTTTACCGATTGGTCTAGCCAAGGTGGTATCATTTCTGAATGCATGTAATTGACAGCCACACAGGCGGAGAGCCAACCAGGGTTATTCTAACCGATGGTCCTGATCTTGGCTCTGGGTCATTGGCAGAACGCGCCCATATTCTTGCAACAGAACACACTGAATTCTACCAATCTGTGATGCTGGAACCACGTGGTCAGGTGGCCATGGTTGGGGCACTGCTTGTCAAACCAACAGATCCAGAATGCGTAACTGGTGTGATTTATTTTGATGCCAAAGCTGTGTTGGGCATGTGCGGCCATGGCACGATTGGATTGGCTGTCACATTAGCCCATATGGGGCGCATTGGTTTAGGGACGCATAAGATTGAGACCCCTGCGGGTGTGGTTGAAGTTCAGCTCACCAAACCCAATACCGTTATTGTTAAAAATATCGAAAGCCGCCGTGTTCATAAAGCTATCTCTGTTGAGGTGGATGGAATAGGTACCGTGACGGGAGATGTGGCTTATGGAGGAAATTGGTTTTTCATTGTCGATCCAAGTCCCATTCCTATCTCACCAAACAATATTCGCAGCTTAACAGATGCCTGCATCGCAGTGCGCAACGCCGCCAATACACAAGGTATAGGCGGGGAAGATGGTCAACCGATAGATCACGTGATCTTCCAAGCGCCATCACCAAAACCAGAGGTGCATAGCCAAAACTTTGTCCTTTGTCCTGATGATACCTATGACCGCTCACCATGTGGCACTGGAAGCTCAGCGCGATTGGCTTGCCTCGCTGCCGATGGACTGTTGGCAGAAGGGCAAGACATCACCCAAGACAGCGTGATCGGCAGCTCTTACCAATTATCGTATCAGCTTGGGAAAAATGGTGGCATTATCCCAATCATCAAAGGGCAAGCCTTTATCACAGCCGAAAGCACACTTGTTTTTGATGCGCTCGATCTTTTCAAAAACGGAATAGTCTTTTGAGACTGAAAACATAGAACGAACACGTGCCACAAGCTCCAAATTCTGCTGAAAGAAACAATTATGAAAATCACTGAAATCAAAGTCTATCAGGTTGATCTCCCCCTCAAAGAGGGACGCTATAATTGGTCTAATGGCAATTTTGTTGAGGTTTTTGATAGCACAATCGTTGAGGTCATGACCGATGAGGGCATTGCAGGATATGCCGAATGTTGCCCGCTTGGCTCTGCCTATCTCCCGTCTTATGCTTTAGGTGTCCGCTCAGGCTCGGCCGAATTATGCCCCCATTTGATCGGGCTAGATCCCCTTAATATCGGCGAAATCAACCGTGTGATGGACGCTGCACTTCGCGGTCATCCCTATGCAAAAGCGCCCATTGATATTGCATGCTGGGATTTGTTGGGGCTCGCAACAGGTTTACCCGTTTATACTTTGCTTGGCGGGGCGGCACAGGATGATGTGGTTCTATATCGCGCCATCAGCCAAGAAGCTCCAGAGATTATGGCCAAGAAAATCGAGACCTATGCCGCCGAAGGTTATACGAAATTCCAGCTCAAAGTTGGCGGTGATGCAAATGAAGATATCGATCGCATTCATGCAACTCGAGACGTGCTTAAACCGTCGGACATTTTGGTGGCAGATGCCAATACCGGTTGGACCCGTCATGAAGCTGCACGTGTTGTCGGGGCCATTTCATCACTCGATGTCTATGTCG
>CAXBCW010000091.1:0-11748 GCA_963974325.1 uncultured Rhizobiaceae bacterium
AACTCCCGACATCTTCGGTGTAAACGAAGCGCTCTACCAACTGAGCTAATCGCCCATTGCGTTGCCTCGTTTAGGGCGTTCCCAAGAATAGTGCAAGTAAAAAATGCACGAAATGAAAAGAAAATGTGTTCAAATAAAAAATGACAATATTTTGAAAATAATCAGCAAAAAGGCGTTGACACTTTTATCGATTGGGCTTAGTTACCCGCTCATGGTTATCGTTTAGATGCCATAACGAAAAATGTGCGGGTGTAGCTCAGATGGTTAGAGTGTCGGCCTGTCACGCCGAAGGTCGCGGGTTCGAGCCCCGTCACTCGCGCCATTTTTTGTTTTAGAGATCTTCTCTTATTTTTGTGACAATTTTCGCCTTTAGCGGGCGCCCTCGGGCGTCCTGCTGGCGGTAACCCCGTTCCCTCTTAATTTGCGCGTCCCGCTAGCTGTCTGCCGTCAGCGTTTCATGATCCGATAGAGTGCAAGCCCGCAAAACCTGCGTTTACACCCTATAATTATCGGTATTACTCCAAAATCCTTTTGTCAGACGCCAATGTTCGGTCTAGTTTAAACCCAGCAAGTGCGTGAATCATATGGAATAAGCTCAATTTAAAGGCTGAAACCCGTATCACCCAATCTTAGACAATATTTGACCTGTATCCGACCTGCCTAAAACCTTGGCGCAAATCAAAATATGGACGAGCAAGATGGCCGAAAACGAAAACGGAGCTGAATTGGAAGACGATATTCGCAATTCAGAAGAGATGAGCGCAAATATCTCCGCGATTTATGACGAAGATGGTCGAATCAAATCAGATTTTCGCAAATCAGTCGCCGCAACGCTGGATCAAAGCGATGTTGATGGCCTGAATAGTCTTGTTGGAGGGCTGCACGAATCTGAGCTGGGTGATTTGATCGAATCGCTCAAACCAGAGCGCCGGAATAAACTTGTCGAGCTTTTGGGTGATTCTTTTGATTTTGTCGCGCTAACAGAAGTTGATGAAGCTATTCGTGTCGAAATTGTTGATTCAATTCCCAATGAAGACGTGGCCCGTGCCCTTGGCGATTTGGATAGTGATGATGCTGTTTTCATCTTGGAAGATTTGGATCCGGTTGATCGTGATGCGATTCTTGCCGAATTACCGTTTATCGAAAGGGTTCGCCTACGCCGCTCGCTTGATTATCCAGAAGATTCAGCTGGTCGCCGTATGCAAAGTGAGTTTGTTGCCGTGCCGCCATTTTGGACCGTTGGCCAGGTCATCGATTACATGCGCATTGATAAAGACCTGCCTGAGCACTTTAGTCAGATATTTGTCATTGATGCGACCTACAAGCTTGTCGGCGATATCAATCTAGATCGGTTCTTGCGCGCAAAGCGCAATATACGTGCAGAAGATATTATGAATGAGACCATTCACCCGATTCCTGCACTTATGGATCAGGAAGAAGCGGCTATTGTCTTTGAACAATACGATTTGTTAGCCGCAGCTGTTGTGGATGCAAATGATCGCCTTGTTGGTGTCCTAACCATTGATGACGTGGTTGATGTGATCCAAGAAGAAGCCGAAGAAGATATTCTAGCCTTGGGTGGTGTTGGTGGTGGCGAACTCTCTGATAATGTCTTTGCTGCCTTTAAAAACCGTTTTGCATGGCTGTTTATCAATTTGGTGACGTCAATCTTAGCCTCGATCATTATTGGATTATTTGATGCCACGATCCAGCAGATGGTGGCGCTCGCTATTTTGATGCCCATTGTGGCCTCTATGGGCGGCAATGCCGGTACCCAAACCATGACAGTGACCGTAAGAGCGCTGGCAACGCGAGACCTTGATATATATAATGCTGGGCGCATTATCTTAAGGGAAGTTGCTGTGGGCGGCTTAAATGGCATTATATTTGCCGTGCTCATAGGTGTGGTTGCTGCAGTTTGGTTTCAAAACATCGATCTTGGCTTTGTGATCGGTATCGCCATGATCATCAATATGGTGTTTGCAGCGCTTGCGGGTATTTTGCTGCCGCTGATTTTGAACAAAATGGGCTATGATCCTGCGATCTCATCGACGGTATTTGTAACAACGGTAACAGATGTCGTCGGTTTTCTTGCTTTCTTGGGGCTTGCCGCGCTGTGGTTCGGATTATAGAGATATCAGATGGAAAATTTCTACACGATATCTCAAATGACCAAAGAGTTCGATATTTCAACGCGGACGTTGCGGTTTTATGAGGATGAGGGGCTGTTACACCCCGAAAGGCGGGGCCGCACGCGGCTCTATTCCCCATCTGATCGGCGTCAGATTGATAAAATCCTACGCGCGCGCAGATCAGGCTTTAGTGTTGCCGAAATTTCAGAGCTTTTAAAGCTCGATCAAGAATTGCCCAATAACGCACGCGAACTGCAAGGCGTGATGAGCGAAGTTACCAAAAAACGTGAAGATCTGCGCATTCAAAGGCGTGATCTTGAAGACATGATTGATGAGTTAGATGATATTGAGGATGCGTGTTTGGCAAAACTTGCCGAAATTCGCGTGAGTACGTAAGTTATTTTATCTGTGATCAGCTCAGGTCTGATCAATTATAACGTAGACAATGTCCAATAGACCCAAACCAAACCCAATAGTAGCGGTTGGTGAATGATATAGGTTGCCAACGAATGGCGGCCAATGAAATCAAGCCCACGGGTGAGGGGATGACGAGGCGCAGATTGATACTTGATCAATCGATTTAACAATCCATCTTTACGAGCGATTTTTGCAAAGGCCATGCCGATAAAAAACGGTGCTAACCATGGAAGTAGCGGAACATAATCATTGGACCGCGGAATATTAGCATTAAGCCCAACCCACCAAAGTGGTTCTGCATCAAAAAACTCTGACCTCAGATACATCGGCGCTATGAACACAAGAACCGCCAATAGAATCAAAACCACACTCGGCAACCGCCGGACAATAAGCCCAATAATGCTGGCAGCAGCAATTGAGTGCAAAATGCCAAAGAAAATCGGCGCATTGGGCATGGCTGTATATGTCGCAATAGAAATAAGAGCCGCTGCTGCAATAAGAAAACCTATCCGTTTGGCAAAGGATTTAAACCTCATGATCGGATCATGACCAAGAACAAGGCTCAAGCCTGCCAAAAACAAAAAGCTCGATGCAATAGACCGCGCAAAGGTTTTCCATTCAACTGTTGCGGTAAGGCCTGATTCAACAAAACTGAAAAACTCAAGATCCCATGTGAAATGAAAAATCGCCATGGCCACAATGGCCCAACCGCGAATGTGATCAATCAAATAAATGCGGGGTTTGCGTAAGGTTGCTGAATTTTGAAGTTGTGTTTGATCAGTCATCAGGCTTCCAACCATATAGCCAATCCAAACCACGACCAAGGCTTGCAGGCGATTTGCGCGATAACACAAAATCACGGCCCCATCTGATTGGACCAATGGCGTGATAGGCAAAGCGGTTAAACGCTGTCCGGCTTTTGACTTTTAGAATGCGTAATCTGCGTTTGATTTCAAAATCAAGTATCGCAGATTTTACATTACCATTCGATTTGGCAACCATATTGGCCAAAACATAACCATCTTCAATCGCCATACCCGCGCCTTGTGCCATAAATGGCATCATAGCATGGGCAGCATCGCCAATCAGCACGATATTCTCGTTATTGGTCCATGCGCCATCAGAAACTTCATAAATCGGCCAACAGCCAAGTTGATCAGCTGCGGTGAGCATTTTTACTACATCGTCATTGAGCGCATGGCGCGATAGCTCGCTGGCAATATCAATATGGTCTTTAGTTTCATCTTTGCTTTTGGATACAAAAATGACATTGCTGGAGCCATTATCATCTGCGGGATAAATCGCGGTATGGTTTGCGCTGCCCATTAAAACGTGGACGCTGCGAGAATTTGATATGTCGCTTGGCAAATGCGCACGTGCCGTAATATCTGCATTAAAGCGCCATGCGATATATTGGCTATATTGAGTTTTACCCGCCATCCAAAGCAGCTTACGCGTCGATGACCAAATACCATCAGCACCAACGATTAAATCTGGCTTCTGGCCAATTTTATCGTGCAGATCATCCATGAATGCCCGTTCGCTATCAAAACAGACAGAACAATTAAGATGAAGATGGCAATTTGGGTCATTCACAATCGCATCAGACAGAACCGTTTGCAGCGTTGCACGAGGTAAAATTGCGTAAGGGGCATTCCACACATTCTTGGAAAGCTCAGACACAGGAACCTCAGCAATCACTTTGAGCGATCTTGCATCGGTTAATCGAACCGAATGCGGCTCAGTCCATACATCTGCCAAAGATGTGGTTAAATCAAGCTCACGCAATATATTGGTCGCATTTGGCGACAGTTGAATACTGGCCCCAATTTCGAGGAGTTCTTCAGCTTCTTCAAATATATGAACATGAGCGCCGGTTTTTGCAAACGCACGCGCAGCTGTCAGACCCGCAATACCCGCACCAATAATGGCAATGGGCAATTGTTTGCGATTTGAATGGTTCGGTGGAGAAGGCATTTGTGCCGCCCTGATTAGGCGACCGATTCATCTTCCCAGATGCAGCCGAAAGGTGCACTGTCATGAAGACCAATATGTTCACGATATTTGAACAATGTTGAGCAATAAGGACATACGATTTCCGTATCATCACCCATTTCAAGATATTCATGCGGATGATCAAATGGAGGTTTGGCACCGATACACATAAACTTTTTAGTACCGATTTCAATCGCAGGATAACCAGCAGAGTTGTGGAAATAGGGCATTTTGTGGCCAGCCATAATGTCAAGCTCCGTATAATGTTGATATATGTTATGTCTCTTTAACTCTTTGTGCGCAAAATGTGTAGGCAAATTTGTGGACACTTGCACAAATAATCACATTATTTTTGCGCTGCAATGGCAAGCGAAAAGTTTGAAATAGGAAAACCATGGCTCTTAAACCCCAACAGATGAATAATTTTAACAGCGATGGCGTCAATATCGCTTGGTTTGAAGCCGGTCCAAAAGATGGCGAAGCGGTGATGCTGATCCATGGTTTTGCCTCAAATGCACAAGTCAATTGGCTGTTTACTGGCTGGGTAAAAACCCTAACGGAAGCCGGTTATCGGGTGATTGCATTTGATCATCGTGGCCATGGTAGCAGTGATAAACCCCATGAAACAGAGGCTTATACGCCCGATCAGATGGCCGACGATGCGATCCGACTGCTCGACGCCCTCTATATTGAACAAGCACATTTCATTGGATATTCTATGGGCGCACGTGTTTGCGCGTTCATTGCCAAGAATGATCCAGATTATGTAAAGTCGCTGGTCTTTGGTGGTTTGGGCATGGGCATGGTGCAAGGGGTTGGCGATTGGGACCCAATTGCTGATGCATTATTAGCGCCATCTTTGGATGATGTGACCCATGAACGTGGCCGAATGTTCCGTGCATTTGCCGATCAAACAAAAAGTGACCGATTCGCACTGGCCGCTTGCATTAAAACATCTCGTGTTTTGATCACAGAAAGCGAAGCTGCAAATATGGATATCCCAACATTGATTGTTGTTGGAACCAAAGATGATATTGCAGGTTCCGCGCAAGAGCTTGCAGAGCTTATGCCAAATGCAAAAGCTGTTGATGTGCCGGACCGCGATCACATGTTGGCAGTAGGAGATAAAGTGTTCAAAAAAGCTGTTCTAGAATTCTTGAACCCTTAAAGTTTGCAATTTAGAATTTATGACATATTTATAAGACATGTTGCACTTATCAAAGCGCGGCCCTCGGAGAAGAGATATGAATAGTAAAATTGAGCCTATTACCAAAGGCAAAGTCGATAAGATGGACCCAATTTGGGATACCATTCGCAAAGAAGCGGAAGAGGCGGCAGCGTCCGATCCTGTTCTAGCGACATTCTTGTATTCAACAATCTTGCAACAATCGTGTCTTGAAGACGCTGTTATTCACCGTGTGTGCGAGCGTTTGGATCACCCAGATTTGCAAGCCAATCTTATTCGCCAATCTTATAAAGAAATGATGGATGCTGACGAGACGTGGAGTTCTATTCTGCGGGTTGATATCCAAGCGGTTTATGATCGTGACCCTGCTTGCAGTCGTTTCTTGCAGCCATTGCTTTATTTCAAAGGCTTCCATGCAATCCAAACTCACCGTTTGGCCCATTGGTTATGGAAACAAGGTCGCCAAGATTATGCGCTGTATTTGCAATCGCGCTCATCTGCCGTTTTCCAAACAGATATTGACCCAATGGCCAAACTTGGTCGCGGCATCTTCTTTGATCATGCCACAGGTATTGTGATTGGCCGAACAGCTGTAGTGGGCGACAATGTTTCTATTTTGCAAAATGTAACGCTTGGCGGCACAGGCAAAGAAACTGGTGACCGTCATCCAAAAATTGGCTGTGGCGTTTTAATTGGCTCTGGCGCAAAAGTGCTGGGTAATATTGAAATTGGTGATTGTTCACGCATTGCAGCAGGTTCTGTTGTGCTCAAACCTGTTCCTGCGAATAAAACAGTCGCCGGTGTGCCAGCACGTATTGTGGGTGAGGCGGGATGCAATGAGCCTTCCCGTTCGATGGATCAATTGCTGAACAATGCAGATCAGTCGGTCAACGCACCAGATCAAGCTCAAGCTCGAGATCAAGATAACTCTAACTAAGATATCAAAATAAACTGAACAGCGCCAAGTTTAGCCTATGAATTTTAAAGTGGGCATGGCAAAAGCGCTTCAATTCGAATTCTAGATGGAGAAGTCACCGTGACACCAGACGAAATTAAAAAACTGGATGCTTTTTTCAAGCGTACTTTCAGCAACGACATAACCGTGCGTGCACGTCCAAAAATTCAAGATTCGCTTGAAGTTTATAATTGCGAAGAGTTCCTTGGCGTTCTCTCTTTAGACGACGAAGATGGCGATCGTTCATTCAGCTTCTCAATGGCCATTTTGGATATTGATCTCGAAGACGAATAGAATCGCAAGAATATCAATTGTGATAAACTATATAGTAAAACCGGATGCAGATATAAATCTCATCCGGTTTTTCTATTTTAACTTGAAATTTTGTCTAAATAAGACACAGATTTTCGTTCCCAAAATTGTTGGAATTACTTTAATCGATTTAGATAAATAGGCTAATCGATTTAGGTCTAGAATAGTGTGATGTAATATGAATAGAACAGCAAACAGCTAGTATCATAACGAAATCGTTAAGCTTTAGCGGTACAAGATATCCCACAATTCTAGGGATGTTCCTGCAAAAGCATGATGCTCATTCTTTTCCATGATGGAGACACTTTACATGGCCGACACCAATTCTAACGAACTAGACCTTGATCGCATTTTATCAATCGAAATCGCTCGCGTGACAGAACGCGCTGCAGTTGCGGCAGCAAAGCTTCGCGGACGCGGCGATGAAAAAGCAGCAGATCAGGTTGCAGTCGACGCCATGCGAACCGAACTGAATAAGCTCAACATTGCAGGTACAATTGTGATCGGCGAAGGCGAACGCGATGAAGCACCAATGTTGTATATCGGCGAAGAAGTCGGCAATAAAAACGGACCTGAGCTTGATATCGCACTCGATCCATTAGAAGGCACAACGATTTGCGCTAAAAACATGCCAAACTCATTGGCTGTGATTGCATTTGCCAACAAAGGCCATCTTTTATATGCGCCAGATGTTTACATGGACAAAATTGCAATTGGACCTGGATATCCTGAAGGCACAATTTCGATTGAAAAAAGTGCTGCAGAAAATCTTGCCGCTGTTGCAAAAGCCAAAGGTGTTGAAATTGGTCAAGTTTGTGCCTGTATTTTAGATCGCCCGCGTCATGCAAAACTTATTGCTGAAGTTCGCGAATGCGGCGCAGCTGTGCGCCTCATTGGTGATGGTGATGTGGCTGGCGTGATCTACACAACAGATGCCGATGAAACAGGTATCGACATTTACATGGGAACAGGCGGCGCACCAGAAGGCGTTTTGGCAGCAGCAGCCCTTCGCTGCACAGGCGGCCAAATGCAAGGTCGCTTATTGTTCAAAAACCAAGACCAAATTGATCGTGCGGCAACAATGGGTGTTAAAGACCCGAACAAGATCTATCAGCTTGAAGAGCTTGCCAGTGGTGACGTTATGTTTGCAGCTACAGGCGTGACAGATGGTGATATGTTGCAAGGTGTTCGCTTCAAGGGCGACGCGATCACAACACACACATTTGTTATGCGCTCTTCAACAGGTACAGTTCGCGAGATCAAAGCAACACACCGTGATAAGGCAAAATTCGCCTAACCACTTCAAATCCGGTATGGCGGGTTAAACCGCAGTTGCAATTTCAGGCAGGCCTCATTAACAATGAGGCCTGTTCTATTTTGAGAAAACAACATGCCACAAAATCACGATGATAATATATTTATGGGTGTTGAAACCTCGTTGTTTGGCCAAAAGTGGGTCGCACGACTGGATAATATTGGCCAAAACGTAGCGCTCAATATTGCCCAAACAACAAAAATTCCAGAACTTATTGCCAGAGTGATGGCAGCACGCGGCGTAAAAGCTGAAGATGCCGCCACATTTTTGGACCCATCCATCCGCGAACTCATGCCCGATCCATCGGTGATGACCGATTGCGATAAAGCTGCCGCGCGTATCGTCCAAGCGATCAATAAGGGCGAGCGCGTAGCGATTTTCGGTGATTATGATGTTGATGGCGCTTCCTCATCAGCGCTTTTATCGCGTTTCTTGGCACATTTTAATATTCCTAACGAAATTTACATTCCAGATCGTATTTTTGAAGGATATGGGCCCAATCCAAATGCCATTGCTGAACTTGTCGAAAAGGGTGCGCAGCTGATTGTCACTGTTGATTGTGGCTCCACAAGTTTTGAGGCGTTGGAAAAGGCCAAGGAACTAGCCTGCGATCTTGTTGTGATCGATCACCACCAAGTCAATGATGAATTGCCGCCATGTGTGGCCTTGGTCAATCCAAATCGTCAGGATGACCTGTCTGGTTTGGGCCATCTATGTGCCGCAGGTGTTGTGTTCATGGTGTTGGTTGCTGTGCAAAGGCAATTGCGCAGCGAGGGCCATCAAGGGCTTAAAGGCTTAGATCTGATTGCACATCTGGATATTGTTGCGCTGGCAACGATCTGTGATGTGGTGCCGCTTAAAGGTTTAAACCGAGCATTTGTCGTCAAAGGTCTGATTGCAGCTCGAAAAATGGAAAACCATGGCCTCCAAGCGCTGATGAAAGTGGTGGGCATTGATGGTCCTGTCACGCCCTATCATTTGGGCTATCTTATCGGTCCGCGCATTAATGCAGGTGGTAGGATTGGCGATGCGGCGTTAGGGTCTCGCTTGCTGACACTCGACAATGCTGATGAGGCTTTGGAGATCGCCGAACATTTGGACGGTCTAAACAAAGAGCGCCAAGCCATGGAAGCCAAAATGCTCGAGCAGGCCGAGGCTGAAGTTCTTGCCGAAATGGCAGGCGGCAATGGCCCATCGGTCATTGTGTCCGCAAATAATGATTGGCATCCGGGCATTGTTGGCCTTGTTGCGGCACGACTTAAAGAGCGTGAAAACAGACCAGCTTTTGCCATAGCTTTTGATCCAAACGGTAAAGGCTCAGGGTCGGGCCGTTCCATTCCGGGGTTTGATATTGGTAAAATGGTGCGCGAAGCGGTTGATGTTGGTTTGTTAGTTAAGGGCGGCGGTCATGCAATGGCGGCAGGTTTGACAGTTGAAAAATCAAAGCTCGGAGACTTACGCACATTTTTTGAAGAAAAAGCCACTCAATACGTCAATGACCTTACAGCAGTTCGCACGCTTAAAATTGATGGTGCGCTGGCAGCGTCTGGCATGAAAATGGACCTTGTCGATATGATCGAACAAGCAGGCCCTTATGGTTCTGGCCATTCACAGCCAATATTTGTCCTTCCAGCCCATCAGCTCAAAGATGCGCGTATTGTTGGCGCAAATCATGTCAAACTAACCTTTGCAGGATTAGATGGTGGCAAAATTGACGGAATAGCATTCCGCGCAGCCGATACAGACCTTGGAAAAGCGTTCTTATCGCGCAGAGGGCAGAGCTTTCACGTAGCGGGCACAATTTCAGCAGATTACTTTCGCGGAATGCGCCGCGTACAAATCCGCGTGCTAGACGCAGCTTTGGTGGGTTTGTAGGTGACACTTGATCAACTCCTAGCACTCACCCTTTTTGCCTTTGTCTCGTCCATTACACCGGGGCCGAACAATTTGATGTTGCTGACATCTGGCGTGAACTTCGGAGTGAAGCGCACCATCCCTCATGCATTGGGTATTGCTGCTGGATTTTTCACGTTATTGTTTTGCGTAGGGATGGGGTTGATCGAACTTTTTGATCTCTATCCGCTATCCTATACCATTCTTAAAATCTTATGTGTTGTCTATATGTTTTGGCTTGCATGGAAAATCTTGCAGTCTGGTAGACCAGAATTAAAAGATGAAGCTGCAAAGCCGATCAGCTTTATCGAAGCTGCAATGTTCCAATGGGTGAACCCAAAAGCATGGGCCATGGCCATCACCGCCTATAGCGTCTATGCGCCAAGTCTAGATTTTTGGATTGTCGTAACCGTCGGAGTGGTCTTTGTTATTGTTAACCTGCCATCCGTCAGCGCATGGATCTTCTTAGGCACCAACTTCCGTAGGTTTTTGTCAACCGATAGGCGCCTAAAATGGTTCAATGCCACAATGGCTGTGTTGTTAATACTATCATTATGGCCAATATTGGCTTCTGATATTGTGTAAATATATATTGATGCTATCAAGCATCCAAAGAACTTCAATTTAAGGACTCCTTGTCATGCATTTTGCGAAAATCAACGATGTAACGCTTCATTATCAAGTGATTGGTGCACCAGAGGGTAAACCAACAATCGTATTTGCAAATTCGCTTGGGACTGACTTTAGAATTTGGCGTGATGTGATCGTGCGTCTTGTGGGTGATTATTCAATTATCACCTATGATAAGCGCGGCCATGGTTTGTCTGATCTTACCGATAAAGTCACTATGTCAGATCATGTTGCCGATCTCGAAGGCTTGCTTGATCATTTGGGCGTTCAGCACGCGATTATTTGCGGTGTTTCTGTTGGTGGTTTGATTGCCCAAGGGCTTTATCATTCTCGACCTGATCTGGTTGGCGCTTTGATCTTGTGTAATACCGGCTTGCAAATTGGTACTGACGAATTATGGAATATGCGTATTGAGATGGTCGAAAGCAAAGGCCTTGCAGACATTAGTGAAGGTGTTTTGGCGCGTTGGTTTACCAAGGGATATCGCGAAGAAAACGCTGATGACGTTGCTGGCTATTCAAATATGCTGACCCGAACACCAGCAAAAGGGTATACGGGCACATGTGCTGCCATTCGCGATACTGATTACACAAGTTATGCATCTGATATCAAAGTGCCAACAATTTGCATTGCCGGCGACCAAGATGGGGCAACACCGCCAGAGCTTGTGAAACAAATGGCAAAAGCTATTCCCAATGCGTTCTATGAAGAGATCAAAGATTGCGGCCACATTCCATCCATCGAGCAGGGTGAAATGCTAACTGATATTATGACGGCTTTCATGTCCAAACTTGAACGCTAAGTTCACCTTATTTGGGGGGGCTAATATATCCCCCAAAAAACGGACTGAGTTTGTTAGTTTGTTCAGAATATCACTTTACTCGCAAAAAAGTCCCGTTTTTTGATAAAATTT
>CAXBCW010000092.1:0-11496 GCA_963974325.1 uncultured Rhizobiaceae bacterium
GTTGTGCGACCAAGTGACTCGGATAAACAACTGAAATTAGGTCAATTCAGGCGTGAGAGTATACTATACTTTTAATTTATAAAAACCAATGATTTAATCCATGAAAAAAAATTATAGAAAATAACTCTTGGCTAATGGTATTTAATTGGTATTATGTCAGCAAGGAGTAATTAATGAACTATCTTGTTGGCATTGATGGCGGAGGAACCGGCTGTAGAGCTGTTGTTTGCGACCGAAATGGGAAGCACTTAGGCACAGGCAGTGCAGGCCCAGCCAATATAATGAGTAATTTTGAAGCTGCTCAAATAAACATTGTGTCCGCCTGTGAGAATGCCTTTAACAATGCGAATATTCCAACCAGTGCAATCGCAGATGCTGACGCCTTTTTAGGATTGGCAGGTGCAAATGCGGGCGATTATTCAAAGCGGACAAGAGAAAACTTACCTTTTAGAAACTGCATTATAGAAAACGATGCTGTGATATCCCTTGAAGGCGCTATTGGCGCAGAAGATGGCGCCGTTGCAATCATTGGAACAGGTTCAGTGTTCATTTATCGGATTGATGGCATCGTGCGAACCATCGGCGGTTGGGGTTATATGATTGGCGACCTTGGTAGCGGCTCAAGGCTTGGTAGAGAGTTACTGCAAGAGACGTTACTTGCTTACGATAAGATTCATGACGTTTCGGATCTTACCGAACACTTATTAACTCAATTTAATGGCAACCCAACGGATATTGTCGAATATGCGCATAACGCTCAACCGAGTGAATTTGGAGTATTTGCACCCTTAATATTTGAATACGCAAAACTACGAGATCCCGTCGCGCAGAAGATTTTGCGCAACGCTATCCGTGACGTTGAGGAAACTTTGGAAGCTATTCTTGTCGATGATCATCACAAGTTTTGCATGCTCGGCGGACTTGGAAAGCTCTATGCAGATCTCGTTAATAGCAACCTCAGAAAACGTATCCATCCGCCTTTAGGAAATGCAATATCTGGTGCTGCCGCATTGGCAGTTCGAAACTTTACAAAGATTGGATTCGCTTAATGGCAAACGCGTTTGAAAATGCACTGCTGCCAGAAAACTGGACAGATCTATATAATGGACCTTTGTACCAGCAGCTGCGCGAACACCTGAATATGATAATCAAATCGGGCGGCATGCAAGCCGGCGAACCACTGCCGTCAGAACGCGAGATCGCTGAGATTGCAGATGTGTCTCGGATTACGGTTCGCAAGGCGGTTCAGCAGTTAGTCAAAGAGGGATTGCTTTTACAAAAACAAGGTTCTGGCACAACAGTTGCACCGCAAGCTGAACGCGTTCAACAATCACTTACAAGACTGACATCATTTACTGAAGACATGGCACGTCGCGGCATGACGGTAACATCTACATTCCTTGAAAAAGGACTATACTCGCCGTCTCCGGAAGAAATCATGGCTTTGGGTTTAAAACCCGACAGCATGGTGGCCAGGCTACGTCGGTTACGCAAGGCAAATGGAAAACCACTTGCCCTAGAATGTGCTTCACTTTCGCCGGAATACTTGCCTGACCCTGAACAAGTTAACGCATCTCTTTATGAACATCTTGCGAAAACGGGCAAGAAACCCAGCAGAGCTATTCAGCGTATTTCCGCAGTAAATTTATTTGGTAATAAAGCAACTTTGCTCGATGTTGCCGATGGCAGTGCTGGCCTGAATATAGAACGTATTTCCTACCTATCAACAGGGCAAGTCGTCGAATTTACAAAATCTATATATCGCGGCGATGCCTACGACTTTGTGGCAGAGTTGCAAATCGGAGACCATGACAACACATGAATACAAATACGAATACGGGCACAGACACGAGCCCAATGACCCATATGGCTTCAGAAATTACCTCCATTCCAGAGTTAACGCGCAAGCTTTTGAAAACGGGCCAGCCGATCGCTGAACAGTTTGGTTTGCACCTTCGCACCCAAAAGCCATCAGTGGTCACAACAATTGCGCGCGGATCTTCTGATCATGCATCAGCTTACTTAAAATATGTAATCGAACTCACTATGGGCATTCCAGTCGCATCAACCGGTCCATCCATCAGTTCAGTTTTTGGCGCTCCTATGCATCTGGAAAAGGCTGCGACTATAGCAATCAGTCAATCAGGAGAAAGCCCTGATATAATCGCCATGACCCAAACAGCCTTAGACGGCGGCTCTTTGGTATTATCACTTACAAACAATTCAACATCTCCCCTTGCCCAGCTCAGCGATCAAAATTTTAATATTGGTGCTGGCCATGAACGCAGTGTTGCTGCGACAAAGACATTTGTGCTTTCGGTTGTTGCCGGCTTGATGATTATTGGTCATTGGAAACAAGATACAGACTTATTAGCTGCCCTTGAAGAACTGCCCACAAACTTTGAAAAAGCACTTGAGTGTGACTGGACATCATTGACCGATCACATCGCGTCCAAAGGCGATCAGGCAAATTCATTATATGTCCTTGGACGAGGTCCTTCGTTTGCCATCGCTCAGGAATGTGCTTTGAAGTTTAAAGAAACATGCCAATTACATGCCGAAGCGTTCAGCTCTGCTGAAGTTCTGCATGGACCTATATCTATCGCACAAAAAGGTTTTACAGCATTGGCATTAGCATCAAACGGCGCGTCCAAAGACAGTGTCATTGTTTCAAGCAAACAAATGGCCAATCAAGGCGTGGATGTCTATATCACATCAACTGGCGATCAAAGCCTGAATGCTTTGCCATCTGTCGATACACACCATTCGATGACCGACCCACTTGTGCAAGTTGTATCATTTTACAAATTCATCGAACAACTTTCGCGAAAACTTGGGTTAAACCCAGATGAGCCAGCCCATCTTCGGAAAGTGACTGAAACGGTATGAGTGAAAAAAACTCCTATATTGGAGCCACAATTTTTGACGGGCAAGTCATGCATGAAGATTGTGCATTATTGGTTACTGATGAAAGAATTGACGGGATTGTTGATAAGGACAAAGTCGGTGCCGACTACAAATGTGCAAGACTTGAAGGAGGTATCCTCTCTGCTGGTTTTATTGATTTACAAGTTAACGGTGGCGGCGGTATTCTGTTCAACGAAATGCCAACTCTTAAAGGCATTCAGATTATCTGCGATGCGCATTTGAAGTTTGGCACGACAGCTCTCTTTCCAACATTAATCACAGATACTGTTGACATCACAAAAAGAGCGCTTGAAGCAGCGGTTCAAGCTCAATCCAACAATATCCCTGGGTTTTTGGGGTTACACTTAGAAGGCCCCCACATTTCCATTGAAAAGAAAGGTGCACATAAGGACGATTTAATTCGACCAATGACTGACGAAGATTTAGACCTTCTTTGTACTGCCAAGTCCCATCTAGACAACCTACTCGTTACATTAGCACCTGAATCGGTCAGCGATGAGCAAGTTTCGGTCCTTACGAAATTGGGAATTCGCGTCAGCCTTGGTCACAGCGCTGCGACAGCTTTTAAAGCAGAAAAGTTTTTTATGGCAGGCGCGTCATCCGTCACTCATCTATATAATGCAATGAGCCCATTAACGCATCGCGAGCCCGGTATCGTTGGTGCAGCCTTAAATGCCGACAAGGTTTATTGTGGCTTAATCGCTGATGGTTTCCATGTAGATCCAGATGCAATTAATATTGCACTTAAAATGAAAACAGGTGAAGGAAAGCTATATTTAGTCACAGACGCCATGTCCACCATCGGAACAGAACAAGAAGAATTCACTTTAAACGACCGTAAAATTCAACGTAAAAACGGGCGACTGACCTTGTCAGACGGAACACTCGCAGGTGCAGATTTGGATATGATATCGGCTGTTCAATTCATGGCTGAAAGTACAAACTGCACCAAAGACGAAGCACTACGAATGGCATCCAGCTATCCTGCAAACTATCTCAACATCCACCAAAATCACGGCCGACTTACGAGCGGTGCCTATTGTAATATTGTCCATTTAAGTAACAACTTAGACCTTATATCTGTTTGGCAAAGAGGACAGATCAGCTAATATCGTATTTGGCAAAACGCGTTGTCAGACAAACTCTGACTAATCACAAGGGTTCCAACAAGTTCATATTCTATGCTACACAGATTTCACGCACGCAATGAGAGCAGCGGCACGTTTTTGTTTGTAAACCTGTCTGGTTTCTAGATGTCTTTCGTGATTAAAGTGGTTGTAGATTGAACCGTGTACCGTGGTAAATTTCTGCAATGTAGCGGGATTTCTGAACTTTTGCATTGCCCTCTCCCGCCTTCGAAATGGAAGGTGAGAGTTTTCACATCTCTTGTTGCGGTATTGCGCTGTATTTTGCAGGCGCTTCGCGCCTAAAACGTTCAATGCAGCACTATACGAAGCAAGTTTATCTGTTACAATCTCATGCGGGTTACCGTATTTCTTCATCAGTTTCTTAATGAATTTCAATGCTGTACGTTTGCATCTCTTCTTTGAAACAAAGGCTTCTAATACTTCACCTTCATGATCTACGGCGCACCAAAGTAAAGACTTCTCACCATTAATTTTCACAAACACCTCATCTAAATGTCGGCGCCAATTGGAATGATTGCATCTTCGCTTCTTTCCGATTTTCTTGGCAAATGCCCCACCAAATCTATTCACCCAAAAACGAATAGTTTCATGGCAAATATCAACACCACGTTCGGACAAAATATCTTCAACCTGTCGATAACTCAGCGGATAGCGCACATAATACATAACCGCTAATTAGATAATTTCTGGGCTTGTCTTGAAATCCTTATAAGAAATCTTGTCAGTCATCTTTGAAATTTAGGCCAATTTAAAACCTATTTCAACTTTCTTCTGACAACGCCCTCTGACAGGGCTCTATCAGCTTTATGATTAACGTGAAGTCGTGTTAGTCACCAGCAAGATGTTTAAAAAAACTCCATGCAATTTCGCTTTGTTGTGTGTGGAAGTTTGGCTCGGTATAAATTGCAACATTCAACTCAACTTGCCAATCACCATCTCCAATAATCTTGAGTTCATTTCGAGCAAGTTCAGACTTTATTGCAGCTTCTGAAAGCCATGCGACGCCTGCACCTTGTAGACAAAGACTTTTAAGCGATTCTGAGAAGGCGTCCGTATGACGAATGAAAAGGTTCGGTTGTTTGACATCGATCACTTTATCAATAATCAGGCCTAAAAATGATCCAGTCGAATAACGTAAATATGGCACAGATTTAGGCGCGTTACTATCAAGCGATATATCTGAATCTATTGCCACAACTGGAACAAGCAGGTCAGAACCAATTTCCACAAACTCAAATCGTTCAACATCTAATTTAACCGCGACATCTGGTGATCTGTAACACATCAAAAAATCACTATTCCGCTCTGAAAGATGATCACAACAATTATACAAATTATCAGATGTCACACGTGTTTTTAGATCTGGAACCATTTGTCCTAGTTCTGACAATAATGGCATCAAACTATGGATCGAAATTGAATGCGGTGCAGCAAACCGCAGCGTGTCAAGTTCGAGCCCTATCGTTTGCCTAATCTCATTTCGCCCTCGTTCTAGGTTAAGCAGAAGGTCGTTTGCTATTGGCAGGAAGTCTTCTCCTGCTTGGGAAAGCAAGGCTGGGAATGTGCGTCGATCAACAAGTTCTGCACCCAGCCATAATTCGAGCGACCGTATTCTGCGTGAGAAAGCAGATTGCGTTATATTGCGCTCATTCGCAGCTTTGGTGAAGTTTAAATGATGCGCAAAACTGACAAAATCTTCCAACCATTTAGTATCCACATAAGTCTCCTTCATCAGAGGTATAAAAGCAGAATTTTCAACGTTATGCAAATTCAGAATAACGCAATGACAATATAACATTGGCAATAGATTTGGTTCTCGAGAATACTAAAAACAGAAATTCAGTCAGAAAGAAATCAAATGCACCTTGCTCGCTTCAATCGTATATCCCTCGGACATTTTCCCACTCCTTTGGAAAAAATGGACAATCTAACAAAAGCTCTTGGCGGACCACAATTATGGATCAAGCGCGACGATTGCACTGGCTTAGCAAGCGGCGGTAACAAAACGCGAAAACTTGAATTTTTAGTTGCCGATGCTGTCGCACAGGGTGCTGATACACTGGTCACCCAAGGTGCAACACAATCAAATCATGTTCGCCAAACAGCAGCAGCTGCGCGCAAATTAGGAATGAAATGTTTTGCTCTGCTTGAACATCGCGTCGTCAACCAAGGCGATGATTATGCGCAAACAGGCAATGTCTTTTTTGATAACCTCCTTAAGTGCGAATATGAATTCCGCCCTGAAGGTTTGGACATGAATAAAGAGGGGCAAGATTACGCAGATCAACTGAAAGAAAAAGGGCATAAAACCTATTTCATTCCAGGTGGTGGTTCCAATGCGTTGGGTGCCATAGGATATGCAAATGCGGCCTCAGAACTTATCTACCAAGCAGATCAACAAGGGTTACGCATCGATAAATTAATTCATGCAACAGGCAGCGCCGGCACACAAGCTGGTTTGGTGGCAGGTTTTCATGCCATGAGCACACCCATTGATATTGTCGGAATATCCGTCAGAGCCGCTAAGGAAAAACAGATTGATAATGTTCACAGACTTGCTTGCGCAACAGCTGATTTGATTGGCGCTCGTGGCGAACTGGCAAGAGATAAAGTTGAAGCATTCGATGAATATGTGGGCGCAGGTTATGGTCAACCAACAGATGAAATGATCGATGCAATTAGCTTATTGGCGTCTGAAGAAGCTATTCTATTAGACCCAGTTTATTCTGGCAAAGGAATGGCTGGTCTTATCGGCCTCATTCAAAAAGGTTATTTCAAGAAAGACGAAAACGTTGTCTTCCTTCACACGGGTGGTTCGGCCGCGTTATTTGCTTATGAACATTTATTCTCAAGACAACAGGCAGCTGAATGAGCCAACTTGTTTTTAAAATAGCGGGCGAAGGGTTTCCCCTTGTTCTTGTGCATGGATATCTTGCAGGTGCAGATATTTGGCAGGAGCAGCTCGCGCATTTTAAAAACACGTTTAAAGTCATCGTACCCAACCTTCCAGGATTCGGTGATAGCGCGCACATAAAGACCCCAAGCTCAATCATAGACATTGCCAATTTATTGTTGGATGAACTGACAGCAAAAGGTATCGATAAATTCCATTTGATGGGTCATTCAATGGGCGGCATGATCGTCCAAGCCATGGCTGCAATCGCCCCTGAACGCGTTGACCATTTGATTTGTTATGGAACAGGTCCCGTTGGCGTGATGCCTGATCGATTTGAAACCATTCAACAATCGCGCGACCGTCTCAACAATGATAGTTTAGAGACAACTGTTAATCGCATTGCAGCAACTTGGTTTGTCAAGCAAGAAAATGCAGTTGGTTACCAAGACTGTGTTGTGATGGGCCTACAATCAAACATTCAAGCTGCACTAGCCAGTCTAACGGCTTGGGAAAATTGGGATGGCAGAGAAAAACTACAAGCCATCCGCGCAAAAACATTGATCATTTGGGGAGAGAATGATCGATCCTATAACTCGAGCCAACCCGAAGCACTTTGGCGCGGCATCGAGGGCAGCTGTTTAGTTGTCGTACCAAATTGTGCTCACAATGTGCACATGGAGAAGCCTACTTATTTCAACGCTATCGTGGAGGGTTTTTTACCTTCACGATCAATTTAAACAATAGGTGAAATCGTATCGCCCTCAGGTCGGTAAGAGGGCTATTACAAAAAGGGAACTAAAAAATGAAAAAAACTATTTTAGGTGCATTTGTTGCACTCGCCATGACATCAACAGCTGCAATGGCTGAAACTGTTAAAATTGGAGCGCCAGCTTGGACTGGTGCGCAGGCAATTGCTCACCTTATTCAAGAAATTGTAATCAGTAAAATGGGTAGCGAAGCGGAATTAATTCCCGGTGATAATGCTGCCATTTTTGCCGCTATGGATGCCGGCAAAGGTGATATAGATGTCCATCCTGATGTTTGGTTGCCAAACCAACAAAGTTTCACTGATAAATATGTTGAAGGTACAGGCAATGTTGCACTTTCAGAAAACGCCTATGAAGGAAAACAGAGCTTTTGTGTTTCAAAAGAATTTTCTGAGAAAAATGGTGTAACATCAATTTTTGATCTTGCCCGTCCGGAAATTGCAAAGCTTATGGATTCAGATGGCAATGGTAAGGGTGAAATTTGGATTGGTGCACCAGGTTGGGCATCAGCAAATGTAAATGAGATTAAAGTTCGTGATTATGGGCTACTCCCATTTATGGATGCCGTTCGCGCTGATCAGTCAGTTATGACTGCTACTGTCGGCGATTCTATCAAAAAAGGCATTGGTTATGCATTTTATTGCTATTCACCACATGCAATTTGGTTCCAGCACGATGTTGTAAGACTTGAAGAGCCTGCATTTGATGCTGCGCAATACAAAGCTTTGCAGCCGTCACAAGATCCAAACTGGTATGAGAACTCTAAGGTTTTAACTGAGGATGCTTTGAAGCAAGTGCAAGTTGCTTATTCAAAATCTCTATCCTCACGCGCACCTGCAATCACTGAACTGCTTAAGAACATGAAACTCACAAGTGAAGATGTTTCAAGCTTTGCCTTCCAAATTGAAGGTGGACAATCAGCAGGCGACGTGGCCAAAAAATGGGTTGCAGAAAACTCTGACCGAGTTGATGGTTGGCTTGGATTAAACTAGCCAAAAATGACGTGGTGCCCACATAGTTGGGCACCAATTCTTTATCAAAACATTCAGGGTCATCATGAAACAGCAAGGCTATTCAATAGAGATATCAGGTATTTGGAAGATATTTGGTGCGGAAGCTGAAAAAGCTCTCATAGACGTCAAAACCAAAGGCTTTACGAAAAAACAAGTCCTTGAAAAATATGGCTGTGTCGTGGGCGTTGCCGACGCAAATTTGAGTATAAATCCTGGAGAAATATTTTGCATAATGGGCCTCTCTGGAAGCGGAAAGTCCACACTTGTCAGACATATAAACCGCCTTCTTGAGCCGACATCTGGTCAAATTCTAGTCAATGGCGAAGACATTATGGCCATGCCACCGGATATGCTGAGGCAATACCGCAATGAACATATCTCGATGGTATTCCAAAACTTTGGATTAATGCCCCATCGGTCTGTTTTAGACAATGTTGCCATGCCATTGGAAATTCGCGGCATCAACAAAAACGAACGGAATGAAATTGCCGAGCGAACTATCGATATGGTCGAGCTGACGGGATGGGGTAACAAGTTTGCGCACGAGCTATCAGGCGGAATGCAGCAGCGTGTTGGGCTTGCCAGAGCACTGGCAGCTGACCCAAAAATATTATTGATGGATGAACCCTTTAGCGCACTTGATCCACTGATCCGGCGCCAACTGCAAAACGAATTTATGAAGCTTGCTTCACAAATGAACAAAACAACTGTTTTCATTACCCATGATTTGGACGAGGCTGTTCGCATTGGCGATAGGATCGCGATCATGCGGGATGGCAGGGTTGTACAAATTGGCACCCCTGAAGATATTGTTTTAAATCCCGCTGACGACTATGTGTCTGACTTTGTTGCTGGAATATCCCGCCTCAAAGTAGTCAAAGCACACACAGTTATGCAGCCATTGGCTAAATTTGAGCAAACAAACGGCCCCCTTGCAAAATCCAGTCATACCTTCCCATTGGATGCTTCTCTTAGTGTTTTAATTGAACACGCGATTGAGCATAAAAAACCAATGGCAATTATTGATGCTCAAGGGCATGTAAAAGGTGTGATTGATCAAAGCGATTTATTACGCACAGTTATTGAAGGTACGGAGACATCATGATAGTAATGGATTCAGTCATTGAAGATAAGAGTGCGCAAGAACTCGCTGATGATCGAGCAGAAAATCGAGACGAGTTGCTTCGCGAATTTGTCCAAACCAGTCCTAATTATTACAGCATCAATTTTGCAAAAATTGGTGCAAAAGCTTCATTCACCTTCACGTTCAATTGGATAGCAGCGCTTCTTGGGCCTATCTGGTACGGAATGCGCGGCATATGGAACTGGGGATTACCTTTTGTTATCGTAGAAACATTTGCACTGATACAAATAGCGCGGGGAACCTTTGGCGATTTAGGCGCAGGCGCCCGCGATCGTATTCTGCAAATTGAAGGTACTTTGGCGTTCAGAGGTAAACAATTAGACGCCGCTATAAGTAAGGGCGCTGATAATGTTGATGTTTTCAAACGGGCAATTGCGTCGCTAGAAACAGCAATTACTGACATCAATGCAGAGATTATAGCTGCGGAACAAAATGCTATTTGGATTGCGCTATTTGGCTTGGCGTTGCTGTTGATCACCAAATTTATTGAAGGCATTATTGCCAATCCTGCCCTCGAAAGTCGGTTTTCAATCTGGCTTTCAGATCGCCAAATCAAGGCTGGATTGAACCCGTTTCGGACAATTACCAGCGCTGTGTTTGTGGCCCTGATCTTTGGCGTAAGCATCATACATTTTGCGCTTCCCGGTCTATTACCCTGGCTTGCAGACTTTCCAACAGACGTGAACATCCGCCTCACAGCAATTAAAGTTGTCGAGGAGATATTTGAATTCATCCGGTCTTCCGGCCAATGGTTATTTGACTTTATCAGCCACGGCATTCGTGTTGTTCTTGATGGTCTTGAAGTCCTGTTTGTAGAAACACCATGGCCTGTTATCGCAAGCGTAATTATCCTTTTGACATGGTTGTCTGCAGGTATAAGTGGAGCCATCGCTTCGGCTGCATTCCTAGCCTATATGGGCCTGTTCGGTTTTTGGGAAAAAGCCATGACAACGCTTGCCCTCTTGGGTACTGCCGCATGCATATCAATTGCGCTTGGGGTCCCATTGGGCTTGTTCTGCGCAAGACGTCCAAGGTTTTACGCAATCATTCGTCCAATTATGGACTTCATGCAAACAATGCCGTCCTTTGTTTTCATGATCCCAGTCATCGCGTTTTTCAGCGTTGGCAAACCAGCTGCCGTTATCACAACAATGATATTTGGCGGAACACCAGTTGTACGACTTACCGTTCTTGGAATGCGCGGTGTCCCCGAAGCCGTCCGAGAGGCTGCGATAGCCTATGGTGCATCTAAATGGTATCTCCTGACCAAAGTCGATTTACCACTAGCAGCACCTTCGATACTTGCAGGCATCAACCAAACCATTATGTTAAGCCTAGCAATGGTCGTCGTCGCATCACTCATCGGAGCGAAAGGTCTAGGTGAAGATGTTCTTGAAGCCCTACAATATTCATCAGTTGGCCAAGGCATATTAGCAGGATTTGCAATCCTATTCTGCGCAATGATTTTGAATAGAATAGTCCAAGGGCAAAGAGATTAAATTAGCGGTTTTGACTTTACACATCCTACGGTTTTTTCAGAAGAACTCCAATCAGTTACAAACTTCCCAATAAGCTCATATTCTACGCTGCACAGATTTCA
>CAXBCW010000093.1:0-11356 GCA_963974325.1 uncultured Rhizobiaceae bacterium
GGTGCCATACTCAAACACACCCCATGGCGTCCGAGAAACCTGCATCACTGCGGAAGTTCGCCTATCTTTTTGCGACAAGATTTTGCAACGGCTAACCCACTAAAAATACAGGTGGAAAAAATCCGTTGCAAAAACCTTCCTTTTTGTAACGCCTCAATGTCAGCTCTGCAGATTTTGAGACATTCGCAGCAAAAGCGTCAGCATCTGCTTTGCAGAACATCGCCTTAATACCTTATTCACTCACGTCGTATCACCAATAATCAGTTGACCTTCAAGCCGGGTTTTGGTTTCAATCATTTCACCAAGCATATATCGACCCGCTATTTGTCCAATCTCATATCTCGGCGATTTCAACGTAGTAATTTGCATTGGCATCGCGTCTAAAAAATCCAAACCATTAAAACTGGAAATGGCCACATCATTTGGTAAAGACAACCCTTGAGCCAAACAATGTAGCAATCCTCCAGATGCCAAATCATCATTTGAAAAATACAGCGCTATTGGGGAGGAGTTTTTTTGTAGAATTTCGGCAGTCAATTCACGTCCAAGTAACATAGAAGAAGATTTGGATGAGGTTACCTCTCGTTCAAGCTGAAATCCTTTTTCATTCAAAGCAGCTTCAAAGGCCTTCCTGCGTTTTAATGCTCTTAAATCAACTTGAAGCGCACTGCCAACGTAACCAAACCTTGTGTGCCCGCGCTGAATTAGGTGATTTGCCATTTCTTCCGCAGCAATACGGTGGGAAAGGCCAATACATTTTGAAATGGGATCACCGTCTACATCAATGATTTCGACCGTTTGAACATTATTTTGCTTAAGCAGTACGCGGGTTCGATCATCGTGCTCCAACCCTGTCAACACAACACCTGCAGGTCGCCAAGCCAACATATCGCGCACAAGTTTATATTCACGAGCAGGGTCATAATTACTCATGCCAATTGCTGGCTGAAAACCTGAATCGCGTATCGTATCGTCGAACCCTGATAAGACATCAGTGAAAACGCTGTTTGATAAGGAAGGGATAATCACGCCGATTAAATTCGTCGATTGCCCTGCAAAAGAACCAGCCAAATTGTTACGAATATAACCAATTTCGTCAGCTGCCTTGAGAACTTTATCAATCACCTTCTTGGAAACATAGCCTTTACCTCTAAGCACACGAGAGACGGTCATTTGACTCACATTTGCTCGATGCGCAACATCATATGTCGTTGGTTTTGACGGTTCGCTCACGCTGGTTCCTCACCACATTTAAAAAATAATTGTTTTACATGCTTGACATATGTTTGCGCAAACACCAATATGTTTACGCAAACATATATAAATTATTTGTCAGTAACTATGGGAGGAGTTTAAAATATGTCTTTCAAATCTCTTTTAGCCGCAAGTGTAGCAACATCAATCACAATTATGGGTGCGACTGCAGCCTCCGCAGAAGCACACCGCGCTGAATGTTTCGCGCCGGCTCCAAACACACAAACCATAAAATATGATGCCAAAGAAGGCCCATACAAGATTGCATTTGTGAATGGTTTTGCTGGCAATGATTGGCGCATTCAAGCAATTCAGTCCGTCAAGGCATGGGCTGCACGTCCTGAAAATGCGGGCAAACTTGAAGAATTTAAAGTTGTTTCCGTTGGCGATGACAGCGCAGCACAAATCGCAGCGATCGATAATTTCATTGCTGCAGGCTACGATGCCATCACATTTATCGCAGTTAATCCTAGCGCGTTTAACAGTGTTCTTCGCCGAGCAGAGCGTGCTGGTACAATTCTCGTACCATTCGACAACGTACTCGACACTGATAAAGTAGTTCAGGTTAATGAAAGTCAATTAGCGTTGGGTACTCTTAAGGCGCAGGCTGTGATGGATGAACTTGGCGGCAAAGCCAAAAAAATCTTGATGGTTAATGGCCTACCAGGCAATGCAACTGATCGCGATCGCCGCTTAGGCATGTTGTCAGTACTTGAAAAGGTTGAAGGTCTGGAAATCATTGAAGTGGTTGGAAACTGGGACACTGGCACAAGCCAAAAAGTTGTTGCTGATGCTTTAGCAACACATGGTACATTTGACGCTGTCGTGTCTCAACATGGTTCCGCCGGAACAATCAATGCGATGCAAGCAGCTAATCACCCAATCGTACCTATGGGTGTTGATGGTGAAAACGGCGTTCGTATGCTAATGGATGAATTAAACATCCCCGGCATTTCTGCATCACAAGCTCCGGCTATGGCCGCGGTTGCGCTTGAGGCTGCGGTCGAGTTATTGGCTGGTAAAGAATTACCACAAACAATCTTTTTGCCAATTCCATCAGTCAAAGCGGCAGATTTAGCAGACGGCATTAACTACTTCAGCGAACTGCCAAAATCGTTTAATACTGGAACTGGTTTTACTGAATGTTTCAAACCATTTACACCTGCTGAGTTGCTTGGCCAGTCTGCCGACAACGGATAATCAAAGAGTTCAATTTGCCGTGCCGATTTTTAGGCACGGCAAACAAAACCCACACTAGTGGTTATTTGTTGTAAGGCAGTGACTATTGAAATTTGGAAGAACGCAATGGCTACGCATCAAACGAGCGCGCCTGCTAACAGCTCGCATCCGCTTATATCATTCCAGAATGTAACCAAATTGTATGGTGCCACAGCGGCACTTTCCGAAGTTACTTTTGAATGTCGTGCTGGTGAAATTCGCGCTGTACTCGGTGAAAATGGTGCCGGTAAATCAACTCTCATGAAATTGTTATCTGGTGTCATTACGCCCAGCGAAGGTAGCATATATGTCGATGGGGAAGCGGTTCGCTTCAAAAGCCCTGCTCAGGCGAAAGCCATGGGCATAATTTGTATGTTTCAAGAATTATCACTCGTACCGGACCTGACAGTTCGTGAGAATGTTCTACTCGGTGCTGGCAACCTTGGCATTCCAGCTCAAAGTGAAATTGACGTGGCAAAAGGGTATTTGGATAAGATTGATGGCAGTCATATCCAAATGAACCGCAAAGTCAGTGAACTCACATTGCCAGAGCGTCAACAAGTGGAAATTTCCAAAGCACTGTGCAGAAACCCAAAGCTACTCATTCTCGATGAGGCCACATCCGCACTAAATGCATCTGTTGTTGCAAAAGTATTTGATCTTATTCGCTCTTTGAAAGAGCAAGGCACGGGTATTCTCTTTATTTCTCATCGTTTTCACGAAGTTGATGAATTAGCTGATACCATATCTGTCTTTCGAAATGGTCGTCATATTCAGACCTTTGAAAAAGGGAAGCTCAATAACAACGAGATTATTCAATTAATGATTGGTCAACGGTTAACAGAGTTGTTCCCTCCTCGTCCTACTGATCACGAATTAGGTAACACAGTACTTGAAATTGAAAACCTGTCATGGGGAGCAAACATTCGCGGTGTTTCTTTAAAAGTACACGAAGGTGAAATTCTTGGCCTTGGCGGGTTAGATGGCCAAGGTCAAATTAATGTCCTGCAAGCCTTATTTGGATTACTTAAAGAGCAAACCGGGCGCGTATCCATGTTTGGTAAGCTTATCAAGTTGGCTAACCCCAAGGCCGCAAAATCAAAAGATATAGGCATTGCCTTTGTGCCCGAGGATCGTAAAACCGAAGGTCTGGTGCTTGATCTTAGCATTCAAGATAATATCGATCTTGCACGTATCGGTAGATCTAATGATAATAAAAAAAATACTGAAGCTCTAATTTCCAATTACATTGAAGAGCTGGCACTCAAGTTTACCAGTCTTGACCAATCAGTACACACTCTCTCTGGCGGAAACCAGCAAAAAGTATCGCTCATCAAATGGCTATCTCTTTCTCCTCGCTGTCTTTTGCTAGCTGATCCAACACGCGGGATTGATGTAAAAACCAAAACACAAATTTATTCTTTGATGCGCAAATTAGCGTCCGAAGGCGTCGCCATAATTCTGCTTTCAACAGATTTTGAAGAACTCGTCAATCTGTGTGACCAAGTTCACATCTACTATGAGGGTAAAGTTCAGAGCGTTTTTGAAGGCGAAGACATCACACCAAATAACATCATTGCTGCGAGCCTTAATGTACACGATCAGGAGATTGGTAGTGCTTAATTATATGTCTGCCAACAAGCGTGAAACGATAGCGCTTAGTTTCTTAATAGTCCTGTTTCTCGGCTATATCGGTACCCATCCCAGTGGCCCCAGCACCTATGTACTGACAATTTGGGCAAACCAATCCACTATCTTAGCTTTAGTTGCTATGTCTCAGTTTTTTGCGGTTATTGTTCGGGGATTAGATTTATCTGTAGGCTCAATAATGGCACTCACAAATTGTGTGGCATCCTATTTGGTCATCGGCTCTGGTTTTGATATCGTTTTCGGAAGCCTTGTCGTCTTACTCGTAGGTTGCCTGTGCGGCCTGATAAATGGCCTGATAATTGTCTACGGCCGAGTTCAGCCGATTGTCGCCACACTTGCCACTGGTGCGGTTTTTCTTGGCGTAGCTTTATTGGCGCGTCCAACGCCGGGCGGTGAAATCGATTATGATTTTGCTGATGCAATGACCTTGGATGTATTGGGTATTCCAACAGCCTTGATCATTATTGCCGTCATCATTGGCCCATTATGGATGTTGCTCAGACGTACAGGTTTTGGTCTTGCACTATATGCGGTGGGTTCAGCAGAGCAAGCTGCGTTCCAGTCGGGAACACCTGTCAAAAAGATCAAGGTGGCTGCATATGTTCTAGCAGGATTATTTGCTGGCCTTGCAGGTTCTTACGTCGGGTTTATTACAACAACAGGCGATGCAGGTATCGGCCCTAATTATACACTCAATTCAATTGCAGCCGTTGTTCTGGGCGGGGTTGCATTGCGCGGTGGTGTCGGAACTCTGGTCGGGGCAGTGATAGGTGCCTTTATTTTACGTACCATCTCATCTTTGATGTTCTTTTCCGGCATCCCGCCCTTAGCGCAACCATTTGTCGAAGGTGCAATCCTCGCCACCGCAATTGCAATTGGCAGTGCCAATATACTGCGTGTGAAAAACCGGTTGGAGGTATTTGGACGATGAATGACCACAGCCAAACCAAAAACAATCTCGACAAGATCATGCCGCAAAAACGAAAAATCAATATCGACGCAATGATACCTTACATCGGCTCTGTCATTATTGTTTTAATAGGCGCAACAGTTCTTCCAAAATTTCTCAGCTTTGATTATCTGCTGCAGCAATTTCAGATAGCATCTTTTCTGGGTGTGTTAACAGTCGGCGCAATGATCGTCATATTACTTGGCCACATCGATTTATCTGTTCCGTGGACACTTGGCGGTGCCGCTATCATCTCAACGGCAATGGTCGGTTCAGGCAATCCATTCTTGTCAGCCATGTCCATACCGGCCGCACTGGGCTTTGGTCTTTTGGTTGGCATTATCAATGGTGTTGGCGTGTCCGTCTTTCGCATTCCATCGATGGTCTGGACACTTGCAGTCAATTCAATTTTACTTGGTGTGGCGGTCTTAAATACCGGTGGGTTCAATCCAAAGGGAGAAGCATCTGCATTGATGATTTCATTGGCGACACAGCGCACTTTGGGTATTCCAAATGCTCTGATCGTTTGGATGGCCCTCTGCTTGGGAGCATATTCCCTCCTTCGCCGCACCAATTTTGGTAAATATTTAGCCGCTATTGGTTATGCAGAAAAGGCCACTTTTCTGTCAGGTGTATCAACAGGCTCCGTGGTCTTTGGCGCATTCATGATCGCCGGTATGTGTTCAGCATTGGGAGGCATTTTGTTGGCAGGATTTGCAAACCAAGCGTATCAGTCAATGGGTGATCCCTATCTCATGCCAACCATCGCAGCTGTTGTGATTGGCGGCACATCAATCTTGGGTGGTCGTGGAAGCTTACTTGGTACAATTGGCGGGGTTATTTTTATAACGTTGCTCACATCAGTTCTATCAGTTATGCAAATCACAGAAGCATGGCGTCAGATCACATTCGGTTTGATTATTGTTGTGATGCTACTTTTCCAAAACTTACGCAAACGTGAGGTCTGATTGTCGATGCTAAAATTTGAAACAATTGACCCCCATTTCGCGACATTACTCGATACCACTATTGAGATTGAAGTAATCTCCTCCGGTCATAAATGGACTGAGGGTCCGGTTTGGATTAATGACCAATTATTTTTTAATGATATACCCAACAAGAAAATGCATGTCTGGTCTGAAAAATCAGGTATCAGTACTGCCCTTGAAAACAGTGAATTTGCCAACGGTAACACTATAGATATGTCTGAAAATATGGTCTCCTGCGAGCATGGCGGCAGACGTGTGATCCGACGCGACCCAATGAATTTGAATATCATTGAGGTGATTGCGGAGCGATATCAAGGGAAACGATTAAACTCGCCGAACGATGTAGTGGTTAAGTCAGATGGAACAATCTGGTTTACTGATCCACCCTACGGTATCAATTCTGATATCGAAGGTTATCTGGCAGACAGTGAAATTGGTGGCAACTTTGTATTCCGGGTTGATTGTGATGGTACAATTACGGCTATCGCAACTGACTTTGATAAGCCAAACGGGTTAGCTTTTTCTCCAGATGAGACTAAGCTTTATATCGCAGATAGTGGCGCCATTCGCGGAGCAAGTTTTCCCAGTATTGATCACAACCTGGCCCATCATATCCGCGTTTTTGATGTTATCGAAAATGAATTACACAACAGTAGAATTTTTACCGAAATAGATGTTGGTGTAGCAGATGGTTTTCGAATTGATACAGAGGAACGGGTTTGGACCTCAGCGTTAGATGGCATTCGATGTTTGGCTTCAGACGGTACATTGCTGGGTAAAATACTTTTACCAGAACAAACCTCAAATTGTTGCTTCGGCGGGACCGGTCGAACAGATCTCTTCATAACATCATCAAGCCATGTCTACCGCGTTAGAACGAATTGTCGCGGCGCAGAAACACTCAGATAGGATAAAAAATGGCATCCAAATTTGGCATAATTGGCCTTGGCTCAATGGGCTATGGCATTGCTCAGTCGGTTCTCCGTGCGGGACATCAAACTTTCGGTTATGATGTTATGCCCGCCCAACAGAAACGTTTTATAAATGAAGGCGGCTCCGAAGGTACGTTGCAAGACCTTTTACCAACGCTCGATGGCGTAATGGTTGTTGTCCTAAATGCCGCTCAGACTGAAGATGTATTATTTGGTAGCAATGGCATCGCTTCGCAAATGAAGGCCGGCTCTGTTATAATATCTTGTGCGACCGTCCCACCAAAATTTGCGGTCCAAGCCGAAGAACGCTGCACAAAATTTGGCATACATTATTTAGACGCACCCATCTCAGGTGGGGCAACAAAGGCCGCAGAAGGTAAACTCTCCATTATGGCGTCTGGCTCACAGCCTGCATTTGAAACTGCCAAACCTTTGCTGGATGCGACAGCGGAAACTGTCTTCGAATTAGGCGATAAATCTGGTGCCGGGTCAGCAATGAAGGCCGTCAACCAAATGCTTGCCGGAACTCACATTGCGATGATGGCAGAAGCTATGACATTTGGTATGACACAGGGCATCGGCCCAGATAAATTTTTGGAGGTAATCTCCAAATGTGCTGGAACCAGTTGGATGCTTGAAAATCGAGCTCCACACATCATTGATGGTGATTACACGCCACGTAGTTCGGTAGACATTTGGCCAAAAGATCTGGGTATTGTTTTGGATATCGCAGAATCTGTACAATTTAAAGCTCCCATCACGTCTGCAGCTCTGCAACAGTTTTTAACCGCATCCGAACAAGGTCTCGGCAAAGAAGATGATGCTGCAGTTGCCAAAGTTTATGCAAGTAATTCTAACTTAACATTGCCACGCTCGAATTCGGAGTAACCTAAAATGCTACTGGGATGTATTGGTGATGATTTCACCGGATCAAGTGATTTAGCAAACACTCTGGCAAAAGGAGGTATGCGCACAGTCCAATATACTGGCGTTCCAACTATGCCTGCAAAACCAGAGGTTCAGGCTGGCGTTGTTGCGCTAAAGTCACGTTCTATTGACCCTGATGAGGCGGTGCGCCTTTCCCTTGATGCGCTAAAGTGGTTAAAGGCCCAAGGTTGCGAGCAATTTTTCTTCAAATATTGCTCTACGTTCGATAGCACAGACGCAGGTAATATTGGCCCTGTCGCCGATGCGTTAGCAGAAGCACTAAATGCGCACAAAGTCATCGTTTGCCCAGCTTTTCCAGGCGCAGGGCGATCCATCTATCAAGGTTATTTGTTTGTGAAAGATAAGCTGCTTAATGAAAGCGGCATGGAAAACCATCCCCTCACCCCTATGAAGGATGCAAATCTACGACGTCTAATGGCAGCCCAAAGCCAAAACTCCGTTGGGTTGTTACCGGCGGAAATAGTCTTTGCAGGCACAGAAGCGATCAGGGCTCGGCTAGACAAGGAACAACAATCAGGTAATCGAATGATTGTCGTTGATGCGTTGCGAGATGAAGATTTGATCCAGATTGGAACAGCAGCAAGAGGTTTACCACTAGTGACTGGCGGATCTGGTGTTGCGATGGGTCTACCAGCCAATTTTGGGTGCGTACCAACACCAGTGCCATGGAGATCTCAAAAAGGAAAAGCTGCAATATTATCGGGCTCCTGCTCAACTGCGACACGAGGTCAAATAGAACAGCACCTGAAAAACTACCAAGGGCTGATAATCGACGCAGCTAAAGTCATAAATGGCGAGCAAACGCCAGAAGACGTTGCAAAATGGCTGGTTGAAACAGACGGGCTTCCTATAGCATATAGCTCAGCTAATCCTTCAGAAGTTACACGAATTCAGAATAAGTTTGGGTCTGAGATAGCAGCAACCGCACTGGAGACATTCTTTGGTCAAACTGCAATTCTAGCTGTTGAACTTGGGGTCCAGCGCCTTCTAACTGCAGGCGGGGAAACCTCCGGTGCTGTGGTTGAAAGTCTCGATTTTTCCACACTCGAAATTGGCCCGGAAATTGACCCGGGTGTTCCTGCACTTCGGGCAAATGAAAGTCTGGTTATTGCGCTTAAATCTGGGAACTTCGGCAGCGTAGATTATTTCGAAAAAGCGGCGAAGTTACTGGGAGAATAATAATGCGGGAAGCGAATCTTAGAGAACAAATATGTGTTCTTGCCAAATCAATGTTCGATCGTGGATTAACAGGCGGGAGCACTGGCAATATATCAGCCCGCACCGAAGATGGCGGTTTACTTGTTTCACCAACTGGGACAAGTTTTGGCCGATTAGATCCAGCTAAACTTTCTCGCTTTAACAAAAAAAGACAGTTGATCGATGGTGATAAACCAACGAAAGAGATGCCGCTCCATAGCGCATTCTATGAAACGCGCAGCACAGCTGGCGCTGTCGTTCATCTGCATTCCTGCCATGCTGTAGCACTATCTATGACCCCAGAAATAGATCCAGATAATTTCCTTCCACCACTCACACCATACGCAATCATGAAGCTTGGCAAAGTTAAACTCTTACCATTTTTTCTACCCGGCGATGCAGCCATGGGCGAAGCGGTCCGCGGACTTGCGGGAAAACGCAGTGCTGTGATGCTGGCCAATCACGGACCTGTGGTTGCGGGCAAAGACATCGAAGCTGCATGTAACGCCATAGAAGAGCTGGAAGAAACAGCAAAATTGGCGATGATGATGCGGGGCATAAAAGCAAATGTATTGTCAGGCAAAGACGTTCAAGCGTTAGTAACCAAGTTTGATGTTGAGTGGGATGTATGATGCAGTTTTCAGCTAATCTTGGGTTTTTATGGACCGAGCACTCATTAATCAAGGCCATCCATGCCGCAAAGGCAGCGGGATTTCAAGCTGTTGAATGCCATTGGCCTTATGAAACTCCAGCAGAGGAAGTCCTTGTTGCGCTTCAAGAAACCGGCCTTAAAATGATCGGCATCAATACACAGCGGGGAAATATTCAAGTAGGCGAAAACGGATTGGCTGCTCTTTTAGGGCGTGAGACTGACGCCCATCAATTTATTGACGAAGCTATTGAATACGCAAGGATCATCGATTGTAAAAACATTCATGTAATGGCTGGGTTTACAAACCGATGTGAGGCGTCCCAAAAAATATTTGCCAATAACATTCAATATGCCTGCGTGGCCGCATCAAAACATAAAATAACAATCCTAATAGAGCCACTAAACGCTCGTGACGCACCAGGTTATTACCTAACTACGCTAGAACAAGCTCAGGCAGTTTTGCGGGAGGTTGCAGAACCAAACTTGAAAATAATGTTCGACTGCTACCACATGCAAATAATGGGTGGGGACTTACTACGCCGCTTCACAAATGCCTTAGACGATATTGGGCACGTACAATTTGCGAGCGTACCGGATCGTTCTGAACCAAACTTGGGCGAAATAAATTATAGCTGGCTGCTAAGCGCTCTTACAAAAGCAGGTTATGATGGCGTCTTTGGAGCAGAATACAAGCCACAAGGAAAGACGGGCGAGAGTATTGATTGGATGAAAAAATTTAGCAAAAAGAGTATTGGACTTGTCACGGTTTAATTCCGGATACTTGATAGTGATATTAAACATCAAGGAAACAAGACTTGGCCTCGAACGGAATTTCGTCGGGAAGCGATTCGACTGGCTCTTACAAGTAGACTTACACGAAAACAAGTTGCAGCAAGTTTGGGCATTGGATTTTCAACGTTATGTAGATGGGTTCAACAGGATTGGGATAAAAATCTTATGAGTGGGAATGGAAATTGCAACGATTGTAGAGACCTTCTTCAAAACCCTCAAGGCTGAGTTAATCTGGCGCAACCCCTGGCCAACACGAAGAATGGTTGAAATGGCCTTGTTTGAATTTATCAACGGGTTCTATAATCCACGACGCAGATATTCGACGCTAGACGCCAAAAGTCGTCTCGCTTTTGAAAGTTTGATTGCGTAAATGGGATATAAGTTCCGGAACTAAAACAGGACAGGTCTATAGTGGACCTGTCACGGTTTAATGCCGCTCCCAGTTCTCACTTAAGCAGCTATTTGTTCGAAAGCCAATGGGCTTTTCCAACCTAACGCCGAGTGTTTTCGGCGTGGATTATAAAAGCCGTTTATGTATTTAAAGATGGCAATCTCAGTAGCGCGTCGTGTTTGCCATGAATGCCTCCAAATCAATTCAGCTTTGATCGTTTTGAAGAAGGTTTCCATCGCAGCATTGTCATAACAATTACCTTTGCCGCTCATTGATATTTTGAACCCGTGTTGGCGCAGGCGTTTCTGATAATCATGCGAACAATATTGGGCGGATTCAATTGGTCGTCGCAATAGTTGGTTTATATCTCACTTTAAGACTTTT
>CAXBCW010000094.1:0-11276 GCA_963974325.1 uncultured Rhizobiaceae bacterium
CTGTCGTTTCCAAATTCATTGCAATCACAAAGCCTTGGATCAATTCAGTCACTTCAGCACCCACCATATGTGCGCCCAGCAATTCGCCGGTTTTCTTGTCGAAAATGGTTTTGATCATGCCTGTGTCTTCACCCAATGCGATGGCTTTACCATTTGCATTGAACGAATAGCGACCAACACGGATTTCGCGGCCTGCGGCCTTTGCTTTGGCTTCGGTTAAACCAACCGAGGCCACTTGCGGATTACAATAGGTGCAGCCCGGAATTTTGTTTTTTTCCATTGGATGAACATTGGGTAGGCCTGCGATTTTCTCAATGCAAATCACGCCTTCATGCTCAGCTTTATGGGCCAGCATTGGAGGGCCTGCCACATCGCCAATAGCATACAAACCTGGTACGTTGGTTTTGCCATAGCCATCAATCACGATACAGCCGCGATCTGTTTTGACTTTCAGCTCTTCAAGGCCAAGATTTTCGATATTACACTGAACACCAACAGCTGAAATCAAACGATCCGCTTTGATTGGGGTGACTTTGCCATCTTTGCCTTCAACATGGGCTGTGATGTCGTTTGCGCCCTTATCAACTTTGGTGATTTTGGCTTCTGTGATGATTTTCATGCCGCGCTTTTCCAGCACTTTGCGGGCAAGTTTTGATATTTCATCATCTTCCACCGGCATAATGTTGGACATCAGCTCAACCACAGTCACATCAACACCCATAGACAGGTAGAAGCTTGCAAACTCGATGCCAATGGCGCCAGAGCCCATCACCACGATAGATTTTGGCATGTCTTTTGGCACCATGGATTCAAAATAGGTCCAAATAAGCTTGCCATCAGGCTCAATGCCCGGCAATGCGCGAGGACGGGCGCCTGTTGCCAAAATAATGTGTTTGGCCGTGTAAGCACCCTCACCTTTGACGCCTTTTGGCACTGGGTGCTGAGGTTCCATTGGCTTTTTTGTGGTTTTACCAACGATGATTTCACCGGGTTTTTTAAGCTTGGCTTCACCCCAGATCACATCAATCTTGTTCTTTTTCATCAAATAGCTAATACCGCCATTTAAACGCGCAGACACGCCGCGCGAACGGGCAACAACATCTTCGACTTTCGCCGTCATTTTGCCTTCAAGCGTTAAACCGTAGGATTTTGCATGGGCTGCATGATCCATTATTTCGGCAGATCGCAACAAGGCTTTGGTTGGAATGCAACCCCAGTTGAGACAAATGCCGCCCATATGTTCGCGTTCAACAATGGCTGTTTTCAGCCCCAATTGCGCAGAACGAATGGCCGTTACATAGCCGCCCGGGCCAGAACCAATAATAATGACATCGTAATTACTCGACATGGCTTGTCTCCTGATTGTGATCTTAAAGACCCAACATTAATTTGACGGTAGACGCTAATCCGCGTCCTAATTCTTTTGTATTGTCAGCATCCATATGAATGCCATCTATCGGCGTTGTTTTGGCCACAGAGTTTGCATCAAAAAAGCCACAACCTTGTTCATCAGCCAGATCAGACAACATGCTTGCCAACATCGATGATTGCTCAATGCCATTGGGAAACATTGCAGCGCGATCTGTATTGGCCGTGGCGCAAATCTTAGGCGGTGCAACCAGCAAAATGTCTGGCGATTGATCACCTGCCCTTTGTTCTTTGTGCTTGATAATCGACACGATACGCTTCATGCCCAAAATAGAGTTCGCTGCTGTTTCGACAGTCATGGTTTTTAAATCATTGGTGCCCAACATCACGATCACCAAATCAAGCGGTTGATGGCTCTCAAGCAGTGTTGGCAATAATCTTGCGCCATTACGGTCACAATCTGCTGTATGATCATCAAAAGCTGTGGTGCGGCCATTCAAGCCTTCGGTCACGACATGGGCTTTATCACCCAGATTTGCAGCCAAAACACTTGGCCACCTATCGGCAACACTATGCCGACCACCAGATTGGGCATCAAAACCCCATGTCAAACTATCGCCAAAGCAAAGGACGTTTTTCATCAATCAGTCCTAAACCAACATTCCCATTGGGTTTTCCAAGTGATGTTTGAGCGCTGCCATAAGTTCTGCACCTAATGCACCATCAACTGAACGGTGATCGGTGGACAGCGTGACAGACATCACAGTTGCAATTGCCAATTCGCCATCTTTGACCACAGGACGTTTTTCACCAGCGCCAACGGCTAAGATTGTTGAATGCGGAGGATTAACAATCGCAGAGAAGTTTTTCACCCCGAACATGCCAAGATTAGACACAGCTGTTGTGCCGCCTTGATATTCTGATGGTTTCAGCTTTTTGTTACGGGCACGGCTTGCCAAGTCTTTCATTTCACGCGCAATCGTTGAAATGGTTTTTTCTTCAGCTTTGCGCACAATCGGTGTAATCAAACCACCTTCGATTGAGACTGCAACACCCACATCAACATGCTTGTGCTTGACCATGTTCTCATCGGTCCAAGATACATTGGCCTCTGGCACATCGCGCAAGGCAAGCGCCATAGCTTTGATCACCATATCATTGACAGAAATCTTATAAGACGGCTTGTCATCGATCATTGGTGCAGCTTTGTTGACCTGTGAACGCAATGACAATAGCGCATCGATTTCACAATCGGCTGTCACATAGAAATGCGGCACGTTTTGTTTTGATTCTTGCAAACGAGAAGCAATCACTTTGCGCATGCCGTCATGTTTGACCAACTCGTATGAGCCTTCGTCAAACAATTGTAGAACCTTATCATCAGACATTGGTGCAGGTTTCGATGCTGCACTTGTATCACTTGTTGACGCTGCAGCAGCGGCTGGA
The DNA here is from genome assembly GCA_963974325.1 of uncultured Rhizobiaceae bacterium. Lineage (GTDB taxonomy): Bacteria > Pseudomonadota > Alphaproteobacteria > Rhizobiales > Rhizobiaceae > Lentilitoribacter. The sequence goes on from CAXBCW010000094.1 coordinate 2,815, forward strand.
ACACCGTTAGCAATCGCTGCTTCCACATCACGTTTGATGATACGGCCTTTGGGGCCGGTTCCTGAAACTTGACCAATTGAAACGCCGGCGTCTTTTGCAATGCGCCTTGCTAGTGGTGATGCGAATACGCGGTCTCCGCTATTTGCAACAGGCGCTGCAATTGGCGCTGCCGTTGGAGTTGCTTCAGCTTTTGGTGCTTCAGCGACAGGAGCAGCTTCAGCTGGGGCTGCAACAGGAGCTGGACTACCGCCAATTTCTTCACCAGAAATAACAGCAATCACAGAATTGACTTTAACGCCTTCTGTGCCTGCTTCCACGAGCAATTCAAGCACAGTGCCTTCATCAACCGCTTCCACTTCCATTGTGGCTTTATCTGTTTCGATCTCAGCAATCACATCGCCGGGACCCACTTCATCGCCGACTTTGACCAGCCAAGACGAGAGCGTGCCTTCTTCCATAGTAGGAGACAAGGCGGGCATGGTAATATTAATAGGCATAATTCATCCCTTCCCTTAGCTTGTATAAGTCACAGCTTTGACCGCATCGACGACTTCTTGGACATTTGGCAAAGCCAGTTTTTCCAAGTTCGCAGCATATGGCATTGGCACATCTTTACCGGCAATTGTCATCACAGGCGCATCAAGATAATCAAAAGCTTGTTGCATGACACGTGTTGCGATTTCTGTTCCGATTGAACTTTGCGGGAAACCTTCCTCCACAGTTACCAAACGGCCCGTTTTCTTCACCGATTCAATAATTGTCGGCATGTCCATTGGGCGAATAGTCCGTAGATCGATGATTTCTGCATCAATACCAATCTCTGCAAGCTGTTCAGCTGCTTTGATTGCGTATGTCATACCGATTGAGAAGGAGACGATTGTGACATCCTTACCTTCTTTATGGATACGTGCCTTACCAATTGGCAGAACAAAATCATCCATTTTCGGTACATCAAACGTTTGGCCGTACAGCATCTCGTTTTCCAAGAACACAACTGGATTTGGATCGCGGATCGCAGCTTTGAGCAAGCCTTTTGCATCGGCTGAAGAATATGGCATCACCACTTTAAGACCTGGAACCTGACCATACCAAGCAGCAAAACAATGAGAGTGCTGAGCGCCCACACGAGAAGCGGCACCATTTGGTCCACGGAACACGATAGGCGCACCCATTTGACCGCCAGACATGTACAATGTTTTGGCTGCAGAGTTGATGATGTGATCAATCGCTTGCAGTGCAAAGTTAAAGGTCATGAACTCAATAATTGGCTTCAAACCAGCCATTGCAGCGCCGACACCGATACCAGCAAAACCGTGCTCGGTAATTGGTGTATCAATGACGCGACGATCTGAAAACTCTTCCAGCAAGCCTTGTGTGATTTTATAAGCGCCTTGATATTCAGCAACTTCTTCACCCATCACAAAGACATTATCATCAGACCGCATTTCTTCGGCCATTGCATCACGCAAAGCTTCGCGAACTGTTGTTGGCACCATTTCGGTGCCCGCAGGAATGTCCGGATCAGAGGCAACTTCAACAGCGATTGGCGTTGCCGCAACAGGTGCCGATGCAGCACTTGTTTCTGGGGCTACAGCTTCAACAGGAGCAGCCACAACTTCAACAGGTGCAGGTGCAGGATCCCCGCCAAGCTTCATGGCATCAGCGCTTTCGCCTTCTTCAAGCAAAACGGCGATCACAGCGTTGACTTTAACGCCTTCAGAACCGGCTGGTACAACAATTTTACCCAATACGCCTTCATCAATGGCTTCAATTTCCATCGTGGCTTTGTCAGTTTCAATTTCGGCCAAAATGTCGCCAGCTGTTACGCTGTCGCCTTCATTTTTAAGCCATTTGGCAAGATTACCTTCTTCCATTGTTGGAGAAAGTGCAGGCATTAGAATTTCAATCGGCATTATAAAGCGCTCCCTTAAGCCAAAATATCAGTGTAAAGCTCAGATACATCTGGCTCTGGATCACTTTGTGCAAAATCTGCGCTATCGGCTACAATTGCGCGGATGTCTTTGTCTATAGCTTTTAGCTCTTCTTCAGTCGCCAATTTACCACCCAAAATACGTTCTTTAACCTGCTCAATAGGATCTTGTTCAGACCGCATTTTTTGCACTTCGTCTTTGGTACGATATTTCGCCGGATCTGACATGGAGTGACCACGATAACGATAGGTCATCATTTCCAAAATCATTGGACCTTTGCCAGAACGAATGTGCTCGACAGCCGCTTCTGCGGCCGCATGAACTGCACGAACATCCATACCATCAACTTGATAACCTGGGATATTAAACGCAGAACCACGATCAGCAAAGTTTGTGTGTGCAGAGGCGCGAGACACCGATGTTCCCATCGCATATCTGTTGTTCTCTACAATATATAGCACTGGAAGCTTCCACAGTGAGGCCATGTTAAAGCTCTCATAGACTTGACCTTGGTTGGCAGCACCATCGCCAAAGTAAGCAACTGAGATGTTGTCATTACTGCGATATTTGTTTGCAAAACCAAGCCCTGTACCGAGCGAGACTTGCGCCCCAACAATACCGTTGCCGCCGTAGAAGTCTTTTTCTTTGGAGAACATGTGCATCGAGCCGCCCTTGCCGCGCGAATAACCGCCCTGACGTCCGGTCAATTCTGCCATCACACCGCGTGCTGTCATGCCCTTTGCTAACATGTGACCGTGATCGCGATAACCTGTGATCACTTGGTCGCCATCTTTAAGCGTTTTTTGGATACCAACAACAACAGCTTCTTGACCGATATAAAGGTGACAAAAACCACCAATCGCGCCCATACCATATAATTGGCCGGCTTTTTCTTCGAACCTGCGAATGAGGAGCATTTCGCGATAGGCATCTAGCTCATCTTGTTTTTCAAACACACTAAAGTTTGATCCAATTGATGCTTTTTTTGCCGGAGTTTTGCGAGTCGTCGATTTTGCGGTCTTACGCACTGCCATATAAGCCTCCATAGGTGTATAATTTGGGATATCATATTTCAAATTTTAATGAACGGCAACCGTAAAAATTCATCATTTAAATACGATTTAAACAATTGATATATATCAATAAAATGTAGATTAACCGGATACAAGTTAATATAAGAATCAGCGATAAATCACGATTTCGTCTTCGCGCGAAACTGCAAGTAAATTGCGAGCGCGTTCATCAAGCATATCTGCTTCTAAAGTGCCATCAGACATCAACTTCACTTGTTTTTCAAGATAAATCTTACGCTCGAATAGCGCTTGAGACTGCAGCTCTAATTCTGCAATTCGTGCTTCCATCGCCTTACCGGACCGCAAACCAAAAGTTCCCGTGACCGTGTGATAGGCAAAGTAGCAAAGACATCCGATACCCAACAGGTATAGACTTGCCCTTAAGACAGTTTTTTTTCGTTTAAAGCGAGTACGCATTACTAGACCTCGTGAAAACTAATATCACCCATGATGATTAATTTAGTCTTAGCAAAAGTCTCAATTTCATAAAAAAAGCGGCACAAGTGCGCCGCTTTTTCACATTTAAATTACAACTGTTTTAGCCACGCAAAATTGAACGACCTGCATAAACAGCTTGTGAGCCCAATTGCTCTTCAATGCGCATAAGCTGATTGTATTTTGCCAACCGGTCAGAACGGGCCAATGAGCCTGTTTTGATCTGGCCACAATTTGTGCCAACTGCAAGATCTGAGATCGTTGAATCTTCAGTTTCACCGGAACGGTGAGACATCACAGATGTGTAGCTTGCGCGGTGCGCTGTATCAACGGCATCCAATGTTTCCGTCAATGTACCGATTTGGTTGACTTTCACCAAGATTGAGTTTGCAACGCCCATTTTAATACCGTCTTTAAGACGTGCTGTGTTGGTTACAAAAAGATCATCGCCAACAAGCTGACATTTATTGCCAGTCAATTCTGTTGAGAGTTTCCATCCATCCCAGTCATCTTCAGCCATACCATCTTCAATCGAGATGATTGGGTATTTAACAGCAAGCTCATCAAGATATGCAGCCATTTCAGCAGCATCTAATGTGCGGCCCTCACCTGCAAGAACGTATTTACCGTCCTTGAAGAACTCCGTTGCCGCACAATCAAGCGCAAGATACATATCTTCGCCTGGGCGGTAACCAGCTTTTTCAATTGATGACATGATGAAATCAAGTGCTTCTGGTGCGCTACCGATATTTGGCGCAAAACCACCTTCATCGCCAACACTGATGCTTAGGCCTGCGTTTGATAGTTCTTTTTTCAGCGTGTGAAAGACTTCAGAACCCATGCGCACAGCTTCAGACAACGTGTCTGCGCCAACTGGCATGATCATAAACTCTTGGAAATCAATTGGATTGTCAGCGTGTTCGCCACCATTGATGATGTTCATCATTGGAACTGGCGTAATGTGCGCGCTTGGGCCACCGATATAACGATATAAAGGCAAATCGGCAGATTGAGCAGCAGCTTTTGCAGCAGCCAAGGATACGCCCAAGATTGCATTGGCGCCTAAACGTGCTTTGTTTGATGTGCCATCAAGTGCAATCATCGCTTTATCAATTGCGATTTGCTCTTCAGCTTCCATGTCGATGATAGCGTCATAAATTTCGCCATTGACCGCAGCAACAGCTTTTTGAACGCCTTTACCAAGATAACGAGATCCGCCATCGCGCAATTCAACAGCTTCATGCGCACCAGTAGAGGCACCGGATGGGACGGCGGCACGGCCAAATGCGCCATCTTCTAACACTACATCTACTTCGACAGTTGGATTTCCTCGGCTATCGATGATTTCTCTGCCTATGATGTCTACAATTGCTGCCATTTTAATTTTCCTTTTAAGTTCAGAACGCTATCGCGATTAATTAACCGAACAACGGTTAACCCAATATCGCTTGGGAGACGATGTATCTGTTTCATAGCGATTAAAGCTAGAAAAGCAATATTTGGCGATCATTCTTATCCATTTTGCACCTAATAATTATAAATAGGAATAAAATCCAACCCTCGTGAAAGGGGCATTTTGACTGATCTGAACCCACCCCTAAATCCATTTTTGAATCCACCCTCGAATCCATCTTAGCGTAAGCTTGACCACCTAGAACAATGTGACAAAAGAGTAAGAATCGCACCTCATGTTAAAAGTGACAGGTGCCAAACAGAAAATACTGGTCGTTTACATGAACAAAACAATATCAGGGCAGTTGATCGTTTTTGGAACGATTGTGATTATGGGCATTTTGGTCATGGTCGGTACGCAGTATTATGCATCCAAGCAACTGCGTATTAGTGGGCCTATCTATCAAGACATTATCGATGGTAAAAGCTTGCTATCGGATGTTGCGCTGCCACTGATGAATGTTTCAGAAGCTTATTTACTGGCCAATGAAATGTATGTTCACCCGACTTTGCGCGACATAAATATCGCTAAGATTGCTGATCTTCATACCCTGTTTGATGCGCGTGTTGTTGAATGGCAAGACAAAGATATCGAGCGTAGCTTACGCAGCGAACTCAATAATGTTGTAATAAAACCCAGCGATGCTTTCTGGCGGACATTGGAAGATAATTTTCTACCCGCAATAAAAAGCAATGATGATATTGAGGTTGCGATTGCGCTGGGTGCGCTTTTGAATGCATTCCAAACCCAACAGGCAGCGATTGCCACATTTGTTGAGACCGCAGATCAATCACTAGCAATGACTGAGCAAAAGGCGCGTGACACGGAATTTACGCTTGAAATCATCATATATTCTGTAATTGCACTAAGTATTTTGATTATATTGGCTGGAATATCGTTGTTTCGGCGCAGAGCCATCAAACCATTATCTGAAATTACCAACTATATGACAATATTGGCTTCCGAGGATTATTCTCAAGATGTTCCATTCACAGATCGCAAAGATGAAATTGGCGAGATTGCTAAATCTGTTTCCATGTTTAAACAAGCTGCTATCGAACGTCGTCAATTACGCAATGCAGCCGAGCAAGAACGCATTACCAAATCAGAAGAAGATGCAGCGACCCATGAGCGGGAAACACATGCATCAAACGAACGATCGCATTTCATCGGAATTTTGAGCGATGGATTAACGCAGCTGTCTCGCGGAGATTTAACCCACCGCATTGAAGAGCGCTTTGCGCCTGAATTTGATAATCTACGCAAAGCTTTTAACTCATCTATCGAAACTTTGGCAGGTACATTGACCGAAGTTTCCCATGCAACAAACAGTGTGCGCGTCTCAGCCGATAGTGTCAGCTCATCGTCTGATGATCTATCGCGCCGAACAGAGCAACAGGCAGCCTCTCTTGAACAAACAGCGGCAGCGCTTGATCAGGTTACAGCAACAGTGCGCCAATCAACAGAACAAGCCAACAAAGCCAGCGCCATGGTTGCTGATACCAAAAGTGGGGCTGAAAAATCTGGTATCGTGGTGCGCAATGCCATTAACGCTATGACAAAAATCGAAGAATCATCAACTGAAATTGGCCAAATCATTGGCGTGATTGATGAAATTTCGTTCCAAACAAACTTGCTTGCGCTTAATGCTGGCGTTGAAGCGGCGCGTGCTGGTGATGCTGGCAAAGGTTTTGCGGTCGTTGCACAAGAAGTTCGCGCGCTCGCAGGCCGTTCTGCAGATGCGGCCAAGGAGATCAAAGCTCTGATTGATACATCATCATCACAGGTGGAAACGGGCGTATCATTGGTCAATGAAACCGGTGCGTCACTGGTTGAGATTGAACAACATGTATCATCTATCAACGATATCATTCAGTCCATTGTGACCGGAGCACATGAGCAATCCACAGCACTTGCGCAGATTAATTCTGCTGTGAACCAAATGGATCAAGTTACCCAACAAAATGCTCACATGGTTCAAGAGACCAATCGTTCATGCGAAGGTCTTATTGGCTTATCATCTCAACTTGAAGGGCTTATCCAGCGCTTTAGACTGACAAATGGACGTCCTTATCAACATCAAGACCGCGATCAACAACATCATAGACCCGATTATCAACGAGATAATCGACATGATCAGGATTATGGAAATAATCGACATAATGAACCTCGTCGCTCAGAGAACCGTTGTGAACCTGATCCGCGGCGTAGTGAGCAAGCTAGTGGGTTTTCTGACAATCGAGATCGCAACATCCAGCCTGTGAATGATCAATATCGACACAATCAACAATCTAACCCCTCTCCGGCTCCATCACCCGCACGTTCCCTTGGCCGCAGACTTGCAGCTGGTTTGGCGAGTGGCGGAAGCCATCAAACCCAGCGCTCATCGCGAGATCAAAATACTTGGGATGAATTTTAAAGAATGAGCTAAAACTCAAGTGCATAAAAAAAGAGGCCCAATTGGGCCTCTGTTCATTTTAGGAATGTCTTTTATTAAACTAATCTACACTAGTCTTGATTGCGCAACGGCAGCTTCGATAAAGCTTGCAAAGAGCGGATGTGGATCAAGAGGGCGTGATTTAAGCTCTGGGTGATATTGAACCCCGATAAACCACGGATGATCTGCATATTCCACTGTTTCAGGCAAAACACCATCTGGCGATAGACCTGAGACTGTTAGCCCACATGCTTCCAGCTTTTCTTTATAGTTCACATCAACTTCATAGCGATGTCTATGGCGCTCTGAAATCATGTTTGAGCCATAAATTTCAGCAATTTTCGTGCCTTCTTTAAGCATGGCATTGTAAGCACCCAAACGCATTGTTCCGCCCAGATTACCATCAGCTTCACGTGTTTGCAGCTCGTTGCCTTGCACCCATTCAGTCATCAAGCCAACAATATTTGTGCCGCCTTTATCAAACTCACTGGATGTTGCATCTTCGATGCCAGCTAGATTACGCGCCGCTTCAACAACTGCCATCTGCATACCCAAGCAAATACCAAAATATGGCACTTTCTTTTCACGGGCAAACTGAGCTGCACGGATTTTGCCTTCTGTTCCACGACCACCAAAGCCGCCGGGAACCAAAATGCCATGAACTTTTTGCAAATATGGTACTGGATCTTCTTTTTCAAAGACTTCAGATTCAATCCATTCAAATTTAACTTTAACACGATTGGCAATACCGCCGTGATATAACGCTTCCATAAGGGATTTATAGGCGTCTTTTAGACCTGTATATTTGCCAACAATCGCAATCGTCACTTCGCCTTCTGGCGATAGAATGCGATCGGAAACATTTTGCCAAGCGTCAAGGCGCGGTGCCGGAGCTGGATCAATGCCAAAGGATGCTAGAACTTCATCGTCCAAACCTTCTTTATGATAGGCCAATGGCACATCATAAATGCTTGCAACATCCAACGCTTGGATAACCGCAGATGCACGCACGTTGCAGAACAATGATAGTTTGCGACGCTCAGCTTCTGGAATCTCACGATCAGCGCGCACAAGCAAGATATCAGGCGCAATGCCCATTGCTTGCAGCTCTTTAACGGAATGCTGTGTCGGCT
>CAXBCW010000095.1:0-11086 GCA_963974325.1 uncultured Rhizobiaceae bacterium
CGCCAACGCGCACGCCAAGTTTCAGCTGAATCAGATAAATGGCACACAGAAGCAGATCGTCAGAAAGAAAAAGCTGAAAATCTTGCGAACCAAATGATTTCGCAGAGCTAGTCATTTAACCGATACTTAGCTGATACAAGCTGGAAGCAAACTTGATGATGGGTTTTGTTTTTTGTATCAAAATCTGCAAAGAGCACTCATCTAAATTGGACTTTTGACTTGGCTGATAAACCAAAACAACGTGCACGAAACCGCAGTGACGATCGTCGTCAAAAACCAAATGACGACCAGAGTTCCAGTTTTGGTAGCAAACGAGAGGCTGGCAAGAAGCCTTACCATCAATCAAAAGCCGATGGGGCACGATCTGGCGGGGCTCGAGAAGATGAGCCAAAATCCGACAGGCCCAAATCTGATCGGCAACAGCAAGGCCGCTCAAAACCAGATTTCGCCAAGCAGCGCGAAAACAGGCAAGCTCATTCTGACAGGGCTCATTCCAACAAAACCTATACCAAACAGGGTAACGCCAAGCAAAATGACGTTATTACTGACGATGTGAAACCGCGCGCGACTAAAGCAAACCGCAAGGCTGATGTTGTTATTGTTGATCGACCTGCTAGAACAGGTGACAGACCGTCAGAACGTATTCCTATTATTTTGGAAACAGGTGCCCGTGACCAATATCGGCTGATTGATAGTGGTAAAGGTGAAAAACTTGAACAATATGGCGATTACCGGATTGTGCGACCGGAAGCACAGGCTTTGTGGCCCAAAGGATTACCTTTATCAGAATGGCTAAAAGCTGATGCTTTGTTTACAGGCGATGTTGAAGAAGACGGCATGGGAAGATGGCAGTTTCCCAAAGGGGCTTTGGGTGAAACATGGCCTATGTCTTTGCTCGATGTTGATTTCCACGGACGTTTTACATCTTTTCGCCATGTTGGCGTTTTTCCTGAGCAAATGGCGCATTGGGAATGGATGGCCGATCAGATCAAGGCAAGTCCTCGTCCTTTAAAAGTGCTTAATCTGTTTGGATATACAGGTGTTGCCAGTTTGATTGCAGCCAATGCAGGCGCTGAAGTCACCCATGTTGATGCGTCGAAAAAAGCTATTGGTTGGGGACGTGAAAACCAAGAGTTTGCAAGACTTAACGATAAACCTATTCGTTGGATTTGTGATGATGCTATGAAGTTTATTCTTCGCGAAGAGCGCCGCGGTAAGACCTATGACATTATTCTGACAGATCCGCCGAAATTTGGCCGTGGCCCGAATGGTGAGGTTTGGCATTTATTTGATCATTTGCCAAACATGTTGGATGCGTGCCGAAGTATTTTGAGCCCGAATCCAGTTGGTTTGGTGTTAACGGCCTATTCCATTCGTGCATCGTTTTATTCCATTCACGAGCTTATGCGCGAAACCATGCGCGGCATGGGTGGATGTGTTGAATCGGGTGAGTTAACAATACGTGAGTGCTCAGATGAAAACCTAGGTGCGCGTGATCTTAATCATATCAATAACGGGCGCGCTTTATCAACATCGCTCTTTAGCCGATGGGTGCCAAAATGACTGAGACAAGAAGCCAACGCGTGGGCATCGTTAAAGAGATAACCAGCCTTGCCAATCCAATTATCAAAGACATTAAAAGCCTAACGCAGAAGAAAAATAGGGATGCAAGCAATCGCTTTATTACCGAAGGGTTAAAGCTTGTGATTGATGCGATTGATCGTGGATGGGCGATTGAAACTTTGATTTATGCCAAAGCTGCAGCTGAAAAGCCTATTGTTCAAACAACGGCAGCTAGGGTTATTGCAAGCTCTGGTCTTGTTTTAGAAGTGACTGAAAAAGTTCTTTCCTCCATCACCCGCCGCGATAATCCGCAAATGGTAGTTGGTATTTTTACGCAAAAATTTACAAAACTTGATCATATCTCACCCAAAAATGACGAAACATATTTAGCGCTTGATCGTGTTCGGGACCCAGGCAATTTGGGAACTATCATCCGCACAGCCGATGCTGCAGGTGTTTCAGGGCTTATTTTGGTGGGTGCAACAACCGATCCATTTTCGATTGAAACCGTTCGCGCAACGATGGGCTCGATATTTGCACTGCCAATCGCCAAAGCCTCAATCGAGGAATTTGTGAGTTGGGAGCAAGCACAAAACACATCGCTTATCGGTAGCCATCTTCAAGGTAGCCAAGATTACCGGCAAATTGCCTATAAAGAAAAAGCAACAATCCTGCTGATGGGCAATGAGCAAGCGGGATTGCCAGAAGAATTATCGGATGAATGTGATCAATTGGCACGTATTCCGCAATCTGGTGATGCGGATTCTCTTAATCTTGCGATTGCAACTGCGCTGATGATTTATGAAGCCCGTCGCCATTTGTTGGATTTAACACCATGACGGAATCGCGATTTTATCAATCTGCTTTTATTGTCTCGATCAGCGTTATTCTTGATCAACTTTCAAAACTTGCTGTTGAGCTTTATTTACCGTTGCAAGGAATTCAACCCTTGTTTACATCCACGGCGCTCTTTCGCACTTGGAATGAAGGCGTTGCCTTCTCTTTCTTATCAAGCTTTGGATCATGGGGACTTGTCGCATTATCATGCGTTGTGGTGCTTCTCGTCTCTTGGCTGTGGTACTCGTCCCCCAAAGAACGCACATTATTAAATGCTGGCTATGCGATGATTGTTGGTGGTGCGATTGGCAATATTATTGATCGGGCAGCTTATGGCCATGTGGTCGACTTTATTTTGCTCTATTACAAAGATTGGTCTTTTGCGATTTTCAATATTGCAGATAGCTTCATCACGATTGGTGTTATTTTGATCATCTATGATGAGTTTCGCGCAAATTCCAAAAAAGAGACAAATGCATAAAATTTGAATTTTGTTTTGAAACCTTTGAAAAGAGGTTTGATGTATTTATACGCTGATGAATGATCCATTATCCATGCAAAAGCATCTCGCAAACAGTCTAAATGCAACTTTTGAAGATACAAATGAAGTGAATTTGGCTGAAAATGCGAAAATCGAACATCCTGAACTTGAAGGCGAAAATCAAAATGTCGCTTCACTTCAGGGTCAAATCTCACCCACAGCCGTGATCGCGTTTGATGAATTGCAAAAAAAACTGCAAGACAATCATCCTCAGGCAGAGGAGCCTGTTGCGCCTAAAACGCAAAAGCCAACCCTGATTGCAGCCTCAATGTTTGCAATGGCAGCTATCATTATTGGTGCGGAATACTTCTTTTAAACCCATGATGATAGGTCAAGATGGGTGTGATCTGGTATGTTTGCCTGTTTGACTTTTTTTACAAGACTTGTCATGAGTTTGTCGCGTATTCAGGTTATTAGAATATGCAGACAAGCGGAGTGATTCTTGATGAATTTATTAAGCCAAGCTGCGGAAATTCCCGAACTTAGCAAACTTGCGTCGACCGATTTACCCCCATCAAAATCTAGTACATCAAGTCTTCTTGGCAAAATCGGCCCGCTAGAAGCCAGACTTGCAACCAGTTTAGAAGAAATTGAGGCCGCGCAAACCCTTCGCTATCAAGTTTTCAGCGAAGAAATGGGCGCACATCTCTCCCAAAAAGCTATTCTATCAAAACGTGACTTTGACCCTTATGATGAGTATTGCGATCATTTGCTGGTCATTGATACGTCTTTAATGGGGTCACCCCTTCATCAAATTGTTGGAACGTATCGGCTTTTGCGTCAGGACCAAGCCGAAAAGCATGACGGGTTTTATTCACAAAATGAATATGATGTCAGCGCCCTCATAGAACGTCATCAAGGTAAATGCTTTTTAGAACTTGGGCGCTCCTGCGTTTTGCCGCAATATCGTACACGGCGCTCTATTGAATTGCTTTGGCAGGGTATTTGGACCTACGCACAGAAAAACCACATCGATGTCATGTTTGGATGCGCATCATTTTCAGGCACAATTCCTGCAGCTCATGCGCAGGCTATGTCTTTTTTACACCACTTTTCAAAAGCCGATAATGATTGGAATGTCCAAGCTTTGCCCAATTTGGGTCGACAGCTAGACCTAATGCCCGTTGAGGCTGTCTCAGCACGCCAAGCATTGTTATCAATGCCACCATTGATAAAAGGATATCTACGATTGGGGGCAATGGTGTCATCAGAAGCTGTTGTGGATCAATCATTTAACACAACTGACATCTTGATTATCTTACCCGTTTCCAAAATCAATATGCGCTACATAAGTTACTACGCATAAGAACGAGAATAGATAGCATCTCATTGAAAGTCTTTTGATTTTCAAAAAATATTTGACTAGTTGGAAAAAATTTCAAATTATCGCGTGATATTTGCAATCAGGCATGCAAGTATATCTTCAACCTTACGTCTCGGCGTTCGGGAGAGGTAGCGAGTTCTAGTGTTTTGAACACCAAAACCTATATCGCATCAATGTAACTAATAAAAAATAGGGTACAGCCAATGAAACGTACGCTTCTTAGCCTAGTGGCAACAGCACTCATGTCAGCAACAGCACTTGCGGCAGACATTAAACCAGCGATCTTGTTCGATCTTGGTGGTAAATTCGATAAGTCCTTTAACGAGTCAGCTTTTAACGGCGCAAAACAGTTCCAAGAAGAAACTGGCATTGAATTCCGTGAATTTGAAATTTCAAACGCAGCTCAGCGCGAACAAGCTCTTCGCCGTTTTGCTCGTGATGGCAATACACCAATCGCGATGGCTGGCTTTGCTTGGGCAGAATCACTTTCAAAAGTAGCTCCGGACTATCCAGATACAGAATTTGCGATCATCGACATGGTTGTTGATGCGCCAAATGTTCGTTCTGTTGTGTTTAAAGAACAAGAAGGTTCATACCTTGTTGGCATGATGGCTGCGATGTCATCTGAAACTGGTACAGTTAGCTTTGTAGGTGGCATGGACATTCCATTGATCCGTCGTTTTGCTTGTGGTTTCACAGGTGGCGCAAAAGCTGGTAAAGAAGGCACAAATGTTCTTCAAGCCATGACTGGTACAACGCCTGAAGCTTGGAACAACCAAACTAAAGGTGCTGAAATCACGAAATCACAAATCGATCAGGGTTCTGATGTGATTTTCCAAGCAGCTGGCGGCACTGGTATCGGTGTTCTACAAGCTGCAGCTGATGCTGGTAAACTTGGTATTGGTGTGGATTCAAACCAAAATGGTATGCATCCTGGTAAAGTTCTAACATCAATGATCAAACGTGTTGATGTTGCTGTTTACAACACATTCATGGATTCAAAGAACGATGCATTTGCACCGGGCTTTAACGTTCTAGGTCTTGCTGAAGATGGTGTTGGTTATGCGCTTGATGATAACAATGCTTCTCTCGTTTCTGCTGAAATGAAAGCTGCGGTCGAAGCTGCTAAAGCTGATATCGTATCTGGCAAGCTTGTCATCCATGACTACATGTCAGACAATGACTGCCCATACTAAGATCTGATTTTATATACCGCCATTGATAATATCGATGGCGGTATTTTTGTATCAATAATGGGGTGGTTTTGTAGACGCGGGAGGACCATCAACCTGATCTCCCAAATCAGCATAATGGTCAGACAATTGGTTTAATTGTCTGTTTAGCTTGTCGATTGTTTTCCACTGCTTGGCCAATTCACCAGATAATTCATCTATTTGTTGGCTCTGGTGTGCAACGAGTTCTTCAAGCTTAACAATGCGATCCTCATTCATTTGAATTCACCAATCTTTGCATGGGTTTTAGAAGTAATATTGTTACTTTCTATCTGGACAAATTCTTTCAAACTGTCGAGAGTAAAGAACAATAAAAGTTGGGCGGAACATGAGTAACATCGCGATTGAACTAAAAAAGATCAACAAGAGCTTCGGCCCTGTTCGTGCAAACAAAGATATCGACCTAAAAGTTACCAAAGGGACGATACATGGCATTATTGGCGAAAATGGCGCTGGTAAGTCCACACTTATGTCGATTTTATACGGATTTTATCACGCAGATAGCGGTGATATCCTAATCAATGGCAAAGAACTGACCATCAAAGATTCCAATGCAGCGATTGCCGCTGGCATCGGAATGGTCCACCAACATTTTATGTTGGTCGAGAATTTCTCCATATTGGAAAACATTATTTTAGGCGTTGAGGGTGGTCAATTACTCAATTCAGGCATTGCAAATGCCCGTGGTGAGCTGAAAACACTTGCCGATGAATACGGACTTGATGTTGATCCAGACGCAATTATTGAAGATGTTCCGATTGGTGTTCAGCAGCGTGTTGAAATTTTAAAAACACTCTATCGCGGCGCCGAAATCTTGATCCTTGATGAGCCCACGGGTGTTCTAACACCTGCAGAGGCCAATCAATTATTTGAAATTTTGCAGCAGCTTAAAAATCAGGGGAAAACCATCCTTCTGATTACCCATAAATTACGTGAAATTATGGCCATCACTGATGATGTGTCTGTTATGCGCCGGGGCGAGATCGTTGCTACACGGTCAACGACTGAAACCAGCGTTGAAGAACTTGCCGAGCTGATGGTTGGGCGCAGTGTGCTTTTGAAAGTTGATAAAGGTCCTGCCGATCCGAAAGAAATTTTACTTGGCGTTGAAAACCTGACAATCCGCGATGATCGCGGTGTTGATATGGTCAAAAACGTATCGTTTAATGTCCGTGCAGGGGAAATTGTTGGCATTGCGGGTGTTGCTGGCAACGGTCAATCTGAATTGATCGAATGTATTACTGGCATTGAAAAAGCACTATCTGGCAAAGTGATATTGAACGGTGAACCAATTGGTGTCACGGGCGATGCGAACCCATCGGAATTGCGCGCACGCGGCATGGCTCATGTGCCAGAAGATCGTCACCATATGGGTTTGGTTTTGCCATTTGAAGAAAATGAAAACTCGATCCTTGGTATCCACGACGATCCATTATTTGTTAAAAATGGCTTTTTGAATATTGAAAATATTCGCAATGATGCCAAAGAGAAAATCGAACAATATGATATTAGGCCACCCAATTGCCGATTAAAAACGTCGAACTTTTCGGGCGGAAACCAGCAAAAAATCGTGCTGGCTCGCGAAATGGAAACAGATCCAGATGTGCTTATTATTGGTCAGCCAACACGCGGTGTTGATGTCGGTGCGATTGAATTTATCCATAAGCGTATTATTGAAATGCGGGATGCAGGTAAAGCCATTTTGCTTATTTCTGTTGAACTTGATGAAATCCGATCTTTGTCAGATCGTGTGCTTGTGATGTTTGATGGACAAATTGTCGGCGAACGTTCTCCTGAAACAGAAGAAGGTGAATTTGGCCTACTCATGGCTGGTGTTAGCGATGAGAAGCCCACCCAGAAGGGGGATGCAACATCATGAGTGCACCTTATGCAAAACTACCCAAATGGGTTGATTACGGATTAATACCGCTGATCAACTTGGCTGTTGCCTTTTTATTGTCTGGACTTGTTGTGTTGCTTGCGGGTGAAAGCCCTGTTCGTGCCGCAGGTCTTTTGATCCAAGGTGCCTTTGGTTATGGCGAGGGTATCGGATATACCCTGTTTTACGCGACCAGCTTCATCTTTACCGGCCTTTCAGTTGCAATTGCGATCCACTGCGGGTTGTTTAATATCGGTAGTGAAGGCCAAGCCTATGTTGGCGGTATCGGCGTAGCGCTTGCGGTGTTGACGTTTGATACTATCTTGCCATGGTATTTGGTGTTTCCACTTGCGATTATAGGCGCGGCTATCTTTGGTGCGCTTTGGGCACTTATCCCAGCATGGCTGCAAGCTACACGTGGCAGTCATATCGTGATCACCACGATTATGTTCAACTTTATTGCCGCAAGTCTGATGATTTACCTTCTTGTTGAGGTGCTTAAACCCGCAGCTTCAATGGCGGCGCAAACACGCGGTTTTGCCGAAGGTGGTCAGCTTCCACGTCTTGATTGGTTGCTTGCATGGTTTGGATTAAACAACGGCGCTGCCCCCTTGAACATCTCGTTCTTATTGGCATTGGTTGCAGCATTTGTCGTATGGGTGATCGTCTGGCGCACCAAGCTTGGCTATGAAATTCGCATAATGGGCGCGAGCCCAAAAGCTGCAAAATATGCGGGTATCCACGATGTAAAAGTTATCATTATTACCATGATGATCTCAGGTGGTTTGGCAGGCATGATGGCGATCAACCCTATTATGGGCGATCAACACCAGATGCAGCTTGATTTTGTGGCTGGTGCTGGCTTTGTCGGCATTGCGGTTGCTCTTATGGGTCGATCGCATCCGTTAGGCATTGTCCCTGCAGCGATTTTGTTTGGCGTTTTATATCAAGGTGGTGCGGAAATCGCATTTGAAATGCCGCAGATCTCACGGGATATGATTGTTATTATTCAAGGTCTTGTGATCTTGTTTGCAGGCGCGCTTGAAAATATGTTCCGTCCTGCAATCACCTCATTATTTGCAAAACTCCAAAATCGTGGCAATTCTGATATTGCTCAAACAGCGGGAGAATGAAATGGAATTCTTTGATACAGTCATTGTCGTTCTTCAATCAACAATTAGGCTCTCTGTTCCGCTGATATTTGCAGCGCTTGCAGGCCTTTATTCTGAACGTTCTGGCGTTTTTGATATTGGTCTAGAGGGAAAAATGTTAGCTGGCGCATTCGCAGGTGCCGCATTTGCAGCGGTTTCTGGCTCTGCGATTATTGGTCTCTTGGGCGCTGTTGCGATCTCAGTATTATTTTCACTGGTTCACGCCTATGCCTCTATTACCCAACGCGGAAACCAGATTGTTTCTGGCGTTGCGATTAACTTTATTGCCGCTGGTGCAACAGTTATTTTGGGTGAAGCTTGGTTCCGTCAAGGTGGGCGAACACCGCAACTTGTTGGAGACGTAAAATTCTCTGAGATCACATTGCCATTTGCAAATGAAGTTGCTGATGTTCCTATTTTAGGACCTATTTATTCAGAGCTCTTGTCTGGTCATTTTGGTCTAACATATCTGGCCTTTGCACTTGTACCCTTCACCTGGTGGGTGCTCTTTAGAACACGCTTTGGTCTGCGTTTACGTGCGGTGGGTGAAAATCCAGCGGCGGTCGATACAGCAGGCATTTCTGTTGTGTGGCTGCGGTATCGCGCGGTGATGTGTTGTGGTGCCCTTTGTGGGTTGGCGGGTGTTTATCTGTCTATGGCGATTTCAGCCGGCTTTGGTAAAAACATGACAGCAGGCGCTGGGTTTATTGCCCTTGCTGCGCTTATCTTTGCAAAATGGAAGCCAGTCAATGTTATGTTTGCATGTCTTTTGTTCGGCCTTTTGAGCGCCATGGAAATTCGTTTGCAGGGTGTCGATTTACCGCTGATTGGCGAAATTCCAGGTCAATTCATGCAGGCACTTCCATATATTCTTACCGTCATTTTATTAGCAGGCTTTATTGGCAAGGCTATCCCACCAAAAGCAGGAGGCGTACCTTATGTCAAAGAGCGCTGATACAACGAACCAACTTTTTCTTGAAGCAAAATCTGCGATGGCTATGTGCTACGCACCCTATTCACAATTTCCTGTTGGAGCCGCAATTTTGGCTGAAAACGGTGAAATTTTTAAAGGTGCCAACATAGAAAATGTATCCTTCCCAGAAGGATGGTGCGCAGAAACAACAGCAATCGGCCATATGATCATGGCAGGTCAGTCGAAGATTATTGAAGTTGCGGTGGTTGCCCAAAAGCTTGATCAGTGCTCTCCATGTGGCGGCTGTCGTCAGCGGTTGGCAGAGTTTGGAACACCCGAGACAAAAATTCATCTTTGTGACCAAACTGGCATTGTTAAAACAATTAAATTGTCAGAATTATTACCTTCGAGTTTTGCAACGGATTCTCTGGAATGAACATATCAGCATCTCTAATAGCTGAACGTATTGGTGATCTGAAACCTGACCACGCGATTATCTTAGGGTCGGGCTTGGGCGCACTGACTGATGCGCTAAAAGATCCCATTCGTATTCCGTTTCATCAGATCGAAGGATTTCCCCATAGTGCCGTATCGGGACACAAGGGTGAGCTGGTCGCAGGAACATTGAGCGGAAAACCTGTTCTAATGTTATCTGGCCGCATTCATTATTATGAAAACGCTGATGCTGGTGCCATGCGTCCGGTGATTGAAGCTTTACATGAATTGGGTGTATCAAATCTGTTTTTGACCAACTCGGCAGGCTCTGTCCGCAATGACATGCCGCCTGGATCCATCATGCAAATCACCGATCATATTAATTTTTCTGGCAGTAATCCGCTTTTTGGCGAACCCACGGACAGACGATTTGTTGGGCTTAGCAATGCCTATGATGCGAAGCTGCAATCAGGTATTCGTCAAGTGGCAGAACAAGCAGGTATTGAGCTTCATAAAGGGGTTTATATGTGGTTTTCTGGGCCAAGTTTTGAAACCCCTGCCGAGATCAACATGGCCCGTATTATCGGTGCTGATGCTGTTGGCATGTCGACCGTGCCAGAGGTTATTCTTGCGCGATTTTATGGAATTAATGTTGCTGCAGCCTCCATCATCACCAATTTTGCAGCTGGTATGACTGGCGATGAGCTGAGCCATCAAGAGACAAAAGATATGGCCCCCATTGGCGGTGCGAATTTGGCAAAAATTTTTGAAGTTTTCTTTAAAAACCAGTCATAAGGTAGAACACGTTATGGACTATCTGCCGCAAGAACTCATTCGTAAAAAGCGTGATGGTTTGGCCTTGAATGGTGCTGAAATTCAAGCATTTATTACTTATGCCAATAATGGCCAAATGTCTGATAGTCAGATTGCTGCCATGGCGATGGCAATATTTTTAAATGATATGGACCGACAAGAAACCATTGCGCTGACTTTGGCTATGCGGGATTCGGGTAAGATCCTTGATTGGCCTAATTCTGATTGCTCCAAACCTGATCAACCATTGATCGATAAACACTCAACAGGCGGCGTGGGAGACGGGGTCTCGCTCATGTTAGCGCCTTTGGCTGCATCTTGCGGCCTTTTGGTGCCAATGATCTCTGGGCGCGGCCTTGGGCACACTGGCGGCACCTTGGATAAGCTTGAAGCCATTC
>CAXBCW010000096.1:0-10773 GCA_963974325.1 uncultured Rhizobiaceae bacterium
ACGCCGCTTTTCTGTTTCTAGGGCATATTTCAGACTATCTAATTAGATCCACACTAGATGCTCATGCAGACATATTTCATCTCAAGGTAATCTTCGATACCGTATTTAGAGCCTTCGCGTCCAAGGCCAGATTGTTTGACGCCGCCAAACGGTCCTTCGGTTGATGATATAACGCCTGTGTTAACGCCGACAATGCCATATTCTAGATCTTCGGTCATTCTCCAAACGCGACTTAAATCATTTGCATAAAAATAACATGCCAAACCAAATTCGGTGTCATTGGCTTTGGCTAACACTTCTTCTTCAGTTTCAAATTTAAACAATGGTGCTAAAGGTCCGAAGGTTTCTTCGCGCGTTACTTTCATGTCGCTGGTCACATCGGCTAGAACTGTTGGCTCAAAGAAAAGCTCACCTTCATTGCTGCGCTTACCGCCTGTGATTACGCGTGCGCCTTTGCTGAGTGCATCGGCCAAATGGTCTTCAACTTTAGCCAATCCATTTTTGTTGATGAGTGGCCCAATAATTGTGTTCTCACTTGCGCCATTGCCAATCGTCATTTTTGAAATTGCGTTAGATAGTTTTTCTGCAAACGCATCATAAACACCAGATTGAACATATATCCGGTTTGCGCAAACGCATGTTTGGCCAGCGTTGCGGAACTTAGAAACAATCGCGCCTTCAACGGCTTTATCCAAATCAGCATCGTCAAACACGATGAAAGGTGCATTGCCGCCAAGTTCTAAGGATAGTTTTTTGATGTCGCCAGCACATTGCTTCATCAAGATAGACCCAACACGGGTTGAACCTGTGAAAGTAATTTTTCTAACTTTGGTATTCTCGCAAAGCTCTTTACCCATTGCGGCAGCGTCCGAGCCTGCAACAATGTTCAATACGCCTTTTGGAATGCCTGCTCGCTCACCAAGCACGGCCATGACAAGTGCTGATAAAGGTGTAAGTTCTGCAGGGCGGCCAACAAAGGTACAGCCAGCAGCAAGGGCAGGGGCAACTTTACGGGCGATCATCGCATTGGGGAAATTCCATGGTGTGATAGAGCCAACAACGCCGATCGGTTGTTTGAGCACTAAAATGCGTTTGTCGCGCTGATGTCCGGGGATTGTGTCACCATAAATACGGCGACCTTCTTCGGCAAACCAGCGGATGAAGCTTGCGCCATATCCTATTTCACCACGAGCTTCGACAATTGGTTTACCCATCTCGGCTGTTAAAATCTGCGCCATGTCTTCTTGGTTCTCAAGCATCAGATCATGCCATTTTAACAAGATGTCTGAACGCTCTTTTGCCGTTCTTTTTGCCCAATCTTTTTGGACGGCATAAGCTGCATCAATTGCTTTGCGAACATCTTCTGGACCATGATCTGGAACTGATGCAACAAGTTCGCCAGTTGCTGGATTAATGACATCATAGGTTTTGTCACAGCTCACCCATTCGCCACCAATATAGCTGCGGGTTTCAAGTAGGGAGGGGTCATTTAACTTTAGCATGTGTGTTTCCTAAAAATTGCAACTTTTAAAAATAAGTTCACTATATCGAACTTGGTTCTTGATTTTGATTAATAGTTCATTTATAGAACCTAGTCAACGGGACTAATCCGTCAAGATATTAGAGGAGGAGCATAAAATGTCTATACAAGATAACCAGACCAAACTTGTACCTGCTCTTGCGCGTGGGTCGCAAATTCTTGATATCGTGGCGCGGGTTCCATCGGGCCTTTTGGCTAAAGATATTGCTGGAGAACTCGGGCTTGCAAAAAGCACAGTTCATGGACTTTGCAATACATTGGTCTCTTTGAACCTGCTGATCAAAAGACCTGATCATTCTTATCAACTTGGGCCTCATGTTATGCGTTGGGCAAATGCCTTTACCGCACGTAGCGATGTGGCCAGAGAATTTGCATCCATTTGGGATGATGACACGGATCTTCCAGGCGCGACGATTACGCTCTCGGTTTTAGAAAATACTGACATTGTATATATAGCAGCACGAAATTCGGATGCGACCGAGGGGCGTTTTGATTTCCGCTCTGGCATGCGCCTGCCGGCAAGTATTACAGCGACTGGCAAAGCGATGATGAGCCATATGAATGAATTTGATGTGCGCCACCTTTATGCCGGTGTTGCAGATGATCAAAGCATCGACACTCTTATTCAAGTTCTCAAAACAGACAAAGACTGCGGATATTCATTTGATAATGAAGACGTGAGTGACGGTTTGGTGTGTTACGGCGCGCCGATACTTGATTCCAAAAATAAGCCTATCGCTGGCATTGCGGTAAGTTTGCTTAAAGAAGATGCAACCCCTGAAAAGGGCAAGCAAATTGTGACAAACCTGACGGATATTGCCGTCAAACTATCAATTCGCATGGGAGCTGATGTCTGAGCTTAGTGGATTGTGAGTTGGAAACGACTGGCTCTATTTTGTGACGCGTTAAACTCTTTAATGGATACAAATAACGTTAAAATCGGTGAGAAGGATTACCAATTATGAAAATGACAACAGAAGAAGCGTTTGTAAAAACGTTGCAAATGCACGGTATTGACAATGCATTCGGAATTATTGGATCAGCTATGATGGCGATTTCAGATATTTTCCCTGCAGCTGGCATTAAGTTTTGGGATTGTGCCCATGAAACATCAGGCGGCATGATCGCGGATGGCTTTACACGTGCATCTGGCAAAATGTCTATGATGATTGCGCAAAACGGTCCTGGTATCACGAATTTCGTGACACCTGTTAAAACTGCTTATTGGAACCACACACCACTTCTATTGGTGACACCACAAGCTGCGAACAAAACAATTGGCCAAGGTGGTTTCCAAGAAATCGAACAAATGAAATTGTTTGAGGACATGGTTTGCTATCAAGAAGAAGTTCGTGATCCTTCACGTATGGCTGAAGTCCTCAATCGTGTGATTGAAAAAGCTTGGCGCGGTTCTGCTCCTGCACAAATCAACGTTCCACGTGATTTCTGGACACAAGTGATCGACATTGAGCTTCCACAAATCGTTCGTCTTGAGCGCCCTCGTGGTGGTTCTGATGCAATCCAAGAAGCTGCTGATCTATTGTCAAAAGCTCAATATCCAGTGATCCTAAATGGTGCTGGTGTTATCTTGGCTGGCGCTATTCCTGCGTCTGTTTCATTGGCTGACAAACTTTCTGCACCTGTATGTTGCGGTTACCAGCACAATGATGCGTTCCCTGGTTCACACCCAATGCACGTTGGCCCATTAGGTTACAATGGTTCAAAAGCTGCTATGGAAATGATTGCAAAAGCCGATGTTGTTTTGGCTTTGGGTACACGTTTGAATCCATTCTCAACACTTCCAGGCTATGGCATTGAGTACTGGCCAAAAGATGCGAAAATCATCCAAGTTGACATGAATTCTGATCGTATTGGTTTGACCAAAAAAGTAACGGTTGCCATTCAAGGTGATGCGAAACTTGTTGCGGAACAAATTCTTGAAAAACTTTCTGATGATGCCGGTGATGCAGGTCGTGCTGATCGCGAAGCTGCTGTTCACCAAGCAAAATCTGCATGGGCTCAAGCATTGACATCAATGGATCATGAAGATGATGATCCAGGCACAAACTGGAACGAACGCGCACGTGATCGTGAGCCAGAACGTATGTCACCACGTATGGCTTGGCGTGCCATTCAATCAGCACTGCCAAAAGATGCGATCATTTCATCTGACATCGGTAACAATTGTGCCATTGGTAATGCTTACCCATCATTTGATGAGCCGCGTAAATATCTAGCGCCGGGTCTGTTTGGTCCTTGTGGTTATGGTCTTCCAGCAATTGTTGGTGCTAAAATCGCATGCCCTGAAACACCGGTTGTTGGTTTTGCTGGTGATGGTGCATTTGGTATCTCAATGAATGAAATGACAGCGATTGGTCGTAATGACTGGCCTCCGATCACTATGGTTATTTTCCGTAACTACCAGTGGGGTGCTGAGAAGCGTAACACGACTTTGTGGTTCAAAGATAACTTCGTTGGTACTGAGCTTAATCTTGGTGTTGAATATGCTAAAATTGCTGAAGGTTGCGGTCTTAAGGGTGTTCAAGTAACATCAATGAGCGATTTGACTAATGCACTTAATACGGCTGTTGAAGGTCAAATGAAGCGTAACGAAACAACGTTTATCGAAGTTGTATTGAACCAAGAACTTGGTGAGCCATTCCGTCGCGATGCGATGAAACAGCCTGTTCAAGTTGCTGGTATCAACATCGATGACATGAGACCACAAATTAGATCATGATCAATCCATTAGATTTAATCTATGACAAAGCGCGGGCCAACACATATCGCATTGTGTTAGCGGAAGGTGAAGACCCGCGTATATTGGAGGGTGCAGTTCGTGCAAACGAGCTGGGCCTTGCCAAGCCAATTCTGGTAGGCAGTGTGGATAAGATCAAATCCATGGCGGATGAGAAATCATTTAGCCTTGATGGGATTGAGATTATTGACCTATCTACCAGCGAATTGGTTGCTCAATACGCGCAAGACTATATTGAATATTATAAGAACCACCGTAAGCCACGGGTTTATTCTGAAGAAGCCGGATTGGAAGCTATGTGCGATCCGCTGACATTTTCAGCCATGATGGTGCGTGTTGGTGATGCTGATGGATCTGTTGCTGGTGCTGTTGCAACAACTGCTGAAACTGTGCGGGCAGCCTTTCGTTTGATCGGCAAAGCCAAAGATACTAAATTGATTTCAAGTTGTTTTTTGATGGTGATGAACCAACCTCATCATCAACGCCAAGAAACAGTGGTGTTTGCAGATTGTGCCATCACAATCGATCCATCCGAAGAAGATTTGTGTGAGATTGCAAGCGCATCTGCTGATACTTTGCAGCGCCTGACCAATCAAGAACCACGCGTTGCAATGTTGAGCTTTTCCTCATTTGGCAGTGCAGCACATGCATTTGTTACCAAAGTAGAGCATGCAACAACATTGCTAAAAGAAAAACGTCCAGAACTGATTGTTGATGGTGAATTGCAATTTGATGCAGCTTTTGTGCCGTCTGTTGCCAAGTCAAAAATTCCAAATGCGACCATCCAAGGGGACGCAAACGTATTTGTATTCCCAAATCTTGAAGCGGGTAATATTGGATATAAAATCGCTCAACGCATCGGTGGTGCTATGGCGATTGGTCCAATTCTACAAGGACTTGCAAAGCCTGCAAATGATTTATCGCGCGGATGTAGTGCGCAAGATGTGTGTGATTGTATTGCGATTACTGCGCTGCAAGCTCATGGGCAAAACTGATAATAATACTTGCGGCTAAATTAAGATAAAACCCACTGAAATCCATCTGGTTTCGGTGGGTTTTGTGTATTTACCACATGGTTTTTGTGTCCGAAAAAATAATAGATTTGTTTAATGCTGAGCTGGTTTGGAATCTTGCTCGTAAAGGGACCAAGCATTACGTTCAAGTGATTGGCTTTCCGCTTTGCGTTGTTCTGCAAACAAAGTAACTTGATTGCCTTTATTCGCTTTTGATTGTTCGAGCGTCGCTTCAGATTTTGCTAAAATGTCAGCAGTGCCTGTCGCTCTTTTGGAACTACAAATACCAGTGGAAACTGTCACCTTGCCGATAGGCTGTCCGTTTGTTGCATTCAACAATGGTGTTGTTGCAATTGCTTGGCGGAATTTGTTGGAAAGGTTTTTGACTGTGTCTTCAGATACGGCATCAAATATGATGGCGAATTTTGTATCGCTTGCTCTGGCAAGATAGTCGCTTTTTGATGGATAGTTTTTGAGGATGGTCGCTACGTGGACAATAAATTTATCTGCAATCAAAGTACCAAGATTTTCTTTAACCCTGTGGTAGCCATCAATATCAATCATCACAACAGAACACTCGCGCGGGCGCTCACCTTGATAGATTGACAATATTTCTTTATTAAATGCACGTCTATTTGGAAGACCGGTGAGGGGATCAACAAACTTTTGCGTTTTGTAATTATTGAGATCGGCGGCAACAACATCTAGTCGTTTTACCTGTTCATTGACCGCTTCAGAAATCTTTTTTCCTTCGACCATTTTTTGCTCAGTGGCGGCCGAAATATTTGAAATTGTAGATTTGAGTTTTTCAGGTGTCAGATTTTGAGGGTTTGCAAGACTTTGGCTCTGTTGTTTTAGAACTTTGTCGAATTTCTCAAGAGATGAGCTTTCAGATTTAACCAAGTCCAAAAACTTATGAAGTTCATCACCAACAGTATCGACAGAATCTGCTGCAATATCGTCTTCAACATGGTGTGGAATATGCTTGCGGATGAGAACATCCAGATCTTGTTGCCGGATATTTCGGTCTAATTTACCAAATTCTGTTCTTAACCCTTCGTTTTGACCGCTGACAACTGCAAATAGAAGTTCAAAATTGGCTGGTGTGCATTCAATATGCATTCTTTGCATAAAGGCTGCAACGTTTGCCATGGCGCCTGCCGCTGGAGTTGCTCTTGGTTTTCTCGGAGGGCCATTCGAATTTGAATTCATAGAAGGTCTGCTTCCAGTAAGTGCGCCCTTTTCGGCGCATGTCTAACACGAGCCTCACTTAAGCGGGAAAAATCTTAATAATTACTGAATCTTTCCCTATAGATTTACACCATAAACGGTAGCCATAGCAGATTTTATGGCTACCTAAGTTTCTGATATTCCTAATTATTCTTCGTAAATAAATTATCCATGAAGTTTGCTTTTACCCGTTCTGATTTAGGATCATACATTGGCTTTAAAGAGACTTCTGCTTTAACCTTGGTTCCGGCGATATCAATTTCATAGGTGGATGCCAAAACTTCAGCCGCTTTTTCGCCCTTACAAGGTACGTAACCCATGCCAATGGCAGCACCTAATGTATGGCCATAGGCACCAGATGATAGGAAACCAACAACTTCGCCATCACGCAAAATTGCCTCGTTGTGGTAGAGCAATGGTTCTGGATCGAGCAGTTTGAACTGCAGCATTCTGTTTTCCACACCCGTTTCTTTTCTTGCAAGGACAGCTTCACGACCGATAAAATCTGGTTTGTCGGTTTTTACTGCAAATCCAAGGCCTGCGTCCAAAACATGATCTTCTGATGTGATGTCATGTCCAAAATGGCGATAGCCTTTCTCAATTCGGCAAGAATCCATCATGTGAAGACCACAGAGTTTGAGGTCTAAATCTTGGCCCGCTGCTTGCAAAGTTTCAAAGACGTGGGTTGCTTGGTCGTTTGAGATGTAAATCTCCCAACCCAATTCGCCGACATAGGTCACACGGTTGACACGTGCATGGCCCATACCAATTTCAATTTCTTGCGATGTTCCAAAGGGGTTTTCATCATTTGAAAAATCATTTGGTGACACCATTTGCAGAAGTTTTCGTGAATTTGGCCCCATCACAGCAAGAACACCTTCCGCCGATGTCATAGCAATAATCACAACATTGTAATTACCTTTGTGACGCATCATCCATGTCTGATCGGCAAGCCGTGTGACGGCAGGCGTTACCACAACAAAGGAGGTTTCTGATAAGCGCGTTACTGTCACATCAGCTTCAATGCCGCCTTTTGAGTTGAGGAACTGCGTGTAGACCAATTTGCCAACAGGAACTGTCATGTTGTTGCCGCAGACATAATTCAAAAATGCTTCTGAATCAGGGCCTTCAACACGAATCTTACCGAATGATGTCATGTCATACATGCCAACATTTGTGCGGACGGCTTCATGTTCGCGAGCCGAGTTTTCAAACCAATTCGGACGTTTCCAGCTATATTCGTATTCTGCTTTTTGACCTTCATCGGCAAACCAGTTTGCACGTTCCCAACCAGCCAATTCACCAAATACGGCACCTTGCTCTTGCAAGTGATAATGCAAGGGGCTTTTTCGGATGCCGCGAGCTGTTTCTTTTTGGCGGAATGGATAATGGTCGGCATATAAAAGACCAAGCGTTTCTTTTGATCGCTCATAAAGATAGGTTTTGTTGCCTTGGAAAGGCTGCATGCGAGAGATATTTACATCGCCCAAATCAAATGGTTTTTCCCCCGTATCCATCCATGCGGCCAGCGCCATTCCTGCGCCGCCTGCTGATTGAATACCAATGGAATTAAAGCCAGCTGCGACCCAGAAGTTTTCACATTCAGGCGCCAGACCCAAATGATAAGCATCATCTGGTGTGAAGCTTTCAGGACCATTGAAAAACGTATGAATACCCGCCTCAGCTAGGAGTGGCAGACGATTGACAGCCTGACCTAAAATGGGTTCGAAATGATCGAAATCTTCTGGAAGTTGATCAAATTCGAAACTATCCGGAATGCCGTCCATACCCCATGGTTTGGCGTTTGGCTCAAAAGCTCCCAGCAGCATTTTACCTGCATCTTCTTTATAATAGGCACATTCATCGGGTACACGAAGAACCGGAAGCTGTTTTAAACTTTGAATGCTTTCTGTGACGATATAAAAATGCTCACACGCATGAAGAGGCACATTCACGCCTGCCATTTTGCCCACTTCGTGGCCCCACATCCCTGCACAATTGACAACGTGATCTGCTTGGATGTGGTCAACTTCCTCGCCCATTTGCCAATCAACGCCGGTGACGCGTGTGCCATCTTTTGCAATCGATGTGACTTTGACGTTTTCCTTGACCAGTGCACCTTTAAGGCGTGCGCCTTTGGCCAGAGCCAATGCGATGTTTGCTGGATCGCCTTGGCCATCTTTTGGAAGGTAGACACCTGCCAAAACACCATCAATGTTGAGGTGTTCATAGCGTGCTTTAACCTCATCGGGTGTAATCTCTTCAACTTCAACACCAAAGGCACGCGCCATAGATGCTTGGCGGAAAATTTCTTCTTTGCGATCTTCTGTCAAGGCAACGGTGATTGATCCGCAACGACGAAACCCTGTCGCAACGCCTGTTTCTTCTTCCAGCTTGCCGTATAATTCTTGGCTATATTTCGCAAGTTTCGTCATATTGTCTGACGCGCGAAGCTGGGCAATTAGGCCGGCCGCATGCCACGTGGTGCCAGAGGTTAATTGTTTGCGTTCTAAAAGGACAATATCCTTCCAGCCCATTTTTGCTAAATGATAGGCAACTGAACAGCCGATAATGCCGCCACCGATGATAACGACCCGTGCTTTTTCTGGAAGGCTCATGGATAAATTTCCTTAAATTTGTTTTTATAAATCTCAACCATGTCTTCTTCTGTTACGCCATCATCATATGGTGGTGTTGAGAGAGGTTTGAGGTCTGATATTGATATTTCAACGATTGCATTTATGCGATGTGCGAGCTTTGGCCATTGGTTTTCCCATAAATTGATATAAGATTGAAAATCGGGCGTGCCTTTTTGCATGACAGGGCTGGTTCCGCGAATGCGGATGCCTTTTCGTGACCATTGATTGACAAAATTGACCTCAACTTCTGGATTATGCTCGATATTATTCATTGTGTTGGGGGAGCGAATGTCCGCAAAGGCAATCCGCTCATCATCAAGAATTAAAAATGTGCCCTTTGGGGATACATTTGGGCGTCCGTCGGGTGTGACACTTGCCACAAACCCCAAAGGAAACGTTTTTATGATATCTTTTGAAAAGGCGTTCAGTTTCATGCCCGAATTCTTTCGTTTTCTGGATCCCAAAGTGGCATATCTTCTTGGACAATTGCTTTGCAACGGGTACCAAAGATTTCAACTTCCAGCTCTGTACCGGGGGCTGCAAGTTCGGCTTTAACAACACCAAGTGCGATGGATTTATTAACCCGATAACCCCAATTGCCTGATGTTGTTTCACCAACAACTTCATCGCCATGCCAAATGGTTGACATGAAAGGCGCGTCACTATCACCAGCTTCAACCACAAGTGTCACGAAACCTTTTTTCGCGCCCTGTTGTTTCTCTGCTTGCAATGCAGCTTTGCCGGGGAAGTCTTGTTCTTTGTTCAAACGAACAAAACGCTCAACTCCGCCTTCAAACAAGGTGTAATCTGTTGAAAGATCACCCTTCCAAGTCCGGTAGCCTTTTTCTATGCGCATGGAATCAAGGGCGTACATGCCAAATGGTGTGGCACCTGCATCACGAATGCTTGTGTACACATCTGCGCTATCTTCAAAGCTTGTGTGGATTTCCCAGCCCAACTCGCCAGCGAAAGATATGCGGAAGAGTTTAACGGATTTCCCGCTTATTGTTGCATCTTGAGTGGATAGCCATCCAGTGGATAGATCTGCCTCAGGTGCCAATTGGGCGATGAGATCGCGAGATTTTGGACCGGTGACCAAATGTGTTGACCATTGTTTGGTAATGTCGATGAGTGTCAAAGAGCCATCGTCTGGCAGTGATTTGGTTAAGAACTCAAAATCATGCCATTGTGCCACAGCTGCTGTCATCAACCAAAAATCATCTTCGCCCCAGTGGATGATGGTGACTTCCGTGACAATGCGGCCGCGGCTATCTGCAAAATAACCCAAATTCATGCGGCCGGCTTTAGGCAGTGCACCTGCGATTTGATTACGGAGCCATTCAGCAGAACCTTCGCCAGTTAGTGTGTAACGCGAAAAGCCCGGCATATCCAAAACGCCAACAGCATCGCGGCATGCTTCAACTTCTTGTTTGACGCGCTGGGTCCATGGTCCTTGGCGGCTCCATGTTTCTGTCGCAGCTTCTGATGTGTCGTCACCGTCTTTTGCAAACCAATTTGCGCGTTCCCAGCCGTTATAGGCGCCCATTTGTCCGCCATCTGCGATCAAGCGCTCATGGTTTGGAGACAGTTTTT
>CAXBCW010000097.1:0-10772 GCA_963974325.1 uncultured Rhizobiaceae bacterium
AAAGTGGTGGGTTTTTACTCCGGCCAATGGTGGAAATTTACTCCGGCGTTGACATGCCTTGTTTTTCAGTACTCCGGTTCATCCCCAGGACATCATCAACCTACCGTTGGCCAAAATCTAAGCCTGTCAAATGACAGTATCATCAAAAAATATAAAGTGTCCCATCCATTATGCAAAAAAGCGAGGAGAGCAGCTTCAAGCCCTTGGCGCAGATGCTTGTACATCTGCGCCAAGGGCGATATCTATTTTTGTTTTAAGATGCACCAGTCGATGTGCGTCGTCATATAATTATGGACTAGCTAGCTGGTTATTTAGAGGAGACTTTAGTTCATCTATTTTTGATAGATTATGTACGCATCAATTATTTCGATAGCATATATATACCTATTGAAACATAAGTGCTTTGCGCTTTAGAATATCCATCTGACCCACTAAATTTATGAGCTGGATTTCATGAGCCCAATTACACTTCAAAAACTATCGTCGGGTGACCCTGATCTTGAGCAGTCCAAGTTATTGGATGCGATTTATAAAACTGTGTCTTATGCAAATGAGCATGGCGGCATGGGCCTTACGCAGACCATAGCCTTTATTCGCAAGTTCTGCCACTGGGCCGCAGAGAATTTCAATTGGGAAGAATATAGCGCTTCTAAGCTGTTAAAATACCAGAAGGTTCTCAATGAAGAAGATGTCATACCGGTTATAGTACTGCATGATTTATTTGTTGGAATGAAACTTGGGCGGCATATCAAAGGGAAGTTTCAGTTCAATAAGAAAGCTTTTGAACTCCTCAAAGACAAAGGTTTATTTTTTCATACTCTTGCCAATTTTTATCTTTATGAATTCGATCATGGTGGTTTTCAACGACGTCCGTTTGTTGCGCCAAGTAATTGGGATATATTTTTAAACGTCATTAATGTGGAAGCACATGGCGGTGTCAGTGAAGACCATCTTTTGGATGTGTTTTATGGGATTACTCCCGATGATCAAGACAAACGAGAATATTGGGACTATGCGTCATTCCTGCGCTGGCAGGTATTAAATCAGCTCTACTGGATTGGGTTCTTGGATAGAACTGATACTGGCGACATTTTGTTGGATAGAGAAAGCCACTATTTTAAAACATCACTTTGGAGAAAATGCTTTAGGCTTGATACCGACAAAGACTTAAAACCTCACATAATTCATTGATACGACCTTCCTAAAGCGTTCAATGCAGCAGCATATTACCCAATATCTCCAAGCTAACAGCAACTTACAGTAGGACAAAAAAAAACCTCGAATAGTGAAGCGCAGCCGTTCAGTTCATTGAATATGTTAAGAAGTTCACGACCTTAACCTTAAAACTAGGCTGAGAGCACAAGATATACACTGTGTTGTCTTGTATTCGGCTTACGATTACTAATTCAACAACACATAAAGTTTTTCAATTACATGGTCAACCACTTTACACGGCTTTATAACTCGTTATATGAGTGATCTATTGAAACAAAACATCGGGTATCGTGTGAAAACACTCCGTCATCAACACGGCTTAACACAAGCACAGTTGGCAGAAGCAATTGATAAGGCTTTTGAGACCATCTCCAATTTGGAGCGTGGCAAAACTGCACCCAATTTCTCAACGCTCGTTGATATAGCAGCGGTGTTTAAAGTTCCCATGCGGGAATTCTTTGAAGATATGGATGAGGAATTATCCAGCAAGCGCCAGCAGCTTCTCACACGGCTTAATCTACTGGCTGGGCAGATGGATGATCAAATATTGGAATTGTTCGCAAAGTTGGGTAAGGTTTTGATCACTAATAAAGCCAAACAATGATGCCCGTTAATATCTCAATTGCAGAATAAATTATTGAAACCAATGACGATCCGCTAGTGCCATGAGCAGATATTTGCCTCGCTATTCTGCAACTGAAAGGGCACCTTCGATATATAAGAGAGCATCTTCTTTGCGCACATTTATACCCATTGGTTGACCTACAGCCATTTCAACATGCTTCCGCGTTTTTGCCTTAATACTAATTCCAGTTGGAAGCTGCAGTGTGATTACACCATCGACGCCTAGGTGTTCAATTTTTTTGATTATACCAATTCCAATATTTGCAGTATGCGAAGCAACAAGAGAAATATGCTCCGGACGAATACCTAATTGGAATTGTGCCCCTTGCTGTTCAGCAGGCATAATTTTAGTAATAGTTAGTACATCGGTCCCCAGCGTACCATTACGGTCTTCCAAATCGATCAAATTCATTGGTGGTGACCCAATAAAGTAGCCAACAAATGTGTTTTCTGGTTGGGAAAATAATTCCGCAGGAGTTCCCGATTGCTGCAATCGTCCATCTTTCATGACGACGATCTCATCAGCAAAACTCATTGCTTCACTTTGGTCATGGGTGACAAGAATCATAGTGATACCGGTCTGACGATTAATCTCGCGTAATTTGCGTCGCAGGATGAATTTCATTTGCGGATCAATAACTGTTAAAGGTTCATCCAAAAGTATGGCACTTACATCTTCACGAACGAGTCCACGCCCAAGTGAGATCAGTTGTTTTTGATCCGCACTTAATCGTCGTGCGGGCATATCTAACACATATTCCAAGTCCAAAATCGCTGCAACTTGGTTAACACGAGATCTAACTCGATCAGGTGCCACGCCTCGGCATTCTAGTGGAAAGGCCAGATTTTGTCTGACGGTCTTTGTCGTATAGATGACTGGAAACTGAAATACTTGAGCAATATTTCGCTCTGACGTCGGAATTTTCGTTACGTCCTGTCCGTCAAAATGCAAACGTCCATGGGATGGCGATACAAGCCCAGAGATGATATTGAGCATCGTCGTCTTCCCGCAACCTGATGGTCCAAGTAAAGCATAAGTTTTACTATCTTGCCAAGTGAGATTAACCGGTTTAAGAGCAAAATCTTTATCGGCGTTGGGATTTGCCAAATAACTGTGGCCGAGGTCTTCCAATATAATTTCAGCCATATTAATTGCTCCTAGTTGTGATGTTTTGGCCATCTGGAGCGAACAACATGATTTGCTCTGCCTGAATCGAAACACTCAAGGCCTGTCCTGTTTCAAAAGTTTCAATACCTTCAACCAACATGATTACGCGGCCAAACTCAAAATCAAGATGTATAATAGTTTCTGACCCGCTAAATTCTGACAAGCCTACTGTGGCATTGAATGCACCGCCAGGTTCAATCGCATCAGGACGAAGTGCAATGCTAACAGGTCCATCAGGCGGGAGTAACAGACATTCGCTGGGTGCCAAATAACCTTCACCAAAGTAAAGTTGACCTCCACGCACGAACCCTTCAATAAACGAAATCGGTGGATCGCTAATGACGCTTGCTGCATCTTTGGTTGGAGGGTGTGCAAACAAATTTGCGGGTGGTCCACTTGCCACAATTTTCCCGTTATTCATAACAATCATCGTATTGCCCAGTTCCATGGCCTCACGCGGTTCTGTCGTCGTATAGAGGATTACACTATCGTCATTACCGGCAACTAATCGTGGAAATTCCTCGCGCAGTTGTTCACGCAGCTTATAATCCAAATTGGCCAAGGGTTCATCTAGCATCAAAATACGAGATTGCTTGACCATTGCACGGGCAAGCGCGACACGTTGTTGCTGCCCACCGGAAAGTTGCGCTGGACGACGTTCTAAGAAGTCAGCTAAACCCACCGTGGAAAGCATGCTACGAGCGTGAGACTTCGCCTCTGCCTTTGACTTGCCTTGACGACGAAGTGGAAAAGCTACGTTATCTAAAACACTCAGATGAGGGTAATTGATAAATTGTTGATACACCAACGACATATTTCGATCTCTGATCGGTCTTTTAACAATACTATTTCCGTCGAGTTGGATGTCGCCCTCGGTGAGTGGGTTTAATCCCATCAAGGCACGTAAGAGCTCAGTTTTTCCAGCTCCTGTCAGCCCAAGGATTGTATATATATTTCCCGCCTCAAAAAGGAATGAAATATCGTTCAATGAAACTTTTGGGTCTTTAGTCGTAAGATGGTCAATCTGAAGCATGATATCTACCTAATAGCTCCCGACATGGTGCCGCGCGACATATAACGCTCGACGATGATTGCAACGCAGGCAAGTGGCGCAACTGAAATCAGCGCGAATGCTGATAGCGACCACCAAGGTGTTACAGATGAGTTGAGGGACACGATAGAGACTGGCAACAGCTGCGTCTCAGTGAAGGTCAACGTGAAGGCAAAGAAAAAGTCATTCCATCCAAAGATTAGACAGAACATCCCTGCAACAACCAACCCAGGGACAGAGTTGGGTAGAACGACCCGGAAAAAGGCACCGATAGGGCTGCAACCATCCGTCATCGCCATTTCATCTAGTTCTTTTGGGATACCTGAAAAGAAATCTGTCATGACCCAAACGGCGATGGGTAGCAGCAATGCCACATATACCAAAACCAGGCCAAAAATAGAATCAAGCGCTCCCAGCTCTTTCAGCATTAAGAAGAATGGAATCGCAAGAACAATGGGCGGCATAATACGTTGCGATATAAAGAAGAACGTGATGTCAGAATTTTTGACAAAGCCCAGACGATACTCAAACCGTGACAACCCATATGCAGCTAATGTTCCTAGTGCTAAACTAACAACACTTGAGATAAGCGTGACAAGGGCAGAATCGATGAACGGCCCGACGATGTTAATCCCTTGTGATCCTGTTGTAAAAAGCGAAGTCCAGCCCTGAGTTGAGGGTTCAAAATCTACCCACGGAATGTAGGTAGCTCCACTTGTGATTGCATTTGCGTCCTTGAACGATGTGGTCAAGGCCCAAAGAAACGGAAAGACTACAAAAATTGACCAACCAAGTAAAAATAGGGTTTTAAGGATGTGATAAAACTTGTTCATTTTATCCGACCTTTCCAACAAGTAATCGTAATAAAAGTTTAGCAATGATAGTTAGGCTGATGATCATGACCACCAAATAAACCAAGGATAAAGCTGCCGAATACCCAATTTGAAAATCACGCAAACCGCGAATGTAAATATAATAAGACGATGTTTCGGTTGCTGTTCCTGGCCCACCAGAAGTCAATACATAAACGGTATCCATAATCTTGGATGCCTCTATAAGCCTTATAATCAGTGCCCCAATCGTGATTGGAGCCATCAGGGGAAATGTAACCTGCCAAAACGTTCGCCAAGTACCAGCACCATCAATCGCAGCAGCAAGATATGGCTCACGTGGTAACGAAACCAATCCAGCAAGTAGGAGCAAAAACATGAATGGTGTCCATTGCCAGACTTCTACTATCAAAACACTGATAAAAGCACCGGTAGCGCTTGATAACCACGGCACAGCATCAATGCCTATTGCACCCAAAATATCGTTCGCAGGACCAAGACTTTCATGAAACACTGTTCGCCAAATCACTGACATTACGACAGGTGTGGTCATCATAGGTATTAGGAATAAAACACGCAAAAGACGTCCACCGCGCACTTGTTTCCATACTGCAAGTGCAAGTGCAAATCCTAATGTGTATTGGAGCGACACAGAGATCAATGATAACAGTGACAAACGTCCAAGGCTTTGCCAAAACCGCTCGTCCACAAATACACGACCATAGTTTTTGCCTCCAATGAAATCCAGTCCAGATTGGAACACGTCCCAACTGGAGAAACTGACGCGAATAGTGAACAAAAGAGGAAAAAAGATAATTGCTACCAATGTCAAAAGAGCAGGCAACAAAAAAAAGTGTTTTGACGAGAGCATAGTAATTTCCCTTGGATTGGTAGTGAGCGCCAGATGGCGCCCACCCTGCATTATCTGCCTTCGTTATCTTCTAATTTGACAACATTGGCATAGGCTTCACGCAACCGGTCCTTACCGATACGATCAGTAATTTCAGCCCATTCTTTTGCCACACCATCTAGGGCCTCTTGTGCAGTTTTTTGTCCAGCCATAGCCTCAGCCACACCGTTTGCCATTGACGACATGAACTGGCTTACACCAGGAACACGTAGATCAAACACACGGTTTTGACTGTCTTCCATTTCAGACAATGTCTTAACATAGGTTTCAGCAGTTTTATCGGCCCAACCCTGCCCTTTCCAGAAGTCAACATCGAAATGACTGTTACGGTATGGATTTACTCCAAAGCGCCCAATTTGAAGATCATTTTTGGCATTAGCTTCGTTCGAGAAGAAGCATAGGAAATCAAAAGCCATTTCTTTTTCTTCCGATATTGATGAAACGGCCGATGACCAGCCCCATGTCATGTAAGGTGCGCGATTTGGTGTATCAAATTTATCCCAAACACCTGTCTTACGGTTCCAAACTTCACCTGCACCAGGTAGTGGCGCAGCAGCAACCTTATTGCGGATACGGCTGTCTTCCTGATTGGCCTGAATATAGGCATCATCCCAGCTATAGCTCATTAATGCCTGACCACCACCAAATGAGAAAATCTCATCACCAAGTCCGAAATTTTCACCTCCTGGAGGGAAGCTAGTTTGAGCTTGGATAAACAGTTCAAGACCGCGAACAAAACCTGGTGAGTTGATCAATGGCTCCATGGTTTCTAAATCAAAGAAGAAACCACCTTTGACATCCGGGTGTTTTGCGTAAGGTGCCGCGCGGCTGATGAAAGCCGAAAACATCAAGTCATCGCGTTTGGCAACTTCAGCTGAACCGTAATTAAGCTCACCATCACCATCCCAATCGCTATTATTGAAATAGGCTGCGACTTTATTGTAGTCTTCCCATGTTTCTGGCACAGATAAAGCGCTACCAGTTTCTGCAAGATATTTGGCTTTGACTTCATCATTATCAAAGATGTCAGTCCGGTATTTAAGATAGTGACGATCTCCATCCATTGGATACTGGATCATTTGACCGTTCCATGTGGCAACACCTGTAAAGCTTGGTGTTACATCTGACATACCCGTCGATGTTGCATATGCTTCCGGTACTGGCTCCAAAAAGCGATTGAAATCTCCAATCCAAAGAGATGCATAAAACATCACGTCGTATGCGTTTTGACCGCTTTGAAATGGGATCATAATGCGTTGGAAAAGGTCACCAAAAGGAACATGGACCACATTAACTTCTGCACCAGTTAGCTCAGCAAACTGTTCTGCATGAAGCGCAGTAGGTTCACCAATAACTGGAATAGCATGGGTGATAATGTTGAGCGAACGCCCTGAATAATCTTTAGTATCTATAGCTGCATAATTGCAGGTTCCAGGTAGATCTTTTTCTATGCCAAATCGCGAATAATCCTGCGCCATTGCAGGTGACGTAGACGATGCGGCAAGCGCCAATATTGACGCCGATAGTACGAGTTTATTTATCATGATATTCCTCCCGTTTCATAATAACTTAATCAACTCAACACGTCTGTGCTGTTGATCCCGTGAGGCCTCACTGTTGTGACCATCACGGCAAATTTGGAATTTTATTTAACTATGGTATAAGAACTGCGCGACCTTGGATTTTACCTTCGTGCAAATGCCGCAAGGCGGTATTTGCATCACTTAGGGCATATTCTTTTGTGGTTAAATCGACCAACCCACGGTGGGCCAGCTCCATCAATTCGGTTAACTCAGCCCATGTTCCAACAAGATTACCGATAATGTTCTTTTCAGTAATAACCAGATCAACTGTTGGAACTTGAATATCCTCACCATAGCCAACCACATAATAACTACCAGCGGCTCGCGTCATCGCAAGGCCCTTACGCGTGGTGCCTTTTTCTCCAACAAAATCCAACACAGCTTCAGCGCCGTGACCTTTGGTTAGAGACAACACAGCATCTACCTCACCACCATCGGCTTGCACTAAATGATCTGCGCCACATTTACCAGCTAATGACAGAGACCTCTCAGAAGTATCAACGACTATGATTTCCGCTGCACACATCGCACGAAGGACCTGAATTGCAATATGCCCTAAACCACCGGCGCCAATTACAACGCAATACTCGCCAGGCAACAGATGACGGGTCGCTTTTTTAGCCGCCCGATATGCCGTTAATCCCGCATCAGAATAAGGTGCGACTTCTTTCGGCAGCAAAGATTTCGGTAGTTTTATTATATTTCTCTCGGATGTCACCAACGCTTCTGCATACCCACCATCCGAGTCAAGCCCAGGAAAGGTACCTTCCCCGTGCATGTCTTGGCCACGACGACATGCTATACATGTGCCATTTGAAATTTTTGGGTGAACAATAACAGGGTCACCCTTTTTCAAACCTTCTACTTCAGGACCAATTTCTTCGACCCAACCAGCATTTTCATGACCCAGGATTAGCGGCAATAACTGGTTACCAGTTGGATCCATGTGAGGACGCCAGACACCTTCAATCACGTGTAAGTCGGTGCGACAAACACCAGCACCGCCAATACGTACGATCACGTCTGAGCCTTTGGTGATTACAGGGTCTGGCACGTCAATAAAATCAACCCAAGACGGCGCGGTTAAGTCGTCGTCGTATTTGTGTAGTACTTGTGCCTTCATAGGACTCTCCAAAAATGTAAAACTGCTATGCTCCAATTAACCGTTAAATAGGCAGCGTGGGGCATTAGGAGGTGTTCAGTTTCTGCGTTGTAATACCTTTTACGTGCTCAATAATTGAACAGTTTCCCGAATTCCCTTTATTTCTTGGGTTTTTATAGTCATGTTCTGTGCAAACCTTGGAGGGTGTTTTGGAAACTGTATTTGAAAAGGCACGTAATGAACTGGAGGAGACTGGCAAGTTCGCCTATGGAGCAGTACCGGAATCCATTGCAGACAGCTGGCGACGTTGTATTCGGCTCGGCCTAAATCCAATTGGCAAGCCTGAGGAATGCGTCGTCTCACATACTGACCTTTATCAGCGACGAGATCGACAAGAACGCGTTATGCTTCTCGTTAGACCGGAATTGGAACTTCTCAGCACACAGATTGCAGGTTCAAATTTTCTAGTGGCCTTTGCAGATAGCGATGGGGTCGTTTTAGATCAAATTTTAGATGAACAGTTTCGTAACTCCACCTGCGGAAAGAGCATTCAACCCGGCTCAATCTGGAGTGAGGATATACGTGGGACGAATGCACTTGGTTTAGCACTACATACTGGTGCGTCATGTAATGTTACTGGTCGCGAACATTTCTTTGCAAAAGAAGGTAGTGTATCATGCCTATCAGCTCCCATATTTGATAGTAGTGGACAACTGATTGGACTGCTTGATGCTTCATCGGAAGTGACAGCCCGACAATTCCATACCCTTGCACTTGTTAATCTCGCAGCACAAAATGTTGAAAATCGATTGTTTGTTGATGACCATCGCACTGACCACATCATCCAATTTCATCCACGCCAAGAATATCTCAACACCCAAAATGTTGGTATGATCGCTTTCAATGAAGACGGGCAAATCACTGGTGGTAATCAGCGCACAAATGAGCTTTTAACTGGCCTTAAACTTTCCGACGCATCCCGGTTCCAAGATGTTTTTATGGGCCAATTCCGCCCTTTGATCGGTCGAATATGCAGAGGTGAGATAGTTCAAATTACAGATTGGTTGCAATCAGGATATTTTGCTCGTCTAAGGCTGACACATTCGGCAAAAAATAACTTGGTAAAGACGCAAGTGTTTTTGCCAGCGGATCCAATTTACCAAGTTCTCCAAGGGATAGATCGTCCCGATAATGGGCGAGTATTTAAAGACGAAGCCCTCCGGCAAAATCTCAAATTGAGTAAAAAATCGGTTCAACAAGGCCTGCCAGTTATGATCGTAGGTGGTCGTGGAACGGGTAAAAACACTATAGCAGAAGAAATTCATGATCAAATGCATCCAGATCAAACCTTTGTTTTCGTCGATTGCGAAACGGTCAACATGGATGCAGTAGAGGGCCAACTCATCGCACAGATGAAGTCAAAGACAGACAACAACAAACTGAGACAAGATAAGATTGACCTAAATAATGGTGGCACGCTTTATCTCGATAAAATTGATTTATTGCCAATCGATATCGCCCCCAAACTAAACACCTTGCTAAACAGGGTCTTACAACGACGAAACCCACTGCTAGGGGAATGCGAATGGATTGTCCTCAGCAGCATGCAAAATAGGGACATAAAAAGTCCATTACTAGGACCTCTGGAGCAATTGATAAACCGCCTCTCAGGCTTTTCACTTTTCTTACCCGAACTCGGAAATCGTACAGATTTCCATCATTTATGCCACGCGATGCTAGCAAGAGCTTCACCGCAACATTCATTATCAAATGATGCCATTGAAGCTATTAGCGCGAATCCAACGAACACAAACCTGTTCGACTTGGACCGGAATGTCCGCACGCTCGCGATCCATCATCACGAAGGTATAATCAGATTAGAAGGTGTGATCCGAATCTTGGGGCATCGCCAACTCGATGTCTCCGCCTGTGTTCGATGCACAGGGCAAGTAATTAAAGAAGTTCGATGCATTGAAATACGAAAATCGGTTCGCGACAGTAATGGAAATGTTGCACTAGCTGCACGCCAATTAGGGATCTCGCGAAACACAGTATACGCACACGCAGCTGAATAGGCACAAGCAAAGAAAACTTTGGGAAAAAAAGGCCAACTTAAATTGTAGAAGTTCAGACTTGATCGTACATTCATCCGTTTTTTAGCGATGATCTGTCAGATTAGAT
This sequence comes from uncultured Rhizobiaceae bacterium, assembly GCA_963974325.1. Lineage (GTDB taxonomy): Bacteria > Pseudomonadota > Alphaproteobacteria > Rhizobiales > Rhizobiaceae > Lentilitoribacter. The sequence continues at coordinate 10,665 of CAXBCW010000097.1, forward strand.
TTGGTCAACAAACTTCTCTTTCCAGACTCTTTTCCCCCGATCATAGTCTCGAAGGTGTTGTCAGACAAACTCTAACTATTCACAAAGGTTCCAAAAAGTTCATATTTA
>CAXBCW010000098.1:0-10676 GCA_963974325.1 uncultured Rhizobiaceae bacterium
AACGCTCGACCCTAACCTTGGCAAATATGGTAAACCAGTATTTTCGTCAGTGTATTCAATGGTTTATTTTTGCTGTGCTAGCTCTGTGTTAGAGGTTGTTAGCAGATTTTAAGATGATTTGTAAAAAATGTAGTTTCTTAGGTCGAATCTGAAGGTTCTGTCTAATCGGATACTCAATGTTTACTAAGCATCTTTGCAAAATCTTTCGCCGCGACAATATCGTATTCATTTGAACGTGACACTGTCTAATGAACACCAAGCAACAGTTCAGTCCATTAAAACTGTTTCAAAATTTCTTTAAGAACACGTTCTGCGACGTGTGATAGCTCTCTATCCCGCAGACGAATAACATAATATGGCGCTACGAGAATCTGTTTTTTTAGATCCAAAACTCGTAACTGACTTTGGACGCTGCCGCCTGTCAATAGCTGGGCAACTTCGTTCACCAGAGTGGCGATTGTATCTGAATTCTCCAATAGACCAAGCATTACCAATAGGGAAGACGTGTTGGTGATGTGCGCTGGTAATTGCACACCCTCGTTGGCAAAAGCCTCTTCAAGTGCGGTCCGAATTGGCGAACCTCGTTCCTGAATAGTCCAGTCAAAATCGGAAAGGTCATTTAGTGTTATCTCTTTTTGATCAACCAACGGATGATCTTGTCGAACCACCAATGACATAATTTCCGAACGTGCTGGAAGCATGTGAAAGGCCCTACTATCGTACTGAGCAGGCATTCGAGCTATAATAAAGTCAAAATCACCTTGCTCTAGAGATCTTACCAACTCGCTTGATGGCGCCACCTCAAGTGTTGGCTCAATGAGGGGTGATTGTTTTTTAATCTCAATAATCGCAGGAACAAGGCACTGGATGGAAGGACCTGTGACAGACCCTATCTTAACTTTCCCTCTTTGACCCTTTCCAAAGTCAACAACCTCCCTTTCAAGGTTTTGATAGGCGGAAAGTATTGAACGTGAATGCCGCAAAAAGGCACGACCTGCCTGCGTTAAAACCATGCCTTTTGGTCCGCGAATAAACAGCGATACACCGATATTGGTTTCGATATCTGACAAAATCCGAGAGGCAGCTGGCTGCGAAATATTCGAAGCTTCCGCTGCTGTCTGCAATTTTTCAGTCATTGCTATTCTATCGATTAGCTTAAGATGGTGTGGCTTTAGGTGTCGTTCGATTTGAATATTCCACTTATCATTTTTGGTATGCATATTAACAATAATTAGATTTGTTTGTTATGTAAAGACGTTCTAATTTTGGCAGGGGCATATGAATGCCCGCTAATAGTTAGTTTCACGCGTCCAATTCATTGACGTGTTAGGGAGGAAGATATGAAAAAGTTTATTACAGGGCTTTCCGCTCTCGCTTTGTGTGCAGGTCTCATGACAGTACCGGTTCTTGCAGATAACGGCACAATCGGCATCGCAATGCCGACAAAATCATCAGCTCGTTGGATTTCTGATGGCGAATCTATGGTCAAGCAATTCGAAGCGGCTGGTTATTCTGTTGATCTGCAATATGCAGAAGACGATATTCCAAACCAACTCGCTCAGATCGAAAACATGATAACCAAGGGTGTTAAGGTTCTTGTGATCGCGGCTATCGATGGCACAACATTGTCAAACGCGCTTGAAAACGCCCATTTTGCTGACATTAAAACCATTGCCTATGACCGCCTTATTCGAGATAGCGAGCATGTCGATTATTATGCGACTTTTGATAATTTCAAGGTTGGTGTTCAACAGGCTTCATCCTTAGTTGGTGGCCTTAAAGAACGTTTCGGCGATGGCCCATATAATGTAGAATTATTTGGCGGATCACCTGATGATAACAACGCTTACTTCTTCTACAATGGTGCCATGTCAGTGCTACAGCCATTGATTGATGCTGGCACTGTGGTCATTGGTTCAAACCAAATGGGCATGGATGCAGTTGGTACCCTTCGCTGGGATGGCGCTGTTGCACAAGCACGCATGGATAACCTATTGTCTGCACACTACACAGACAAACAAGTACAGGGTGTACTAAGCCCATATGACGGTCTATCCATCGGCATCTTGAGTTCGCTTAAAGGTGTAGGTTATGGTTCTGGCGATCAGAAAATGCCGATTGTTTCTGGTCAGGATGCTGAATTGCAGTCAATCAAATCAATCATCGCTGGTGAGCAATATTCGACTGTCTTTAAAGACACTCGTGAACTAGCTCGTGTAACTGTTGGTATGATTGATGCGTTGCTTAAAGGTGGCGAGCCTGAAATCAACGATACAACAACATATGATAACGGCAAGAAAATTGTGCCTTCTTACTTGTTGGAGCCTGTGTCCGTTGACAAAACCAACTACCAAGAAATTGTCATTGATTCAGGTTATCATTCAGCTGATAAACTTTAATCTTCAATCAAAACATCCGCCGGGGTTACAAGTGTAATACCGGCGGATTTCAATATGAATACCAAGGGGGAAAAACCAGTGCAAACGCTTCTTGAAATGCGCAACATCACAAAAACTTTTCCTGGTGTAAAAGCTTTAGACAACGTCAATCTCAAAGTAACCGAAGGCGAAATACACGCTATTGTTGGTGAAAATGGCGCGGGTAAATCTACACTCATGAAAGTGCTTTCGGGCGTATATCCTTCAGGTAGCTTTGAGGGTGAAATCCATTTTGATGGTAAGACGACAGCCTTTGCAAACATCGCCGATAGCGAGAGCCTTGGCATTATTATTATTCACCAAGAGCTTGCTTTAGTTCCGCTTTTATCAATCGCTGAGAACTTATTCGTTGGCAATGAACGCGCTAAAAATGGTGTGATGAATTGGCCCGAAACATTTAAGCAAACTGAAGTGCTCCTTAAAAAAGTGGGCTTGAACGAAGCCCCTGCCACGCAAGTTGATTCATTAGGTGTTGGCAAGCAACAGCTTGTTGAAATCGCCAAAGCACTCTCAAAAGAAGTACGCCTCCTGATCCTTGATGAGCCGACCGCCGCGCTTTCTGAATCTGACAGCCAAGCACTGCTTGATTTGCTTTTGGAACTCAAAGAACAAGGCGTGACATCCATCATCATTAGCCATAAGCTAAACGAAGTGCGCCGCGTTGCAGATACCGTTACCGTTATTCGTGATGGCGGGACCGTATCGACACTGGACGCGAATTTGGGTGAAATAACCGAAGACCGCATTGTTCGCGATATGGTTGGGCGTGATATGTCCCAACGCTACCCTGCCCGAACACGACAAGCTGGCGAGACCTTGTTGGAGGTTAAAAATTGGAATGTACGGCATCCAGAACACAAAAGCAGACAGATCATTCATGACATTAATTTCCATGTAAGCGTTGGCGAAGTTGTTGGTATCGCCGGATTAATGGGCGCTGGCCGAACTGAGTTGGCAATGAGTATTTTTGGGCAAAGCTACGGCCAAAATATTAGTGGTCAAGTTGAGCTGCGCGGGGAACCTATCAACACGTCGACAGTGGCAGCTGCCATCAAAAATGGTTTGGCTTATGTTACCGAAGATCGCAAAGAATTAGGCCTTATTCTTGAGGAAGATATCCAGAAGAACATTACGTTGACTAATCTCAAAGAGGTCTCCTCTTTGCATATCATCAACAAGGCGAAAGAAGCTCAAATTGCTGAGCATTATCGCGGCGCCATGAACATTCGCACCCCTAGTGTATTCCAAAAAGTGATGAATCTTTCAGGCGGCAACCAGCAAAAAGTTGTGTTGTCCAAATGGCTGTTTGCCGAGCCCGAAGTTTTGATCCTTGATGAGCCCACCCGCGGGATCGATGTAGGGGCAAAGTTTGAAATCTACGGCATTATAAATGAGCTATCAGCCCAAGGCAAAGGTGTCATTGTGATCAGTTCCGAAATGCCGGAGTTACTTGGAATGAGCGACCGTATTTACGTTATGAATGAAGGTAGTTTTGTCGGCGAACTTGACGCAGATGAAGCCAGCCAAGAGCGCATTATGTCGCTTATTGTTACAGATTAGGAGCCGCACGAATGAACGATACTTCAACTGAAACAGCCGAAAAAAATGGCGTTTGGGGCTATCTCAAAACCAATATGCGTGAATATGGGTTGTTGTTTGCGCTCATTGCGATCATGGCCTTCTTTCAAATTGTAACAAACGGCGTATTGCTTAAGCCGGTCAATATCACCAATTTATTCCTGCAAAACAGCTATATTATTATCATGGCTTTGGGGATGTTGATCGTCGTTGTCTGCGGCCATATCGACCTATCGGTGGGCTCGGTGATGGGCTTTATTGGTGCTTTGGCAGCGGTGATGATTGTTAATTATGATATGCCCGTTGCCGTGGCCATACCAATTTGCCTCGTGATGGGTGGATTAATTGGAGCGGCGCAAGGCTATTGGGTTGCCTATTGGAAAATCCCGAGCTTTATTGTCACATTGGCCGGAATGTTAGTTTTTCGCGGTCTATCTCTTTGGTTACTCGAAGGACAATCGGTCGGTCCATTCCCTAAATCTTTCCAGCTTTTATCAACTGGCTTTATTCCTGATGTTTTCTCAGTAGGTCGACCTAATATGACAGCATTAGCTGTGGGCGTTGTCGCCGCATTAGTCATCGTGTTTTTAGGCATGAAACAACGGACGCAGAACAAGGACTACGGCATTGCCGGTGAGCCTTTTAGTGTTTTCCTTGCCCGCAATGCTATTGTCATTGGCGCATTGCTGTTTGTTGTTTACAAATTATCGACTTTCCGTGGACTTCCCAACGTCCTTATCACGATGGGTGTTCTGACAATTGTCTATGCTTTTATCACTGAACAAACGACAATTGGACGCAGAGTTTATGCTCTTGGCGGCAATGAGAAAGCTGCCAAACTATCGGGCATATCAACCGAACGTTTGACGTTCCTAACCTTTGTGAACATGGGCGTATTAGCGGCCCTTGCAGGGCTGATCTTTGCAGCTCGATTGAACACGGCCACACCAAAAGCCGGCTTTGCTGTCGAGTTGGATGTGATCGCTGCGGTCTTTATCGGCGGGGCTTCGATGTCAGGCGGCGTTGGTAAGATTGTCGGCGCTGTGGTTGGTGCCTTTATTATGGGCGTTATGAATAACGGCATGTCGATCATGGGTATTGGGATTGATTACCAACAGGTCATTAAAGGGCTTGTTCTGCTCGCAGCCGTCATCTTCGATGTCTATAACAAACAAAAACAAAACTAAGAGGCCAGTTCATGTCATTCACACCTGCAAAATGGCCTAGAGAATTGCGTAGCCAGTCATGGTATCGCGGCACATCACGTGACACAATATACCATCGTGGTTGGATGAAAAACCAAGGCTATCCCGATGACCTTTTTGACGGTCGTCCAATCATTGGCATCATGAATACGTGGTCGGACTTAACACCTTGTAATGGGCATCTTCGCGAGTTGGCCGAAAAAGTAAAAGCTGGCATCTGGGAAGCTGGTGGTTTCCCTGTGGAAGTTCCTGCGTTCTCAGCGTCTGAAAATACTTTTAGACCGACGGCCATGATGTTCCGCAATTTGGCAGCCATGTCGATTGAAGAGCAAATGCGCGGTCAACCCATCGACGGTGCCGTTTTGCTTGTGGGCTGTGACAAGACAACACCAAGCCTTATGATGGCCGCAGCTTCAACTGACTTGCCATCAATCGTCGTAACGGGCGGTCCGATGCTCAATGGTCAATTCCGTGGCGAACGCGTTGGCTCTGGCACTCATCTTTGGAAATTCTCAGAAGCCGTTAAAGCTGGAGAAATGACACAAGAAGAATTCCTTGAAGCTGAACAATCCATGAGCCGTTCAAGCGGAACGTGCAACACTATGGGCACAGCATCATCTATGGCATCTATGGCCGAAGCCTTGGGCATGGCCCTATCTGGCAATGCAGCCATTCCAGCTGTGGATAGCCGCCGCCGAGTGATGGCTCAAATGTCTGGGCGCCGAATTGTTCAAATGGTCAAAGATGATCTTAAACCATCTGACATCATGACAAAAGATGCATTTGAGAATGCTATTCGCACCAATGGTGCCATCGGCGGTTCGACAAATGCTGTTGTCCATATGCTCGCCATTGCTGGCCGTATGGATGTTGACCTTACCCTTGATGATTGGGACCGTTGTGGCCGCGATATTGCAACGATTGTGAACCTGATGCCATCGGGTAAATATCTGATGGAAGAGTTCTTCTATGCAGGCGGACTTCCGGTTGTCTTGCGCCATCTTGCTGAGGCAGGACAATTGCATAAAGGTGCGTTGACAGTCTCGGGCGGAACTATCTGGGACGAAGTTAAAAATGCCCAAAACCATAATGACGATGTTATTCTTCCGCTGGATAAAGCGCTGACCGATCAAGGCGGCATTGTGGTTCTTCGTGGCAATTTAGCGCCTTCTGGTGCTGTCCTAAAACCATCTGCCGCATCCCCTCACCTGTTAAAACACAAAGGTCGCGCGGTCGTATTTGAAGATATTGACGATTACAAAGCCAAGATCAACGATGACGGCCTTGATATTGATGAGACCTGCATCATGGTTTTAAAAAACTGTGGGCCAAAAGGTTATCCTGGCATGGCCGAAGTCGGCAATATGGGTCTACCTCCCAAAATACTCAAAAAAGGCATCACGGATATGGTGCGTATTTCGGATGCGCGGATGTCCGGTACAGCTTACGGAACTGTGGTCTTGCACACCTCACCCGAAGCTGCCGCAGGTGGCCCGCTGGCTGTGGTTCGAAATGGCGACATGATTGAAATGGATGTTGAAACACGCAAATTGCATTTAGATATTTCCGATGCAGAACTTCAAGCGCGTTTACTTGAATGGGTGCCCACGCATGTCAAAGAAGCAAGTGGCTACACGTGGCTGCATCAAAACCATGTGCAAGGAGCAGATACTGGTGCTGATCTCGATTTCCTCAATGGATGTCGCGGTGCGCCAGTTGGAAAGGATTCACATTGATGGATATTGCGCTTATTGGTATTGGCAAAATCGCTGTCGATCAGCACGTTCCGGCTATCAACGCCTCTTCTGACTGGTCATTGGCTGCAACTGTTTCCCGATCAGGGCGCGTGGATGGTATCCCGGCCTATTCCGATTTTAAGCAGATGCTGGACGAGAACCCTAACGTTCGTGTTGTATCATTATGCATGCCACCAGTCCCTCGTTTTGCTTATGCAACGGCAGCACTGAACGCTGGTCGTCATGTTATGCTGGAAAAACCACCAGGCGCAACATTGGCAGAATGTCATACACTTTTGACCCACGCCAATGAACGTCGGCTGTCGCTCTTTACGACATGGCATTCCCGCGAAGCTGACATGGTTCCCGCTGCAAAAGCTTGGCTTTTAGAACGCACACTTCGCAAAGTACATATCACGTGGAAAGAAGATGTCCGCCGCTGGCACCCTGATCAAGAATGGATTTGGGAACCAGGCGGCATGGGCGTGTTTGATCCAGGCATTAACGCCCTTTCAATATTGACCGAAATCCTTCCAGTTCCGATCCATTTAAAATCGGCACATTTAAAATACCCAGAGAATAAACAAGCACCTATTGCTGCATTGTTAGAATTTACCCATCCAACGTGTAACCAAGTCACAGCAGATTTTGACTGGCGACAAGAGGGTGAACAAACGTGGACCATAGACGTTGAAACCGACGCTGGAACACTGCGTCTGTTTGAAGGCGGTGCGAAGCTAGAGGTTGACGGCACTGCAGTTGAATTTACTGGAGCGCTTAGCGGCGAATATCCCCGTCTATACCAAAAAATGACGGAGCTTGTGACAGCGGGGAAATCTGATGTCGATTTGGCACCGTTAACACATGTAGCTGATGCATTCATGTTGGGTAGACGGGAAACTGTCGCAGAATTTGTTACATAAAAACTATATCTTATATCAAACGAAAGGACGAATATGACACATGTCTATTCGGGTATCTGGCCTGTTGCTCCAACCCCATTTCACAACGATGGAACACTCGATCTTGATGGTATGAAACGTGTTCTAGATTGTTTAATTGACCAAGGCGCCGACGGCATCTGCATTCTGGCCAATTTTTCAGAACAATTTCTTATTTCAGACCAAGAGCGCGATATTTTATCTCGGGTTTGTATCGAACACATTGCCGGGCGCGTTCCTGTCATTGTAACCATCAGTCATTTTGCGACCCAGATTGCTGTTGAGCGGGCGAAATCCGTCAAAGCTCTTGGCGCTGATATTGTGATGATGATGGCGCCCTATCATGGGGCTCTATTAAAAGGGACTGGACAGCAAACCTTAGAACAGTTTTCAGCTGTGGGTGAAGTTGGCATTCCAATTATGGTGCAAGATGCACCATTGTCTGGCGTTGAGTTACCGGTGCCATTGTTGATCAAAATGGCGAACGAAATTGAAATGGTGAAATTGTTCAAGATTGAATGTCCTCGAGCTGCCAATAAAATACGTGATCTTATTGCACAAGGTGGCGATGCTATTGAGGCGCCGTTTGACGGTGAAGAAGCCATTACACTTCTTGCTGATTTAGATGCGGGCGCAACTGGATCTATGACATCTGGCATAATTGTTGATCAAATCAAACCAGTGCTGACGCATTATTACGCAGGGCGTGTTGATGAAGCTACCGCCGCCTACGCTCGCGTTGCTATGGCAATTAATCATGAAAACAGGCAGTGTGGTTGGCAGTCATGCAAGAGCGCAATGGTTGAGGGTGGCGTAATCAGATCAGCCTTCTGCCGTCACCCGATTGCACCGTTGCACCCAGACATTATCGACCGACTTATCAACCTCCTTAAGCTGCTAGATCCTTTGGTTCTGCGCTGGGGTAAATAAATACAAATTAGGATAAATTTATGACTTATAAACCCCACGGAAAACATCTCATTGCTGGTCAATGGGTACAGGGTTCTGAAACGTTTAAAGCCGAGCCAACCGATGGTGCTGAATATAATTTTTCAGTCGGGACGCCTGAGAATATTGAGGCTGCCTGTTTAGCTGCTGATGAAGCTTTTCATTCCTATAGTGCGACCAGCCGCGAAGAGCGCGCAAAGTTTCTCAATGTTATCGCAGATGAAATGGATGTTCGCGGCGAACAAATAACTTCCATCGGAACGTCTGAAACAGGCCTTCCTGCTGGACGCCTTGAAGGTGAGCGCGGACGTACAACGGGTCAACTTCGCTTGTTTGCAGAGCATATTCTGAAAGGTGATTATCTAGATCGTTGTTTTGATGAAGCTCTGCCTGATAGAACCCCACTTCCTCGACCAGATTTACGCATGATGCAGCGTCCGATTGGGCCAATCGCTGTGTTTGGCGCGTCAAATTTTCCGCTTGCCTTCTCAACGGCTGGTGGCGACACTGCCGCAGCATTAGCTGCGGGTTGTCCTGTTGTTGTCAAAGCTCATGGCGCGCATCCAGGCACCAGTGAAATTGTTGCCGAAGCAATCCTAGTGGCCATGAAATCATGCGGCATTCATCTTGGTGTTTTCTCGATGGTACAAGGTGGCAATCGCCAAGTTGGCCATGCTTTGGTAACCAACAAGCACATCAAAGCGGTTGGCTTCACAGGGTCTCTTGGTGGCGGAAGAGCCCTGTTTGATCTATGTGCAGCAAGGCCAGAGCCAATTCCATTCTTTGGTGAGCTGGGGTCGGTTAATCCAATGTTTATGCTCCCCAACGCAATTGCATCGCGCGGTGCAGCATTAGGAACAGCATGGGCTGGCTCATTAACAATGGGTGCAGGTCAGTTCTGTACGAACCCTGGCATTGCGGTTGTTATCAAATCGGCGGAAGCGGATGCTTTTGTTGCAGCTGCCAAAGAAGGCCTTCTCGCTGCACCATCACAAACAATGCTGACAGCCGGTATTGCTGATGCCTATCGCAAAGGTGTTGAAGATTTTAAAAACGTAAAAGGTGTCCAAGAACTTGTTGGCTGCAATTGCGAACCTCGCACTGCTGATCCGGCATTGTTCCAAGTCACAGGTGACCAATGGTTGAACAATTCCATCTTGGATGAAGAAGTCTTCGGGCCTTTGGGGTTGGTTGTTACTGTTGAGAATTTCGATGAGATGGTGAAAATTGCCAACTCAATTCAAGGTCAGATTACCTGTACGTTGCATATGGATGATGGCGATACCGATCATGGATGTGCACTTCTTCCAATATTGGAACGCAAAGCAGGTCGAGTTCTGGCCAACGGTTTCCCGACGGGCGTTGAAGTCAGCGACACGATGGTACATGGTGGTCCTTATCCGGCGTCTACAAACTTTGGCGCCACATCGGTTGGAACACTTTCAATTCGTCGCTTTGTACGTCCGGTTTGTTATCAGAATATTCCAGCAGCCCTTCTTCCAGCTGATCTTAAATAGATATTAAAGAGGATATGTCTCCCATCCTCTGCCCTGCCGCCATTTGGCGGCGAGACGAGCCCAACATTGAATTATTTCATGACTGAGTTGGGCTCGGTTTCTCACAAAGAGGCCCTCACTTTATTGGAGAAATAGTTCAGGTTGAGCGCATATGATCCGTGTTAGTCATTTTTAATATATACAACGAGTGAAGGTTCTATCGCAAAATTTAATGCTTCTCAAAAAGGGTGATATCAAGACAGCTTGTTTGATATTAACGTGTCAATGTGCAATTAAAACTGATCCGCCTTTGGCATTTAAAATTGACCCGTTT
>CAXBCW010000099.1:0-10561 GCA_963974325.1 uncultured Rhizobiaceae bacterium
TATTTGAATCATAAATTAGGCATCTTGGGAATCCCTGCTTTTAATAGGTCCTGACACTAGTCACCAGTTCTAGTCATAAGTAGTTTTTGGCACAGAAGACTTCTTTTTTGCCTTCTCACTCGATTTTCTGCGACTATCCATAAATGTGTCGAACTCTTCGCGATCGCGTGCACGGCGAAGATCTCGCATATGTGCATCAAACTCTTCGCGCATTTCATCAAGTTTACGACGTTCTTCGTCAAGGCGGTCAAGTTCTTCGTCACGCCAGTCGTCAAATGCGACATTGCCTGTGCCATGTTGAGCGCCAGATCGGCCATAGCGACCAGAACCAGTTGATCGGCGACAGCTCTTAAAGAAGCCGTCTGTTGCGTGGTTTACTTCGGACTTAAATTCATTCAAACGGTCACCCCATAAAATATAGGCAATCATCGCAAGTCCCAATGGCCAAAAAACCATAAACCCTAATACCATCAGCGCAATGGTAGCTGGGGTCCAAGCCGGACGGATTAAAGCAGACTGTGTCATTTCAATAGATCCTCATTAATTTCAAGGAACCAATATAGCCCCTTTACATATTAAGATGTGGGAATGAAATTGTGGCTTTTCAAGGAGATTTCACCTAATTCAACTGTAATTCACGTCATAATCAAAGAAAAATAGATCAAAAAAATCAAAAAAATCAGTAATTTGTCGAATAATCATGATTTGTTTAAAATGATTGGTTCTCAATCAGGTTTTCTGGAATTACCCAGCTTTTTGATCAAGTTTTGACACAAAATCTAGGATCAATGGTGCAATATCTGAGCGGAAACGGGAGCCATTAAAGACACCATAATGACCAACATTTGGCTGCACATAATGGTGACGCTTGTCGTCTGGAATATTCGGGCAAATTGTTTGAGCCGCTTGAGTTTGGCCAACACCAGAAATATCATCGTTCTCGCCTTCAATCGTCAAAAGGGCACAATGTTTGATCGCTTTAGTATCAATTAACGCGCCACGATGGGTCATTTCACCCTTTGGAAGCGAGTGCTTGATGAAAACCACATCGACTGTTTGAAGATAAAATTCTTCGGTTAAATCCATCACAGCACGGTATTCATCATAAAAGTCACGATGTTTTTCAGCGGTTTCGCCGTCACCTTTGACCATGTTCATGAAAAACCCTTGTTGGGCTTCAACATGTTTGTCCAAATTCATCGACATAAAGCCTGTGAGCTGAAGGAAACCTGGATAGACACGACGGCCTGCGCCTTTAAGCGACCAAGGCACAGTCATAACCACATTATCTTCAAACCAAGATAATGGCTTGGATTCAGCCATTTCATTCACACCTGTTGGATTGATACGGGTATCAACTGGACCACCCATCAATGTCATAGAACGAGGTGTGTTTTTGTCATTGCGTGCTTCCATGATGGCAATAGCTGCCAAAACAGGAACAGAAGGCTGGCACACGGCCATGACATGGGTGTCAGGACCGAGCGTGTTGAACATATCAATTAGATAATCGACGTAATCGTCTAAATCAAAACGACCGTCTGAGCGCGGCACAATGCGCGCATCTGTCCAATCGGTGATATACATTTCTGCACTTGGCAACATTGTTTCCACGGTTCCGCGAAGTAACGTGGCATAATGGCCGGACATTGGTGCAACGATCAGAATTTTGGGTTGTTTTTTGTGCTTTGCAGGCAAGTCACGGCTAAAATGGATTAGATCACAAAACGGTTTTGACCAAACAACATTTTCCTCAACAGCAACAGTGCCACTTTTAAGATCCGTTGTTTCAATACCAAAATCTGGTTTGGCATAGCGGCGTGTTGAACGCTCAAAAACTTCCAATCCTGCAGTCATCGCACGACCCATCGGGGTATCTGTCATCGGATTTGCTGGATTTGCGTAGGTGAATTTCATAGCATCTGCAAAGGCGCGCATCGGCGCGATTGCAGCGTGATTTAATTCGTAAAACTGATAATACATGTTTAACCGCCTAATGCGCTGAAATTCTTCTCTATTTAAAACCAAACTAGCATGGTTTTGCTGCATTGCAACAAAACCTTGTCTATATTCTGTCACAAAGGGGTTAAATATCTATGCGGGAGTGGATGTGGGCTCCCAGAGTATCAAGAACTGGCTCTGATTTTCTGTAAAAAGGAAGTTTGATCAAAAAATATCAAAAATCTCACCTTTATTTGGGTTGTGATCAGTTTAGCCTCTTGATTTTCTCATGATAATGTCGATATGCAGTTTGAAATTCCAAATATTTTAAGAGTGAGACTTCTGCAACATGAGCCAAGATAAATTTGACGAAAATCCAGAGCCAATAAATGCAGACAATAATGTTGAAGACATCATTGAAGCGCTGAACCGTGCTGAGGAAAAAATTGCTCAGACGCCTCAAGATTACGACATTACCGACGGAGATGATCATCCAGCCGATCATCCAGCCGATCATGAAGTGTTGGAAAGATTGATGCATGAAAACGCAACATTGAAAGATGATGCGTTGCGAGCTGCCGCTGACATGCAAAATTTGCGCAAGCGCACTCAGCGCGAAATTGCAGATGCAAAAACCTATTCAGTCTCCAATTTTGCCCGTGATATGTTGGGCGTTGCCGACAATCTTCGCCGCACAGTTGATGCCGCGCCAAAACAAGAAGACGGTTCTGTTGATGCAAATGTGAGAACCTTGCTTGATGGTGTTGAGCTAACAGAGCGCGCCATGTTGGTTGCGATCGAACGTCATGGCGTTAAAAAACTTGAGCCTATGGGCAAAAAGTTTGACCCGAATTTCCACCAAGCTATGTTTGAAGTGCCAGACACAGAAACACCGAACAACACGGTCGTTCAGGTTGTTCAAGACGGTTATAGCATTGGAACCCGCGTATTGCGTCCTGCAATGGTTGGCGTTTCCAAAGGTGGTCCAAAATTCGCTGAACCAGAAACAGATCAAGAGGCGTAATTTACGCCTCTCTTAATAGTTTCATTTAAAAATTGATTTTAAGCTAGAAGTCCAGCTTCTTTGGCCAAGTCATACGGGGACACCTGTAGGCGTGGTCCAATTTGCTGGATGATTTGGCTTGCAATGAAGTTACCCAATTCTGCACATTTGGTCAGGTCTAAATCTTGGGTGTAACCATATAAGAAACCAGCGGCATAAAGATCACCAGCGCCAGATGTATCAACGATATTGTCAACAACGTGGCCTGCAACCTCAATAACTTGATCACCTTGAACAACAACAGACCCTTTTGGTCCGCGTGTTACGGTTCCAAGAGCACAATCTCGACCCAAGCGTTTAATCGCTTCATCAAAACTCTCTGTTTGGTACAAAGATTTAATTTCGTCTTCGTTGGCAAACACAATGTCGATGGTGCCTGATGTAATCAGTTGCAAAAATTCATCGCGATGGCGATCAACACAAAATGAATCAGACAGGGACCCTGCGATCTTACGGCCATTTTCATGGGCAATTTTTGCAGCCAGTCGGATCGCATCTTTTGCCCGTGGAGGGTCCCAAAGATAACCCTCAAAATATGTGACTTTTGAATCAGCAACAACTTTTTCATCAACATCTTCAGGGCCAATTTCAACACATGCACCTAAATAGGTATTAAATGTCCGCTCAGCATCTGGTGTGATGAAAACCATTGAACGTGCAGTTGGCGGGTTACCCTCAAGTGGTAAGCTGTTAAATTCAGTGCCTAATGCGCGAATGTCATGGGTAAAGATTTCACCCAATTGGTCATTACAAACTTTTGCAAAGAGTGCCGTTTTTGCACCAAATCCGGCAGCGCCAGCGGCTGTATTACACGCGCTTCCGCCAGATGCTTCAATCGCAGGGCCCATTCGGGCATAAAGATGTTCTGCACGATCGGCATCAATAAGGTTCATGGCACCTTTGATAATATCGTTGTCTTCTAAAAATTTATCATCACATCGTGCGATAATATCAACGATGGCATTTCCGATACTTAAGATATCAATAGATGGCATAACTACTTCTCTTTGCTTTTTAGGCTGCGCTTTAATTCATAAAGTGCTTCAAGTGCTTCACGGGGGGACATATCATCGGGGCTCATGGTTTGCAAAAGGTTTTCGGTTTTGCTTGGCTCAGACGATGTTTGCTGTTCTGTTTTCATTGCATTGACCGAGAACAAAGGTAAGTCATCTATCAATTGCTGGCTTGGGTTTTGCCGATCGGTTTCTTCTAATTGTTCAAGCACCTGCTGAGCGCGCGTGACAACAATATCTGGTAAGCCTGCAAGGCGGGCAACTTGTATCCCGTATGATCTGTCCGCCGTGCCTGGGCCAACTTCATGCAAGAACACAACTTCACCATCCCATTCTTTAACCCGCATGGTGGCAGATGAAAGACGTTTTAGCTTTTGAGATAATGCTGTGAGTTCATGGAAGTGGGTCGCAAAAAGCCCGCGACATTTGTTCACTTCATGAAGGTGCTCAACGGCCGCCCATGCAATGGATAAGCCATCAAATGTCGATGTGCCGCGACCAATTTCATCCAAAATAACAAGTGATTTTTCTGTTGCTTGGTTCAAAATAGCTGCGGTTTCCACCATCTCTACCATAAATGTCGATCGACCTCTGGCTAAATCATCCGATGCCCCAACCCTTGAAAACAGACGGTCCACCGCGCCAATATGGGCTTGACCTGCAGGAACATAGGCGCCCATTTGCGCCATAATAGCAATCAAAGCGTTTTGCCGTAGGAAGGTGGATTTACCACCCATATTAGGGCCAGTTAACAACCAGATAGCAGCGTTTTGTTCTGATTTTGGTGGTGAAAGATCGCAATCATTGGCAACAAATGGATCAGCGGATTGGCTGCGTAAAGCCTGCTCAACAACCGGATGGCGGCCCGCAACGATATTGAACTCATTGGAGTGATCAACCAATGGCCTGCAATACCCTTGTTCTTGGGCAATATCTGAATTGGCAATGGCGACATCAATGATTGAAATGGCATCGGCAGCATTTTTGATAAAGCTTGCATGGTTCACGACTAAATCAGCCAGTGCGTCAAATGTTTTCAGTTCCATTTGCACAGCTTCATTGGCCGCATTTGCAATCTTGCTTTCAAGATCAGCAAGCTCAGTTGTGGTAAACCGCATGGCGTTTGCCATTGACTGACGATGGATAAACTTTGCTTTGGCCTCATCAGTCTCTGTTAGCGCAACAGCATTTTGTACCGTGACTTCAATGAAAAACCCAAGCACATTATTATGTTTTATCTTGAGGTTTTTAACACCTGTTTCTTCTGAATAGGTCTGTTGTAATTTTGCAATCACTTGCCGTGATTGATCGCGTAAAGCCAAAACCTCATCGAGACTTTGGTTAAAGCCTTTGCGCACAAGCCCACCATCGCGTTTTAATAATGGCAATTCATCAGACAATGTCTCAACCAGCGTTGTGATCAGTGTATCAGGAATTTTTGAAAGTTCTGATACCGCATCTGATGTTTCAGTTGGCATGTGTTTATCTTTAAACAGCGTCGTGATCTGACGGGCACTATTCAGCCCATCCTTAAGGTGCCCAAATCTCGCGGGCCGCCGCGATTAAGCGCCAACCGAGACAGCGCACGCGGCATATCTGGCACAGCTTTTAACGCCGATTGCACATCATCGGACAACATATTGTCCGTGATAAACCACGATACGCTATCAAGCCGAATATTTATCCGATCTGGGTCTGTCAAAGGAGACATCAACCGTTCGGCCAATAAGCGGCTTCCGCCACCTGTTACTGTGCGGTCTATGGTTTTAAGAAGCGATCCGCGTTTATCGCCTGATAATGTTCGAACCAATTCAAGATTTGTCCGTGTTGCAGGATCGATAAACAGGCTTTGGCCAGATCCATCACGTACAGGTTTTTCAAGCGCTGGTCGTTCATTAAGTTGAGTTTTTTCGATGTAAGCAACAGCTGCTGCTGCCGCTGCAAGCTCAACCCGTTCAAACTCACCCATGCCATCAAGGGCCGCAAGATTGAAATACCGTTTAATTCGGTCTTCCGCCATTGTGCTGTCAAACAAAACAGGTGCCTGCGGCACGACCATTTTGCCCAATATGTCCAACGTGCTGCGCAAGCTATCATCGTGATATATACTGTCAGATATAATCAACTCGCTCGGCTCAATGCGCATAATGTCTGCCAGTAGCCGGGTTTGCGTTGTTTCTGACACGCGAAAATGACCCGTTGAAATATCAACCCATGCAAGGCCATAGCTTGGTTTGTCCCCGGTTTTAAGCCGCGCCATGGCCATAAGATAATTGGATTGCGATGGATCGAGCAATTTCTCCTCAGTGATGGTTCCGGGCGTAACCAGCCTTACAACATCACGGCGCACAACAGATTTTGCACCACGCTTTTTGGCTTCTGCCGGATTTTCCATTTGCTCGCACACAGAGACACGAAACCCCAGCGCAATAAGCTTTTGCAAATAATCATCCGCGGCATGAACAGGCACACCGCACATGGGAATATCTTGCCCCATATGTTGGCCACGTTTTGTCAGCGTAATGCCAAGCGCACGCGATGCGTCCACGGCATCATCGAAAAATAACTCGTAGAAATCACCCATTCGATAAAACAATATCGAATCTGGATTATTGGCTTTTATCTCAATGAATTGCTCCATCATAGGCGTTGCCGTCATACGGGTTTTTGCCGATGAAAGCGCACCGGGAAGCGTCTGAGGTTTTGAAGAGTTTTGTTCTGTCACATTTCAACCGATTAAAATAAAATACCAACTTCCAAGCCATAGCCAAGAAGAGATTTACTCATTAAACATTTCGCTCTACCCTACTCGCCGATGGTTAAATGACAACCTAAAACCGAGTTTTCATTGTGGGTTCCCACAATCTGATGGTCAAAGTTGTGAAAGTTTGGAGATAATATGCCTGGTACTGATAAATCCGATAGAGGTTCGAACGCTGTTACCGATCAGGAGGCACTAGATTTTCATTCGCAAGGCCGCCCCGGAAAACTTGAAATCACCCCAACAAAACCGATGGCTTCGCAGCGCGATCTATCGCTTGCTTATTCGCCCGGTGTTGCCGTTCCTGTGAAAGCCATCGCAGCAGATCCACAAAAAGCGTTTGATTATACCGCACGCGGCAACATGGTGGCAGTGATTTCCAATGGGACCGCAATTTTGGGTCTTGGAAATCTTGGCGCATTGGCATCCAAACCGGTGATGGAAGGTAAGGCAGTTCTGTTTAAACGGTTTGCCGATGTGGATTCTATTGATCTTGAAATTGATACAGAAGACGCAGATGAGTTTATCAATTGCGTCCGTTATTTGGGACCAAGTTTTGGCGGTATTAATTTAGAAGATATCAAAGCGCCTGAATGCTTTATTATTGAACAACGCCTACGTGAACTGATGGATATTCCAGTATTTCACGATGATCAACATGGAACGGCAATCATTGCCGCCGCGGGTCTGATCAATGCATTGCATCTTACAGGGCGCGATCAAAAAGAGGTCAAGATCATTTGTAATGGTGCAGGGGCTGCGGCCATTGCCTGTATCGAATTAATCAAAGCGATGGGTGTGCCATCTCAAAATATTATTTTGTGCGATACAAAGGGTGTGATTTATCAAGGTCGCACCGAAGGCATGAACCAGTGGAAATCTGCCCATGCGATTAAGACCGAAAAACGCACATTGTCACAAGCCGTCGAAGGCGCCGATGTCTTTCTGGGGCTGTCTGTTAAAGGCGCTTTGACAAAAGATATGTTAAAATCGATGGCACCGCAGCCGATCATTTTTGCCATGGCAAACCCAGATCCAGAAATTACCCCTGAAGAAGTTGCCGAAGTGCGTGATGATGCGATCATGGCAACTGGCAGGTCTGATTACCCCAACCAAGTTAACAATGTTTTGGGCTTCCCTTATATTTTCCGCGGTGCGCTGGATGTGCGCGCAACAACAATTAATGACGAGATGAAAATTGCAGCTGTCCACGCATTAGCCGGACTTGCTCGCCAAGAAGTTCCCGATGATGTGGCCGCAGCTTATAAAGGTTCACGTCCAAAATTTGGACCAGAATATATCATTCCAGTTCCCTTTGATCCGCGCCTAATTTCTGATGTCCCGCTCGCCGTTGCAAAAGCTGCAATGGAGTCAGGTGTTGCGCAAAAACCTATTGAGAATTTTGCAGAATATAAAAACCAATTAGCCGCACGTCGCGATCCAATTGCATCCTCGCTCCAACAAATATTTGAACGCGTGCGCCGTTATCCAAGACGTGTTGTGTTTACCGAAGGCGAAGAAGAAAATGTGATGCGCGCAGCATTGTCTTATGCCAACCAAGATTTAGGCACTGCGATTTTGCTTGGGCGCGAAAAAGCCATTCGCCAAACGGCAAATCTAGCGGGTATTGATCTTGAACATGAAAATATTGAGATCGTAAACGCGCGACTTTCCAAGCGTGTGGAAGCCTACACCGATTATCTATATAAACGTCTTCAACGCGATGGATTTTTGCTGCGTGATTGCCAGCGTCTCATCAATACAGACCGTAACCACTTTGCCAGTTGCATGGTCGCATTAGGCGATGCCGATGCGATGGTCACAGGAACCACGCGAAATTATGCAACAGCTTTGAACGATGTGCGCCGCTGTATCGATACAAAACCCGGTCATCGGGTAATCGGCGTTTCCATTGTGCTATCGCGCGGCCGAACCGTGTTTGTTGCCGATACCTCTGTCACTGATATGCCAGTATCCGAAGAACTGGCCGATATTGCCGAAGAAGCTGCCGAATTGGCTGCAAATATGGGCTATACGCCGCGCGTTGCGATGTTGTCCTATTCAACATTTGGTCAGCCGGTGGGTGAACGCTCACTTAAAATGCGTGATGCGGTTAATATTCTGGAAGAACGCAAAGTTAGTTTTGAGTTTGATGGTGAGATGGCAGCCGATATTGCGCTTAATCCAGATCTTCGAGATCAATATTCATTCTGCAAATTGCAGGGTCCGGCCAATGTCTTGGTGATGCCAGCTATTCACTCGGCCGCGATATCGACAAAAATGCTGGAAGAGCTTGGTGGATCAACATTGATCGGCCCATTATTGGTTGGCTTGGACAAGTCTGTCCAGATCGTATCAATGGGTGCCAAAGATTCTGATATCGTCAATATGGCAGCGATCGCAGCCTATAATTCAATTGTTTGATGGGGATGGCGTGCATTAAGGTCAAAGCCTAAATGTACGTCACGCCAGTCCCTTTGAGATTGCAATAACCACCTGGGTTTTTTGCAAGATATTGCTGATGATAATCCTCAGCATAATAATAGATATCAAGCTCGATGATCTCAGTCGTAATCTCATGCGAAACGCCAGCACTTTCAAGGTTTGCCTGATAGGCAGCTTTACTCGCATGCGCTAGATCTAAATGACTATCATTGACGGTATAAATCGCCGAACGATAGGTCGTGCCAACATCATTTCCTTGGCGCATACCTTGCGTGGGGTCATGTTGTTCCCAAAAGACTTTCAGCAAGTCTTGGTAGGGCACTTTAGCAGGGTCAAAAACGACTTGGACAATTTCAGTATGCCCAGTTTTACCTGTCACAGTTTCATTATATGTCGGGTTTGGCGTGATGCCGCCTGCATAGCCAACGGTGGTGAGATAAACGCCCTCGATTTGCCAAAACAGCCGCTCAACACCCCAAAAACAACCCATACCAAAATAGGCAATGTCCATAGTGTCTGGCAAGGTACCCTTAAGAGGAAGCCCAGATACAAAATGTGTTTCTGTCGTTGGAATGGCTTCTTCTCGCCCAGGCAGCGCATCTGTGGCTGATGGCATGTCATTTTTTTTGCTAAATAGATCATTGAAAAACATAAGAATTAGACCTTTTTATTTGGCGAAAAAGCGATCTGCAGCACTTTTACGTTTGTAACTTATCATATAAAAAATCAGTGAGAGCACGAGGAAAATGATGAGTGTCGGTTGCAGCAAAATCCATTGCATAATCGGATCCCAAACAAACGGATGCACATAGCGCTGGATGAGCGCTTGCGAAAGATTGAGCGAGTCAGAATGGAAATTAAACCATGTTGCACCCAAAGGCGTCAGACTAAGCTTGCCTTGGGCAACAGATTGAAGAGCATCCACAACGGCTGCAATGATTGCGATTGCCAAAAATATCAGACTCAAAGTTTTTGAAATAAAGCGCATCTAGTTTTCCATCGGTTTAATGACATAAAGTGCCAAGCAAAGTGCTCCTGCCACACATAAAACGTGTCTAATGACAACGCAATGCCGCAAAAGGCGAATTTTGATCAATCTTGATCACGCATCTGTCAGATTAAAACTTGCCAAATCAATTGGCATGGCTATATTGCGCGAAAATTGACTGTGTTTCATCATAGATAAATAGCAATCAATTTTCTCTTATCCAATTAAAAAGATAAGAATGCGGAGAGGTGGCCGAGTGGTCGAAGGCGCACGCTTGGAAAGCGTGTAGGCGGGTAACTGTCTCCAGGGGTCGAATCCCTGTCTCTCCGCCATTTACCTCTGATTTCATT
>CAXBCW010000100.1:0-10307 GCA_963974325.1 uncultured Rhizobiaceae bacterium
CATGAACACAAAACCGATACATCTTAGCCAAGCGGCAAACCTGTCCTAATAAGTAAGACCACTTCAATGGGTTCGCCTCTTATGTGTATTTAAGAAGGAGATTGCTTTGATAATAAGTCGAATAGATAAAGCATTAGAGACAAATGATCGTAAAGGTGAACGCGCCATTGCGATGGTTCAAATTCTCATTGCGTTGGTACTTTTGGCGCTTCATTTTTTCTCTGCATTTCGAAATGAATGGCAAACTTTTTCAGGCTTTACCCTTTCAGCAACCGCACTGCTTTTATATTCCTCGTTAATGCGCGCTCATTTAGCGACTAAAACAAAGTTCCAAAATTCATTATTTTATAGCTTAACTGTCGTGGACGGTATTTTGCTGTTCATGTTGATTGCCTCGTTCAGCCATGCCTATAATCTACCGTTTGAATCTATGTTCAAGGCGCCATCAGCTGTCTTCCTTTTGGTCTATAGCTGTATCAGAGTTATTCGCATCGATATCTGGTCTATTTTGGTCGCCGCATTTACCGTTATGATAGGGTGGACAGGATTACTCACGCTATCCCTGCTGAGTGGGGCTGAGGTTACAACTTCGTATGTAGAATTCATCGCCACGTCAAAGATCATGATTGGTGCAAATATAGAACTTGCGGTCGGATATTTAACAATTGTTACCGCCTTATGTCTTGTAGTCGTTTACGCAAGACGCCTTCTTAAAAACTCAGCTCATGCAAAAGACTTCGCTGAAGCCAAAATGAATTCTGAAAACAACCTTTCGCGTCTTGAATCTATCTTAAGATCAACCAATGATGGCGTTGTGATTGTTAAGGCTGACGGTACTATAGATAACATAAACCCTGCCCTTGAACAACTTTTTGGATTTAATCGCAACGAACTTATTAGCCAACATGTTGGTCTTTTGATGTCAAAGGAGAATGCGCAAAACCTTCGTGACGACATCGACCAATATATCCAACATGGGGAAAGCATGTTTGTTGGTCAACCATTTGAAACATTTGGTATTGGCAAGAATGGAAATACCATTCCCATCGAGGTTGCCATCAGTGAGTTTAGTTCTGCGGGCAGTTTTAATTTTGTTGGGTTTATTCGTGATATTAGCGATCGCAAAAAGGTCGAGGCGCAAGAAAAACATGCTTTTCTCCAATTTGAAGATGCGGTACAATCAGCATTAGATGCCATCATTATCATCGATAATGATGGCAATATCGTGAGCTTTAATCCGGCCGCAGAGGAGATTTTTGGATACACCCACCAAGAAATCATTGGTAAAATGATGGCGGAATACATCATTCCCCAAAAGTATAGATCAGCACATCTTGCTGGCATGGCGCATTTCCAAAAGACAGGTGAAGGTCCTTTTCTTGGAAATCGCCTCGAAATTGAGGGTTTGCGAAAATCTGGCGAAGAGTTTGAGCTTGAACTAGCTATCAGAAGTATTGACAGCCCATTGGGTAGAATATTCATTGGTTATGCGCGTGATATCACAGCAAGAAAAGCCACCGAACAGGAACTCCTTGAAGCTAAGGAGCACGCGGAAATTGCGAATAAATCAAAAGCAAGTTTCTTGGCAATGATGAGCCATGAGATCAGAACGCCTTTAAATGGTGTGCTTGGTATTTTGGAACTTTTGCAAGAATCGCAATTATCCACCGAACAACGCGAACAATTGATGGTCGCAAATCGTTCGGGTGTTTCATTGATGACAATTATCAATGATGTTCTTGATTTCTCTAAGCTTGATGCCGGTAAAATTATTATCAATACAAGCAGCTTCAAGGTCGAAGGCCTTGTAGAATCTGTGACTATGCTTGCAAAGGCAAGCGCCTATAAAAAGCAAATCGAACTGAGTTGTCATATTGCAAAAAATGTTCCAACGTTCCTGTTGGGCGATGCTGACCGCATCAGTCAGGTTCTGCTAAATTTGGCCAGTAACGCTGTTAAATTTACCGAAACTGGAACCGTTGACATTCTTGTCCAGAACATTGGTAGTGAAAATATACCAAGCATACGTTTTTGTGTCAAAGACACAGGCAAAGGCATTTCAAAGGCATTCCATGATCAATTGTTCACAGAATTTGCGACCCTTGATGCTGAATATTCCACCACCTTTGGCGGCACTGGGCTCGGACTTGCAATCAGCAAAGCTTTAGTTGAAGCGATGGACGGCAAGATGTCGTTTGAAAGTGATGAAGGAATAGGTTCAGAGTTTTGGTTTGATTTGCCGTTGAACATTGGTGACATGAAAGACATCAAGGTTATCTCAAACATAGAAGATGCAGGCCCTATCCAAAATGATATTTCCTTAAATATTCTTGTTGCAGAAGATAACGAAACCAACCAAATTATTATCTCCAAAATGTTAGAGTGTTGGGACTGCACTGTTCATCTGGCTCAGAATGGATTTGAAGCTGTTGATGCTGTCAAAAACAATGATTTTGATGTCGTCTTTATGGATATCTCAATGCCAAAAATGGATGGCTTGGAAGCAACAAAAAAAATCAGAGACCTTGCTTCTGGACGCTCAAATGTAAAAATTATAGCGTTGACGGCCTATGCTCAAGAAGAAGATAAAGCACGCGTTCTTGACGCCGGAATGGATGGGTATTTATCAAAACCAGTTCGCAAGGGCGATTTATTAGATAAACTTAATAAAGTTGCTGATCTTAAGCAAAATACATCTGAGAAAATAGAGCACAAAATTCAAAAACCTGAAGACGTATTATTTGATATGGAAACTTTGGACACTGTGTTTGACGGGTTTGATGACGAAAAACGCACTGATCTTTACCGAATGTTTGATAAAGATTTAGCAAGACACCAAGCAAGCATCGAAACAGCTATACAAACGCAAGACTGGACTTTGCTAGAAACGGCAAGTCACGGGTTAAAAGGGGTCTCATCGGTCTTTGGGGCAATTCAACTACATGCTTTGGCTGCAAAAATTAATAGCCATAGTATTGCAGGCGATATTCTGCACGAGGCGTTGCCAGACCTTGTCAGCCTGACCATCGCAACGAGAGACTTTGCAAAAAACCTAGCAGCTGGTAAATCTGATGCAGATATTGATGCTGATGGCTCAACTTTGGAATAAGGACCCTGTAATGTCGAGTAAGAACACGGATGTACTTATTGTTGAAGATTCCGCCTCTGTTGGCCGCGTGCTACAAAACTGGCTCAAGAAAGCTGGCATAAGTTCTGAACTTGTGGAAACGGGCCAGGAAGCGCTTAAGGCGATTTCCAGAGGTAATGTCAAAGTCATGCTTTTGGACCTTCAGCTCCCTGATATGAAAGGGCTGGACATCTTAGATCAAGTGCAAGAACAAGATCTTGGTATTGCTGTTGTGGTTGTGACATCAAGCGGGTCAATCACCATTGCCGTGGATGCCATGCGGCGCGGCGCCTATGATTTTAATGTGAAACCCACATCCGAAGAGCGGATTGTCACCTCAACAAAAAATGCGCTCGAACGCCAAGTTTTGCAAAAAGCTGTCAAACAGATCAAATCAGATTTTAAAAAAGGTGGTAATCACGGATTTATTGGATCTAGCTTGCCAATGGTCGCTGTTTACAAAACGATCGATGCTGTTGCGCGCTCATCTGCAAGTATTTTTATCACTGGTGAAAGCGGAACGGGGAAAGAGGTTTGTGCCGAAGCCATTCACAAAGCTAGCCCTCGAAAAGCTGCGCCATTTATCGCATTAAATTGTGCAGCTATCCCAAAAGACTTGATTGAATCTGAGATATTTGGTCATCTCAAAGGTGCCTTTACTGGCGCAACATGTGACCGAAACGGTGCAGCAAGTTCTGCCAATTGTGGAACTTTGCTCCTTGATGAAATTTGCGAAATGGAGCTTGATCTTCAATCCAAGCTTTTGCGATTTTTACAAACGGGCAATATCCAAAAAGTCGGTAGCGATAAGCTGTCAAAAGTTGACGTGCGAATTGTGTGCACCACCAACCGTAACCCCCTATTGGAAGTCGAGGAAGGTCGTTTTCGCGAAGATTTGTACTATCGATTACATGTCATCCCAATTGAACTTCCCCCTTTGCGCATGAGAGAAACTGACATTGTTAAAATCGGCAAGTATTTTTTGACTGAGATGTCAAAAGACGAACAGAAAGAGTTCAACGAATTTAGCGAAGAGGCAGAAGATATTTTACTGTCACACCATTGGCCAGGAAATGTCAGAGAGCTACAAAATGTCATTCGCAATGCGATTATTCTCAATGAAGGTCACATAATTGAAGGCTCCATGCTCAACATTTCTGCTCGCACTCCGCACGCTTTAGGCAGTGTAAAGACCGGAAATAAAAGCGTTAGTTCGAGCGAAAATATAATGCAGATCAGTTTGGACGCGCCGTTTGCACAAACAGAACGTGAGATCATTGAAGCCGCAATAGATTTATGTGCCGGCAGCATTCCAAAGGCATCTGAAATTCTGGGACTAAGCCCCTCTACGATATACCGTAAGAAAGAGGCTTGGTCCTAATGTGTCAATTATTTTGCAAATTCAATAGCTAGCGAATTGCGCCTGTTTTGCCAAATGCGTGAGCACATAATTTAATGTTTGGCGTTCATTTTTTACAGCGATTGCTTGGTGCAGATGAGATACCGACTTAAGCTTTACTGCCAATGGGCGATCGTTGCCATTCAGACCCATTTGATTGCCGATAAAGGCAATTTTCGTGGCTGGATGGCGGCGCATAACATCTATAGCTATCGATGATTTATCCCATCCAGATGGCATAATATCGACACTCACATCACCACCATAGAACGCTTCGTAACGGAGCTTACTATTGTTTATCATGTGAATAAATTGGTCACGCTCGTGATGGAGTTTGTCCCACTGAACATAGGCCAATCTTTGCTCTTTTGTTGCTTTACTTCCTGCCATAGAGACATTTAAAACACCCACGCGATGCTCTAAATGACGGCCAGATTTATGAACAAAACTACTTTGATCCACAAAAGCTTCACACGCCACATCCAAAATAGGCGGGAACCTATGTCGTTTGGAATAGACCTGAATACCGCGCGTATGGAATTGCGACCCCGAACAGGTAAAAATGCCCTTAGTCTTGTTTAAAATTGCGCGCGGGATAAGCTCGCATAGTTTCTGTAGCTTATTTCCTGTCGCGATATATGTTTGATATTGCATTGTAAATTGATAAAAAGCGCGCGCAACATCATCTTTCATTGGTTCGCCTGATGGCGCAAGTGTTCCATCAACGTCAAAAATGTAAATATAAGACATGCTGTGCTCCTATGCTGTATGGGCGATTTTGGCGGCTGGAGTAATTTGAATAATAGGAGCCACCAAAGGAGGGCTTGGTAGCGCTTTTTGTTCTTGTTCCTTGAAATAGACGACATCGTCGCTCCCCAAATATGATCCATATTGAATTTCGATAATTTCAACGATGCTGTCTGTTGGGTTTTCAACGCGATAGTTTGCACCTTGTGGAACAACAAAATTATCGTGCGGTCGTGCATTCGCTTTTTTACCGTTAATCAAAACAACTGGATTGCCAGATGCAATGAACCAATTTTTATGAGAATAATGATGGTATTGGCTGGGGATTGTCTCGCCTGGGTTAATAGAAATACGCTTGGTTTGGTGGGTCGCACCTTTGTCAATTTGCTCCACATTCCCCCAGGTTTTCTGCTCCAATAGATGCTGTAAAGTTAGCGCCGGATGTTGGACGTTCATTTGTTCCACCAGCTTTTTGACCCCTTGTGGATTTTCGCGTGATGTCACCAATATCGCATCGCCTTGCGCGACAACAACAATGTCACTCAACCCAGCAATTGCAACGCTCGGCCCATCTGTAATCACAAGACTGTCATTTACATCGTGGGAAAATACTTCTCCCATAAATGAATTGTTATCATCGTCTTTTTGGTGGTTTTCCCAGACGGCTTGCCAATTGCCTATGTCAGACCAATCAAAATCTGCGATTACAACTGCAGCACAATCTGTCTTTTCCATCACTGCATAATCGAATGAAATTGGGTCGATGGTTTTGAACAACCAGCTATCTGGACGAAAGTAAACACCGTCCCATTTGCCATGCCGCGTGGCGTGGCATATCTGTAAGAATAGGCGTGGCATAAACTTTCTGAGCTCATTACGGACAAGTTTTGGTCGGAACATAAACATGCCAGCGTTCCAGTAGACATTGTCGGATTGAAACAGCTCTTCAGTTTTTTGCTGATTTGGCTTTTCGATAAACGCATCAAGCTCGCAAATACCGGCCAAGCCATGGGGCAAGCCTGCACGAAGATACCCTAACCCTGTATCAGGATGGGTTCGAGTTATTCCCAGTGTGAGTATTTTCTCACCATCGGATGCTGCCAATCCGGCTTTGGTCACTATCTTATCAAACAGCGCGACATCGTCGATCATATGATCGGACGGCAGGACCAACATGAGTTCATTATTGCGCTCACCCAACGCTTCAATCGTCAGCGCAATGGCCGCTGCTGTATCGCGACCAACAGGTTCACAGATAATGGCAGCCGCCTCGATATCCAATTCACGCAATTGCGCATCAATTGTATCGGTGTGCCCGTCGCCTGAAATGATAATTGGCGCATTATAAAGATCCCCGATGGCGACGCGTAATAATGTTTTTTGAAACAAACTCATCTCGCCAACAACCTTGCAAAACTGCTTTGGCATGAGTTTTCGAGACACTGGCCAAAGGCGTATTCCAGAGCCGCCTGCTAAGATGACTGGGGTGATTCTGATTGTAGTTTTCATTTTACGCTCCATTGAAGACTTTCATTATCCTCAACGGTGCAAATTACAGACCAGTTTGGGTTGATCAAAACATAAATCATTTTAATCATTATTTTTCATATAGATAACAGTTAGACTTTCAAAATTTTCATATTCAATTCTGCTGCTGCTTGCAAAGTAAACGTCGCGAATTGCGAAATGGGAATTCGCAAATTGCGGCGAATATCGTAATTTTATCATCAAAACAGGCATTTTTGGCTGTTTAAAACTGGCACACTATTTGCTCCTTTATAGGCAAAGGAGATAACGCCATGCAGATCCTTCGCGAAAGGCCATGCCAGAGACGCCATCTTCGTGTTAGCGCACCATTGAAGGTCACACTCTGTTCCGGTGAAAGTATAACCGCAACGGATTGGAGCCTTGGCGGCTTACGTTTAGATGAGGTCAAATCGCCGCTTGCCAAAGAGGCTGATGAAATCCACCTCACATTGGAATTACCGTTTCAAGGTTTTGACATTTCATTTGAAGTTGAAGCAATCGTCATGCGGTCAACTGCAGAAACGGGCACGCTAGGTGTTGAGTTTGTGCGATTGAGTGAAAGAGCACGTGATTTGCTAGACCATTTTATCAATGATCTTGTTCGCGGAAAAATGGCAACGATCGAAGATACGATTTGCCGGATTGATGTGCCAGTAACACCGATCTCAACAGAGCCTGATGTGAACCCGGGCGAAGAAGTTCCGATTAAAAGATGGCCGATTAAATCTATCGTGATGTCTACCTTTTATCTATGCCTTGGTGTGGTTGTCTTTGGTTATGTTGGCATCTTGATCTACACAAACACAATGCGCCTTGAAGTGTCATCAGCTGTGATATCTGCTCCTTTGATGTCCCTTAAGATGCCTGTTAGCGGCCGCGTTATTCCGACAAACATGAAAACAGGCGAAATGGTTCTTGAAGGCGATGTGATCGCAAGAGTTGTCAGTGACAAATTGGAACTTGAATTGGTTTCAAAGCGCATTGAATACGTTGAGAAAGAACGTAGACAGGCACTATCATTGGAAAAATATGAACTCGAAAAAGGTAGAATGCAGCTGTATCAAGTTATCAGCCAAACCGATGAAAAAATTGCATTGGCGCGTGTGAATGCGGCAAAATCTGAATTAAATGCAGCCGATAATGCTGTGGCGCGGATGAATAAATTTATTGGAAATGGGTTCTCTAGGGGTATATTTGAAGAAGCGATCAATCGTCAATCGGCAGCCGAAGCGCAATTGAAAGAGATGGAATATATCTTAGAGCGGGCAACGACAATGAATACTGTGTCGGACCGTAAATATTTTAATCACAAAGAGTTTGTTGCCGATCTTGATATGCTAGCTCTTGAAGTTGAAAGTGCAAATATTGCACTTAAATACGTTCATTCACAAATTGAGCAAATTGAACAGCGCCGTGATTCATTGGTTATCAAAGCTCCGTTTAATGGACGCATTGTTGCTGCCAAGCAAGTCAGTGATGCCTTGATCGCACAGCATGACGTTTTGCTAACAATTGAAAAACATCAAATGCCAACCGTGACCGCCTTCTTGTCTCAAGATGAAATCCTATCTGTTGGATTGGAAGATCAAGCCAAAGTATTTCTGCCAGCCATTGGCGAAAGCGTGATGGCGCGTGTGGTGCGCATTGATCGTTCTGCAGCGTTTTTAAGTTCAGATACCTCTCTTTACACATGGAGAGAAGGGGACGCAAAAACGGCAGCTGTCATGCTGAAATTTGATGAAGGATTACCAAGTGGCATAAACCCATCTGCTGGTTTGCCTGCAGTTGTGATCTTTTCAAAACGAAGCACAAGCGATGTTTATCACGCCATTGGCACTATGGTTTCATCCGTCACAAAGGCATTCGGCTATGACGATACAATTTGACACTGCTTTAAAACTTGATGATCCAACTCAATGGCCAAAGGGTTTTAAAAAGTGGACACCGCAAATCCTGTTTCAAATTTCGATTTATTTGGGCATTTGCCTTATTCTGATTATGACAATTCCCAATTCGATCTTTGATATTGAAACAAAGGCCATCACGTTTACGCTCGGTGGACTTGGCATGTGGCGTTATGGCTGGGGGTTTACCCATGCTGTTCGAGCTGTGATTTACGGGCGAATTGTCTATCCAAAAATGCGCCGCAAAGGACAAGAGATTTGGGATTCTGGTTGGCGGCCTCGCCATATGCATTTCATGATGACAACCTATAAAGAGCATCGCGAAATCACTGAAATGGTCGTGCGTTCTATTGTCAAAGAAATTGTCCAGTCAGGCGTACCAGGAACAATTTGGCTTGGATCATCCGATCGGTTTGATGAAGATATCATCCAAAACTTCCTTGAACGCGAAGCTCAAGATGTTGACATTACTTTACGCATTATCAGACAGAATGTTTCGGGAAAACGCGCGGCCATTGGCTTGGTCTTGCGTGCTATGTGCCGTTTGCCTGTCATGGATGAAGATCTGATTGTGTTTATGGATGGTGATTTTGTGTTGGGTGAAGGTGCGATTAGCCGGTGCATGCCTCTGTTTAAACTCTATCCAAGCCTGCAAGCTTGCACCACGGATGAAGAAGTTATCTGCATCGGTCCCAAATGGATTGAAACTTGGCTCAAAATGAGATTTTCACAGCGCCGCTTAGCAATGCAATCTCATGCTTTGTCAGGCCGTGTTCTGACACTTACAGGCCGTATGTCTGTTTTCAGAGCGCGTCACTTAAAGCAATTGGAATTTATCCGTGTGCTGGAGGCCGATCATCTACACCATTGGTTATGGGGTAACTTTCGCTTTCTATCTGGTGATGACAAAAGCACTTGGTATCATTTGCTTAAAAAGAATTCGCACATGCTCTATGTGCCCGATGCTATGGGCTACACAATCGAAGTGATTGAAGGTGCTGGAATGGACCGTATGGTGCAAAACTTCCGTCGCTGGTCGGGCAATATGCTGCGCAATGGTTCGCGCGCCATTGCGCTTGGTCCAAGAGCAATGCCGTTTTTCATCTGGTGGTGCTTGATCGATCAACGCTTATCAATGTGGACAATGCTTGTGTCTCCAGTCCTTGCCATTTCAGCCGCATTTTTAGTGGGGTTACACTATCTCATTTCCTATGTCGTGTTTATTGCAGCTAGCCGGTTATTCCTGTCGCTTATTCTATGCACTTATTCGCGGAAAGTGGAACTCAATTACACATGGATCCTATACCTAAACCAGCTCATCAATGCATCGGTAAAAGTCTATTGTATCTTCCGTTTGTCCAAACAACGTTGGTCAAACCGTGGCAATCAATCTGCAGGTATGGGCGGCAGCGGCCTATTAGAAACAGCGCAAAATTGGATGGCGACTTGGTGCACAACAATTGCTGTGTCTCTATTGGTTCTCGCAACGCTTCACTACACAAAACTCGTGGCAATTCCCTCTGATTTACAAATATGGGATGCTTTTATCTAGGGTCAGGACCTATTAAAAACATAGATTCCCAAGAAGCCTAATTTGTGATTC
>CAXBCW010000101.1:0-10251 GCA_963974325.1 uncultured Rhizobiaceae bacterium
GCGCCTTGATAGACTTATGGTTTAGCTAAAAATAGATCTTATGCTGAGGTCTCATTATGTAAATGAAAGCCTATTTGGGGTGCTTCTTAAGTGTTTATGATCGTCTGGTATTGGTACTGTTGAGTATTGAGAAAGTAGAGATTATTTTTTCCAAAAGCGCATGTGTGCTGTTGTCCATAATGGTGCCCTTCATCATATTGTGACGAGATGTTATGGAACGGCCCGCACGCGTTCGCTGTTTTTTATTTTATGAAATATCCAACTTATTCATAAGTTTTGTAAAATCTTGCATATCAAACAGATAGCAAACCAAAAAACTCGCTTTTGACATTTTACACCAGCATGATGCTAGTAGAATTTCTTGGCACTATTTGTCAGATAAAAAAGTCAATAAACTCTTAAAAAAAACATGATTTACAGTAGCGCCATAGCTTAAATTAGCCTATACCTATACTATGTATTAATTCCCAATTGCATAGCATTCGACAGTCCGTTGCTACCGTGCGGAATATCGAATTTTTTAAATCCCATCTCCAAGCTTGATAAAGTTCCAAGCATCATGTGCGAATTTAAATGCCCCATATGACCTATGCGGAAGTAGCTATTGACTTTTGGATCACCAACAGGTGCCATCCCAAGACCAAATCCAAGCGTCACCTGATGTTGGTCACGAAGCCATTCGCGAATAGGTGTTGCCATTTCACCAGAAATTTTAGCCGTTGTGACCGCATGACTGCGCAAAGCAGGATCTTGCACATTCATGCTGATCACACCCTCTTCTGCCCAACCATCAAAGGCTGCCCAAACCATTTTGGCCAATGTCTCATGGCGCTGCCAAACATTTTCGATACCTTCTTCATGGACCATCATTTGCAGCGCAACTTCTAGCCCAAACAAATGATGTGTTGGTGCGGTGCCGCCATAATATTGATAAAATATCTGCGGATTTGTGCGCGGATGCCAATCCCAATAGGGAGAAACTTGCGTTAATTTTGCACGCGCTTGTTTGGCTTTTTCATTAAAAAAGATAAATGCCATGCCCGGAGGGGTCATCAGACCTTTTTGGCACCCAGCGATCATCACATCGACGCCCCAAGCATCCATCTCGAACCGATCGCATCCAAGCGACGCTATGCAATCAACCATCAGTAAGGCGGGGTGCCCTACATCATCAAGGATTTTGCGGAGTTTCGGGGTGTCATATTTGATCGAGCTGGATGTATCGACATGGGTTGCCGTCAGAGCTTTGATCTTGTGCTCTTTATCATCTGCCAAAATCATTGCGAGTTGCTCTGCATCAAAACTCTCATGAACACCGTAATCAAGCAATTGAACATCAGCACCGAGCTTCTTGGCAACATCTGCCCAACCGGAGCCAAATCGGCCGCTGGCAAGGGATAACACTTTATCACCTTGGTTGATGACATTGAGCAAGGATGCTTCCCAAACACCGTGGCCATTGGAGATATATAGTGCAACATCATGCTCAGTGCGCGCAACAGCTTTTAAATCACGTACAATAACTTCGGTCATGGTCTCTAATCTGCCACCATAAATATCTGGAGCAGGTTGGTGCATGGCTTGCAGAACTCTATCCGGCATAACCGACGGTCCTGGTATAGCTGTCATAGGACGACCATTATTTTGCATGTGTAGTGACCTTTTATGATTGGGAATTACGATGAACTTGTAATAATTCTTAGGCAAGTTACAGTTAAAAAGAAAGGCCATTTCGTTCAATTTTATGAATGATTTGAAATTGATATTTCATGTCCATTATTGTCAAATGCCAATAATTTGAGCGGCCAAAACAACGATCTCCTCTTGATATCACATTGCAAACATACCACTTATGCTGGACTTTCGTTTCGTTACTGACATTAAAAGGACCATATTATGGGAAAAGCTCAACGCATATCCAACAGCCTTAAAGGCGCTCTTATCGCCGATGCTTCGGCACTTGGCGTCCATTGGATATATGACATTGACCGCGTTGCAAAAATTGCAAAGTCTAATAATGGTTCCGCAAGTTTTGTTCCGGTGGATGCAAAAAACTACGAGAATACAAAAGGCTATTTTGCCCATGCACTCAGACGTGCTGGCGCAAACACGCAATATGGCGAAGTTACGCGTATAGCGATGAAAGCTCTTCTGGCGAACAAAGGTAAGTTTGATACTGCTGAATACCAAAAACAATTTGCAGGTCATTTTGGTGCTGGCGGCACATTTGTCGGCTATATTGATCATGCAACAAAAGGCACTTTGGCCAATATCGCCGATGAAAAATCACCATCTGGTACAGATGATGTTCAAATGCCTGCCATTGTCGCATTGCCTGCCGTAATCGCCTCTGATCCAAAATCTGTCGACGATGCAACGCGCGTGACCAATGATAATGATGTCTCTGCCAATGCAGCTCACGTTTTTGAAAATCTGCTTTCGGCTGTTTTAAATGGCGCCGAGCTGAATCATGCACTGTTAGCTGCATCAATAATCGGCAATGAAGAATTTAGCGAACAACTTGTTGCAGCATTAGAGACCGAAGAAGCCGATAGTATCGCCTATGGAGCAGAAACAGGCCGCGCTTGTTATCTTAAAAGTGCGCTTCCACTTTCCTTCCACATTTTAAAACACACAAATTCCTATCAAGAAGCCGTTGAGCTCAACAATATGTGCGCCGGTGATAATGCAGGCCGTTCCGTGTTTGTCGGCGCAATTGCAGGCGCTTATTATCCCGCAGGCGCAGACAAAGGCATCCCGCAAAAATGGGTGGATTTGTATGATAATGATGAAGCCATGTTTGAAGAATGTGACGCATTAGGGGGGCTTGGGGCATAGTGATCTTAAGCACAGTAGATTAAAGCTACCGAATTCGATACTCATTCAGGTATTGGGCTTGCAATTGAACTCAAAACCTTTATACGCACAGATATTAACGATCCGGTCTTTGGCTGGTGGCTGAACGGAGGGCAGATCGCCTTGGTTTTATTGTTTGATAAAACCGGAAAGATTTGCATGGTGCAACAGTTGTTCCGGCCTCCCGTGTCTCCGCTCACGATTATTGTTCAAAACGTCTTTCTTGCACGAAGCATAAGCTTCCAAGACAAGTTCGTTGAGGCTTAGCCGCTAAGGTGCTGGATTTAACGCAAGAAAGGAAAGCCTATGGCTCTTTATGAACATATCTTCCTTGCTCGTCAGGATTTGTCCGGCGCTCAAGTAGATGAAATCGTTCAAAACTACAAAACTCTTCTTGAAGAGAATGGTGGTTCTGTTGGACGTATCGAAAATTGGGGTCTTAAAACCCTTACATATCGTATGAAGAAAAACCGTAAAGCACATTACGCTATCATGAATATTGATGCGCCACATGCTGCTGTACACGAGATGGAACGTCAAATGCGCATTAACGAAGATATTCTTCGTTACATCACAGTATCTGTTGATGAGCATGAAGAAACACCTTCTGTCATGATGCAAAAACGTGATCGTGATGATCGTGGCCGTGGTGGTCGTGATGATCGTCCACGTGGTGATCGTGATGATCGTCCTCGTCGCCCTCGCGAAAACCAAGAATAGGAGCCTGACCAATGGTAGATATCAATCAAATCCCATCACGTCGTCCTTTTAGTCGTCGTCGTAAAACTTGCCCATTTTCTGGTGATAATGCACCGAAAATAGATTACAAAGATGTTCGCACACTTCAGCGTTACATTTCTGAGCGTGGCAAAATCGTTCCTTCACGTATTACAGCTGTAAGCCACAAGAAACAACGCGAATTGGCTAAAGCCATCAAACGCGCACGTTTCCTTGGCTTCTTGCCATATGTTGTAAAATAATATGCTTTGCAGCCCTTTTCATTAAGGGCCGCAAATTTTCTTTTTCGGGTGGGCCGAAATTAGATATTTTAACTTCCCGATCTTGGGACCTATGTTGGGGCATATAGCCTCTAACTGCCATGATGCAGGACAGCTATTTATGACATTGAATGCAAATTCAGTTTTGATAGGTATATTGGCAGGTATCGCCAGCGCATTATTGCTGCTGAGCGCAGGCCAGCCATCTATGCTATCTGTCATCTTATTTGCTGGTGCTGCTCTTCCTATTTTTATTGCGGGTCTTGGATGGTCCAACAAAGCGTCTTTTACCGCCGTGATTGTTGCATTTGGCGCATTGCTGATTGCCTCTGATCCACAAATTGCGCTTATCAATGCAGTCACAACCCTATTGCCATCTGCGTGGCTTGCGCATTTGAGCACTTTGGCGCGCCCTGCAAGTGATCTTGGTGGCCCTGATGATGGGCTTGTTTGGTATCCGTTACCGCAGCTTATGTTGCACGGTGCCACTTTGATGATTTTAGCAACATTGATGATCGGTTGGGCCATCGATTATAGCCCTGAATTATCTGACCAGTTCATTGACGCACTTCTTGTGGCGCTTAACCAAAATGGCGATGCAGACTTTCGTCTCCAAGATGTTGATGCGACCAAAAAGCTGCTTTCCACACTGCTCCCTATGACGCAAAGCGCCATGTGGGTGATTATTTTATTCATCGCTTGGTACTTTGCCAGCGCGATTGTGCGTATGTCTGGTCGTTCAAAACGTCCTCGTGACAATATGCATGTATCGCTGCGCATGCCGCAGTTGGCGATGTTGTTTTTGGGCTTTGGCGCAATTCTCATGTTTTTTGATGGCCAGATCTCATATATTGGCGCGACAATTGTCGGCGGCTTTGGTGCAGGCTTCTTAATGGCGGGGCTTGCTGTACTTCATCAAAAAACACTTGGCAAAATTTGGCGTAATGCGGCTCTTTGGGGCACCTATGTC
The DNA here is from genome assembly GCA_963974325.1 of uncultured Rhizobiaceae bacterium. Lineage (GTDB taxonomy): Bacteria > Pseudomonadota > Alphaproteobacteria > Rhizobiales > Rhizobiaceae > Lentilitoribacter. The sequence continues at coordinate 4,825 of CAXBCW010000101.1, forward strand.
ACGATTGTCATTTTCTCATTTCCAGCTGCAATACTTGTGATTGTCGGGCTCTTTGAAGCCGGAAAACATGTGCCGTTGCTGGTCAGTAAATCAAACGATATTAACGAAGAATAATTTAGATAAAGGACATTCAAATGCATGTTATTCTACTAGAACGCGTCGCAAAACTAGGTCACATGGGCCAAGAAGTTACTGTTAAAGACGGTTACGCACGTAACTACCTTTTGCCACAAGGCAAAGCTTTGCGCGCAAACTCTGCCAATCGCGCACGTTTTGAAGCCGACAAAGAAGTTATCGAAGAGCGCAATAAAGAGCGTATTTCTGGTGCACAAGAAATTGGTGATGCATTGGGCGGCAAAAGCTTTGTGGTTATCCGCTCTGCTGGTGAAACAGGTCAGCTTTACGGTTCAGTTGCATCGCGTGATGTTGTAACTATCTTGCAAGACAATGGCTTTAGAATTGCGCGTGCTCAAATCGATTTGAACACACCGATCAAAACACTAGGTTTGCACTCAATTACGCTTAACCTACATGCTGATGTTCAAGTTGCTATTGAATTCAACATCGGTCGTACTGCTGATGAAGCTGCGCTTCAAGCACAAGGCGTTGATATGTCTTCTGCTAATGCGATGTATGACCTTGCTGAGCAAGCTGAAGCTGATGACGCTGCTGAAGAAGAAGTTGATGCAGATGCTGAGGGCGATGATGCGTCTGAAGAAGCTGAAGTTGAAGCAGAAGCTACTGAAGAAGACCAAGCTTAAGTCTTCCGACTTTAATCAATTTAAAGCCCTGCTGGAGATTTTCAGCAGGACTTTTTTATGTCTTATACACACCCCCATTCATTATGATGCGTTAGACAGATAATTTGCTTTGAATTCATAGCCAAGCCGCATTATATTACCAATATGACAGACAATATCCATCCAGATACGACCAATATCAGCGCCCAGCAAGCGGCCGCTATGCTGCAATTTTATGCGCAGTCTGGTGTTGTGGATTTGCTCGATGATGCGCCAATCGATAGATATGCAGCAACCCTTGAGCTGATTGAAGCCAAGAAAGCGGCAAAAACCGCAGGCGTTAGCTCTCTTATTGAAGCCAACCGCCAAAAAGTTCATGGCTCCACCCCAAATAGTCAGCAAGCTGGCGCGCAAAATAGATCTCAAGGCCAAAATAAGCCAGCGCCTACCGCGCCACAATTCACCTCTATGGCAGTGCCAGACCAAGCGGCAATGGATAATGCCAAGGCTTTGGCAAAGTCTGCAAGCAACTTGGAAGAGCTAAAACAGATTGTCAGCACTTACAAAGGCTGTAACCTTTGTCATAGTGCCAAACATACGGTTTTTGCCGATGGGAATGTTGATGCGCCCATTATGATCATTGGCGATGCACCTGCGCGTGATGAAGACTTGCAAGGCATACCGTTTTCGGGGCCCATGGGTCAGTTGATGGATAAGATGCTCGCTGCCATTGGCCTTGATCGTGACAGCACCTATCTATCGAACATTATACCATGGCGACCTCCTGGCAATCGCACCCCTGTTGCCCATGAACTTGAACTATGCCGTCCATTTATTGAACGTCATATCGAATTGGCAGCACCTAAAATATTGGTCACAATGGGTAGTGTATCAACCGCGTGTTTGCTTCGAAATAGCAAAAGTATTTTGTCGGTTCGTGGCACTTGGGTGGACTATCAAATGGGTGAGCAAATGATTCCGCTGATGCCAAGTTTAAACCCTGCTTATCTGCTCAAAACACCCGCTGCTAAATGCAGCGCCTGGTCCGATCTATTGGCAATATCAGCCAAACTTAAAGAGCTTGGCTAAGTTAGATCTCAGCTGAGTTCATCTTCAATATGGGCAGTGATAAAATCATCAAAATTTGTATCTTGATGAAACCCCAAAGATAGAGCCTTGTTGGGGTTTAATTCGGCCACCCAAGACCAGACAATTTTGCCTATAACAGGGTCTGGTTTAAACTCGACCAAATCGGCAACATCATCACCGGCTATTTTGCGCAATGATGTCAGCATATCTTTGACCGTTGCGCTGATGCCGGGCAGCATAACGTTTCGATCATCGCCCAAAGCTTTTCCGTCAATTTCCGCCGCGTGAATGATATTTTTAATGATTGTGCGCGGGCTTGAAAACCAATGACGGTAATCATCGCTCACAGGGCAAATTGCTTTTTCGCCCGCAAGTGGTTCGCGAATGATTGATGATAAGAACGAGGATGCCGCAGCATTTGGTTTGCCCGGACGCACGGTAATCGTTGGCAATCTGACCCCTCGCCCATCAATGAGCCCACGTCTTGAATAATCGTTGAGCAGTAATTCGCAAATCACTTTTTGCGTCCCGTAGGAGCTTTGTGGTGCTCTGATGAAATGATCTTCAATCGGTTGCGGTGTGTTGGAGCCATAGACAGCAATGGAGGATGAGAACACGATAACAGGCGGCTGGTGAAGCTCTTGCACGCGTTTGAGCATATGCAACATACCGTCTAGATTGACCTTATAGCCCAGATCAAGATCAGCCTCCGCTTGGCCGGACACCACTGATGCAAGATGAAAAATCACATCTGTATCGTCACCAATAGCGTTTGCAACACTCTCATAATTGGTAATATCTAGGTTTTGATAGGTAATCGGGAAATCGGCATTGATCTGCGACATTGGCTCGACCATATCAGCCAATGTGATTTGGTTCACCTTTTTGCCCCGCAAAACCCCAGTTTCAGCTAATTTTCGTGCAAGTTTTTGTCCAATAAACCCAGCGCCACCCAATATTACAATGTGCATCATCACTCTCAATATTTTTTCGTTTTAAATCAGAGGCTTACCAAATACTAAGCTTTGATCAACCTTCAGAATCAACTTTATCTATTGCGTCTGAACCTATCATATGTCATTTGGGATTCATCGACAATTTCAAAAGAAATGCGATGCGGATTTTCCCTTTCCGCCTTACAAATAGGGTCTATTTAAAATTTTGTTTCCTGGTGCTTGTGAATATGTGGCCAGTTGTTTTTGAAGGTTGTGTGCCATGAGAGCCCTAATTGCGCCCGTGTTCGCTCTATTATTGTCGACGCTTTTTCTCCAAATTGGCAGCGGAACGGCAAGTTATCTCATTCCTTTGCGCGCAGCAGAAGAAGGTTGGCGCACGCTTAACATCTCCTTGATTGCAGCAGGCTTTGCGTTTGCCTTCACCTTGGGCTGCATCGTTGTGCCTCGTCTTGTGTTCAAGGTTGGGCATGTGCGTGTTTTCTCGGCATTGACCGCACTTATGGCTGTCTCATTGCTATTACATTCACTTATTGTTCATCCAGTATTTTGGATTTTGTTCCGCGCCATGACTGGATTTGCCGTTGCTGGTAGCTACATGGTGCTTGAAAGCTGGCTCAATGAAAAAGCTACAAATGAAACACGTGGCAGCCTATTTTCAATCTATATGATTGTGACGATGGCTGGCCTAACCGCTGGGCAATTTATCGTGCCACAAGCTGACATCAGCGGCACCACTTTGTTTATTATTTGTGGCCTAACATTCTTGCTTAGTCTCTTGCCAACCACCCTATCCACTGCATCATCACCGCAACCGCTTAACGAGGTGCAGTTTAATATTAAAGGCATGTTTGTCCGTTCACCCATTGCTGTGGTTGTCTCTGTTATCTGTGGTTTTGTGACGGGAACATGGATGTCGCTGGCACCTGTTTATTCACAAAGCCAAGGCCTAACGACGACAGAAGGTGCGGTCATGTTGGCTATGGCCGTCATTGGTGGCGCGATATTTACCTACCCAATGGGTAAGATGTCCGACAAAGTTGATCGTCGTTATGTGATGATCATGATCGCCATTATGGGAGTTATTTCCTGCATTGCCGCCTTCTTTATTGGCGTGGAAAACCGCATCTTGTTCTTTGGAGCTATTGTTTTCTTGGGCGCTGCAATCTTCCCGCTTTATTCGGTTATGATTGCGCATGCGAATGATTATTCAGCGCCGGATGAGTTTGTTGAAACATCATCTAGTCTGTTAATCGTCTACGGTTTGGGTTCCATTGCGGGTCCGTTGGTTACCGCGTTAGCTATGGAAACTTTTGGCGATCGAGGCTTGTTTACCGTGATTGCATTCAGCTTTGTGGTTGTTGTCGCCTATTCATTTTATCGCATTAGTCAACGCGAGCAGGCACCAGAAGAAGATCGTTCGGACTTTTTGGTAACGCCGATGGCACGCGCTGCAACGCCGCAAATCTTTGAACTTGATCCACGCTCTGATCCTGAATGGGGCAATGATGACCCCGATTACAAAAGTGGGTTCTAGGCCTTATTAGAACCGAAATTAAAATCAGGTTTGGCTACCAACAATGCGGCGCTGTTCTTTGCGCTGTAGGCCAAGCCTGTGTTCGCGGTAAATAATAAAGATACCAGCTGCGGCCACAATGACTGTACCCACCAACATTTGCCCACCGGGCAAATCGCCAAACAGAATATATCCCAAGATAATTCCAAAGATGATGGATGTATAATCAAATGGCGCAATGGTGGAGACGGATGCGTTTTTATAACATTCGGTCATACAAATCTGCCCAATACCGCCCAGGATACCTGCACCAACCAATATGCTGGTATTATACAGATCAAGACTGGCCCACCCAAAAAAATAGGTCAATGCGGACAAAAACGAAGCTAATGATGTAAAGTAGAGCACAATTGTCGGCGACTTTTCGGTTTTGATCAAAGTTCGCACTAAAATGGTCGCAACCGCTGCAAACATTGTTGACAGAATGGTCGCGATAACACCGTAAAATTCATCCCCACCTAAACCTGCTGTACTTCCACTGAATAGCGAAATGCGCGGCCATGAAATGATCAATACACCACACAGGCCCATGCCAACGGCTGCCCACCGATAAAACCGCACTTTTTCACCCAGCAATAGTGCCGCCAACACAACAGCAAACAAAGGCGTGGCGTGGCGCAGTGCAACGACATCAGGCAATGGCAATTTTGTTAAGCCATAAAACCCAAGACCCATGCCACAACATCCAGCTATCGAACGCCCCACATGGCCCCATGGGCGGTTGGTTGCAAAGGCTTGATTGAGCTGTTTTCGATAGGCAAGATAAGCAAGTACTGGAACGATTGCAAAAAAGGCGCGATAGAAAATGATTTGCCCGACTGGGATTCCTTCGCCGACCATTTTGATCATCGCTGACATTGTGACCAAAAGCGCAACAGATGCTATTTTTAGACCGATACCGATAAAGGCTGTTGATTTTTCATCATCCAATTGAGGTTCAGTTTTTGCTTGATCGTCGTCAGGTTTTGTCACGAATCATCCTATCTTTGGCTCACTCTTTCATACAGCATGATAACCTTGTCCTTCCACTCACTTAATTTTCAATTGTGCAATGGCCACGACAGAGCCG
>CAXBCW010000102.1:0-10035 GCA_963974325.1 uncultured Rhizobiaceae bacterium
TTTTTGTGTGTGTTTTCAATTCTGGAAATGTCTCAAACAGCCAAAACAATTGAGCACCAATGTTCAAACCACCCGGAAGTCGCGGTGAACCTGTCTCGCTAAAATCAGGACGTATTTTATCATAGTCTGATGCAAGTTCATCAGGACCATCAAACTCATAATCCATAATTGGTGTTACCAAATCCCCATGGCCATCCAACAATGTACAACATGCGCCATGAGTTGTTGTAGTGATAGACGATATCTCATAGATCTTGGAAAATTCAAACATCGATTTTACGATGAAATCCCATATATTCGCGACATCAAAATGAGGATATGGTGGTCCAGGCAAAACTGTATTTGGTTGCGTTACCACGGCAATCTCACAAAGCCTATCCATATCAACCAAGGCTAATTTAACGTTGGTCTTGCCAATATCAATAACTGCAACAATGTCGCCTTTGGTTGTCATGATCAATCCATATGAAATACGAGTTGCAAATCAGATGTAAACGGCTCGTTCTTCTCGTTGGTGTGCATTATATCGGCCATATGCGACCACCATTTTTGCATGATTTCTGTGTTTGGCAATTCTGCTAACTTATGATCCTTTAAGCGCCACATAACGCCAAACAGGATATAAGTATCTTCATCCAAGAAAATTGAATAATCAGATACACCGGCATCTTTCAAAAGCAAAACAAGTTCAGGAGGAATGTTATCATGGCGATGTTTATATGCATTCGCCATACCCTGATTAAGCTGCATTTTGAACCCAAACTTTTCTAGTTCCTGTTCATGTGCCATTAGCCGTACCTATTTTTGATCTTGCCAATAATAATCGGAAGCGCGATGACAGAAATAAGCAGACCACCAATAAAGATCGACATCACAATTCCTGGAATGTTCAAAAGCCCCAACCCAAAGCTGATCAATCCCATTATAAAGGCTGCAATAAACACGCCTTGTATAGCACCTGAACCACCCAAGATCGAAACACCACCCAAGACAACCATGGTAATAACTTCCAATTCCCACCCTTGCGCAATGGAAGGTCGAGTGGACCCCAACCGTGATGTTAACAGTATGGCTGCAATTCCGGACATAAGACCAACTAAACAAAAGAGAATGAACTTCACTCTTTTGACCCGAACACCAGAGAACTGAGCCGCAATCGGATTATTGCCAACTGCAAATATTTGACGTCCAAAAATCGTTTTATGCAGCAGCACAAAATAAATTAACCCAACCCCAATAAAGAGTACAAATTCAAACGAGATAACCCACCACACATAGCCCTGACCGAAAAATGCAAAGCTTTCTGGATAGCCATTAAAGGCTTGATCGCCCAAAATTATGAATGAAATCCCACGAAAGAAACTCATAGTGCCGATGGTCACAACAATTGATGGAAGACCCAGTCCAACGACCAAACAGCCATTAAAAGCTCCGCACAAAACGCCAACGAATACACCAACTAAGACAAGTTCAGCTGTGCCAAATCCAAATTGCAAACACAAACCCATCACTGTGGATGCCAGCGCAATGATTGCTGCAACGGATAAATCAATTTCGCCAGAGACAATCAACAGCGCCATCGCGAATGCAATGATCGCCTTCTCCGTGAAATTAAAAGTCGCATCCGATAAAGCCCATGGCGATAAGAAATATGGTGAGGTAAATATATTGAGGATAAACAGTGCAATTGCGACAGCAAGCAGCAGGCTTGGCCACGAGAATATTGTTGTTTTGAATTTACTTTCAAGCCGATCGACAATATGCCTATTTTGCGGTTTCACATCACTCATGACTTTGCCTCACTCTGTTTTAAAATGAGCCGCTTGCCACTTTTTTGACTGCTGGCATTAATGATAACAGCCAGGATGATCGCTCCACCTGATATTGCCAATTGCCAAAATGGCGACACGCCAATCACCGGAAGTGCATTACTGATAAACCCCAAAAACAATGCGCCCAACACAGCACCAACAACAGATCCGACACCGCCGGCAATGGAAATGCCGCCAATAACACAGGCTGCAACCACCGTGAGTTCATAGCCTTTGGCAACCTCAACAGAGCCAATCACATAGCGAGAGACCCACAAGTATCCACAAAAACCAGATAATGCGCCGGAAATACAAAATGTCAAAAACTTGGTTTTACCAATATTTATACCAGCATAAAGCGCAGCATTTGGATTGATGCCAATCGCGTAAATAGATCGACCCGTGGATGTTCGTGTCATGAAGATGTAGAATGCAATGACAATAAGGATTGCATACCAAGCAAGTGCAGGAATACCTAAGAATTCGACACGCGTGTATTGAATAAAGCTTTCGCTAAAAGCATCTGCATTTACCCATTTGCCGCCAGCAATCAGGAAAATAACACCCCTGTATATTGTCAGTGTTCCAAGTGTCACCACAATTGAGGGTATGCCCAGCCACCAAATCAACGTGCCATTAAAAACACCCAACATAAGCCCAGATAGCGTTGCAATCAGCATAAGCGCTGGTACGGGAATTGCGGGGTAAGCTGCATTGATCAAGGCTACAATCATTCCTGATAGCGCAAGATTGGACGCCATAGAGAGGTCAATGGAGCGCGTTAAAATGACCGCCATCTGGCCCAATGCCAAGATGATAAGCATTGAACTATCGTTGAATATTTCAATCAGTTTTCCTGGTGACGAAAACCCTGGTGACCTAAAACTGGTTCCCAAAATCATCATCAATATAACGATGAATAACCAAAACTCATGAGAGCGGGAGATCTTAATCATGCTACACTATCCTCGATACCCGCCGCTGTGCGTATCAGCATTTCAGCTGTTAAATCGTCGTCATTTTTAAAAATATTGACGATCCGCCCTTCACGCATAACAACAATGCGGTCACTCATCCCCATCACTTCAGGAATTTCAGACGATACCATGATGACGCTTAGGCCTTCAGAGACCAGTTCTCCCATAAAGGAATGGACAGCCGCTTTTGATCCAATATCAATACCTTTGGTCGGCTCATCCAAAATAATCACATTTGGTTCCATCGCCAACCATTTGGCAATGACCACTTTTTGTTGATTACCACCAGAAAGCGTTCCAGCATTTTGACTAAATGATGCCGCTCTTAAATCAAGACGCTCGGCATATTTTCGTGCAAGAGCAAATTCTTTTGCGAGCTGCAAGAACCCATTCTTAGATGTTGATTGCAATGAGGGTAGTGAGATGTTTTCAAATATAGGCCAATCTAAAATCACCCCCTGTTTGCCGCGCTCTTCTGGTAAATACACAATACCTGCATCAATGGCATCAGCTGGCGATTTTAGAGATACAACATTTCCTTGGGCGATCAATGTGCCAGATGATGGTCGTGTGATACCAAACAAAGAATGCATCAGCTCACTTCGCCCTGCCCCAACCAAACCATAAAACCCTAAAATCTCACCTTCATTAAGCTCAAAGCCGATATCAGCGAACTCTGTTGGATGATTATAATCTTTGACTTGTAAAACAGGCGAGCCAATAGCTGCATTGCGTTTTGGAAAAATCTGTTCAACCGAACGACCCACCATCATCTGAACGATTTGGCTTTGCGTTGTGTCGGCAAGCACCCCACTGCCAACCATTTCACCATCGCGAAACACAGTATATCGATCAGCAATTTTGTATATTTCATCAAATTTATGAGAGATAAACAAAATGGCTTTACCATCATTTTTTAGTTTATCTACCAGCACAAACAGATCTTCAATTTCCTTATGCGATAAAGCAGCGGTTGGTTCATCCATAATCACAACATCAGATTCAACAGACAGAGCCCGTGCCACAGCCACCAAATGTTTATTGGCAATGCTGATGTCTTTGAGTTTCGCATCCGCATTTATATGCCCAGCACCCATATCGTCGAGCAAAGCACGTGCGTCGGAATTGAGTTTTCGCCAGTCAATTGTTCTCAATCTCGTTTTTGGCGAATGTCCCAGAAATATATTCTCAGCAACACTCAGCTCATCAAACAAAACTGTTTCTTGGTGGATGGCAGTTATGCCAAGCGAAAAGGCATCATGGGGCGATAATAATTCAACTTTTTGACCTGCGATAAATATATCGCCAGAATCGGGTTGATAAATTCCAGTCATTGTTTTGACGAGTGTAGATTTACCGGCACCATTTTCACCAATAAGCGCGGTTACTTCGCCTTTAAACAATTCAAGTTCGACATTATGCAATGCACGAACACCGGGGAATGTCTTTGTTATTCCTGAGAGTTTTATTTTTGATTCACGCATTTCATCTTCGATCAGTTGGCGGACTGCAATCAGGGTGCAGTCCGCTCATGGTCCGGTGTCCAACTCAAATATTCTGTAGTTCGTCATTCATCAAAAAGGGCAATGGCAGAATAACCGCCATTGCCGAGAATACAAATCTTCTAATAAATTTTAGAAAATTCTTCGATGTTTGATGCATCGAATTGGAACGGAGCAGCCATTGCAGCTGAACCTGTATCATCAAGAGTGATTTCGCCGACGGGGCCCAATGAGAATGTTGCGCCAGCTTCAGCTTTTGTACCATTGATAAGTTGATGCGAAATTTGAACCGCAGAATATCCAAGATCAATCGGGTTCCAAAGCGCAACTGCTTTTGATGAACCATTGTCGATGAACTTCTTAAATTCAGATGGCAATGCTAAACCAGTGACGTTGACTTTTCCAATCAAGCCCATATCAGTCACAACTTGAGCTGCGGCAACAACACCAACTGTTGTCGGTGCAATAATGGCCTTAAGGTTCGGATAATTTGCAATCAAACCTTTCGCTTCGTTTGTACTTTTAACTGAATCATCGTCGCCATAGACAACAGCCACAAGATTAATATTCGGGAATTTTGTTGGAAGAAGCTTTTTAGCAGCATCAATCCACGCATTTTGGTTTGTAGCGGTTGATGAAGCAGATAAAATCGCAACATCGCCACCTTCAGGCATAAAGTCGGCAGCAAGTTTGATGATTGTCTCACCAATAAGATCCGTGTCAGATGGGTTCAAGTGAACCATACGCCCATCCGTTGCAACACCTGAATCCCATGACATTACTTTAATACCGCGATCCATTGCTTTTTTAAGCGCAGGCACAAGGGCATCAGGATCATTGGAAGAAATAGCAATCGCATCAACATTTTGCGCGATCAATGAATTAACAATTTCAATCTGACCTTCAGCCGTTGCAGCTGTAGGACCTGTGTAGATAATTTCCACATCACCAAGCTCAGCCGCTGCTTTTTCAGCGCCTTTAGCAGCAGCATCAAAAAAGCCATTCCCCAACGATTTCACAACAAGCGCAATACGCTCTGCCGCAAGTGTTGGACTTGCTGCCAATGTGACAGCAATAGCGGTAGATACCACCAGTTTTTTAAAGATATTCATGTTATTTCCTCCAGTTAAGATCGTTTTTTGGGCCCTACCCAGACCCAGTTTGCTGCGATTGTGCAGCTTCGTTCGCGACAACAAGATTAACACCTGCTTTATCAAGCATCGTGCGGTCCTCGTCTCGAATACCTTCATCGGTAATAATTGTTGTAATCCGCTCCAAAGCGCACAGAATTAAACTCGTGCGTGCTTTGAATTTGGATGAATCTGCCAAAACTATCAGCTCTTCGGACTGATTGATAAGCTTCTGTTCAGCTTGGATAATCAGTGGATCGGCTTCCATTAGCCCAAGTGCACAAAGTCCCTGAGCACCCATGAACATTCTTTTGGCATAAAAATTTCGTGTCACATCATTTTCAAACGGGCTTAAAATAATGTTCTGTTCTCTATAGATCACACCACCAGATAGCATGATTGTGTTCTTTGAATGCTTTAGAAGATGCTCTGCGATTGGAAATGAGTTTGTAAACACTTGCATACGTTTGGCTGCAAGCGGATGAACCATTTGCGAGGTCGTCGTGCCACCATTGATAATGATCGCATCACCATCATCACAAAGCTGCACAGCAGCATTGGCGATTGCACGCTTTTGACTTGCGTTGATTGTCTCATTCACTGAATAGGTTCTACCAGCCAGCCCTACAAATTGCGGAGGATTGATTGATTCAGCTCCGCCACGGACGCGTCTTAATTTCTTTTGAACGTGCAATGTTGCAATGTCACGGCGGATTGTTGCCTCTGAGGACTCCGTCAATTCTACCAACTCAAGAACGGTAGCCACCGGCTTACCTTCTACAGCAGATATAATGATTCTATGACGTTCATTCTCATGCATTTTGCTTCTCCCATTTTTATGTTCTCATCAAAATCAATCACTGTCAATCATTTTCAATCATATTTTTTCATAAAAAATCATTTTAAGACTGATTATGATTGTTAGTGATTGACATTCACTGATCATTTAGTATTGATATACCCATTGATTAGCACCTTATTTTTGAGGTGGCGATGGGAGGACTGCATGTCAGATCGTAGACAACACGATAAAAACAAACAAATTTTGGAAAATCTATGGGATAGCGAAACAGCAACTGGGATGAACCAATCTCAATTGTTGCTTTACCGCTCAAATCTTCTTGGGTCAGATAAAAGAATTACCAATTATGGCGGCGGAAACACATCAGCCAAGGTAATGGAAACTGATCCCCTGACAGGAATGAACACTGAGGTTTTGTGGGTCAAAGGCTCCGGTGGCGATGTTGGCTCCATAAAGATGGATGGCTTTGCCACTTTATATATGGACAAATTACACGCCCTGAAAAAACTGTATCGTGGTGATCAGTTTGAAGACGAAATGGTAGCCTATTTACCTCATTGCACATTCAACTTAAATACGCGCGCAGCCTCAATTGATACACCGCTTCATGCCTATGTCCCCCAAAAGCATGTCGATCATATGCACCCCGATTCTATCATTGCCATTGCAGCATCTGAAAACTCTCGCGAATTAACTCAAGAAATATTTGGCTCCGCAATTGGCTGGCTTCCTTGGAAACGTCCAGGTTATGAATTGGGGCTCTGGCTTGAAAAATTTTGTCTTGAAAATCCAGATGCAAAAGGTGTTATTTTGGAAAGTCATGGCCTATTTGCGTGGGATGATGATGCAAAAGCGTGTTACGATTTAACTCTTGAAATTATTCAAAAAGCCACGGATTGGTTTACTGAAAAAACAAATGGACAAGCAGCATTTGGTGGCAAAAAACATAAAACTCTAGAAGACATTTCACGCAAATCAATTGCGGCTTTGTTGATGCCAGCTATTCGTGGCATGGTCTCAAAACAACAACATATGGCAGGCCATTTCAACGATAGCGAAACAGTGTTGGAATTTGTCAATTCCAATCAAATGGAACAATTGGCTCAATTGGGCACATCATGTCCTGATCATTTTCTACGCACAAAAATTCGACCGCTCATCATCAAGCTAGATCCAAATAGCCTGAATATAGAAGAGACGCTTGCAGGTTTAGAAACGTCAATTGCCAAATACCGTGAAGAATACAAAGCCTATTATGATCGCTGCAAGCATGACAATTCACCAGAAATGCGCGATCCAAATCCTGTTGTATATCTCGTTCCAGGTGTTGGCATGATAACCTTCGCAAAAGACAAAGCAACAGCCCGTATTTCAGGTGAATTCTACGTCAACGCGATCAATGTGATGCGCGGCGCAAGTGCTGCGAGCACCTATTGCGGCTTACCAGAACAAGAAGCATTCGATATCGAATATTGGCTGTTAGAAGAAGCAAAGCTTCAACGCATGCCAAAACCAAAATCAATGGCCAGCCGTATCGCGATGATCACAGGCGGTGCCGGAGGCATCGGGTCGGCCACAGCTGTGCGATATTTGGAAGAAGGCGCCTGTGTCGTGCTTGCAGATATTGACGCTCAAGCATTAGAGGACACCAAAAACAGACTAGCAGAACGTTTTTCAAAAGATGTTATTCGCACCGTCGTGATGGATGTGACCGATGAGGCTTCCATCATTGCAGCCTATAAAGAAGCTGCAATTGGATTTGGTGGCATCGATTGCTTGGTGTCCAATGCAGGTATTGCAAGTTCGGCACCTGTGGAAGAGACATCACTTGAGATGTGGAACAGAAATATGTCAATCTTATCGACTGGATATTTCTTGGTGAGCCGCGAGGCTTTCAAAGTGATGAAAACTCAAGATATTGGTGGCACAATAATCTTTGTCGCATCGAAAAATGGCATCGCCGCATCGCCAAATGCATCAGCCTATTGCACAGCGAAAGCATCTGAAATTCACCTTGCCCGCTGCTTGGCGCTTGAAGGTGCCGAGCACGGAATTCGCGTAAATGTCGTTAATCCTGACGCTGTATTAAAAGGATCTCGCATTTGGTCAGGCGATTGGCTAAATGAACGCGCAGCGACCTATGGCAAAGACAAAGAAGGCTTGGAAGAACATTACCGCCAACGTTCACTGTTAAAACGTTCTGTCTTGCCGGAAGATATTGCAGAAGCTGCGTATTTCTTCGCATCAGATTATTCATCTAAATCAACTGGCAATATCATCAATGTTGATGCCGGTAATGTTCAAGCATTCACGCGATAGAAAGATTAGACCTATGATTAAAAGTGATGTAGTCCTTCAATCAAACGATGCACAGATGGAAAACCTAAAAGCAGATTATGATGCTTTAGGTGCACATCTGGCACGACGAAACATTGATATAGAAACAATCAAAGCAAAAGTTTCAAACTATGGCGTCGCAATCCCAAGCTGGGGTGTCGGCACCGGCGGAACGCGGTTTGCCCGTTTCCCCGGTGCGGGCGAACCACGTCATATATTTGATAAACTAGATGATTGCGGTGTCATCCATCAATTGACCAAAGCCACACCATCGGTCTCACTCCATATTCCTTGGGACAACGCACCTGTATCAGACTTGATGGCAAAATCAGATGAAATTGGTTTGACGTTTGATGCAATGAATTCAAACACATTCCAAGATCAAGAAGACCAAGAGCATAGTTACAAATTTGGTTCGCTTTCCCATACAGATGCCGTCTGCCGCCAGCAGGCCATTGATCACAACATTGCTTGCATTGAGCTTGGCAAAGCCATTGGTTCTAAAGCTCTGACTATTTGGGTAGGCGATGGATCAAATTTTCCGGGCCAAGTTAATTTTACCCAACAATTTGAACGATACCTTGAAAGCGCAAAATTAATTTATGCAGAACTGCCGGACGATTGGCGTTTGTTAACTGAGCACAAAATGTATGAACCTGCATTCTACTCTACTGTTGTTCAAGACTGGGGCACAAACTATCTGATTGCAAAAGAGTTAGGCGATAAAGCCCATTGCCTTGTGGATCTTGGGCATCACGCACCCAACGTTAATATTGAAATGATCGTCGCAAGATTAATCCAATTTGGCAAATTAGGTGGATTCCACTTTAATGATAGCAAATATGGTGATGATGACCTTGATACAGGCTCCATCGATCCGTATCGATTGTTTTTAGTGTTCAATGAATTGGTTGCCGCCGAAGGCATAAAAGATTTCAATCCAATGCACATGCTCGACCAAAGCCATAATGTAACAGACCCGATCGAAAGCTTGATGATGAGCGCAATGGAAGTTCAGCGCGCCTATGCGCAAGCGCTTTTGGTCGATCGACATGCACTTGGTGATGCCCAAGTAAACAATGATGCTTTGACCGCAACATCCCAACTCAAAGCAGGTTTTAGAACCGATGTTGAACCAATATTGGCAATGGCAAGACTTGAAAAAGGCGCAGCCATTGATCCAATAGCAACATATCGCCTGTCCCAATATCGTAAAAAAATATCTGAAATTCGCCCAGCAACTTCAGGAGCTGGCGGCGGCATTGTTTAGGGTACAATGATTGTTTATGGAAAATTATTGAAATGTGCGGCGTTGTCAGACGAACTCTGACCATTCACAAAGGTTCCAATAAGATCATATTCTACGCTGCACAGATCTCGCGCCACTCAGTCAAAGCAGCAGCACGTTTTTGTTTGTAAATCTGTCTGGTTTCTAGATGTCTTTCGTGATTAAAGTGGTTGTAGATTGAACCGTGT
>CAXBCW010000103.1:0-9957 GCA_963974325.1 uncultured Rhizobiaceae bacterium
CGCGCCTTGATAGACTTATGGTTTAGCTAAAAATAGATCTTATGCTGAGGTCTCACTAACTAAAAAACACAGGATACTCGCACCACATAAGGACACCAAATAGTTAAATTACAAATTTTGATTGGAATGGACTTCCCAAGTTCGTAGTGGACCCAAAGAAAGCAAACGATAAAATGATTAAAATATATGAAAGTTTTAAGCGTGCGCCACTGTGGGTCCAGCTGTGGATGTCCTTCTGGCTCATTCCAGTAAATCTTTTTTCATTATTTTTTTGGGACAACGAATAGGGCTTAATCATCGCCAGTTTGGCCATCTCTGGAATGCTTCTGAACTTTCCAATCATGCTCTACTACAAAGGTATGTCGAAACTGATGGCACTTCCACACATACTTCTTTGGACACCCCTTATCGCTGTATTGTCGCAAGGGGGTGTTAGCACCAACTACAACATCTTTCTTTGGGTATTGGTCGCGACCAACATCATTTCGCTAGTTTTGGACTACCTTGAATTTTTCAAGTGGGTACAGGGAGATCGGGGTATATTGTGAAGTCTCATAGTTGTAGGTGCGACTGAAGATCCATCACACAAACATCAAGACTTCTGCATCAACCGAGACACTAATTGTGCGGTGTAATCTACCACGGGTACAACGCGGGAATAGTTGAGGCGGGTTGGGCCTATGATGCCGACTGCGCCGACGACTTTTTCGCCTTCATCGTGTAGGGGTGCGAACACAAGGGATGAGCCAGATAATGAGAAGAGTTTGTTTTCTGAACCAATGAAAATACGAACGCCAGAGCCTTCTTCTGCCAAATTCATCAGCTCGATCAAGCTTTCTTTCTTTTCCAAATCATCAAACAACATCCGCAAACGTTCAAGCTCATCACTTTCTGCAACATTCTCGATAAGTTTGGAGCGGCCTCTAACAATCACGCGGCCTTGACGTTCGCCATTATTTGGGTCGGCCCAAACAGCTAGTCCTCGTTCGACCAAATCGCTGGATAATGTATCTAATTCTGTTCGGATAAGATTGCGGATATTTTCTAGCTCGCTGCGCACTTCAGAAAATGTACGGCCTGCCAAATGGGCGTTTAGAAAATTACTGGCCTCGGTCAATTGCGAGGGGGTTGTGCCCACTGGCAATTCGATGACGCGATTTTCAATGCGGTCGCCCGTGCCAACAATAACGGCGAGCGCTTTTGTGGGTTCTAGGCGGATAAATTCGATGTGTTTTATGGCGCTATCGTTTTTTGCGGCAATCACCAAACCTGCGCCACTAGAAAGTCCTGACAGCATTTTGCTGGCTTCGGTCAACAATCCATCTATCGGCAGGCCAGATGCGCTTGGTACTTGTTGTTCAATTTGCTGTCGTTCTTCGGGCTGCAAATCTCCAACCTGCATAAAGGCATCGACAAAAAACCTTAAACCCATTTGGGTTGGCAAGCGTCCTGCACTGATATGCGGTGAATAAATCAGGCCCAAAGCTTCTAAATCGCTCATGACATTGCGCACAGAGGCTGGCGACAGCGTCATCGGCAATAATCTGGCTAGATTGCGGGAGCCCAAAGGCTCGCCTGAGCCCATATAGGTTTCGACTATGCTTTTGAAAACTTCGCGGGAGCGATCATCAAGTTCAGTCACACAATTTATCAAGCATTAACTTGCTCCAAATTCACAATCATCATTAACCGTGCTTTACATATAAACATTCGCAGGTTGATCTGCCAGATTTTTCTTATCTTTTATATGATTGACCAGCTTTTCCTTTGCAACAAACCCAAACAAAAGCTAGATAAGGCCAACGGCTACCGAGCCAGCACCATTTTGCTAGATATTGGAGATTGAAATGAGACCTTCTGGAAGAATAACCGATCAAATGCGCGACGTTTCATTTGAAAGAGGCTATTCAAAACACGCTGAAGGCTCTTGTCTTGTTAAGTTTGGCGACACACATGTTTTGTGTACAGCCAGCTTAGAAGAACGCGTTCCACCGTGGTTGCGCGGCGGCGGCAAAGGCTGGGTGACAGCAGAATACGGAATGTTGCCACGTTCAACAGGTGGCCGTATGCGCCGCGAAGCAAGCTCTGGCAAACAAAGTGGCCGCACACAAGAAATCCAACGCCTTATCGGCCGCTCATTGCGCGCTGTTGTGGATATGGAAGCCTTGGGCGAGCGCCAAATTTCTATCGATTGTGATGTGATACAAGCCGATGGCGGCACGCGAACTGCCGCAATCACAGGCGCATGGATTGCGCTACATGATTGCCTTAAATGGATGGAAGAGCGCAATATGCTGAAAACAGATCGCGTTTTGAAAGATCATGTTGCAGCTATTTCTTGCGGTATTTTTGCCGGCCAACCGGTGACCGATCTGGATTATTTGGAAGATTCAGCGGCTGATACCGATGCCAATTTTGTCATGACTGGTTCTGGCGGTATTGTTGAAATTCAAGGAACGGCCGAAGCTGATCCGTTTAGCGAAGACGAGTTCGCTCAACTTATGGGCCTTGCAAAAGGCGCTATTAAAGATTTAGTCGTTCTACAAAAATCTTGCATCTCTTAAGGGCCATAAAATGCGTAAATTTGAAGGCGAAAAGCTGGTTATAGCAACCCATAATGCTGGTAAACTCAAAGAAATTCGCGAGCTTATCGCACCGTTAGGTATTGAGGTTGTGTCCGCTGGGGAATTGGGCCTGCCTGAGCCTGAGGAAAACGGCACAACATTTGAAGAAAATGCCGCAACCAAAGCTGATGCGGCATCTATTGCCACAGGTTTTGTTGCGCTCTCTGATGATTCAGGCCTCTCAGTTGATGCGCTGGATGGCGAACCGGGTGTTTACACAGCCGACTGGGCCAAAACAGAAGACGGTAGCCGTGATTTTGATATGGCCATGCAGAAAGTTGAAACTGCTTTGGTTGAGAAAGGCGCGACCGATGAAGCCCAAAGAACAGGGCGATTTGTCAGTGTTTTGTGTATGCGTTGGCCTGATGGACATCGCGAATTTTTCCGGGGTGAAGCCGAAGGTCATCTTGTTTGGCCGCCGCGCGGCACAACAGGTTTTGGCTATGATCCGGTTTTCAAACCAGTGGGTTATGATACAACATTTGGCGAAATGACATCGACCGAAAAACATGGTTGGAAATCAGGTGATGAACACGCACTTTCCCATAGATCGCGCGCCTTTAAACTCTTTGCTGAAGCCTGTTTAGGTTTATAAGGTCGCAATCTTTTTAAGATCATAATCCAAAAGGTGCCTATCTTTGTCCGCCGCCATTTTTAATTTTCCAACCCATTCCGAGCCCGGTTTTGGTATTTATATTCATTGGCCGTTTTGCGCGGCCAAATGCCCTTATTGTGATTTCAATTCCCATGTTCGGCATCAAAAGGTAGATCAAAAACGGTTTATCGCAGCGTTTGAAAAAGAAATTGAGTTCAATCGCCAGATGACAGGCGAACGTGAGGTTACCAGCATCTTTATCGGTGGCGGCACACCGTCGCTTATGGACCCTGAAACTGTTGAGGCAATTTTCACCTCAGTGCGCAAAGCATGGACGGTTCCAGATCATATTGAAATCACCATGGAAGCCAATCCATCCAGCGTTGAGGCTGGCCGTTTTCGTGGATATTATGATGCTGGCGTCAACCGTGTTTCAATGGGTGTTCAAGCGCTCAATGATACGGATCTTAAATTTTTGGGTCGTTTGCACAATGTAGCAGATGCCAAAAAAGCTATCTCGCTTGCGCGTGATATTTTCCCGCGCATGTCGTTTGATTTGATTTATGCACGTCCAAACCAAACTCTTAAAACATGGGCAGATGAGCTGAAAAAAGCCATTGATCTAGCCGCCGATCATCTGTCGCTTTATCAGCTGACAATCGAAGAAGGCACACCGTTTTTTAGGTTGCACGAAGCTGGCAAGATATTAACCCTTGAAGATAATTTGCAGGCCGAACTTTATGAGGTCACTCAAGAGGTGTGCAATATCAACGGCATGCCATCCTATGAGGTTTCAAACCATGCGCAAATAGGTGCTGAAAGCCAACATAATTTGAACTATTGGCGCTATGGCGATTATGTAGGGCTTGGGCCCGGCGCCCATGGGCGTTTATCCGCTGGCACACATAAATTTGCAACGGTTACGGAAAAGCATCCTGAAACGTGGCTTGAACAGGTAGAGAAAACGGGTCATGGGATTACCCAAATGGATCAGTTGACCCAAGAAGAGCAAGCCGATGAATTACTATTGATGGGCTTGCGTTTGAAGGAAGGTATTGATGTCACAAGATGGCATTCGCTGTCTGGGCGCGCATTTGATCCATCTCGTGAAGCGAACCTTATTGAATATAAGCTAATCGAACGCATTGGTAACAACCGGATCAGATGCACTCCTGAGGGTATGTTAGTGCTCGATGCTGTTGTGGCAGATCTTGCTTAAAACACTGGTTTTTCAAACATAATACAATTTGTCGCATGTAAAATTTGCGATTCAGACTCGAAAATAATAGAATTAGATCCATATCTGTTAAAGTAAACAGGAAAACACGGATTTAAATGTTATGACAGTTGATATTGGACCTGACGCCACATTGCTTCTTGTTGATGATGATGGGCCATTTTTAAGACGGATTGCGCGCGCTATGGAAAGCCGCGGCTTTGATGTCGAAACCGCTGAAAGCGTTGCAGAGGGATTGGCAAAAGTGCAAATTCGACCACCCAAATATGCGGTTGTTGATATGCGTTTGGGCGATGGCAATGGCTTGGACGTTTTGGAAGCCATTCGCAATAAACGCGAAGACACGAAAATGGTTGTGCTGACAGGCTACGGCAATATTGCCACTGCCGTTACGGCTGTTAAACTTGGCGCTGTCGATTATCTTGCAAAACCTGCAGATGCTGATGATGTTGTGGCCGCTTTGACGCGTGGACCGGATGAAAAAGCTGGACCGCCAGACAATCCAATGTCTGCAGATCGTGTCAGATGGGAACATATCCAACGGGTCTACGAGATGTGTGACCGGAATGTATCTGAAACAGCAAGACGCTTGAATATGCACCGCAGAACTTTGCAGCGGATATTGGCAAAACGTGCGCCTCGTTAAGTTGTTTGTGCGTTAAATTGGATTAGCGGCAATCTCTGCAACAAGCAGGCGATCTGCCGCTGTTCTGGCAAATCGCAACATCAGTGATTTACGTCGCCCACCTGATAGTTTGTGCTCTGGTGCATCGCGCAATATGTGACCACCAAAATTGTCCGCCACGATAAACCCGCAATCCTCTGGGAAAATCTCTTGCGGCACATCTTGCAGCGTTGCAAAGAACAATCTGTCGCAATAATCGCAGTATTCTGGCCATTTAGTATCGACTTTAAAATCTTCAATCGAAGATTTGATCTCGATAATCCAAATTTCACCTTTTTCACCAACCGCAATAATATCGGTGCGGCGCCCTGTCACTAAAGTGAGTTCGGGCAACATGGAAAATCTAAAATCTCTCAATACTCGCTGAACACCGCGCCGGATGCTCATAGCACGTTCCGATTGGCGACCATCGATCAGAGGGTTTTTGTCATGCGGGGAGATTATTGTCATTCGGCGACCATGTCATTTAACATGGGTACTGACAATATGTGTGGACACATTTAAGTTCTCTAAAAATGAAAAGTAGGAGGCTGGCACGATGACCCGTGCCGGATCTCGTTAGGGCTGCTTCCTTCCGGACCTGACCCGGTTGGCGAGTGGCTCGTCCACCACCAACCTCCCGACGTTTATATCGTCTTTTGTTAGCCAAAATGCAAGAGGCAATTTTTCAAACTTTTAACTTCACCATGACGCCCAAGAAGGCTATCTTGCCGTTTTTACATTTCTCTACCTATTTTAGTCCATTGCCTATTCTGGCTACCTATTTTCAGAAAGCTCCTATGCGTTCTTCCATTTTTGCCTCCCATACACTTCATCCTGAACCCAGCAAGTTGACAGCGTTTTCTTGTAATACCCTTGATCGCCGCTCTGAACACCGACCAGAAGGGCTTTTAGATGAAGCTCTAGCCAGCAATGAGACGACATATTTTGCTTTTTCAAAGGGCAATGCACTGGTCAAAAATGGTAATGCCCTGATGTCCAAGGATGATATTGCAGAATTTTCTCCCGATTATGAAAATGCTGCAGCTCTTGGTTGGACACAGGATAATGTCGCAAGACTTGCAATCTCGGTGAGTGTTGATGAAGAAACGCTCAGTGACAATTTTCAACTCATCAATCCACGCTCTATTTATTCTGATGGTATCTTAGAGGGTGATCTGCTTGGGCAATTGGCACAAGGGGCCAGTATCAACGCATGGATAGGGTCCAATTTTTTCTGCGGGAAATGTGGACATAAAACAGAACCAAAAGCTGCTGGATATCACAGACATTGCCCATCTTGTGAGCGCACGCATTTCCCCCGTACTGACCCTGTTGTTATCATGCTGACCGTCGATGAAGCATCAGACCGCTGTTTGATGGGCCGCAGTCCGCATTTCCCGACTGACATGTATTCAACTTTGGCTGGGTTTGTTGAACCGGCTGAAACAATCGAGGATGCTGTTCGCCGCGAGACCTTTGAAGAGGCTGGTATCAAAGTTGGTTTGGTGAAATATCACGCGAGCCAACCTTGGCCAATGCCGCACACTTTAATGATAGGTTGCATGGCGCAAGCTTTGAGCACCGAGATTAATTATGACAGCGAAGAACTGGATGATTGTCGGTGGTTTACGCGTGAAGAAGTTGCCGAACGGCTGAAATTTTCAGAGGGTGAAGATCGTTTAGCGCCGCCTGAGGGCGCAATCGCCCACCGATTGATGAGAGATTGGCTTGATTGGGATAAAAACGCTTAACTTGCGGATGGACCATTTGCATTGCTGCGCATTGGGTGGCCTTTATATACGCCCAAAATGTTCACATATTCTGAGAAATATTCCAATTCGCTCAAAGCCCGTTGAACGTTGATATCGTCAGGATGCCCTTGGATATCAGCATAAAACTGTGTTGCGATGAATGTTCCACCAATTTGGTAGCTTTCAAGCTTGGTCATGTTCACGCCATTGGTCGCAAAGCCGCCCATACATTTATAAAGTGCTGCGGGTAGGTTTCGAACGCGGAACACAAATGTTGTGACCCATATTTCATCATCACTCACCCGTTTTGGTTCGGCTTCATCGCGAGATAAGACAACAAACCGCGTGATGTTGTTTTCAGAATCTTCAACATCATGTTCCAAAATCTCAAGACCGTATAGATCTGCGGCCAGTGTTGGCGAAAAGGATGCCATTGTTCTGTCGCCAGATTCAGAGACTTGACGGGCAGCGCCTGCCGTATCGCTCGCAACAACAGCTTTCCAGCCATTTTCACGCACGATGTTTCGGCATTGACCGATCGCATGGACATGGGAATGCACGGATTTAATTTCGCTTTTTTGAACGCCCGGGAGCGCCATCAACTGAAAGCGGATCGGCATGAAATATTCACCGATGATATGCAATTTTGATTCTGGTAGTAAATGATGGATATCTGCAACGCGGCCTGCAATTGTATTTTCAATAGGTATCATTGAAAGGTCAGCTTCACCTGACACAAGCGCATTAAACGCATTTTCAAAAATTGGACACGGCATAGGCTCCATATTAGGGAACATATCCCGACACGCCATGTCAGAATTTGCTCCGAATTCACCTTGAAACGAAATACGATTTGTTGGTTCTGTCATTTTCTAAGCCACTCAGTTGAATTAAAATCTTTGTAACAGGCTCTAGGTATGAGTCAACGTCATCTGATTGAGGGTTTCTTTACAATATTGGGCTATAGATTGTGCAAATCGGTTCACTAATGCCAAAAGGTGGCAAAAGGTCTCAGCTCAACATCAATATCAGTATTGCAAGATGAGCGTAAAAGACTTAGGTTCCGCGAAAATTGACCTGCCCGAATCGTGGGCCTAGCTGAAGAAAGTGGAGCGAAAAAGCATGAATTCCTCCTATTTTAACATGATCTCTGGTGCGTTTTTAGGCACTATATTTGTAGTTTTAACAATTGTATTTTTATCTGATGGTATTTTCCACAGCAGTGCACCTGAACAAGAAGGCTTCATCATTGAAGTCGCTGAAGGTAGCGCAACACCAGCCACTGGAGCTGAAAAAGCTGTACTTCCGCCAATTGGACCTTTGCTAGCTAGCGCTGACATCGAATCTGGTGAAAAAGTTTTCAAAAAATGTGCTGCATGTCACACGATTGACGAAGGTGGTGCTAATAAAGTTGGCCCTGGTCTTTGGGATATTGTTGCACACCCAGTTGCTGCAAAAGAAGGATTTGGTTATTCATCAGCCTTTAGAGAATATGCTGCAAATGGCGCACTTTGGGAATATGAAAACCTGAACAAGTTTTTCCTAAAGCCAAAAGCTTACATCAAAGGCACTGCAATGGGCTTTGCTGGATTGAAGAAAGAACAAGATCGTGCAGACTTGATCGCGTTCCTTCGCTCTAAATCAGCATCTCCTGCACCATTACCTGCTGAATAAACTCAGCAAAATTACGAATTTAAAAAACCCTGCTAGATAATTCTAGCTGGGTTTTTTATTGTTCAAATTCTTATATCAAACTTTAGCTCTTTGGTTTTATTGCCCAAATCTTTGCGCATCTTTGAGATATTCAAGTTCTTTGGCCGTTGTTGTTCGCCCCAAACACGCATTGCGGTGCGGGTATCTGCCAAACTGAGCAATAATATCATGATGATCTTGCGCAGCTTTAACACTCTCCTCACCTAGATTTTTAAAAAGCTCCAATGAGATTTTTTGCATCTCCAAATCTTCCGCATGCATAAAGGGCATATAGGAAAATTGCTTATGCATTTCGTCCATATCTTGATCCCAGCCTTTGGCACGAATATGTTTTGCCAATTCCAATGCCATTGGGTCAAATGAGAATGCTTTGCCTTCGCCTCTAAAGATATTGCGCGTGAATTGATCAAAGCAAAGTATTGCCGCCAAACAGGCATTAGGCGAGGTTTTTACATCATCAGGCAATTTTTCAGCATTTGATAGGACCAAAGCTTTGAACTTATCTGTGATCTGGGCATCGATTTCTGGTGTCGACATATACCATTGTTTGGGCGTGAGTTCTTCAAACCAAAACGTCAAAACTTCATCATACCAATTCACTGAACGCATCTTAAACTCCCATATTGTCCTATTATGACAAAAAATTCATGTGACTTCTCTGTGACAATCAGCTTATCCTGCAAATTGGAAATAGCAATAAAAAGGGGTATTTGAATGCGCAAAACTTTCGTCGGATCAATAATTGTCTCACTGGGCTTACTCACAACAACGCAATTTGCGTTCGCTCAAGACACTTCAGACTGGCGACACGGAAGTTCTTTGGTTGGCGCTCTTAAATATGAACAAGATTTTCCGCATTTCAACTATGTAAATCCTAATGCGCCCAAAGGTGGCAGCTTACGGCTTTCTGCAAATGATACATTCGATACGCTCAATCCGCTTTTGTCCAAAGGCAGCGTTGTTCTGGGGCTAGAACACACGCTTGAGACGCTTATGAAGGCGTCTGAGGATGAAATCTCAACGCAATATGGTCTTTTGGCAGAAGCCTTCACCTATCCTGAAGATTATTCTTATGTGACATTTCGATTGCGCGAAAACGCCCGTTGGCACGATGGCGTGCCGATCACGCCAGAGGATGTGATTTTCTCCTATGAAAGTGCGATTGCGCTCAGCCCGCAACGAAAAAATTATTATAAGCATGTGCAATCTGTTGAAAAAATAGGTGATCGAGAGGTCAAGTTTACCTTTGATGAGATAGATAATCGCGAGCTACCCACCATTGTTGGGCAACTCGCGATCCTGCCAAAGCATTGGTGGCAAGGCACAGATAAAGACGGCAAATCCCGCGATATTGGGTCCACAACATTGGA
>CAXBCW010000104.1:0-9674 GCA_963974325.1 uncultured Rhizobiaceae bacterium
CTCAACGCTACAAATGCGCCGATTCATTGGTGGATTATTGCTCCGGCGATCTCATCGATGCGTTTAGAACAAGATTGGCATATCTACAGATGACCGATGACATGCACCCAGACACCTATCTGAGTTTGGTGGCAAACAAGCAAATTGGAATTACAGGGTTTAAGTTAAGACTGAAGAAATTCTTTGGTCACTTGGATAGGACCTATCTGGGGCCAAAGTGGATGAAGAAATCCTTTGATGAACGAACCGATGGAATTGGGTTCATTGAGAAAGTGGACTCACATATCCATTCGCACTTTGCGGTAAGATCACCAGCCAATGCATATTTTTGGAATATGGAAATGAACACAGAGGAAATCTGGAATAAGATTTGTCCATCAGGTTCCTATGATGTGCAGATGATTACAACGATATGGGGCTTAACAGGCTATAATACGAAAGAGCAGAAAAAACGTGATTATGAATGGCATGATCAAGTTGTTTACGTCAGAGATTTTGCTACCTAGCTTGCTGGGAGTAAATTCTCGCTCTTGTCATAGACTTTCAAACTTTTGCCACACTAAGAATAATTGGGAATATGATGTCGCTAATAAAAGCAGGTCTTGGAGAACAAGAGCTGTAATAGATGAAGAGTATCAAGATATTCATAGTAATGATTATCCAATTA
Organism: uncultured Rhizobiaceae bacterium; assembly: GCA_963974325.1. Taxonomy (GTDB): domain Bacteria; phylum Pseudomonadota; class Alphaproteobacteria; order Rhizobiales; family Rhizobiaceae; genus Lentilitoribacter. The sequence goes on from CAXBCW010000104.1 coordinate 668, forward strand.
CTTCTACTTCAAACTCATATGATGTTATCAATGACTATCCAGACTTCCAAACAATTGGATATGAGATCAATAAAACACAAACTCATTCCATTGCTAAAAACGAAACTGATTGTTTGTTGGGCTTTGTTGAAGACAAAGGGCTTTCAAACAGATCACGTTTTGGAATGCGTATGACGAATGTCATATGCTTCCTCAATACCAGCACTTAATCAACGCAACATTACAAACCGACCAACTTCGAATGATAGAAATCGCAGAACTTGGTTTGATTTCAGAAAATGTAATGTTCTCCATAATACATTACATTATCGCGTAATTCATTGAAAACATTGATGTTCAGAAAGTGGTCGCTCTTTGACCAGGAATGAAATATAATCTTATGCTCGTCAACAGAGCATAAGATTATATTTGATAAAAAAGCACGCATATTGAGAAAACGCGAGCGCTATGTTTTGCTTCCCATCAAGCAAATATCACTGTTTTCAAATTCACAAATTTGAAGGGCATAATTCGATATACGCTAAGTCCTAAATGTGATTTTAATAACCTCATCTTAATTTTGGACCAACCGGACATCTTCAGTGTTAAATCCGATACTCACCATGTCACCGACGGTCAATGGATCTATTTTGGGATCTGAAACCACAAAAAGATTCCCTAGATCGCCTTTGACGGAATATTGAATTTGATTACCAAGATATGCTGCATAAGTAATTTCACCAGAAAAACCTTGTTTGGTTTTTTTTCGTTCCAAACTAATTTGATGTGGTCGAATAACCATCTTGCCCGAGCCCGACCAGTCCACTACTTCTGGCACAAATACGGCTCCCGTTGTTAGTTCAAGCTCTGTGGAGTCAGTCTTTGACTTGGATACACTGCAGTCTATTAGATTTGCATCTCCGATAAAATCTGCAATAAAAGACGAGTTCGGTCGTTCGTAAAGGTCATGCGGCGTACCTTCTTGTGCAATTTCAGCATTTTTCATAACAATAATGCGATCAGATACCGCCATAGCTTCTTCCTGATCATGGGTGACGTATACAGCGGTCAGTCCAAGATTTTGCTGTATCTGCCTAATCTCCTCGCGGACATGACGTCTTAGTTTTGCATCCAAATTAGATAATGGCTCATCAAGCAAGAGCACCTCTGGTTCTAATACAATGGCCCGCGCAACCGCTACTCGTTGTTGCTGCCCACCTGAAAGTTCGCTAGGTAGTCGCTCTCCATAACCCGCAAGCCCAACCAAAGCTAAACCATCTTCTGCCTTTTGGCGTGCTTCGCGTTTATTGACCTTATTTACAGTTAGTCCATACGCAACGTTTTCAATAACAGTCATGTGTGGAAACAACGCATATGACTGGAAGACCATCGATACTTTTCGATAGGTTGCAGATAAGTGTGTCACATCTTCATCACCAATAAAAATCGACCCACTTGTAGCGCTCTCTAATCCTGCAATCATTCGAAGCGTTGTTGTTTTTCCACACCCACTTGGTCCAAGTAATGTGACAAGTTGACCTTTTTTGATAGTTAGATCGAGCTCTTTGATCGCAACAACTGAGCCATAATTTTTGACGACTTTTTCAAACCTAACCGTCCCTTTGTTTAAATCTTTCATGAGTATCCCCGTTGAATAATTAGGCAGTAACTTGCTCGACACGATCCGTGCGGCGAAGTTTGCGTTTTCCGATTAATAATTGAAGAAGAAGGATGGCCGACAACATCGTAATGATGAGGACTGTTGAATAGGCGATCGCAATTCCGTATTCGATATTTTCAACTCGACCTACAATAAAGGATGTGGCCATATTATGTTTGGCACTGACCAAGAATATTACCGCGCTTACAGATGTAATTGCACGAACAAAACTATAAGTTAGCGCACCCAAAATGGCAGGCCCCATAAGAGGCATAATTACTCTTCTGACAGTCGTAAAACTATTAGCACCCAGCGTGATGGAAGCTTCATCAAGGCTCTTATCAAGCTGAGACATTGCTGCAATCCCACCACGAACACCGACAGGCATGTTTCTAAACACAAACACAAGAATGAGGATAATACTGGTTCCAGTCAGTTCAATAGGCGGAAAGTTGAATGCCATTATGTAACTCACGCCAATAACTGTGCCAGGGATAGCAAAGCTCAACATTGTGCTGAACTCAAACGCGCTTTTACCGGCAAAATCTTGTCGGACCAACAAGTAGGCTGTTGCCAGACCGACTACTGCAGTAAGAGGAGCAGCAATTGATGAAATGGTAAGCGTTGTAAAATAACTATCCCATGCAGCCCCAACAAACTGAATACCATCGTCAAAGTTTATGCCAAAAGCTGCAATATAGTGTTCGAATGTGAACGTGTGATCATACCCCCACACCTTAACAACACTGCCAACTAGGATCATTGAATAAATTACAATTGTAGCACCTGCCCATGGCAATGCCGTCCAATAGCATAATCGTTTGACCATTGGGCTCAATGCTGCGTGCCTTCCAGAATCCGCTTTACCTGTGACAGTCGCGTAAGATTTTTTACCGACCCAAACACGCTGCAATATAAATGCAGTAAGTGTTAAAACCAGCAGGACGAGCGCCAATACAGCAGCCTTTGCAGGATCAGCAACCGCACCAACAATGGCGAAATAGATGTCAGTAGATAGCACACTATAATTGCCGCCTAACACCAGTGGATTGCCAAAGTCTGCAAGACTTTCAATGAAACCAAGTAAGAATGCATTTGCCAATCCTGGACGCATAAGTGGCAAAGATACATAGCGGAATGTTTGCCAACGATCCGCATCCAATGTTTGAGAAGCTTCTTCCATCGATGGGCTCACACCCTCAACAACTCCGATCAGCACCAAAAATGCGATTGGCGTAAAGGAGAGCATTTGAGCAAAATAAACACCCCAAAAACCGTAAAGCCATCGCGTTTTTTCCATTCCAAATAAATCTGCGGCGATTTCAGTCACGGTGCCAGTACGTCCGAAAAGCAGAATAAGCGCCAGTCCGATCACAAATGGAGGGGTGATAATTGGAATAATTGTAAGTACACGCAACAGCTTTTTTGCACGAAAATCTGTTCGGGTAAAAATAAGTGCGAATGCCAGCCCCAACAACGTTGTACCAACTCCCGTCATAACGGCAAGAAAGATAGAATTAATTGCTGTGCCACAACTCTTACTGCCAACAAAACATGCCAGCCCCCAAATATCGGATGAAAAGAATTTTGGGAAAAACTCTACAAATGAGTAGGCACCATCGGGCAATTGAAAGGCTCTGATGAGAATATGTAGCACTGGGAAGAACACGAATATCACGACAAGGGATATGATCAAACCGATCATACCAACAATGAATGCATCTCCCCTACCCTTGCCCATTTGAGAAATTGCAGATGTTGCGATCAACAACAGCGCAAGAATTGTCACGGCAGCCCCAATGCCAAAAGCAGGTTGTCCACCCGCAAACATTTGCTCTGGCAACCAGGTAGCAAGGCCTCTAGCGCCAGCTCGAACAATCAATAAACCTTGAAGAAAAATCAAGAATAATCCGGCCATTGAAATGACAGCTGTAGTCTTTGCTCTTAGAACTGGATTATCAATTGAATATTGGACGAAAAGAACGATTAAAAACACAGTAAATGGCGTGGACAACCACCATTTTGAATGACGCAGTGTGAGGAATAATGCCGAAGCACTATCCTGTTCAAAGGGGGATAGGAATGATTGAACAGACCAAAATCCATTACCAATCATATGCCAAGGCAGCAGACAACATCCTACCAGCCCGACAAGAACCCAAAGGTTTATCGTTCTATGCATTTTACTTCTCTATATTTGATAAAGTGAAGTCAATTGATCGTTCAACTGACTTCACGATTAGATAATGGTCAATGCTAAAAACACTGACATTGAGATTGTCGACTAGTTAGAAGGTTTAACTTCTTCATCCCAACGCGCAAGCAAACGCTTTCTTGTGTCGGAAGAACCATATGTCGCAAAATCATAATCTATGAGTTTGATAGATGATAAGGTTGGAGATTGTGGTGCAACCTGTGCATTCATATTTGAAGGCACTTGGAAGGAACCAGTTTCAGGACCTCTAGATTGAATATCGGCACGAAGTGAAAATTCTACCCATTTCTTTGCATCGGTTAAATTTTTAGCGCCATTAATGATACTGACAGCGCCCACTTCATATCCAGTCCCCTCGCAAGGAGCCACGATTTTTAGAGGCAAACCTTTTGATGCCAATAACACCATGTCATGCATGAACCCAATTGAAATGCCTGTCTCTCCACGAGCTGCGGCCTTAGATGGTGCAGATCCAGATTTTGTATATGAGTTCACATTCTTGCCAATTTCAGCAAGAAGACGATACGCTTCATCTTCACCAAACAGCTGAACAAATGTGGCAAGTTCAGTATAGGCCGTTCCTGAACTATTTGGGTTAGCCACCTGAATTTCACCTCGATATGCTTCATCAGCCAAATCTTTCCAACATGCAGGTGGTGTCATGTTTTTTTCAGAAAAAAGATCTGAGTTATAAGCAATGCCAAGCGCACCCGCATAAATGCCAATTGCTTTTCCGTCTGAAATGTCAGCCATATTTTTGGCCCAACCAAGAAGCTCTTCAGTATTTGTGCCAGAAGCCTGAGTTAGGCCTTCTTCCGCTGCGATTAAATGTGGATCACCGGTACCACCCCACCAGACGTCTACTTTTGAATTGCCAGCTTCTGCTCTGATCTGAGCAAGGGTCTCACCTGTACTTTTTCTGATCATGAGAACTTCGGTATCTGGATTTTCAGCTTCAAAAGCTGTCTTCATTAAATCACACCACGGCTGCTCAGCACTGCAAACGACACTAAGATCATCTGCAAGCACAATACCTGTTGAGAACACTGTAGCCGCTAATGTTGCAGCCAATTTTGTCTTTATACTTAAATTCATAATCTTCTCCTCCGAGAACCTCAAATACGACATGGTGCTGTTTGCATCCTAGCGCATTGGGTTCAGTTTTAACGCTTTAATAATTAGAGCCGGAGCACAGAATTTACGAGCAATGGTGTGTTAACAATCCTTCTTGGGAGACCCTATTGCGTTAACATTGTTACAAATATTTCACAATGAACTCAATTCTGTAACTGAATTTTGCAAGACAACAGGAGCTTCATCTGTTTATTGTTACTTACAAAGAAATCCGTCTAGGAAGAAAATGTGGAAATCAGGCCCAAAATAGTAATTGTTGATGATGACGCATCTGTTAGAGATACGCTTCAGTCGTTATTGTTTGAAAATGGTTTTGACCCCATACCTATGTCATCTATTCGGGAATTCTTAGCACTTGGAGAGACGCCACAGGTCAATTTAGTTCTCATTGATCTAAAACTGCGTGGGGAATCTGGTCTAACCCTGGCAAGCCATATCAATACAAAGCACAATATTCCTATTATTATGCTCACAGGTACCGGCGATGAAGTCGATAAAATTTTAGGTCTTGAATCAGGGGCTGACGACTACATCATGAAGCCATTTAACCCACGAGAACTCATCGCTCGGATAAAAGCCGTTCTTAGACGATATGGCGGCGTAAACTTTTTTCCAAAACAGCCCAACGTGGAACAGGATGAAACAATTTTCTTTGGAAAATACAGCCTCAATACAGATGTAAGTCAGTTAACAAACCGGGACGGAGACGAAATTGCACTTACCAATTCAGAATATAGAATTCTACAATATCTAGCAAAAAACCCAGACCGTATTATTCCTCGAACCGAACTTTTAGAAGAACTTGGTGGGGATCTCACTCGTTTCATGGACAGAACAATCGATGTGATGATACTGCGGATTAGGCGTAAAATCGAGCTTGTTCCATCTAAACCAATTCACCTACAAACACGCCGTGGCCAAGGTTACATTTTTGTTGGGATAAACCAGCGTTCGAACCCATGAAAAACCTACTTAAATTAGTAGGATCAATTCGATCCCGTATTTGGATTGCCTTGGCTTTATTGGCCATTGCAACCATGCTGATGGGTTCACTTGCTTGGGTTAGTCTTGACCGCGCAAATGCTGAATTGGATAACCTACACCGCCAGACTTTGTCTGAAGTTGCGCAAGCACTCAGCATATCAAAAAAATCAGCAGATTTGGCAACCTCTGCTCCCTTTCTTCTGAATTTAAGTTCTAACTATCGGATAAAAGAAGAAGGTGAGGCTCTTGTCAAAACCCTGGATAAACTCAATCTAGATTGGTCCAAAGGTAGACAAAGCACTCAAGACGAAACCCTTTCCGATGGTATAGCACTTTCTCTCACCAATATGAGGACAGCCATTTACAATCTGATCGATGCATCAGCTGCGTTAGATACAGTTTTAGAAGCTGTAATCATTACGAATAACAAACTCACCAATCATCAAGGTATTTTTTCCCAAAAAATGCAGAAGCCAGACATTATACCAAAAGTCCGTCTGAATTGGCTTGGTCTCCAATCAATGGCCAATCAAGCATTAGGTGCTGGATTTGCTGGTAATCTTTTGGGAGTTGGCGAATACCAGAGGAACTTCATTGCACAAAGAAAAGTACTGCTGGGAGCTGAACTTAATTCAGAGCAGCAGCCAAGAATGGAAGATATTTATCAGATAGCTTCCGGCCCAGTGGGTATTTTTGAATTACGTAGGAAAGAACTTTCATTAAATCTGGAAGCTCAAAATGCACTTTTTCATATTAGCTATAACGCAGGATTAATTAGTGATTTTGCAGGTAATTTCGCAGAAAAAACGGAAACGTTTCTATCGACTAAAAGACTGGCCACCTCGACATCAATAAGCTTTGCAAAAAGTCTCATTCTCCTCTTTGGCTTACTCAGTATTGCAATAGCGCTTACCTCTGCTTTGTACGTATCAAATTACGTCACAAACAATATAAGTCGTGTTGCCAACGCTATGAAGCTCTTGGCTGCTGGTGATCGCAAACTAAAATTGCAAAATGGAATTGGGCGAGATGATGAGATAGGTGATTTATTTCGTTCGTTCCGTGTTTTTAGAGCAAATGCGCTTAGACTTGATAGATCAAATAACCAGTTGGTAAGACGTAACCAACTTTTTGAAAAAGTGTACAACAACATTTCTGATGGTGTCGTTATTACCGATGAACAAGGGAATGTGCAGACAGCTAATCCAACATTTATGGATTTAATTAGCCCAGATATGATCAGTAAGAACAAAGATATATTCGAACTGTTTAAGTCAACAAAATTTGCGAACGTAATAACGGCGTCCAGTATCAACAACGATGTCAAAGGGTTTCATGAATTCGAGGCGCCAGATGGACAGATTTTAGAAATAAGAATTACACATTTGCCAGACGGAGGAAACGTTTGGCTGTTTACTGAGGCGACGGAACGAAAAAAGATCGACGCAAGACTAAATGATATACGAAGGATAGAATCTCTTGCAAAAATGACTGGCGAAGTCGCCCATGATTTTGGTAATATATTGACGACAATCTCAAGCAATATGTATTTGATGGAAAACAGTAATTCTGAGGCCAAAACCAAATCCACCTACCAGCGTGTAACCAATGCCATAGAGATAGGAACATCTTTAACTCAAAGACTTTTAGCTTTCGCAAAGAAGCAACATTTAAGCCCTGAAACCGTGGAGCTTAATTCCCTTGTGGAAGGATTGGTTGACCTTATCGATATAGGGCTCAAGGATGGTGTGACTGTCAACGTGTTATACTCAACAGAAAGTCTTTTTGTGGATGTCGATCCTGGTCAGCTTGAAAGCGCAATATTAAATCTGTGCTTGAATAGCAACCAAGCCATCAATCATGCAGGTAAAATTGGAATACATATCTATTCAACAAGCCCTGGAGTTGCCACCGTTGAAGTTTCTGATGATGGGTCAGGAATGGATGAGGATACCAAGAAGCATGCTTTGGAACCATTTTTTACAAATCGCAAAGATGGTGAAGGCACAGGACTGGGCCTTTCTATGGTATATGGATTTATCAAACAAACGGGGGGAGATATCCAAATTGAAAGCACACTTCAACTAGGGACCTCAATCAAATTGTCCCTACCAACAACGACAAAGGGTGAGGCAGTAAGTGGTGACCAATCTAAAGGCACGGCCCTTCTGATTGAAGATGATAAAGACTCTCTCGAAAAAACAATGAATGATCTAAAGAGTAACGGCCTTTCAGTATTGGCATTGGATAATTTTCAAGATGGTATTGAGGAATTAAACGATAATCATCAGTTCGACATTGTGGTCACAGATCTTCATCTTGATAGCGGACATGACGGATGGAAAATTGTCGCACGGGCTTTAAACTCAAATGAACATTCAAGCGTGATCGTCATCTCTGGAAAACTGCCTCTCCACCACCCATTTATGGTTACGCATCCAACTAGAGTAAATTGTTTGTCAAAACCATATGAGAAGAAAAAATTTAAAGAACTGGTTCAAAATATAATTATGCCAACTAGTCTCCAATAATGTAATGTTCTGTGTAATACATTACATTTCCGCGTAATTCATTGAAATCATTGATGTTCAAAAAGTGGTCGCTCTTTGGTTCAAAAGAAAACATAACTTTATGCATTAGATCCATGCAGAAGGTTATATTTAATGAAACAAGCTCGTGTGTTGACGAGATCAGAACTCAAACGGGTACTGGCAGTTTGTTCAGCTCATAGATATGGGATGAGAAACAGATTGATTATTCAGTTGTCCCATTATGCTGGCCTTCGTGTTGGTGAAATAGCAAGTTTAAAATGGAATGATATGCTGGAGGCCAATCAATCGGTTAAAGCTGTGTTTTACTTATCTGCTGAAAATACCAAATCCAATGAAGCACGTGCAGTTCATTTAAATGATCTATTACAAAAACAAGTGGCGGCCTATTATGCAGGTTTAGCTTATGAAGTTCCGATTGATCAGCCAGTTTGTGAATTTGCATGCAAAACTGATCCACTTAGGTGGGTAATTAGCGTTTAAAAT
>CAXBCW010000105.1:0-9582 GCA_963974325.1 uncultured Rhizobiaceae bacterium
AAAGTGGTGGGTTTTTACTCCGGCCAATGGTGGAAATTTACTCCGGCGTTGACATAGATTTCTTTCAGCATCGTGGTAAAGTGGACGTTAAGACGAGCTAGCTATGTAAGGTAAGCTTGGCACAAAGCCTAGCATGACCAACGAGTGATTGATTAGCACAACATCTAAAGTCGATAAAAATATATGGATAGGACGCACCCAATGATGAAACGTATCACGATAATTTTAGCTACTTTGAGCGCACTCACTTTAAGTGCATATGCGCAGAGCATTGAACCTTGCAACTGGATTGCCAATGGGGCCAACATTATCGAGCCATGGGAGCAAAACACCCATACATTTGCAAATGGTGATGTGCGCATTACTGCCCTTGATACTATCGAACCTGCAGCAGCGGCTTTTCACTTTCTGATCCTATCGCCACCCTATGATGAAGTGGGGTCACGCCAATGCAAAATCGTCAGTATGTCCTCGGGGATTGGGTTTTCAGGTGTTGATTTTCAAACGCTCGATGCAAGCTATGATCCCGCAATTGGCCTCACATTTACAACTGATGTGCAGGTTCTCTCATCGGATTCGACCAGTTTTAACAATCAACGCCTTCAATTCACCCTCAACCAAGCAACAGGCGAAATGCAAGCCATATTTGATTAAGCTTGATTTTCAGCTACCACTTACCAATCATTATGCCGCTACTGCCTTCGCCATTACGCGCATTGAGCACGTCTTCATCGGTCATCGTCACCCGGTTTTTGCGGATTAACAGCCTTTGAACCAAATGATCGTTCATCTTGGTGCGTATATCTGCATGTTCTGGCGATGTGCCCAGATCATCAAACTCATCGGGATCGTTGTTTAAATCAAAGAGCTGTGGTGGGAACCCTTTGAAATAGACATATTTCCAATCTTCTGTACGGATCATATATCCACGAGCATCACAAGCGCCAAGGTCGAGTGTTTTGCGGGCTGCATAGAACGCATAATCAATTTCAGAAAATACCGCATTACGCCAATCCTCCGGTTTCTTACCATTGAGTAATGGCATTAGTGAACGACCTTCAAGTCGGTGGTTTGCAGGCGGTGCGCCCGTTGCATCCAAAAAGGTTGGAACCAGATCAATGGCCTCGACAAGTGCCTCAGACGAGGTTCCTCTAGTGGCATCAGCCTCTGCGCGTGGGTCATAAATTATCAAGGGTACACGAACTGAAACTTCATGGAAAAGTTCTTTTTCGCCCATCCAATGATCACCCAGATAATCACCATGATCTGACGTGAAGACAATCATCGTTTCTTTATCTTTGCCGGTCTCAGCCAGATAGTTGAACAAACGGCCCAGATGATCGTCAATTTGTTTGATCAGACCCATATAGGCAGGCAGCACCGTTTCCCGCACGCCAGGGGCAGAAAATGTTTGGCTCACTTCCATGCCTTGGAAAGCTTGAATGACAGGATTAGCATTTTGCTTTTCACGTTCATGTCGCTTGATGGGCAAAAACGTATTGTCGCCATACATATTGTGATAGGGGGTGGGCGCCATATAAGGCCAATGGGGTTTGATATAACTTAAGTGACACAGCCATGGCGCATCTTTCATCTCTGTGATGAAATCCATAGCGCGGTTTGTCATATAGGCTGTTTCAGAATGCTCTTCTTGAACGCGTGCTGGCAGCAACGAGTTTCGAAGATGCCAACCGGACAGGATTTCGCCATTTGGTCCTTCCGCTGAATTAGCATAATCGTTCCAAGGATTTTCACCCTCATAACCAAGCTCATTAAGGTAATCATTATAACGAAGCTTACCGCCGCGCATGCGCAAACTTGGTGTTGGGTGCAATCCATCGTCACGTTCATAGGGATCAAAACCGGGCTGACTAATAAGACAGCCAATCTCTGTTTCCATATTCAAACCAAGTCGCGCCATGCCGTCTTTGTCACCGACCATATGGGTTTTACCCACAACGGCAGTGGTAACACCTAAGGGGCGTAAATAGTCGCCAAGTGTCAATTCGCCAATTGGCAATGGTACTTTGTTCCATGTTGAGCCGTGACTGAACACTGTTCTGCCAGTGTAATAAGATGCTCTTGATGGACCGCATACGGGGGATTGCACATAGGCGCGATCAAACCGCACGCCCTTGGCGGCAAGCTTATCGATATTTGGTGTTTGCAGATGCGGATGTCCGTAACATGATAGGTAATCCCAACGCAGCTGATCGGCCATAATGAAAAGAACATTCTTAATTTTAGCCATAGATCACCGGGTTAAGTTGGTTAGAAATGTTACGTTTTTAGAAAAATAAGAAAGATTAGCCCCATAAAGATGCAACAATATAGGGCACAACACCGCAGAAAATGTCAATCAACTTCACCCTCCAAAAAACCGATTAAACAACAAATAAAATCATACAGATGGTTGACGTCGCAGAAAAAAATACAGAATCACAAAGGGGCTGCCGAGAGCTTATTTGTTTGCAAGTTGAAATAAATTATTGCACGGCAGGAGTGTCTTATTGGTCTTTACGCACACTTAGATTGTTATTCTGTAAAGTATGGTTGGGTTCTTAAATTTATAGTCCGCGTCATCAATTTAGCCGAGAAAATATGGTTATGTACTTGGTTTTTCGTCCATTATCGGCTGATGAGATGCTTTATCGTCGTATAGGTGATCGGTATATTTAAAAATAAATATTGAGATTTAAATTATCTAATAAAAACAATAGTTTACAGTAATTTATTGCAAAGAAAGCCAACCATTTTGATAGCTTTTAGATAAAAACAGTCAAAAATTACTCGCCACCGAAAGCGCTTTCGGAATATGCTTTGTGCAGGGAGAAGGTATTTTTATGTCACGAATGAGTTTGAAAAAACTAGCAGCACATGTTGGCTTGGCCGAAGGTACGGTTTCAAGAGCGCTCAACAATTATCCAGATATCAGTCCCAAAACCCGCGAGCGCGTTCAAAAAGCTGCGATCGAGTTGGGCTATAAAGCAAATCCATTAGCGCGACGGTTAGCAACCGGTGTGGCGGAGGCTGTGGCCTTTATTATGCCCGAAAGCCAATCCTCATTTTCAGAAGCCTTTGTCTCTCAATTGCTAACAGGTTTAGGCGAATCTCTATCCAAACGTGGTTGGGATTTGTTGGTCACCCAGCAAAGCGCTGCCGAAGACGAACTTGAGATGATCCAGAAGTTGGTATCGTCGGGCCGAATTAGCGGTGTTGTTCTGTCTCGTCCTTATAAAAACGATAAGAGAATAGACCTTTTGAAAAAGGCAAAATTTCCGTTCATCGTGCACGGATGATCTCTCAATCATGATGATTATGCTTGGTATGATGTCGATAGCAAAGCAGCCTTTACGGATGCTGTTGATCATCTTGTATCTCTTGGCCATAGTCGTATTGGCTTTATCGGCGCGCCAACTTATTACAATTTTACCCAAGAGCGTTTGGACGGTTATAAGCAAGGCATTGAAGGCAACGGCCTTATTGTTGATAGCAATCTTATCCAAATTACCGAACTCAGTGATGATGGTGGTGAACGCGCAGCCGGCGATATGCTTGATGGAGATAGCAAGCCAACTGCGTTTTTATGCGTCAATGATACCCAAGCCTTGGGCGCACTGGCCGCTATTCGGTCACGCGGTTTAATTCCCGGCAAGCATGTGTCTGTCATTGGCTATGATGGGCTTCCCTTTGGTCGCCATTCCAATCCGCCGCTAACAACAATGATGCAGCCACTTGCGCATTCTGGTCGCCAAATGGGTGACATGTTGCTGGCCATTATTGATGGTGGCGATCCTACAAAATTTCAAGAACTTCGACGGGCAGAATTACTTCGCCGAAAAAGTGATGGTCCTATTTGGACTGAAACAAAAAACAATGTCTAAAATGGGAGAAATGACATGAAACGTTTGAGTATTTTAACAGCGGGGCTAATGCTTTCAGCTTCACTAACAACGATAGCAATGGCTGATACAATCACCATGTGGACCATGGAAGAGCAACCAGAACGCATTACCGCTCAAGAGAAAATGGCAGCTGACTTTAAAGCCAAAACTGGCCATGAAGTTAAAGTTGTTCCAGTGTCTGAAAAAGACGTTGCAACACGCGCAACAGCAGCATTTGGTGCAGGCGAATTGCCTGATATTTTGAACCACACAGTTCAACATCTATTACCATTTGCATCAGCTGGCATGCTTGATGCGGGCGCTGCAACAGAAGTTGTCAATAATCTAGACATGGGTTCATTTGCAGCCGGTCCTTTGAACATGGCCAAATCAAATGGCGAAATTGTTTCTGTGCCAACAGATGGCTGGACACAGCTTGTTGTGTATCGCGCTGACAAATTCACAGAAGCTGGTTTGAACCCGCCTAAAACCTTTGCAGACATTAAAGCTGCGATTGAAAAACTTCACAATCCGCCTGAAATGTATGGTTTTGTTGCCGCAACAAAAATTGACGAAACATATATGATGCAGCTGATTGAGCACATTTCATTGGCCGCAGGTTATACTCCGATCAATGCTGATGGATCTGTCAACGAAGATACAAGCAAACTTAAAGATGTTCTTGAGTTTTATAAGTTGATCGCAGATGCCTCACCTGAAGGTGATTTATTCTGGAAACAGTCTCGCGAGCTATATCTAGCTGGTAAAGCTGCAATGATCATTTGGTCACCATCACTTCTTGATGAATTGGGCGGTCTTCGTGACAGTGCTCCAGTGACTATCAATGATGATCCAACGTCCAAAGACTTGGCTAAAGCTACAGGCTTTGTGACAGTCTTCTCAGGTCCAGCAAATGCAGCAGGCGCAGCTTATGCTGATGTGCGTTATCTTGGTATTACCAATGATGCAAACACAGATGTTGCACAAGAATTTGTCGAATTTGCATTATCTGAAGGCTATGGCGATTGGCTTGGCATGGCGCCAGAAGGCAAATTCCCAGTTCGTAAGGGAACGTCCGCTGGTAACACAGATTATGAAACTTTGTGGGCAGGTCTACCCGTTGGTGTTGATCGCAAAGAACCACTTGCAAACATCTATCCTAAAGCTGTGATCGACGATATCGTTGCAGGCCTTTCTGTGGGTGATCGCTGGGGCGTTGCGGACGGACAGTTGGAAACAGCGTCTAAAATGGTCAATGTACGTGTAATGTCACAAGTTGTTCGCAAATTCATCGATGGCGAAATTGATATCGATGCAGCCGCTGACGAAATTGTTGCAAAACACAAAGCTCTATAAATAACTTTTATCGAATATATTGTGGGGCAGGATCTGCCCCACAATTTCAAGCAGAAAATCAAAAGAAAAGCTCATGACCGAAGCTATCCCAATTCCACCAAAGAAATACGGCGCGCTTGCAAGGCGAGAAATCAGGCTGGCACTTGTTATGCTCCTGCCAACGATTATTATCGTCTTTGGTATTGTGCTCGGTCCGCTATTAGCAAACTTCTGGATCAGTTTTAAACCTGTTCAATTAGGTGATTTACGCGCCGCAAAAGCAATTGCAAACGAGCAGATACGTCCAAAAATCACCGATGCCACGGTTGCTGGCGAAGAGGTCATTGTTCGGTATCGCATACGAAATTCTTCACAAAAAGAACCTGTGCAAAATGTCACGATGCGGGATGTTATCCCCCAAGGTTTGATCATTCAATCGCTCGATAACCAGTGCCAGATTAATGATCGCGACATATTTTGTAACTTTGGCACAATCGAAGCCAAAGGCCGCTTTAACCTTGAAATACCAGTTATCGTCACCGCAGATTAACTTAATAATCCTGTTCGATTGCGCGATACAGAAGTCATCTTTACTGGCGATTCCAACAATATTCTCACGTCTTTCGAATTCACATTAGACAATTTCCGCAAAGTCTTTTCGTCTGATGTATTCTGGAAAGTATTGAGAGTATCGCTCTATTACACAATTTTTGGCACGCTGGGCGCTCTTGTCTTAGGGCTGTTTGCGGCACAAATATTAAACACTGCATTTCGTGGGCGGGCTGTTTTAAGAGGGTTATTCCTATTCCCTTATGTCGCCCCAGTTATTGCCGTTGCCTTTGCATGGATATTGTTGCTGGATGCAGGGCCGGGCGGTACATTAAATGCGATGTTTATGCATATGGGTGCCATCGAAGGACCGATCAATTTTCTGGGTCAACGCTCGATTCCAGTTTCCATTTTCGGCATAAGTTTCAATTTCCCAATGGCTTTAACAACGGTGATTGCCTTTGAAGCTTGGCGGTATTTTCCATTATCCTTCTTGTTCATTTTAGCGCGCATGCAATCTATCTCATCAGATATGTATGAAGCTGCAGAAATTGACGGCGCGACACCACTTCAGCAATTTTGGTATATTTCTCTGCCGCAACTCGTTGGCATCTTGTCTGTTTTGTTTTTGCTAAGGTTCATTTGGACGTTCAATAAATTTGATGACATCTTCTTGTTAACGGGTGGGGCCGCAGGGACCCGAACCCTGACTGTCGATGTGTACGAGCAAGCATTTGCCCTTTCAAACTTGGGTGCAGGGGCAGCTGTTGCCGTTGTTGTCTTCTTTGTTCTTTTGGTCTTTGCACTTATCTTTTTCAAATTCTCACCGCAGGATGATGGATAATGAAAATCGGTTCAATCACACTATCAGCAATTTTCATTGGTGCTCTATGGGGCGCAATTTGGATGGTTGTCATCGGCCTTTTATTGATGCTCGTATCGGGCTTGGTCGTCTCGCCTAATGCAGGGCTTGCAGCTTTGATTGGTGGGTTCGCAGCTCTTGGGTATTTGCTGTTTAAGCCAGAAAGCCGAGCATCATTGCGCGTCCTTGGCATTATGTTTGTCGGTATCACCACAGCCTTATTGCTTGTTACAGGCATCTCACCTTTTGATGCGGATATGAATGACAACTTTGGCTATCAGTTTGCCGCCTTGTTGCTGCTTGGTGGGGTGACAACCGCCAGCATACATCTTTGTTTAGATGGCTATAGCGCAGGATCATCTAACAGATATCGTCTCGAGCTTTTGCTGATCCGCGTTTTAAAAGGCTTGGCGTTTGTGCTGTTTACAATTGTTGTTGTGCTGCCATTTTATGTCATGTTGATGACGAGCTTAAAAAGCCAGCAAAGCCTCTTGTCCAATCCGTTGGATTTTTCAATCAATATCAGTCAGGGCGCTTCAAGTCTGTTCCGGTCTTATATCGAACTGTTTACGCAATATCACTTTGGATCGTTCCTCGCCAATTCTGCCATGGTATCCGTTGCAACAGTTATCATCACGCTGTTGTTTGCCATCCCTGGCGCTTATGCGGTGGCGCGGCTACGCTTCCACGGGCAAGCGTTTTTGTCTAGGTCGATCTTGTTGATTTACATGGTGCCAGCCATTGTTTTGGTCATCCCACTCTATGCTGTCTTTTCCCAAGCTGGCTTGCGAAATTCACTAACGGGCCTACTGATTGTTTACCCCGCAACAACCATTCCAGTCGCACTTTACATGCTGCAAGGTTATTTCAGAGGACTTCCCGCAGAGCTTGAAGAAGCCGGTTTAATGGATGGATTATCGCGGGTTGGGGTGATTAGAAAGATCACAATGCCGCTGTCACTTCCGGCTTTAGCGTCTGTTGCCCTATACGTGTTCATGATTGCTTGGAACGAATTTTTGTTCGCATTCATGTTCTTGGATGATCTAGATTTATTCACGCTGTCGCGTGGTGTTGTGTCACTCAATTCATCAGAAGTTCCGCGTCAACATCTGATGGCAGGTGCCGTGGTTGCAACAGTGCCAGTGCTGGCGATTTTCTTATGGTTTGAACGTTTTCTTGTCGCAGGTCTGACCGCGGGAAGTGTTAAAGGATAAATGATGTCAAAAGAACTTGATCAACAAGCAATAGATATTTTGAAGATGAATGATCGCGGTGGTTATACTGTCCCCACAGCGCGTCTTTATCCCTATCAGTGGAATTGGGATTCAGCTTTTGTTGCCCTTGGTTTTGCAACATTTGATCGTGAACGCGCGTGGAAAGAGCTTGATCTTTTGTTAGAAGGTCAGTGGCCAAATGGTATGGTCGCCCACGTAATTTTCCGCCGCAATGATCCAGATTATTTCCCTGAACCAAGCGTGTGGAAAGCCAATGAAGCGCAATTGCCAACAACGGGTCTGTCCAACCCACCTGTCTTTACCAGTGTGGTCAAAACGCTTGTCGAAAATGGTGGTGAGCTTGATGAGCAACATGCAAAACGTATGTTCGAGCCGTTAATGCGCTGGCACCGTTGGTTCCATAAAGAGCGTACACCAGAGGGCTGCCCAGTTGTTGCAAGTGTTCACCCTTGGGAAGGTGGTCGCGACAATTGTCCCGATTGGGAAATCGGTCTTGAACGGATGGATGTCGATCCAAATCTTGAGCCGTTTGAGCGCATGGATACCAAACATGCCAATCCAAGCCAGCGACCAAGCAAAGAGCAATATGACAAATATGTCAGCATCATAAAATATGGATCTGATCACAAATGGGATCAGGTGCAGCTCACAAATAATGGTCCATTTTTAATGGTTGACCCGGGAATTCATTTTATTCTATTGCGTGCAGATCGTGATCTTCTGGCTTTGGCAAAACGGTTCGGTTTGGACCTGCCACGGAATTGTGCCGCTCCTTTAACAGCGTATTATGCGCAAAAGGAGAACGACTATGGGAACAAAACGTACAACAGAATTTATGCAGGAAGCAGTTCGGGTTGCGCTGACAAGCGGCTTGACGCGAAAGCAGGTAGCTGCCGATTTTGGTATTGGCTTTTCAACATTGAGTAAATGGATACAGCAAGATCGGAACACCGTTGAGAAGCCTTCAGTTCAATCTGATTTGGAGCGAGAGATTGTGGAACTTCGTAGAGAAAACCGCCTTCTGCGTGAGGAGAGGGAAGTGTTAAAAAAGGCAACACAATTCTTCGCGAACCAAAAGCCCTGAGATTTAAGTTTATCGAAGAAAATAGGAATATGTTGCCAGCTGGACGTTTATGCCAAATCATGAATGTCAGCCCGCGTGGTTATAGAGCTTATCGAACCCGCCCAATCAGTCAACGCCAACGTGAAGACATGGTATTGCTCGCCCACATTCGAGAGCAGCATCGTTTGAACCTGCAAAGTTATGGTCGGCCACGGATGACCGAAGAGTTGAAAGAGATTGGTCTGGGCATCGGGCACCGCCGTGTCGGTCGTTTGATGTGCCAAAACAACATATCGGTAATCAGAACCCGCAAACATAAGGTTACAACAGATAGCAATCATAAGTTCTATATTGCTTCAAACCTGTTGAATCGTAACTTTGTAGCAGATCACCCCAATCAAAAATGGGTTGTCGATATCAGTTATGTTTGGACCCAAGAGGGTTGGCTGTATCTAGCTGCAGTTCTGGACCTATATTCGCGACGTGTCATCGGTTGGGCTGTTAGCAACCGTATGA
Source organism: uncultured Rhizobiaceae bacterium (assembly GCA_963974325.1). Taxonomy (GTDB): domain Bacteria; phylum Pseudomonadota; class Alphaproteobacteria; order Rhizobiales; family Rhizobiaceae; genus Lentilitoribacter. The sequence continues at coordinate 9,445 of CAXBCW010000105.1, forward strand.
AGCGTGACCTTGCCATCCGAGCATTGGATATGGCTGTGGCTTTGCGCAGACCACCCAGAGGATGCATCCATCATTCAGATCGCGGCAGCCAAGGCGGATTCAATTGGTCGTCGCAATAGTTGGTTTATATCTCACTTT
>CAXBCW010000106.1:0-9274 GCA_963974325.1 uncultured Rhizobiaceae bacterium
AAATGGCAGCATAAATTCTACAATTAAGGCCCATTAAAAATGGGAGGATTACCAAGGGATTGCCGCTGATGTGACATGCTGGGATCGTTTCATCATGATAAGAGCTATAACTCGTGCCGTCTCACACAGAGTCGGAAGCAAAACTAGCCATATCTAGAAGTGGGCCTGTCTCGGATCAGTTCCGCTCCAAGTTCATAGTTAAACAGCCATTCGGTCGAAAGCTAATGGGGTTTCCCATCATGATATGGATTGTTTGCGGTGTGGATTTTAGAAGCCAATGATATATTTTGAAGAAGGAAACTCTGCGTGACGACGCGTGTGCCATGTCTGTCACCAGATGAGTTCAGCTTTGGTTATTTAAAAACTATTTCTATGGTTGCGTTGTTCTCGCAAATGCCTTTACCTGACGTTGATACCTTGAAGCCATATTTGCGCTATTGAGCTAAGTTTTCGTGCGAGCAACATTGATTGACCTGATCAAAATGATGAATGCAGGCTTTAGTAGGTTGGTGTAGAGCCGCCGCCTTATTTAAAGCACGTATAGCCAAATCCAATTTCATATGATTGCAGACTGTCCAGCCAATCACGCGCCTTCGATGCAAATCAATAATGGCAGCGAAATAGAGCGATCCTTCACGTGTACAAATATAACTGATCTCTACTAACACCAACTTTTGATCAGGTTGAGCCGCAGTAAAATCACGGTCTGTTATTTTAGTGGAAATGTTGAAGTTATGATTATTGGTGTTCTATTTTAGCGCAAAATTTGGAACGAAGGTTTCAGGTTATTTAGGTTTAGCGGTCTTTGCCACTAGGGTATCAAAGTTTGGAGTTATTTTATGCAAAGTAACACAACGCCTATATATAATTGACTCTTCTGGCTGTGCCCGATACTTTCTGTCGTGTACCCATTCACGTACCCAAACGAATTTTTGGCTACCATGAATCAATAGGTTACAGCCAACTTGGTGGCGAATCCCTTCCTCTCCGCCATTATTTGTTTGCAAATGCCGCCACGCCAACCCTACTTGCGGTCTACGAATTCGGACTTTGTCCTCTGCTCTCAGCCAAGTACACACCTATTGATTCTACATAGTTTTTAAACGTCGGTTTGGGATTGTACCCACTCATGTACCCGGACGATTGCTATGTATCTAACCCGCCGAGAGAACGGCTTTCGATTTCAACGTCGAATCTCACATAATTTTGAATATATTCTTGGTAGAATACTAATCTGCATCCAATTGGGATTGGCTGAGACTTCAGAATACGTGCCACGGGCTTGGAGTGCTGCCTATGAGGTCAACCAATAGAAAGAGCTGGCACATGCTTCTGAGTTGAAGAAGCAGTTACCCCTGCCAATTGATGTTTTTGTGTGCCAAGTTTTGAGGCACATTGGCGTTGCTTAATCAGAACGCACAATAGTTAAAACCAAACTTGCTAATAATTGTCTATCTATAGCCGCTTTGCTTGGATTTTGATCATCAAATTTATCGATCTTCCAACGCTAGAATCGTCAATAAAGGTTTTGCCTATGCCAAACTCTAGTCTTTGAAGGACTGCAGTACCTGTAACATTGGCCACTCCATCAATTTCATCAAACGTGAAGTTAATATCAAAATCCTGCTCGATGCCTGCAAGGCTCAATTTACCTTTTGCGATGTAATTATTGCCCAATTGTTCAACTGAACTGGACGTAAATATTGCTGTTGGATGTGTTGGTGTGTTGAGAAATTCAGGAGATATAGCGCGTTCAGACACTTCACCAAGTGTTAGAGAAGATACGTCCACCTCTGCTTTGATTGTAGCGGTTGTAAGGTTTTCCGGATCGAAAATAACATCTGCAGACCAAGTGCCAAAACGTCCAATGATCGGTGTGCCAAGCTGTGTTACGTCTATTTCCAATGCGGAATTCTCAGTATTTATAATCCATGCACCCTCACTTGTTGCTATAGGCGCTGTTTCTTGTGTCTGAGGCACATTCGTGACAGTTCCCACAGGTTGAGCATATTTGATATTGTAGACAACAAATGTGGACGTTACGGCAATTGCACTTGCTGCAAGTGCCACAAGCAATGGCGAGGTTGATTTTACGTGATGTTGTGGAATGTCACCAGTTTCTTGATAGGCGCCTGGAACCATGCGCGACAGTGTTTTGTCTTTATCAATGAAAACATGTTTGAGCGCACCAGCGATATGTAGCCCTAAGGAGAGCACCAAAAGCACACCGCAAACAAAATGAGCAGTCTTAAAAAAGTTTGATAGCGCGACATCCTTGGGGATGAATGCAAGGTCTTGCGACAATGGCCACCAAATTGGTGCAAAGCCTTCGGCTGCTGCATGGTGAAGCCAGCCTAAGATCGGCATTGCGATGATCGTTCCGTATAGCAAGAAATGCACAGTCTTTGCCGCAAATCCTTCCATGCCGGCATGGAGCGGGCGAGGGTGGGGTTGGATGATTGCCCAAGCAATTCGGATTATGGCGACAACTAATGCCGTCATGCCAATTGTTTTATGGAGGGAGTAGAGCCAGACTTTATCATTTATCTGGGGGGATGTATCAATGGGCAAATCATGCATATAAACGCCCATTGGCAGCATGACTAATATCAGAATAGCCGTTGTCCAGTGAAGCAATTGATGAATAAGGCCGTAGCTTTCTTCGCTATTTGAAAGTCTCATATGAATATCCCCTTTAATCCATAACAAAATGCGAAGCACTAGGCTCCGCATTTATTATTTTTGCTGATTTTGTTTATCAAATCAGGTTTTTAGCTTAGCCTTCAACTTTGCCCATTTCAACAGAGATTATGATTTCAACTTCATCACTCACAAATGGTGCAAATTTGCCTAGATTGAAGTCTGTGCGTTTCAATGTTGTCGTCGCATCAAAACCAGCCCAATCTTTTTGTGATTGTGGGTGTTTGCCAACTTGGTTCAACACTGTATCCAGCACAACAGATTTTGTTTGATCAAGGATTGTTAGATCACCAGTAATTTTTGCTGTTTTTTCACCAGTTGATTCAATAGATGTCGATGTGAAGGTGGCAATTGGGAACTCTTCAATATTGAAGAAATCTGGGGATTTGAAATGGCCATCACGACCAGTCCAACCTGTGATCAATAGATCGCCAACATTAATTTCAAGATTAACCGATGATTTGCTCACATCTTCCATGTCGAGCATGGCCGTGCCATCAAAGCCAGAGAACATGCCGTATGTTGTCGAAAAACCTAGGTGGTTATAGGAGAAAATAATTTGTGAATGGCTTGCATCAAATTCGTATGCATCTGCTGCCACACTGGCACCTGTTGCACCAAACAAAAATGCCGTCGTAGCGAGTGCAGCAATGTAATTTCTCATGATATATTTCCTCGATGTTATGATTCAATTATTGTTTAAAAATTGGTTGTTAAAGCGCTTACATAAACACTAGGTGTGGCGCTTTGATGTTATTATAAGTAATATCTTGAGAAAATTTGGGTATCCCCTTTTACCGTGATTGACTGTTGCAAAAATCGATACAATCGTTTTAGCATCCACCTCTATGGCTCGTCTTCAAGGTGCCGTCAGAGAAACTTGCCGCGATTTGAAGATTGCGACAGTCCTTGCCTGACAATGGATTGTCTGACAGTGGATTGCTGGCAAACCATGAGAAGCTGCACTTTCGATGATGAAAACGCGTTATGGCTTGCTTTGGATCGAAGGCCAGCTTTAAATGCGTATTTGATCTGTTTCAAGGTTTTGTTCTTTTACTGGCTTTTCTGTAAGAACCAATCGAAGCAGTGGTGGCACTGTGAGTAAGGTTAAAAAGGCTGACATTGACAAGCCGCCAACGACAACAGCACCCAAACCTCGATAAAGCTCAGATCCTGCTCCGGGGAAGATCACAAGTGGCAACATTCCAAAAACGGACGTCAGCGTCGACATAAAGATTGGTCTAATCCGGTTTCGTGTTGCTTCTTCGATCGCGTCTACGGGTGTCATGCCTTCTTCTCGGAGGTGGAACAGGGATTGATGGACAATCAGGATTGCATTATTCACCACAATTCCAACCAAAATCACAAACCCTAATAAAGTGAGCATATCAAATGGCTGCGTGCCGATAATATTGAGCATGGCCAATCCACCAACGCCGCCTGCGGCTGCGATGGGAACAGAGATCAAAACCACCAGCGGCAATACAAAGCTCTCAAACAAAATCGCCATAACAAGGAACACAATGAGGAGTGCAACAATCAAGTTGATCTGAATGGCGTTCCATGTCTGAGACAATTGATCTGCGGTACCAGAAACAGATAGGCGCACACCTGGCGGCAAACCTTGTTCTTCTAAAGGTGCGATCACTTGCTCTTTAAGCAGTTCAACGGCGGATTCCAATGGAAGCGCATCTGAAGGTCGGATCTCTAGCGTGACTGTGCGCAATCGTTCCAGATGTCGAATTTCTGTTGGGCCTGCGGTAATGCGCACACCGGCCAACTCAGACGCTGGCAAAATCTGCCCAGATGGGGTGACTACAGGGAAAGATCCAATATCTTGCGTCCGCAATGAGTTTTGTATTGTTTCATCAGCTTTCAGCGTTAAATCAATACGCCGATTGCCAACATTAATTTCTGCTACACGGATGCCATCATTATAGGCATCAATAGTTGACGCAAAAGCTTGTGTTGTTAGCCCCGCATCGGCTAACCGCAACCGATCAGGGATTAACCGCACTTCAGGAGCACCCAGCTCTAAACCGGGAATTGGTCTGAATTGATGTCCCTCAGAGCGTGGTAGAAGTCGCGCAATACTTCCAGCAGCTTGGTCAGCAACGCCCAAAATGTCTTCCAGCTCATTGCCTGTCACATTGAGCTCAATTGTACGGCCACCACCTACGCCACGACCAAAGAGAGAAGGTTGCGTCATAAACCCAAATGTTCCAGGTTCGGCAAAAATTGGTCTGGATAGGATTGGGATAGCTTCTGCCACGCGGTCTCCATCAACTGTTGCAGCCCCGACAAAACTATTGCCAGGTGTGGCAACAAAAAAGAAACTCTCTAGTGCTGGCTGTCCGTCTTCAGTCTCAGTTTCAGGCGCAGCTTCCCATAATGGGCGTGCGACCCCTTCAATGCGTTGTGCAATTGTTTTCGTGGTTTCAAGATTATAGCCTGGAGGTGGGATTATAAGACCAAAAACCAAATTACGGTTGCCTTCGGGCAGGTATTCTAATTTTGGCAGGAAGGTAAATGCGGCAATTGCTGCGCCAGTCGCAATGACTGTGACAAAGAGCAAACCAAGTAATCGAAATCTAACTGTTAGCTTCACATATTTCATAACAAGCCAGCTGAAGCCTGCTGCAAAATGATCTAAAACCGGAATGCGCAACATTTTGGCGTCGCCACTGGCGAGTAAGCGACTGGATAAAGCTGGGATAACTGTCACTGCAACAACCAACGACAGCAGAACAGATACTGAAATTGCGACTGCAATATCTCTAAACAATTGACCTGCTTCCAATTGCATTACCAAGATCGGAATAAACACCATGACTGTGGTCAGAGCAGACACCAAAATGGCACCCCAAACCTGCTTGGCCCCGTGATAGGCGGCCTCGCGCCTATTCATGCCCTGTTCTCGCAAACGATAGATGTTTTCTAAAACAACAATCGCTGCGTCAACAATCATACCAATCGCAAATGCAATACCGGCAAGTGAGATGACATTTAGAGTTCGCCCCGTTATTGCCATTGCAACGAAAGTGGCAACAATTGAGACAGGAATGGCTAAGGTTATGATAAATGTAGCGCGCGGACTACGTAAGAAGATGAGCAAGACAAATGCGGCTAACACGCCACCTATCCAAATGTTCTGAACAACAAGGTCAATCGCACCCTCAATATAGATTGTTTCGTCGTAGACTTGCTCCAAAACAAGATTTTCACGGGTAATTGGTCCTGCTTCAAGCTCCAAGAGTGCCGATTTTACTTCACCCATAGTGGAGATAACATTTGCGCCTTGTTCGCGTATCAAATTGAATGCAAGTGCAGGTTCGCCACGAAAACGCAGTTGAGCAGTGTTTTCTTTATAGGCAAACTCAATATTTGCGATATCCGAAACACGGACTCTGCCCAAAATGTCAGCGTTACCCTGTCCTTCGCTACGCAAGATGACATTCTCAATGGCCTCAACTGTGTCCAATTTTCCATCGGCGCGTACAATATAACGACGTTTGCCTTCGTTGATTGCGCCAGCGGATATACTTATGTTCTCAGACCGCAGTCTTGAGACGACAAAAGGTATTGTCATGTTATAGCGTGCAAGTTCTTCAGGATTGATCTTGATCTGTAACTCACGAGATACGCCACCAAAAACATTCACATTGGAAATACCATCAATCCGCTCTAATCGTTCTTTGATCTCATCTTCTAGAAAATCACCATATTCGGGCAGTGGACGAACGTTTCCTTCACCTGCACTTACCATGACCCATGCTATGGGGCTGTCATCAGAGCCTGATGTGTTAAGGGTCGGCTGTCCTGCTTCTGCCGGATATCCGCCAACGCGATCCAATCGGTTAGACACCAGTAATAAAACATCGCCCATATCGGAACCAATCGCAAATTCAAGCGAAACGGAGGCTTGACCTGTCCGCGAACGGCTTGTCATCTGCTCAAGGCCCTCAAGACCGCGAAATGCATCTTCTTGAGGGTTTACAATCTCACGTTCGACTTCTGTCGGGGCAGCACCTGGCCAAATAGTTTGCACAACGACGATTGGCTTTCGTACATCAGGAGCAAGTTGCACAGGAATGCGGGATAAAGCCAAAGCTCCGAAGAGAACAGCCATAATGACCACAGCCATAACGGCAACCGGACGATCAATAGCAGCGCGGATAAAGTTCATGATTTAGCTCTTTTCCGCTTTTGTTTCTGAATTTTCTGCACGGGGCTGCTCTTGTGGCTTTGGTCGCTGGCCACTTTTGCCACCAGCTGCCATCGGGGCAATATCTTGGCCTGGGCGCAGACGTTCATTGCCACGCACAACGACCTCATCGCCAGATGCTAGCCCATTTATGACTTCAAATGTATCGCCAAGGGCTGCACCAATGGTCACAGTTCTTGGTGAGGCTTTACCCTCATCATTTACAAAAGCAGTCCAGCCGCCACGTGCTTGGGTCAGTGCATCTTTAGAGACAACCAACACGTTACGGGATGCGCCTATTGGAACATCCAGTGTAACAGGTTGACCGACCGCAAAATACGGACCGGCTTCTGCTAAGGTAAAACGAACGGGGCGGGTGCGTGTTTCTGAAAATTCTGTCGGTAAGATAGCGCGTAGGGTCATATTTAAAACGCTTCCGTTATCATTTTTACCCATCACGATACTACCAGGTGATAATGCTTCGATAAAGCGGGAAGGTACATTGGCCTGTACTTCTAAGTTGCTTGTGTCGAGCAAAGTGCTGACGCGACTCCCAGAGGAGGCAAATTGTCCTGTCTGAGCATGCACTTCCAGCACGATACCATCGAAAGGCGCCAGGACAGTTGCATTGGTCAGATTGTAACGCGTAAGATTGACAGCGTTTTCTGCGGCACCAATTCTGGCGCGAGCCTGCGAAAGCCCGCCTTGCGCTTCTGCCACAGCACTTGCACGGTCATCAAATTGCGCCCCAGAGATAGCGCCATTTACCGTTAATTCTTGCGCCCGCTCGAAGGCTTTTTTTGCTCTATCTGCTTGGACTTGAACAACCACCAAACCAGCTTTGGCAATTGCCAATTCGGCCTCTGCACTGGCCAATTCAATGCCCAACCGTACCGTATCCATTTGCATCAGAACATCGCCCATTGAAACAACTGAACCAACTTGAACTGGCACCTTGTTTACAACGCCGGCAATGCGGGTTGCGACTTCACTTTCACGCACAGCAACAATTTGACCAAATACAGTGATCGTCTCAGTCATCTCACGCATTTCAACAATATCTGTCTGAACACTGGCAGAGCGTGCCTGAGCGTATGCGAAGGTAGGTGTTAACGCCACAATAAAAGCAATAAATATGACAGTGAGAGAGTGCATATATTTTCCAATGACTAATAGGGATTTTCTATCTTTTATTACGTTCTGATACGGTAATTGGATTGTTTGTGGAAACGTATTAGAGCTTATACACACGTTTAAATTTAACGCATGTATTTGTCTTCGCAAGAATTGGTGGGCACCAACTCAAGTGCTTTTATATAATTACTAAAGCATGATCCTCAAGAGCTGAAACGTCTAAGTCACCCTACCTAGGGGACGGTGCGGCCTAAGTTATGGGATCATCTATATAAAAAAGGAGCTATGACTGAATCTGGTGTTTGGGTGGATTGAAGGTTGGCGGCGTATCTGGTTGAATTGTTGTTGTGAGACAGCAGCCCAACCGAAGGAGATACACCACCATGGAAACGACTAACATTTTAGATTTTGCACGTCGAGATGAGATGACGGACGCACTGACGGATTTACTCAGAACAGGAGCGCAGCAATTGATCGCGACAGCAGTTGAAGCTGAGCTTGCAGGTTATCTGGCACAATTTACCGACTTGCGCACTGAGGCAGGTCACGCGGCAGTCGTGCGCAATGGGCATCATCCGGCACGACCGTTTCAAACTGGCATTGGCCCTGTAAATGTGTGGATACCAAAGGTGCGATCCAAAGACGGCACGCCGGTGACATTTCGATCTGCCTTGGTGCCGCCTTATGTGCGCAGAACCAAGACGTTGGAAGCAGCGTTGCCATGGCTTTATCTCAAAGGGATTTCCAGCGGCGAGATGGCCCCAGCTCTCAAAGTTCTATTGGGCCCTGATGTGGCTGGATTATCTGCGAATACGGTCTCGCGGCTTAAGCGCGATTGGGCCAAAGAATACGAGGGCTGGAAAGACGTTGAGTTAGATGAAGAGCCAATCGTCTACATCTGGGCTCCCTCTCGGCAGTATGCTATGCATACGCCTGCCGGGCAACGGACGGCGTCTACAGCGGATTTCGTGGTGAACAGGATAAGCTCTGCGCACTTGTGATTGTTGGCGTTACGGCCAGTGGCAAGAAGCGGTTCTTTGCCATTGAGGACGGGGTGCGTGAGTCCACTCAAAGTTGGCGCGAGGTTTTGCTTAGCCTCAAAAGCCGGGGGATGAATGCGCCCAAGCTGGCCATCGGCCCCTCTCGGTTGATTGTTTCACAATCACCTGCCGGGCAATGGATGGTGCCATGGGGTTTTGGGCGGCCATGGATGAAGTCTACCCCGAGACCCGCCAT
>CAXBCW010000107.1:0-9047 GCA_963974325.1 uncultured Rhizobiaceae bacterium
GACAATCACTTTATGTGATCGTTTCTGTGGCCCAATATTGCACTGCGTTTTACACACTGCACTAAAAAACCGCCCAACCAACAAAACAGACCTCAGATATTCAACTGACTTTCAATCTGTCCTTGAACAAGGCTCAGATGGGGAGATCATTGCGATACGCCAACAAGCCAGCGACTTTGCCGATGAGCAAGCTGACGTTGCGGAAGCGTTCCCCAAACTATGGACAGCGATGAAAGCCGACATTCACGGCTTGATCGACGACGAAGGCAATCTGACGATCATTATGATCTCACAGGCTGGCTACACCTTGGAAACCGCCCACCGCTTTCAAAATAGTATTTGAGGCGGTGTTATGATCGAGGCGGAACAAGAGCAAGAAGAATACATCACCATTGATGCAAGATGGGCGCAGCATTTAGCAAATGCCTTAGCCCAAAAATCACAAATCTCACGCATCAATGGCCGTAAATTCATCTGCGATATTCTTGACCGCAACTACACTCCAACCAGTGCTCATGCCAAAACTTGGCAAGCGGTGGTCACAGATATCACCGCCATCATAACCAAGTCCAAACTAACTGACCTAACAGCCCAAGATGATTTGCTCATTCAAGCAGGTTATTCCAGCGAAACAATTGAACGATTTAGGAACCTATCATGACACATCAAAATCAAATGTCAGATAAGCAGATCGCAGATTATTTTAATGCAGTCAGAATATCTGGAGACACCGATGCAATCTATCGGCAGCGCTGCATGATATCCCTCATTGCATCCAAGCTCTCAAACCTCAAAAACGCCTTGCCCTTGACCGCAAAATCAATAGATCGCGACATGCGCGGCCTGCACGATCATGCAGTTGCAAGCAACGAAAGCAACATAATCAGCTTTCTTGAGCAAAACGGCTACTCAGCTACCCTCGCCTATCAGTTTGCATTGAAAGCGACTCGCCAAGACGAGGCAGCTTAAAAATGCAGCCGGCACTAACACCAGCAAAAATCAAAAAGCACTGTGAGGCTCTCACAAGCGCTGGATTAGTGGTGAGTGCGGTCCAAGTATTGCCGGATGGCACGATTAACTTTGACACGTCAGGAATATCATCGTCATATGATGAATTCGATAGGTGCAAAGCCAAGAAAGATGCTCGGGATGGGAAAAATTGAACTGGATGGCGTTTATACCCAAAAAGTCAGGCGCAAACTAGCCAACGGTAAGGTCAGAGTTCACGTCTACTATCGATATGGCAAAGATGGCCCTAAAATTGAAGGCGAGCCAGGCAGTCACGAATTCTTCGAAAGTTACCAATTTTTCAAGGATAGACATCGCAACAAAACCATTGTCGGCTTTTCAGATGTATTTGATGCTTATCAGGCATCATCAGCGTGGGATGAGCTAAGACCCAAAACGCGAAATGATTACCAACGCTATATCAATAAGCTGAAATCTGAATTTAACCACTATTCAGTGCGGGCGCTCGAAGATCCGCGTATTCGGAAAGAATTTAGCAACTTTCACGAAGCTATGTCCGCGACACCAACCGAAGCTAACCGGACGTTGGCATGCCTACAATCCGTTATGGGCTGGGCAAAACGAAGAGGTCATACCCTCGAAAATCACTCAGTTGGCATTGATAAGTTTGAAGAGGGCAATCGCGCAGATGTAATCTGGGAAGAACTCCAAATTGCCAGAATTCCATTACTACAAAAGCAAATTAAGCTACCCACAATATTCGCCCTACTATCAGGCCAACGCAAAGAAGACATATTGAAACTTCGCTGGTCATCAGTTGGAAACGAATACATCACCATCTGCCAATCCAAAAAAAGCAAGAAAGCCAAATCAGGCACATGGGTATTCATCTATATTGGCACTGCTATGCGCAGACTTTTCGATGAAATACCGCGAACTGATGATAACGAGTTTGTATTTTTAAACAGTCGTGGCACCGCTTGGAGCAGTGGATTTGATGCATCACGCCAAAAAGCATTCAAGGCAGCTGGCATTCAAGGCGTCACATTTCATGACCTAAGAGGCACATTTGAGAATAGAGCATGGGAAGCAGACTGCACAGAAGCGCAAACCTACGCCATTACAGGCCGTAGATTGAATGTTAATTCAGCAAACTCATATTTTAAGCGCTCAAAGACACTTTCAAAGAAGGCAATTGAGAAGATTGAATCGCAGTTTGGAGAACATCAAGGCATCAACTTTGGGGAAACGGTCAGGGAAACCATAGGGAAACGGGTCTTACGCACCGTAAACCAGTCAAAATAAACCACAATACTTTCAAGAAGTTAAGTGGTGCCCCCAGGATGACTCGAACACCCGACCTACTGATTACAAATCAGTTGCTCTACCAACTGAGCTATAGGGGCAACGAGAGTGCAATTAGCATATTGGTTGAGCTTGTAAAGTAGAAATTTAATTTTTTTCAAAAGAATTACCGAAAAACTTGACCCAGAGCGTTTATCGCGCAATTTTGGCGCACAACGAACTAGGAGCAATTTTTTGAAAATATCTTTTCGGGCTTCCAATGCCGCTCACGCGCAAGAAGCCATCAAACATCTGTCGGCGTTATATGGAAATGTGGCGCGAGATGATGCAGATGTAATTGTTGCTTTGGGTGGCGATGGCTTCATGTTGCAGATTTTGCATGAACAAATGAACTCTGGCCGACTTGTCTATGGGATGAACCGTGGCACAATTGGCTTCTTGATGAATGATTATGCCGATACCAGCCTGCCCGAACGCATTGATGCTGCTGTTGAAAACATTATCCATCCGCTTGAGATGAAAGCCACCAATACAAATGGTGATGAATTTACAGCCCTTGCCATCAACGAGGTCTCGCTTTTGCGCCAATCTTATCAGGCAGCAAAGGTTAAAGTGTTTGTTGATGATAAGCCGCGCCTGCCTGAACTCATATGTGATGGTGTGATGGTGGCGACGCCTGCAGGTTCCACAGCCTATAATCTATCCGCACACGGCCCTATTATCCCACTGGACGCAAAGCTTATGGCTTTGACCCCTGTGAGCCCGTTTCGCCCTCGCCGCTGGCGTGGGGCTTTATTGCCGGACACTTCGAAAGTTACATTTGAGATTCTTGAACCTGCCAAGCGCCCTGTTAATGCGGTTGCAGATCATTTGGAGGTTAAATCGGTTACCTCAGTCTCTATCTGCCAATCGCTGGATTATACTGCGCGGATTCTTACAGATGTATCTCATTCATGGAATGACAGGATTTTGGCGGAGCAATTCTCATATTAGATTCCAGATTGAATTTCTTAGATGCATTTGAATAAAAAGCCTTATATACAAAACTTATGATGAAACACCTGACCACATTGTTAGCTTTGATATGCGTTCAAGTCCTTACAAGTCTTGGGCTTATATCGCTTGCGCCTTTGCATGCGCAAGAACGTGTAATTCGCGTTGGTATCGTTGCGCCAGATGAAGGTTCCCTTGGCATACTTGGCACCCAATTGCGGGCTGGGTTTTTGATTTATGAGCAGCAATTCATCAATGATAATCTTCGCTTTGATGTGGTTGAAGAAACCGAGACCTGTGAGGCAAATGGTGGTGCAGATACGGCCTATGCTTTGGAAGAGGCTCATGTTGATCTTGTTGTTGGTTTTTTATGCGTGGAAAGCTTGGTTTCTGCCATGCCAATTCTTGCGCAAAACAATATTCCGGTTTTAAATATCAATATTCGTTCAGACATTGTGCGCGATGAAGCGGCACGTTTATCATGGCCGCTGTTTAGTCTTGCGCCGCGTGCCTCCGATCAGGCAAAGTTTGCGTCCAAATATGTCATCAAAAACTGGGGCGATAAATCGGTTGCGCTGATTGAAGATGGAACCATTAGCAATCGTGAAATGATCGATGCAGTTCGTCTGCAATTGGAAGACGGTGGATTTCAACCCATTGTGTTAGATAATTTCCGCCCCGGGCAAGCAAGACAATTTGGCATTGTTCGCCGTATGGGCAAATCAAATATCAGCCATGTGTTTGTGGGTGCATCACGCTCTGATACGGCCATTATCGCACGCGATGCGGCATCGATTGGTTTGAAATTTGAATTTGCAGGTGGTGATACGTTGCGAGCTGCCGATGATGATTTAACATTGCCCAATGGCACGATTGCCATCATGCCAAATGTGACGATTGAGGGCGAGAATGCTAAGCTTGTGCGAGAACAATTTGATCTTGCAGGCATATTCCCAGACCGCCTGCCCGTTCTTGGCTATGCCATGGCTGAGATTGTGACTAAGCTTGCAGAAGTTGATCCAGACGATATTTCAAAAGCGATGATTGTGACGGGATTTGATACGGTGATTGGCAACGTGACTTTTGATCAATATGGCGAGCGCAATCAAGATGTGTTCCAAGCTATGGTTTGGCAAGATGGGCGCTTTATCTCTAAAGAAAACATTAAATGATGCAAAATCCTGCAAAGACTGGTCAGCGCAATCTTATCACTGATATTAAAGGTCTGCGCGTTGGTCATGAGGATGATAATAGATTGAAATCTGGCGCGACTGTTATTTTATGCGACATACCAACGATTGCTGCTGTTCATGTGATGGGCGGCGCGCCCGGTACGCGTGAAACGGACCTGTTGGAGCCTTACAACACGGTAGAAGAGATCCACGGCATTGCGCTATCTGGTGGGTCGGCCTTTGGCCTTGATGCTGCAAGTGGCGTGCAAGCTTATTTGCGAGACAAGTCGATCGGGTTTGAAGTTGGTCCGCACCATATCCCCATTGTGCCGAGTGCTATTTTGTTTGACCTCATTAATGGCGGCGACAAAGATTGGGGCCTATATCCGCCCTATCGCGACTTAGGGTTACAAGCTGCACAAAATGCGGATGAAGCCTTTGAATTGGGATCACATGGCGCAGGACTTGGTGCGCTGACTGCAACAATACGAGGCGGCTTGGGGTCAGCATCACATCTTATGGATAACGGGTTTACAATGGGCGCGCTTGTTGCTGCCAACCCTATGGGCACAGTCACAATAGGCGATACGCACCATTTTTGGGCAGCGCCCTTTGAAATTGGTGATGAATTTGGTGGTTTGGGTCTTCCGCACCCTATGCCAGACAATGCGACTGATCTTCAGATTAAGTTTCGCGACATACCCAGAGGCGGAAAAGCAAATACAACGATTGCGACAATTGCCACGGATGCTGTGTTGACCAAAGCGCAAGCAAAGCGGCTGGCAATCTGTGCGCATGACGGGTTTGCCCGCGCCATCTGGCCGTGTCACACGCCATTTGATGGTGATTTGGTCTTTGCGCTTTCCACAGGCGCATCTGGCAAGACCCCAAGCACCGATGATTTTATCGATCTATGCGCTTCTGCGGCCAGCACTATGAGCCGTGCAATCGCTCGCGGGATATATCTAGCAAAGCCGCAAAAAGATGATATTAAACCAAGTTGGAACCAACTCTGATGCGGTTTGTCATATCTCATGCCTTTATGGCGTTCTTATGGGCTTGCTTGATGCTCATATCCGCAAGTTTTTCATTGTGGCAAAGCAATGGATTTTTAACCAGTCATTCGACTTCTATTTTGTTTTTAGTGTTCTTTTCAGCATTTATCGCCTTTCCGCTGGCCATGGTCACCCTGCATATTCTTGATCGTCATAAACGATTTGAAACCCAACTTGCCGGGTGCTTTTTGTTTTTGACCATAGCAACAATCGGCATCACAGCTGTTGCCTATTCGCTCAATTATTGGAGCTTTTTTCATCAATGGCACGGAGCGTTATTTAGCCGATTATGGGCATGGCAATTCTTTTATACAAATTTAGGCGCACTCTACCAATTTGCCGTCATAGGGCTTCGTTTATTCATGCCATTGGGGATCATATTTTTGTGTCTGATGTCTTATTTTATTGCTCAAAAAAACACGAAGAAACGTTCGTTGTAAATTGCAATAAAAAACGGCGCTGAGTTTCAACGCTGTTTTATTTAATGCTAAGATCTTAGAACTATTTGATCAAAATTCATCCCAATTTTCATCATCAACCTTTTGAGCTGTATTGCCGCCAAAGGCTTGCGCAACTTTATTGACCATAGCCTTTGCAGGTGATGGCGTGGATGCATGTTTATTATTTGCAGATATAGGTGCTGAAGATACTGGCTTATGGGCTGGAGGGGTAACAGATCTTGAAGTTGATCTGGTCGCTGGTGTGTGTGTTGATTTCATGTGACCTGAGCCCGATTGCTGACCCACTTTGAACGTTTGGATCAAGCTTGTTAGCGTGCTCACTTCATCAGAAATCTGCTGTGTCACAGCGGTATTTTCTTCCACCATGGCTGCATTTTGTTGTGTGACTTGATCCATCGAGTTCACCGCAGAATTGACCTCTTGAATGCCGGCCAATTGCTCAGCTGCCCCTTGAGATATCGTATCAATGCGTTGATCAATCTCTTTGACGTGATCAGAGATTTTCGCAAGTGCCTTGCCTGTTTCTTGAACAAGATCCACACCATTGGAAACTTCTTTACCTGACTTATCAATCAAGCTTTTAATCTCTTTAGCGGCGCCTGCTGATCGTCCTGCAAGTTCGCGAACTTCCTGGGCAACAACGGCAAAGCCTTTACCAGCTTCACCCGCACGCGCAGCTTCAACACCTGCGTTCAACGCAAGCAAGTTGGTTTGGAATGCGATTTCATCAATCACGTTAATGATGTTTGAAATATCGCCTGAGGCTTTTTCAATGCCTTCCATTGCAGACATTGCATTTGCCACAACTAAGCTTGATTGCTCGGTATCATCGCGGGCTTCCTTGGCTTTGTCTGCCGCTTCTTTTGCGCGTTCTGATGTTTCGCGAACCGTTACTGTAATCTCATCAAGGGCAGCTGAGGTTTCTTCTAAAGATGCTGCTTGCGTTTCTGTTCGTTGAGACAGCTCATTGGTTGCGTTGGAAATCTCGCTAGAATTATCTTTTAGTTGAACAGACACATTGCTGATTTCGCTCATTGTCTGAGCAAGCTTTGCGACGGATTGATTGAAATCTTCACGCAAGCGATCAAGGCTACCTTCAAATGGTGTTGCAATATTTGCTGTGAGATCACCTTCTGATAATTCCGTTAAACCTTTTGCAAGAGCATCAATAGCTGCTGCTAGTTTTGCAGCTTCCATTTCTTTCAGCTCTTCATTGCGATAGCGCTCTTGCTCGTTCATCGCACGATTTTCTGAGTTCTCTTCTTCCAAGCGTTCTTTTTCAATCGCAGCATCGCGGAACACAGACACGGCTTTAAAAATTTTACCAATCTCGTCTGATCTGTTCGCACCAGATAGGTCTAAGTTTGTGTTCCCACCCACAAGGTCAATCATATTATCTATGACTTTATCTAATGGCTTAGTAATTGAACGAGAGAATAAGAATGCAGCAACAATTGCAGCCGCTGTTAGCAGCAATGCAATGATCAAAATAATATTTCTAAGGGCTACAGCACCCTCCATAACTTCTCGATCTGAGATGAGTGCTGCAACGATCCAGTCCTGACCTTCAAAATCTACGCGCGCTGCGGAAATATGGAATTGTTCACCCCGATATGTATCGATGTAATCAACAGGTTGACCGGTAAATGAATTATCTAAAAGGTTCTGCGTTAAAACCATCCTAGTGTTAAGCGCTTCATTTTCATCTGTTTTTTTCGAATCTGTGATCATCATCCCATCACTACGTAACAACACGGTCTCACCAGTTTTACCCATACCCGTTGTGTTGGACATGATCTTTGCAATTGTATCATTCGGCATTTGCAAGATCAAAGTTCCCAAATCACGACCACGTTTGCTTAAACGCTTGGCTATAAAGGACGCTGGCGCATCAGCGGATGGGCCATACGGGGCATAATCGTCAAAAGCGACATGATCTTTGCTGCCATCATTGGCCATCACATCTTTCCAAACGCGCGCAAGGCCAGAGTCTTTCCACTCGCCTATTTCGAGATTTGTTGCGTAATCAAGTTATTTGAAAACCGAATAGACCACATCTCCGCTATCGTTTACCAAAAACAGATCGTAATAACCTTGGTGCTCAATGAATTCTCTTAAATAAGTGTGATATTTTTTGTGAGCTTTATCATATCCATCCACACCTGCTGTATCTAACTTTTGCTTTTCGCCAAGCGGATTTGGATTATCTGTAATATAGCGCTTTTGCAATTCGGCAGTTTTATCACCTGACATCAAGCCCCACGATGAAAACATACTCACAAATGCATTTGCGGTTTGCTCATCTTTCGACATACTCAAAACATCAAATTCAATCGTTTGCAAATAGGCTTCAATCTGGTCACGACGCCCGTCGCCAATGGCCTGCAATTTCTCATCGGACTTTGCTATTAGATAAGATGATGCAACCATATAGCTAGCCGTGCTAGCAACTCCGACAGTAATGAGAGTTAATATTGCGGCTGCGATGGGTAATTTTCTTGATATGTTCACAATGAAATCCGTTAAATTCAGTCAAAATGTCATGAACAAAACTGCTCTTAAGAACGCATCATGCTTGCTGAAAAAGCTCCAACATCTTGGGTTATTTAATTTCATGAAATTCGTAACAATATATTAACAATACAGCTATTGTATTTATACATACAATTTATATGCGTCTTACTTTTGACGAAAACCAATAGTTGTTTTATTGGTTTTGAATCAAAAAACGGCGTTGATATCATCAACGCCGTTTTCATAAAGACCAGAGACTTAGCTCACTAAGAGCGTTTCATTAGATCAAAACTCATCCCAATTGCCATCGTCTGCTTTGGGAGCTGTTCTACCACCAAAGGCTTGCGCAACTTTGTTGACCATTGCTTTTGCAGGTGATGGGGCTGATACATGCTTATTATTTGCAGAGACCGGAGCGGATGCTTTTGGTCTTGCTGCTGGCGTATAGCTCGATGATGAGCCAGTGGAACGTCGATGCGAATTAGAGCTTGAACCATGACCATTTGACGTCATTTGACCAGAACCAGATTGCTGACCGACTTTGAACGTTTGGATCAAGCCGGTTAGGGTGTGCACCT
>CAXBCW010000108.1:0-8978 GCA_963974325.1 uncultured Rhizobiaceae bacterium
TAAACATAGCGCCACCAGCGCCATAGGCGCCCAATGGTTTGGCGGGGAAAAAGCTAGTGGCTGTTGCAATTCCGTTAGTGCCAGCGGGCGCATTATGATAGCGCGAACCAAAACTTTGTGCCGCATCAGACATGAGCCAAAGGTCGTTTGCATCCGCGATTTTAAGAAGATCAAGATAATCAGCAGGAAGGCCAAAAATATCAACAACAATGATGCCTGCAAGGTCTTCACCGTTTGATTTAGCAACCTCAATCGCTTCACCCAGTTTGATTGGGTCCATGTTAAATGTCACAGGATCCACATCGACAAAACAAACTTTGGCGCCAAGCCATGCCACAACTTCCGCCGTTGCAACAAAGGTAAAGGAAGGGCAGAAAACAACCTGTCCAGCACGAACATTTTTAGCCATCAAAACCATCGCCAATGCATCGGTGCCAGATGAACAACCGATCGAATGTTTTGCGCCGCAGAACTTAGATAGATCAGCTTCAAGCTGATCGACTTCAGGGCCCATAATATATTTGCCATGATCCAAAACACGCGTCATCGCCGCATCTATAAGGGGGCGGATACGCTTTTGTTGGCTTGCAAGATCAACAAAAGGAATGTTTGGCATGTCTGACATTTCGATACTCTTCTAATTTAAAAAACCAATAGGGTTAATCCAGGCTGTAAGAATATTCGTTACGCTTGGATTATCTGTTCGTCTATAGGCTAAAGCCAAGAAGCTGAAATTGTTGTTAATTTGACCAGCACAAACGGTGACCAAGCGAGACATTTCGTGAGCGTGCTTATCCAATCGTTAATTTTAGCCTATAATTTGGGCAAAATGAGCTGTTTTAGCTGATTGGAGAACGATCTTCGCTGCGCAACCATTCCGCACCATTTGAAAAAGCTAAACATGATCCTTCCACCAATCCTGCAATATAAATGATTTGTCCAGCAGGAGATGGGGAGGGGAGTGTTGCAAGCTGATATTGCGATAATTGTATGGGGGCAGACACAGTGAGGCTGGTGTCTTCTAGTTTGAGAACAGTCTGATCATTGATCTTAAAATTCACAATTCCACTGCCTGCTTGACTGATCTCCAATTCACCATTTGCCAAAGTTGATATTAATGAGGTTTTAAAATTGTCGGCTGAGATATCAAGTGCTGATGACGTTGCAGGATCTGCAACTTTAATTTGGTTCGCAACTGTGAGATTTGCGGTGGGTGAAATATCACCAATGGACACAAATCCATTTGTGCTATCTGCCGTGATACTTTGATAAAATATTGCACCATCTGGGCTGGTTTTAATACGAAAATGATCGTCGCCTGCAAGACCAAATTCTGCCCGACCAGAAAACGCGGTTTGAAAGATCAGACTTGCAGTATCAGAACTTGAGGCTTTGTTGATTTTAAGCTGATGACCATTGCCTTGGTGATTAAACAAGCTAGCTTCAGATGATAATACAAGCCGGTTAATTGTGTCTGCAGATGCATTTATACCAAGCGTCTGAAAGCTCGCATCGACTTCGTTTCCTGCAAATTCAACCCATTGAGTGCCATCAAAATAGATGTATCTGTCTTCAGATGAGACATAGGCCACCCAACCGGTTTGCGGAAAGTAGAACTGGTACACACCATCTTGAAAGGCGGCAATTCGGCCGTCTTTACCGTTAAAATCACCTATTGCACCGATCGGAACTAAATATCGGTTGCCATCGGTGGAGGTTGCTGGTGGCGCAGTTTCTATGCGGCTAATGATATGCAATTGCACCACAGCATCAAGTGCCAAAAGCGCTTCATTATGCGTGACATGCTTTTGCGCTTGCGAAGGCATAATTAACGGCAAAGAAAGATTATCAGTTTGGCTCACAGTCATCATCCCGTCAAAATTGATCTAAGGCTTTTTCAGCGCCTTGGTGAAAGTTAGATGAGATCATATCATCGACCACACCAAGGGTGGATGATTTAAGGTGGTTTGCTGTTGGTTTAGATGGTCAGATATTGGCGTAAGTGTATTATTTACAATAGGTTAAGTGTGGTAAGTTCAAAATGTTTCATCATCAGCAATAATTTATTGTCCCCCCATTTAATTCATGGCAATCGGTTCGCGGGTGACACTGGTCACAATTATAGTGAGAAAACTCTGTGTTTTCTAAGCTTTTGTTTTACAGGAGCGATTCTCGTCGCTAGGTTGATCACGCGTTATAAAAGGGATGAAGTGCTATAAATTTATGCATTGCGCACCGCAACAAAAAGAGGAAACTTGTTGCATTGCAGCATAGATATTGTGTACTGATATAGTGCGATAAAAGATCAAGGTTCAGTTTGATCAAAAAGTTCAGTGCTTTTTACAAATTGAACCATCAGGGTCGTGCAAGGAGGCAGATCCGGTGGCAATGTGGATAAATCAACTGGGTGCTTGTCAAAAAGGCGCACCAGTAGATGAAAGCGTGAATGCTCTTAGCCTAGGCTATACGGGTTCGCGACTGCTTGCTTTATCGGCAATTGGCCTACCTGTTCAGCCGGGCTTTATCATCAAAGCCGAAACTTGTAATTATTTTCATACGCACAATGAGCTGCCGCCAGAGTTCGACCAAGAGCTTAAATCTGCTGTTGCGGATTTGGAAGCAGAGCATGCAAATTCCTCAATGGGAAAAAACCTACCGCTGTTTTTGACCATTCGCGTCAGTTCCCGTTCGCGCCTTGCTGGCGTTGTAAGTCCCATTTATCATTTGGGCATGAACGCGGAAAAAACGCGGGCATTAGCCAAAGTCATGGGTGGAGAAAACATCTCTGCGCAGATGATTAAAGGCGATTTTGGTCCGAACCTGACAGGCAACACAAAAGCTGCCAGCCAATTAACGCGATTTTTGTATCAGTTTTCCGAACAAGCCTTGGGCGTGACACCGGATGTGCTGGAAGATCTATATGACGAACGACGCGATATTTTGGGACGTGCAAGCGACCGTGATTTTACGCTTGATGACGTGATTGCCTTATCGCAAGATTACAACAATCTGTTGGAAGATGAATACGGCCACGAAATCCCTGATGATCTGCATGCTCAATTGCGCATTGCCGTGATTGCAGCGATCAAAAGCTGGATGTCTCGCCGCGCAGTCATGCAACGTCAAATCCATGAAATTGGTGATGATGAGGGATTGGCCGTGATTGTTCGTGCTGCAGCTTTTGCCGATTTAGACGATATGAGCGGGCAAGCTTATTTAGATACGCGCGACCATATCACCGGCGATAGAAAAATCGGCGGTGGTTTTGGATGGAACTTAGTGGGCGAGCAAAACTCACGATCCGCCCGTTTCCCAATTTCGTTCACCGATATTCCAGAAGATGATGCACCAACATTTGAAGAGATCATGCCCGAACAACGTCGTGAGCTGGTGCAACTAGCAAAAGACGTTGAGCGTCATTTTGGTAAAAGTCAGCGCATTGGCCTGATTATCGAGGCGGGGCGACCGCTGATTGGCGATAGCGTTGATTTGCAAATGACCGCCAGAGCGCAGCTAAAAATTGCAGTCGATTTGGCCCATGAAGGCATCATTACTAAAAACGAGGCGATTTGCCGAATTGACCCGACATCACTCGAGCAATTGCTGCACCCGTCTATCCGCAGAGAAACCAATCGAGATGTGATTGCCTCCGGTGTTGCCGCGTCCCCCGGTGCAGCATCAGGTGAAATTGTCTTCACAGCCGAAGATGCGATTGTGGCAGCTCGCGAGGGCCGTAAAACAATTCTAGTGCGTGTAGAAACAAGCCCCGAAGATGTGCACGGCATGCAGCGCACCGAAGGCATATTGACCATCCGTGGTGGTATTACCAGCCACGCAGCTGTGATCGCCCGTGGCATGGGTCGCCCATGTGTGTGTGGCGCGGGCAGTATGCGTATTGATCTTAAAGCCGAGACATTGTTTGCGTCTGGAAAATATCTCAATAAAGGTGATGTCATCACATTGGACGGCGCCAAAGGCGAAGTGCTGTTGGGTGAGGTTGCGATGGATAAAGCAACATTGTCCGAAGAATTTCGTGAGCTGATGTCATGGGCAGATAAAGCCCGACGGATGGATGTGCGCACCAATGCCGAAGCACCTGCAGATGCGCGGACTGCTCGGCAATTTGGCGCACAAGGTATTGGCCTTTGTCGCACCGAGCATATGTTTTTTGATGAAGCCCGTATCTTATCGATGCGTGAGATGATTTTGGCAGAAACAGAAGCAGGGCGCAGGGCAGCACTCGATAAACTATTACCCATGCAACGGTCCGATTTTGTTGAGCTTTTTGAAGCTGCCAATGGTCAGCCGATCACGATACGATTGCTCGATCCGCCTTTACATGAATTCTTGCCAAAATCCAATGAAGAAATTGCCCAAACCGCAAGTGCGATGGGTGTCGAAGACGTCATTTTGCGTCGCCGGATTGCCGAATTGCATGAGTTTAACCCAATGTTGGGCCACCGTGGGTGTCGATTGGCGATCTCCTACCCGGAGATCACTGAAATGCAAGCCACTGCGATTTTACAAGCAGCGATTATGGCTGCCAAAAACACAGGCGCACCCGTTGTTCCTGAAATCATGGTGCCATTGGTTGCACTTACAAAAGAACTAGATTTTGTCAAAGAACGGATCAATTCTGTTGCCCATGATGTGATGGAAGAGATGGGCGAAAAAGTACACTATCTTGTCGGCACAATGATTGAGCTGCCCCGTGCTGTCATCCGTGCCGATGCAATTGCAGAATCAGCCGATTTCTTCTCATTTGGAACCAATGATATGACCCAAATGGTCTATGGTATTTCCCGTGATGATGCCTCGCCATTTTTGAAAACATATCGCGAAAAAACAATCATTGATGAAGATCCGTTTGTAACCCTTGATATTGAAGGCGTGGGCGAGCTTATTCGTTTGGCCGTTGAACGCGGTCGCAAAAACCATCCAAATTTGAAACTTGGTGTCTGTGGCGAACATGGCGGTGATCCAAAATCGGTTAAGTTCTTTGATCAAGTGGGTCTTGATTATGTCAGCTGTTCGCCGTTTCGTGTGCCCATTGCGCGGCTAGCTGCTGCACAAGCAACAATCGAGCATTCGGCACTTGCGCAAAAAGCCATCACGGATAAGGCAAGCGCTCCCAATTCTGACGAAAAAGGCGAGGACACATAAGTCATGCCTGTTGTTTATAAGCGCCCCTCGTCATTGTCTGCGGGCTGGTCTCGTCAGATCGGCTATTTCGTTTTAGTCCTTTTGATTACCATTTGGATTGGGCATCGTTTTTTAGGTTTTGCAACGGCAAATGCTGTGGCAGCTAGCATTTTAGCGCTTGGATTGGCCTTGTTTGGCTTTGCAATGGCGATAATTGGATTTGCCATGTTGTGGTTGATCGGAGCCAAAGGTGGTCGCGCATCTTTTGTGGGGTTAACGCTCAATCTCATTGCACTCGCGCCTTTTACTTTGGCCTTTTATAAATTTATCTCCCTTCCGGAGCAGTATGATGTGGTCACCGCGCAAAAGCCGCAACTTGAATGGTTGAGCGAGCCAATTAAACCCGCATCTTGGATGCCAACTCAAAGCTCTGGCGAGATTGCTTTTGATCTTAAAAACAAACGCATCTATGGCGAGCTGACCGAACGCAGATATGAAGGCGCAATCGACAGAGTTTATCGTGCTGTAAGGGCCGTTGCAAAAGACGAGGGCTATAGAATAACGCACAGCATTGGTGATGATTTCTTGTCGCCTGATGAGCCTGAGCAAAATAACAAGTCTGATACTGATGCCAGTTCATCATCTGAAAATGTCCCTGTGCCAGCCAGAACGCCTTCAGGTCGGCAAGCTGTAGCAAATGGTGTAAGTGGATCTGATGGGGTAAGCGGGGCAAGCGGGTTAGGCAATGCCACACAATTTGAAGGTTCGGTCATTCGTCTTCAAATGGAAAAAAACTCACTGATATTAGGTCTTCATCATGACGTTTTGATACTTTTGACCGAAGATGAAACCGCAACCTTTGTGAATATGCGATCCGCCACTCAGCAGGGACCCCATGATCTGGGTTTGAATGCCGAATTGATCAATCGCTTCTTGAGCAAGGTTGATAATCGTCTGTTGGGAATTGTGGGCGCTGGTTAAGAATAAAGCACTCTAATCTTTTTGATCTGCACAAACACCATATTCGCTCAACAATGATGGCGTGCCTTCGCAACTCACACGATCTTTCGATACCAAATCTTCCAAGTGAGCCAAAACCGACAAGGAAGCCGCAAATTTTAGCTGCGGTGATAGACCGATATAAATCCGGTCAACCAATCTTTCGATTGTCATGGCACCATTTTTTTCCAATGTCCGCACAATTGATCGCTCACGGAATAGGCGATGTTCCTTCAGTGCGTAAAGAAATTTGGGCGGGTCAATAACATCGCCACCGTGACCGGGCAAAATATGGCGATGATCACAGGCGATCAGCTTGTCCAAAGATTGCATAAAATCATGCATAGATCCATCTGGTGGTGCCACAATCGAGGTGGACCAAGCCATGATGTGATCAGCTGAGAATAATAATCTGTCATGCTCAATATCGCTCATCAATTCAAAGGCGCAATGGTTTGCCGTGTGACCGGGCGTATGAATAGCTTTTATCTGCCAATCTCCACCATCAATGACCTGACCATCGGCCAAATGCAGGTCAGGTACAAAATCTCGATCCGAACTTTCATGGAGTGGGTTTATTTCGCCAATAAATAAGTCACGCGCAGCCCTGTGAGGGCCTTCGCTATAAATCGTTGCGCCTGTGATCTCTTGAAGCTTAGCAGCCAGTGGTGAGTGGTCTTTGTGGGTATGGGAGACGAAGGTATGTGTAAGTGGTCGTCCATCAATGGTATCAAGCAAAGTTTGCAAATGAGAATCGATAAGAGGACCGGGATCTATCAGCGCTAAATTGTCTTTTCCGACCAAATATGAGTTGGTACCCTTAAATGTCATAGGGCTTTGGTTCGGCGCAGTGATGCGTTTGACCTGATTTGCCACATCAACGGACTGACCATGTGCCGGATTGAAATTTTTATTGTATAAAAGGGGTGTCAAATTGAGCTCTATATGCGCTGAAATCAATAATATATGGCTATGATAGACACTAGCAGCAATTTTTTGTCAATTTATGAAACTAAGACCTTGTGATATTGAAATACATTTGCTATCTGCCTCTCGCGGGTCTCAATAGATCAGCACTGTGTTGGGGTATAGCCAAGCGGTAAGGCACCGCTTTTTGGTAGCGGCATCCCTGGTTCGAATCCAGGTACCCCAGCCACTACTTTTTCCCTATATTACCTAGGTTACGATAATCCTTGAATTAGCTTTGAGTTTCATAAGCTTAGTTTTGTGTGTGTGGTGAAGAGACGCGTATTACTGGCGTATTTGGGCGCATGATATCAAAAAGTCTCTGCAGGGCAATTCGGAGGTGCCGATATCAGTATACTAGCATCGCAAAAACCAACATGTGATGCTGTTTTCGGTGAGTTTTTGGACGGCGTAACTCCCGTATTTGAACTGAATGAGCAATCTTGCCGATATCTCAAACTAAATATTTCATAATATAGCTGGCTGATTTGCTAGGTCGGATTGATTAAGTGGATATAGATTTGTGACGGAACCAATAAAAATTACTTAGGTTAACCGATCAACCATCAAACGCTGCTCATCCCAAGAATGTGACAGTGATGCTTTCAACAACATTGCTGTGGTTAAAGCATGAGGCTGTTGACCTTGAAGGATCATGCTTGTGATATCAGGAGCAAGGCATGCAAGTTTTAAAAGACGTGATACACGCTTAGAATTTATTGTCATCTTAGAGCTTGCTGAATAAGTTGAAGCGATCTGCTCAATACTAAGTCCCGATTTTAGTTGATCCATAAAGTGATGCGCCTGTGCCAAGTTCTTAACCAGTACCGCATCGTAATTGGATGGTTGATCCCCAATGATAAACTTGGTTTCGACACCGCGTTTTCTGTATTGGAATGGGGTGTTAAATGATAATGCACGTTCATTGATCAATTCCAGATTGATGAAGAGCTGTTTTGAAAGTTCTTCGCCGTTTAGTTTGATATTAATGCTGCCCGTTTTTAAATCGATGCGATCTATCAAATCAAGATGGTCAATGTTTGGATGCTTTGAGCCAGCGTCTTTGTATGCAATCGACTTTAAAGTCTCAGACAGCTGCCTGATTTGTTCTGCACTGGCATCCAAGTTTAGTAACTGTCTTTGTTTTTGAGTGAGGTGGTCTATGATGACAGTTTGTATCATGTTCTCAAATGGTTTTGCAGGAAGTCGCCAGTTTGGCCTGTTGGGTAAAACAGCCTCCTCGTTGAATTGCCCTTTTACCGTATTTGCACCTGTAATAAGATGATGAGATATATAATATCGATACCGACGATTGCCTTTCTTGGAATGACTTGGGGTGAGGCGAGCCCCATTCTCATCAAATAACCTTCCAAGAAGTTTTGAATGATCAACAAGGCCTGTCTTTTTAGCTCTGGTTTTGTTTGAACTTAATTGCAGCTGAGTTTGAACCTCATCCCATATTACAGGATCAATGATTGGTGGATGTTGGCCATCATAGGTAATATCTTTGTGACGAATGCGCCCAGCATATATTGGATTGGTCAGAATGAATTGGATATGCCCTTTGCTAAAAGGAACGTCACCAGTAAGCATTGATGTTTTGTTTGGGGTTTTTATCTGATGACTAGCATTAACGTTGACCACCAGTTTTTTATCAATCACTCTCTTCTTTGAGCGTAAGCCAAGTCCATCAAGCTCGTTCTTTACTAAGCGAATGTTACCGTATTTCTGATACATGTCATAGATCGTGCGGACAGTATTGGCTTCAATCTCATTGATCTTCAAACTTCTGCCATCAGCCTCATATCCAATTGGCACAGAGCCACCCATCCAAAGGCCCTTCTTTTTTGATGCCGAGATTTTATCTCGTA
>CAXBCW010000109.1:0-8827 GCA_963974325.1 uncultured Rhizobiaceae bacterium
GTTGGATAATTTCTGGGCTTGTCTTGAAATATTTATAAGAAATTTTGTCTGTCATTTTTAAAAACTACGCCAATTTAAAACCTATTTCAATTTTCTTCTGACAGCGCCTCACAAACACCTCATCCAAATGCCACCGCCAATTGGAATGATGGCATCTTCGTTTCTTTCTGATGTTCTTGGCAAATGCCCCACCAAATCTATTCACCCAAAAACGAATAGTTTCGTGGAAAATATCGACACCACGTTCGGACAAAATATCTTCAACCTGTCGATAGCTCAGCGGATAACGCACA
Source organism: uncultured Rhizobiaceae bacterium (assembly GCA_963974325.1). GTDB lineage: Bacteria > Pseudomonadota > Alphaproteobacteria > Rhizobiales > Rhizobiaceae > Lentilitoribacter. Next base: position 294 of record CAXBCW010000109.1, read on the forward strand.
TAATACATCATCGCCAATTGAATAATTTCTGGGCTTGTCTTGAAATATTTATAAGAAACCTTGTCAGTCATTTTTAAAAACTACGCCAATTTAAAACCTATTTCAATTTTCTTCTGACAACGCCCGGTGAGCCTCCGTCCGTCCCACTTATGGCTGGATTAATCCGAACAGGATCTGCAGAAGCCATATTCGAAGTTTGCACCGGCAATGGTCCACCCGTGGGCGCCCACGGGTCATTTTTACGTATTTGGGGCAGCGTAGATACCTGCAAAATGATTTACCATCACAAGGATTTTATGGCTTTTGCAAAAAGGATTGGGATGAAAGCCGCATGGAATAAATATGGTCTCCCTGATCGATTGACAACAGACGAGTTGTTTTGATCATTGTGCCTCGTTGTTCCCGAGTGTTCCGATGTACATTTAGCAAATATAAGACCCATAATTGACTTAGTTTGATTGAACTTATTTCCACCCATATAGAAACCCGAGATTGATCGACGTTGGGCAATGCCTGAATCCCTCAGAATTCCCTCAGGACTTTGAAAATGATGTATCTATAATCACTTAAGAACATTGATATGTATGTCCGCGCAATTCCATCATGGAACATGCTGTGCCAGCGTAAAATTAGGAAAGTATATGTATTATTCGTTATTTAAAGTTAAAAAAACAGCAACCCTTATTTTCACGAAATATTACAGCACATTAAAATGTAATTGACGTCGTTTTAATCGATGTCACAGCAAAATAACTATCTATTACAATGATATCAGTTAAGCTGAATTTACAACATTGTTTCTTAGGGAGAAATATTATGCTACGCGTGATCACTGTAATTACAGCCTTATTTGCTTTTGGACTTTTGCAAACCTCGGCGTTTGCTAGTCCACTTATTCATAAAAATTCGACATATACGACAATCGCCAATCCGGCGTCACCATTCATCAAGGTTGCCTCGCGCGAGCCATACCTATTGATCATTTCTGTTAAATGTAATTCCACGACTTTGGGAAGCGATACAGATAGTATTTATTTCTCAATGAGTAATGGCCTAAAACATCCACTTGCATCAGAGAGTCCTTTTAAAATTAGAAAAGGTCAGGTGTGGGAACCGCATTTCTTTGTCAGCGCGTCAAAAGCGATTGATATCAATTTGATGGAGAGCGACCTTTTGGGTGGTGACGATGCCATTGGAACATTCAGGTTTAATCCCGGCAAAGGTATTGGCCGTTTTTCTGAAAAAATGGACGGTGATTTTTCCAAATATGAAATTATATTCGAAATTCGCGAATAGAAAACTCACCCCTAAATTTTCTCAAGTACGACTTGGTTTAGGTACATTAACAAAAAGAATAAAACCCCAAGGGGAAACAAAATGAAATTCATGACTCTCTCTGCTTTAGCAGTGATCTCACTTACCGCAGGTGCGCAAGCACAAGAACAACAATGTTTGGACAATGTCGCCAAATTATGCGGCGATGCATTGCTAGGTGATTGCTTTTCCGATGATGTTATGTGGAGCAAAATCATTCCTTCTTGCGAGGGTGACATTCAAACCATGATCGAAATGGAGCGTGAAGCTTTAGCACAGGAAAACCCTGCAAAAGGCGCAGCTCTTGGCGGCAAAGTACGAGGGGCCCCGGGAACTCAGCATCCTCAAACGGGATCATTGGCCGAGGGTGTTCAGGTCGAGTTGCTTTATGACACTGGCGAAATGTTCAACGGATACCCATGGTTTGAAGTTGGCTACCCTAATGACAAAGGTGAATACGCAACAGGTTACGTTTGGGGTGGCATTTTATGCTCATTCGACGCTGAATTTTATGGCGTCTACAATCAGTGTCCGGCGGCATGGTCTGGTATGGAACAAGAGATAGCACCACAGCATTCAAATAATTAAGCCAATTGTTGCGATGGGTGCTCGTTAGCATTAAGGCGCGCGATGTATCTACAAATTGGAGATAGATAAATTATGAAACATTTTTTAACTGCGAGTATACTTATAGCAACACTTGCCGCATTAACTGGCTGCTTTAAAACTTTTGCTGAAAGCCGCGCGGAATATTGTCCAAATTGTACCGATGCCGAATGGAAGATAAAGGTTGAAGAAGACGAAGCCAGGAGCGCAAAATTCAGAGAAGAACAAAATGCGTTACGTCTCGCACGTATTGCAGATGGTGCAGAATTAGCCATTAGCAATCCCAATTGCTATGCAAAATTCAAACAGCAGATAGAGTATCTTGGTGTCGATCGTAATATCCGAAGTGAGTGCTTTTATATTCAGGAGGACCAAACTAACCAAGACCTTGCCGAAGGCGAAATTGATAATCAAAACCCCATTCTCGTTGGCGAAGTGAAAGGCCCTATCATTCGTACGAATGCTCCCGTAAAACGCTGGGATAATAAGGGTAATCCTCGTTCTTAGCTAACAGCACAGTCTCCACTTTGGGCCTGCCTTGATCGAAAGAGATGGGTCTGGGGCACATATAAGGACTCAACTCATTCAGATCGTACAAGCGTGAACGAAGGCTTTTGTACTTCGGATGCCAACACGCAAGGCAAAACATTCAGGATCGAGGCATCAGTAACGCCCTATATTCCGCCACCTAAAGACAATTCCATTGGTGCTATTTTCAAAAGCATTAATCCTTTAAACGTGCTTAAAGGCTGCAAACCCCTAAATTCAGCTGGAGGGCTGATTCAAATGAACGATTCAAACAACGAAGCGGGCAACGTGCTTGGAGTACGGAATCTCGGCTTGGGTATCTGCAGCACAATCATGAAAATGAGTACATCAGATAGCAAAAAGCTCGAGGGCTGGACTGAAATCACCTTGGATGGAAAACTGGTCAAGGTTTGTGCAAAAAACAAAGAGCACTCATTTAACCCAACAGGCAATGCTATGCCTTGCTTTGGCAAATTTCTTGGAGATAAAAAACAGCGAAAAAAAATCTTCGAGTATACGCGCATTCGCCCAGACAATACATTTGGCCCTGCAGGTTCTGTGTCTATTCTTCAAAGCTGCGCCAACCGAAATGATTGGGCACATTATGGCCGTGATGCGACGAGTGAACAGGTGGCTTTTTGCAAGACGCGCAAAACAGTACAAAATAACAAAGCCTATCAAATTGAAGCGCGACAAGTGCGGGTCGGTACAAGCGAACAAATCAAGATAACAATTGGACGAAAAAAAATTAGCAAGCTTGATCTGCGTACCAACACACGCATACGCGACGTCATCAAAGTGTATGAATGCGGCAATAAGAGCTTCTCACGCATGAAGAATAACCCGCGGGAAACCGCCGTGGCCTGTATTCAGGATATGTTAGGCGTCATAGCGGCAAACCGGAATAAACAAGATGCACCGGCACAAAACATGGCAACACAGTTTGAGGCACTTGGCGGCTATGGAAGAACGCGTGCTGAAGAAGAAAAGGCATTTAGGTAGGAGCTTAACGCTAAAAGATGAGGCGCCGTCTTGCGATGATGATACACTTGCACTAAGAACCCCAACGAAATCAGACTTCAGCTGATTGTTTGTAAACAATATTCTAAAGAATTTGACAGGCAATTTCATCTGTGAGTAGGTGGACTAAAGTGGCAATTTTATAACGCATGTAATGCGTCTGCAGGGGTGGCATCAAATGGGCAGTTTTGGTAAATGTGGATTGTTAGTAGTAGCATTGTTTGGTTATACGACATTAGTTAGCTGCACATCCATCACCTCAAGCAGCGATCTCCAAATAACTGACAATGAAGTTGTTGAATCAAGCTTTCCATATGATCCTCTTGTTTATCACCTTGATCTTGCGATCCTTGCTTATCAGATTTATGGCCAAAGCCTCATCTGGCCTTTTGATCCCTACTATGAGGAGCGCAGCAATCGCGATAATGATCGAAAAAAGATGATGGCAAAAGTTAAGTCTTGGGCTACGCAGCAAGGTGTATTTCAAAGTGACAAAAATCTCGGTTTAGATGGCTATCGGGGTCCCGGCAGTTTGAACGGGTTTGCAAACAACACAACACACGATCCGATTATATACGATTACAGCTTAATTGATCCTTGGAACGACGCAATAACAAACGCCGAAGGTAAATGGATTGAATATCTAACTCCAAGTGTAATTACTGCTGATATCAAAGAAACGCGTGTTTGCTACAGACCAAGTGGAGCGTCTTTAGGCGCAGCTGCTACAGCAACTATTGATCACAAACACACAAATCTTTCACCCAATGCAGATGGTTACTTATTAGCATTTGAAGGTGGAACCGGCGATAAAGGCGAATTTGGACAACCTGCCTCGCAAAGTCTTATGGGCTTCATCCTAACACGAGAAAAGGCTGGTGGCCGTTATGATGTTCATATTTCATTTCGTGGTAGCCGCAGTGGTTCGGCAGGTCGAGCTGCTTTACAGGCGTTAAAAGACCGCAACGCAAGTGGCAACCCAGACTGGATAACCGATCTAGGATATAACCGATTATCACCAAATGGCGGAGGCGCATATATCAGCACTGCCGGAGCAGTTCACCGCGGCTTTGCCAAGAGCGTTCGCTCAATCATGCCCACGCTCATGCATTGTCTTAGTGAGGTTCCATCCTTAAAGGATGGAGCAGAACCTGATAATATTTATGTGACAGGCCACAGTCTTGGCGGCGCATTGGCGCAACATTTTGTATCGTCAATTTTAATGGGTAACCAGTATGGCCCCAATGCAACCGGCGCAAAATTGCCAGTAGCGCTCCGAAGTTGGCCTTGGACAAATATTAAGTTGATAACATACTCAGCACCACGTGCCGGTGATGAAATTTTCGCAAAAACACTAACAGTAGATAAGCTTCAATCTGAGTATTTCTCATCCTCTATCCGGCCGATAGACCCACGGGCTATTAAAGTTACCGACAAACAAATTTTAACGCGACTGATGGACAAAAATCGTCCAGCAGCATTTCGAGTTCTCAATTCAAAGGATCCTATTTCGACAGAAAAAATAGCCGGCGGAAAGCATGTTGGTAAGACGGTCTATGTAAATCGTGCAAGTGCTTTAAGCAGCCTTGGTAAACCCGATTTTAGCGCCCATCAGCAAAACCAAGTTCGTGATTATATGCTTAATAGTCTCCAAGACAGCAGAGTACCAAAACTAGCGATCCGCTATGTTCCGATGATTGGATACAACCCGCAATTCGATGAGAAATCAAAAGGGTCGGTCGTGGAGATTGAAAAATTGACCGAGGCGACCAAGGCCTATTATCGAAACAAAAATATATGGTTCAATTTTTCAAAATTTGATGAGAATGTTAAGCTGCGCCGCGCAATACGCGACACGCCCGAAGTTATAGATGCAACGCGACAGTAAAGCCAAAAAGATATTTTATGAAATGCAAAACAAACGCTTAAGACCACTTACGCCAGTCTGTTAATTTTAAACGATCAACTAACATTTCTCTTTAATGGAGAAGGACGAAAATCGTATTCCTCCCGGGATATTAGGCACCATATCTTCGGTGGCTTTTGGTCCCCCACGAAGACTTGAAAGATCAAAATCAACATCAAAAACATTATCACCCTTTAGCAAATTTATACTGTCCAGAACACTGGGTTCTATCTGGCAGCGAAATTCTTGAATAAATATTAACAAAAAGTCTTTCACAAGAGGGTGGGCCAGAGACATAAAAGGGCATTGGTGGGAATTATTTCTTTGTTTTGCATCATCAATATGACCTATTGGACAGCCAAATCCAAGCGTAGGTAATGGCTCCGTAGCTCCACCATTATCGACATTGGCAGATTGATTAGACAAAGTATCTTTGAACCGATCAGCACGGAATATCTGTGGATCTTTCCACTGCGTTGGGTCCCGCTGAGCCATAGCTGTGTTGCACATTACTGTATTACCAGATCGTGCAAGATATCGATCACCAGCAGCAGTTGTGATCAAAGTATCATCAGCCAACTTCATCATGACCGTGGGACCATTGTGGCGCATTAATTCCCATACAAAACTATCAAGTAAACTATCATCGCCTAAGAGACGACGTCCCTGCTCTGGCATCAGCGAAGTCAGGAGAATACCATTTATAATCGGGTTTGATAGACCAGATGCATTGAACGAAATCGCAGTAAATAGATGTTTGAAAGCCTGTCGATCCGATAATCCAACTTCAGAAGCAGCTGCCTGAATACTAAGCCAATTGGGACTGTTCTTCATTTGGGTAAACAGCTTTGAAAGCACATCAGGCATCAGGTGGTAGGAGGGGAATAGCCAAGCAGGAACAACAGGATACTTTGGCAAATAACTGGGAACCGGGAATACCTTAGCTATCAAATCCCTATTCAATGATGCATCTAGCAGTAGATTGCTTGAAAAGTTGAGAATGAGCCGTGAAACGGCATCCTCCACTTTCATTTTTTTGAGTTGACTTGATGAAAGGCCAGCCCAATGCTCCATATCAGCTCTAATTGAGTTTAGACCCGCTTTATATTTTTTGTCATCAGGACTTGCGGCAAGAACATATTGAATAAACCGTCGAGCATTTACCGCATCAGGTCCTTTTGTAGCGAAAATGGGTGCAGTTCCTCGAGTACAAATGAGGTTGATTTCATGACTATGATCAAAATTACTGACGTCTTTGAACAAAGTCTCCGCAGACTTGTGGTCACCACAAACAATTACCGGTGAACCAACATTGGTAGTAAACACTGTTTTCCCAATGCGCTCTGATACCTGAGCTAATGATTTCCTCCAGCCTCCAAAAAAATATTTAAAATAGCCAAATATGTCGCCATGATAGCCTCCAGTCGATGGAATCAGGCTTATCGATTGGCTGTTGAAGTCATTACCTATCGGATCACCGATCTCTTTAGCTGGTAATTCAGCGTTAGGATCCGCATTACGTTGTGACGATACGGCTCTCTTGGCAAAGCCTGAAAATACATGAATTATTACCATCAGAAAAAATGCGGGGATGGTGACCAAGTATAATATTTTGATTGCTAGCGGCTTTACAACACCAAGAGATAGCTCTGATATGAAAGACTTTCCTTTCGACGGCCTATCAGACTGCATACTGCAGCTTCGGCTTAATCGAAGGGGTCGGCATTAAAAATGGGGCGCTCAGAGCCATCAATGTCCATAGGACATCCACCGGTTGCGCTATACTCGCTGGAACGTGTCCAATGCCTTCGAACTGTGCAAGTGCAATTATTGTGAATGATGCTTTGATCGTGGAAATAACCATAAAAAAACCGGTTGCGACGATGTATCTGCGCGTCCGAGTCGGGTCCTGTAAACAATGCATAACAAAGACAAGTGGGAAAGCGATAACTAGGGCCACGAACGGTGCGGTATGAATTAACATATTCTCTTCTGGAGCAACGGCCAAACAAAGAGAAAATGCAGCGGCAACTGTAACCAGAAAAACATTTGATGCATAAGACGCAGACTTAAGGCCGCGGCTAATGTGTTGCATTTGAACAAGTCGCTTCGTATCTTCCACTGCAAACCGAACGATCAAGTAAGCAACAAAAAACCAAAAAATGGGAGAAATATACGTTGCTGGCGCGGAATCGAATAATATGCAGATATTATTGTAACCATACTGCTCATTGATTGGATTGTTCTCAAAATCCAGATGAGAAAAAACTAATGTTAGTATACCGCCGGTAATGACCATCGCAACAAAGGAATGGATAGAGGCTCCCAGATATCGCTCGGGTGACGGACCGGGAGACAAGGTCGGATTTTTAAACCAAGGTCTAAAATTACAGTATAATACAGCAGTTTCCAAGACCGCGAACAATGCGAACCCAGTCAAAATTCCTGCTGTCAGTTCTGAACCAGCTAGTTCAATGTGCCCTGCTGACATCTGTTACCCCCAATTGTAGGATCGACATCCTAAATAACGTATCGTTATTATAGCATCATTTCTTGGGGAGAACTTCTTTAATCGTAAGAAATTGAACAAACTTACACGGTAAAAGTTTGCTTCCCACAGATTGTCGTAGTTGGACTAATGGTGTTGTCAGACGAACTCTATCTATTCACAAAGGTTCCAACAAGTTCATATTTTACGTTGCACAGATTTCGCGCCACTCAGTCAGCGCAGCAGCACGTTTTTGCTTATAGGTCTGTCTGTTTTCTAGATGTCTTTCGTGATTAAAATGGTTGTAGATTGAACCATGTACGGCGGCGAGTTTCTGCAGTGTAGCGGCACTTCGAAACTTTTGCATTGCCCTCTCTCACCTTCGAAATGGAAGGTGAGAGTTTTCACATCTGTTGTTGTGGTATTGCGTAGTATTTTGCAGGTGCTTTGCGCCTAAAACGTTCAACGCAGCACCATATGAAGCAAGTTTATCTGTTACAATGTCATGCGGATTACCGTATTTCTTCATCAGTTTCTTAATGAATTTCAATGCTGTACGTCTGCACCGCTTCTTTGAAACAAAGGCCTCTAATACTTCACCTTCGTGATCAACGGCGCGCCAAAGTAAAAACTTCTCACCATTGATTTTCACAAACACCTCATCCAAATGCC
>CAXBCW010000110.1:0-8785 GCA_963974325.1 uncultured Rhizobiaceae bacterium
GGATGAAAAATTGAGTATATAAATCTAACCTGACACAGAATATTGAACAGTCTCGATCAACTAGCTTCGGCGTGCCTTCAGTTTGTGATGAAACACGTGGAAAACGTCTTTTTTGATCCCGACTGGTTCCAAAGTTTGAATGACAAAACGAGAGAACAGCTCAACCAACTTGCAGCCGACGGAACCGATACGATGGGCAGCCCCCCATCATTGCCCGTTCAGTTGGATTTAGACATTCAACTGCCTGCACTAGCGAGATCATTTCACGTTACATAGCAGCATAGAATTTCGCCTTAGTTTAACTATTTGTGGACATTGGCGCAAACGCAGCGAAGGCTCACTTTATCAGCATAGCTGCTTTAGGGCCTCTACGATTTAATGGGTTCTGACCCTAGCTAACGTACTTCGGCTAACACCTGTGGCCTGAACGATGCTGGCCCAGCTCTGCCCATTATCCAGCATCCCCTTGAGTGCAGCGTTGCGCTCTTTGTTCTCAGGCCTGCCCCTGTAGCGTCCCTCAGCCTTAGCCTTCTCAATGCCTTGCGCTTGCCTCTTTCGCCTGTCTACGTAGTCCTTACGAGCTATAGCAGCTATCATATCAAGCATCATGTCATTAACAGCTTCAAACATACGTGAGGTGAACTCGTCAACGTTATTAGATGCCATCTGATAGGACGTAGGAAGGTCGAGAGCAACGATCTTTACACGTTTAGCCTTGATGGTAGCCTTAAGTGATTCCCAGTCCTCAGCGTTGAGCCTACTAAGGCGGTCGACCTGTTCCACAAGAAGCACATCCTTTGGCTGACAATCATCCAACAACCTGAACAACTCAGGTCGCTTTAGAGATGCACCACTGACATTCTCGACATATGTAGAGGCTATTGTTAGCCCACGCTCATCAGCAAATGCTTCTAGTTCAGCTTTAGCTCTTGTCGCGTCTTGCTCCTTGGTTGAAGCTCTAAGGTAGGCTCTGACAAACATCTCTAATTACCTTTCGTATAGATACCGTGAACACTAATGGTTCGATATAGCTGGTTCGATATATAACGGTTCTTTATAGGTAGTCAATAGTATTTATGATACCACCCTAATCAAACAATCTGACTGGTTCGCCTAAGGTATACCCTAAAAGAGATAACTGAATCATTACTAGAGCTTCGCACAAGTTTTGAAGCGGATACTGGTGATAACTGACATGCAAACAGACAGGTGAATTAATCCACATCTAGAGTATACCGTTTCGTACTAACCTAACCTTGAGAAATTATTATTCCAATAGACATTAATCCTTACGGGGTTTAAATGGTCACAATCTAACCCTATAGTATAGGTATATTAAAAATGATGAGAATTGCCGCACACCTGCTAAGAACCAAGAAAACTAGCAGATCATTAACCAAACCTTGCGATAATGTGTAATCAATTGACGCAGCGCGGCTTATATAGAAACAATGGCACTTGGCAAAATAGGTTATTTGCTATTTACAGTTTGTAATTACTTATCAACCATGCAATTCTGCTCAAACTAAGGGAGCCTATTGATATGACTGAGATTATATATTTCTCAAAACGTGCCTTTAATAAAGGCGTTAATGATGCCCTTACCCTCAGACCTCTGCGTGAGGCTGTAAAAGGCATCACTGTAAGCTTGCATCCTCAGCGTGATAATTCTGACAAGAAGACAGCACCGAGCCGTGGCAGTAAAGATAAAAATGTCCAAAGATATAACGACCAACGAGTCTGATAATACTGGTTCCAATACCAAACCAACAGGCAATCAGATTTTAAATGTAGGTAATTATCATTATCATGGCAATGACCTGAAAGAGCTTAGGCTTCTAGCTGAGGCAAGCCCTGACATAGCAGAGCAAGTTTTACAGAACCAAGAGAAGGCTGACGCCCGATTTAATAATAGCCACCGATTTGGTTTATGCGCAACGATATTTTTAGTGGTTATCGCATTAGTAGGCTTGGTAACTGTGATCATTTTTGATCAGATTCTTTCACTTATACTTCTTGTTGTCTTGGTACTAGCTATGGCGCTGATGATAAGAGTTGTTCTTACAGGACACTGGTCTGACACCTCTTGGTTTGGAAGAACAGTCGGCTTACTAGCTAAAAGCTTGGGAAGCAGCCAAGAGCAAGAATAACCACACTTCCAACAAAGCATTGTAAGAACCTAACCCGAATTGTTTCGCCTGTGGTAACTGCCATAAGAATAGAGCTAGTTACGGCACTCCCTCCCTGCTAAATCTTGAATATTACTTTAAATTCAAAACACTAAATCACACTCAACATTAAAAAGGTCTTTAGTTCACAACATGTTGATGGTTGGACCACCTGGTTCCGGTAAATCCATGTTGGCCTCAAGGCTTCCATCTATATTGCCACCCTTGTCACCCGTTGAATTATTAGATGTGTCGATGGTTCATTCCATTGCGGGTCAATTATTGGGCGGAAAGCTGACAGATCAAAGGCCATTTAGAGCGCCGCATCACTCAGCTACCATGGCAGCAATGGTTGGCGGCGGCACAAAAGCAAAACCGGGTGAAGTTTCTATGGCTCATAAAGGCGTGTTGTTTTTAGACGAGTTTCCTGAGTTTTCACCGCAGGTTTTAGATTCGTTACGCCAACCTTTAGAAACAGCACAATGTGTGATCGCGCGCGCAAATCACCGTGTGACTTATCCTGCAGATATTCAGCTCATTGCTGCGATGAATCCGTGCCGTTGCGGAATGGCCGGAGAGCCCAGACGCACATGCGCGCGCGGTCCTCGTTGCAAAACAGATTACCAAGCTCGCATTTCTGGTCCCTTAATGGATAGGATAGATTTAAGGATTGATGTTCCTGCGGTGACTGCAATGGACCTTATCAAGCCGCAAACAGCGGAGAAAAGCTCGACAATTGCCAAACGTGTTTTGAACGCGCGTAATATGCAAATTGAACGCTATTTAAAGCTTGGCCATCCGGAAGTCACGATCAATGCGCGATGTCCAACAGCACTAATTGAGCAAGTGGCGAATATGGACAAAGGCGGCACTGCACTATTGACAGAAGCTGCAGAAAAAATGTTATTTTCTGCCCGCGCATATCATCGTGTTTTAAAAGTTGCGCGGACTTTGGCCGACCTTGATCATTCTGAGATTGTCAGCAGAATACACTTAGCCGAGGCCATCTCATACAGAGTTGCTGGAGAGAGGTTGATAGAAAGCGCCTAAAAACTCTAGCTTGTTCCGGTCGATCCAAAACCACCAGCGCCACGCTCTGTTTCGCTTAGATCGCTAGCTTCGGTCATTTGCGCCTGCACAACAGGGGCAACAACCATTTGAGCCACACGCAGTCCACGTGTGATTTCAAAAGCCTCGCTGCCCAAATTAATGAGCAAGATTTTGATCTCACCGCGATAATCGCTATCAATTGTGCCGGGAGTGTTAAGACACGTAATGCCGTTTTTAAAAGCAAGGCCAGAACGGGGGCGAATTTGGACTTCAAACCCTTGAGGGATTTCAAAGCTAAGTCCGGTTGGCACCAACATCCGAGCACCAATAGCAAGACTTATAGTCTCACCTTCTGGCACAGCGGCTCTGAGGTCCATTCCGGCAGAACCTTGCGTCTCGTATGAAGGTAGGGCCAGGTCTTGGCCGTGATCAAGGCGTACAACTTTAATTGTCGGCGCTGAATTTGTATTTTTATTAAGATCGATCATAGCCCTACATTTACGTTTTATTGGTCCACGTCAATTGCATGTTGGCCCTCAAACGGTTAGAAGATCGCACCATCAACAGGATTTTTTTTACCGATGACCGAAACGCTTCAAGAGGCCGTTGCCCGCCGTAGAACTTTTGCGATTATTTCGCACCCAGATGCGGGTAAAACAACGCTGACGGAAAAACTGTTGCTTTTTGGTGGTGCGATCCAGCTCGCTGGTGAAGTTAAAGCCAAGAAAGATCGTATTCAAACGCGCTCTGATTGGATGAAAATCGAACGCGAACGTGGGATTTCTGTTGTTACATCGGTGATGACATTTGAATATAATAATCGCGTCTTCAATCTGCTGGATACACCTGGTCACGAAGATTTTGCCGATGATACCTATCGCACACTGACTGCTGTCGATGCAGCGGTTATGGTGATTGATGCTGCCAAAGGTATCGAGCCACGGACATTGAAACTGTTTGAAGTTTGCCGATTGCGCGATATTCCGATCATTACCTTCGTCAATAAAATGGATCGTGAAGCCCGTGATACGTTTGAGATATTGGATGAGATTGAGGAAAAACTTGCCCTTGATACAGCGCCAATCACTTGGCCAATCGGACAGGGTAAAACCTTTTCTGGCACCTATCATTTAGCTGATAGCCGCGTGCGCAGAAACGATAGCGAAGAAGAAACAACTGCCGTGAACGGTCCTGAAGCTGATGGCGCTGCCGGTCTTTTGCCTGAAAATGAGCGCGAAGCCTTTATCGATAGTTGTTCGCTTGCCATTGAAGCATGCAATCCATTTGATCAAGAAGCATTTTTGGCAGGTCATTTATCTCCAGTGTTCTTTGGATCTGCTTTGCGCAACTTTGGTGTCCGCGATCTTATCAATGCCCTTGGTGAACATGCGCCGCAGCCGCGTTCACAAGTTGCCGATATTCGTACGGTTGAAGCAACGGATGAGAAAATGTCAGCATTTGTGTTTAAAATTCAAGCCAATATGGACCCAAATCACCGCGATAGAATTGCTTTCGTGCGTGTATGTTCGGGCCGTCTTAAGCGCGGTATGAAAGCGCGATTGGCCCGTACGACAAAACTCATGAGTCTATCGGCTCCACAGTTTTTCTTTGCATCCCAACGCCAATTGGCAGATACTGCCTATGCTGGTGATGTTGTTGGTATTCCCAACCACGGTACGCTTCGTATCGGTGATACATTGACCGATGGTGAGGCGCTGGTTTTCCAAGGCGTGCCAAACTTTGCGCCAGAAATTTTGCGCCGTGTGCGCCTTGAAGATGCGATGAAAGCCAAGAAGCTGAAAGAAGCCTTGCAGCAAATGGCCGAAGAAGGCGTTGTTCAGCTCTTCATCCCTGAAGATGGATCACCTGCCATTGTGGGCGTTGTGGGTGCTTTGCAGCTTGATGTTCTCAAAGAACGTTTGCAAGGCGAGTATAGTCTTCCTGTAAGTTTTGAAATGGCGCGTTTTTCAATGTGCCGTTGGATTTCAGCCGATAGTGAAATCGAATTGGATGCCTTTATTTCAAACCATCGCGGCGATATTGCCCGTGATTTGGATGGTGATCCGGTGTTTATGGCCAGTGATGGATTTTCACTCAATTATGAAGCAGATCGCGCACCGGCCATTCGGATGGTTGATATTAAAGAATATCAGACCTAAATAGGTTTGAGAGACCAAAGGATCAATTTTCCAAGTATTGCTCTGAAACTAAAATCTAAATGCTGTCTAGCGCTTACCTTTAGATTGGATGGGCTAGATTTTTGCTACTGCATTTGGTCTATTAAGATCAGAAATAAGGAGACTTTATATGTCACTACGTATCAATGACACTGCGCCGGACTTTACGGCTGACACAACTCAAGGCAAGATCAGCTTCCATGAATGGATGGGCGATAGTTGGGCTGTGATGTTCTCTCACCCGAAAAACTTTACACCTGTTTGCACAACCGAACTTGGTGCGATGGCAGGCGTTGCGCCTGAATTTGCAAAACGTAATGTGAAGATCATTGGCATTTCTGTTGACCCTGTTGAGAGCCACGTCAAATGGAAAGCTGACATTAAAACAGCCACTGGTCACGACGTTGATTATCCTTTGATTGGCGATAGCGATCTTGAAGTTGCAAAAGCGTTCAACATGCTTCCAGCATCAGATGGTGATAGTTCTGAAGGTCGGACACCTGCCGATAATGCAACAGTGCGTTCGGTTTTTGTGATTGGCCCAGATAAGAAAATTAAACTTATTCTGACCTATCCAATGACAACAGGTCGTAACTTCAACGAGATTTTGCGTGCGATTGATTCCATGCAACTGACGGCTAAGCATAAAGTTGCCACTCCTGCCAACTGGGAACAAGGCGATGATGTTATCATCACGCCAGCTGTTTCTAATGAAGAAGCAACTGAAAAATTTGGTACGTTTGAAACTGTGCTGCCATATTTGCGCAAGACCAAACAACCAAAGTAATGCTTTGAATATAAGATTAAAAAAGGCAGCTTTATCGGCTGCCTTTTTTGTATGTTGGTCTTTACGATAATTGATCAGAGATTAGACAAAGGTTCCACCGCGCAAATCTGCTAAAGCTTGGCGAATTTCATCTTTGGTGTTCATCACAATCGGCCCATGCCACGCAACAGGTTCCTCAATCGGTTTGCCTGATACAAGCAAGAACCGAATGCCTTGTTCACCGGATTGAACCGTAATTTCATCACCAGTATCAAACACAACCAATGTTCTGTCACCTGACATATCGCGCAAATGAACTTCTTCGCCGCCAACTTCTTTTTCAACCAAAATCCCTTGCGGGCGTGATGCATCGCGGAACGTGCCGGAGCCTGCAAAAATATAGGCAAACGCTGACTTATACGTATCCACTTTGAACGTTTTTCGGGTCAGTGGCGGCACCGAAATATCGACAAAAGTTGGGTCAGCGGCGACACCATCGACAGGGCCAGACTTACCCCAGAAATCACCTATAATAATCCGTGCTGCGGTGCCATCATCATCTATGATTGTCGGAATTTCTTTTGATGAAATATCTTGATAGCGCGGATCTGTCATTTTTAAAGCGGAAGGAAGATTGGCCCACAGTTGGAAACCATGCATCTTGCCGCTCTCATCACCGCGCGGCATTTCTTGGTGCATAATTCCGCGCCCTGCTGTCATCCATTGAACATCACCAGCGCCCATTTCTCCACGATTACCTAAACTATCGCCATGCTCAACTGAACCCGCCAAAACATAGGTGATTGTTTCGATGCCTCTGTGGGGGTGCCACGGGAAACCATTTTCATATTTTGCAGGATCATCGTTGCGAAAGTCATCAAATAGCAAAAACGGATCGACAAGAGACGGATCATGAAACCCAAAAGCGCGATGAAGATGCACACCTGCACCTTCCATCGTTGGAACGGCTTCCGAGATTGATTTGATGGGTCTAATGGACATAGAAACTCCCTTCGATTGGTGGGCAAGTTGTGGGTTGGCGTATTCCAAAAACCTCAACGCCGAAACATGAGCTCAATATAAGCCAGTTATAAAATGCCACAAGCTGCATATGCCACGATAATTCATGTCAAAAATCGCAACAATCAGGCAGATAAACCATCTAAGGGAATTGCGGTTTCATCCTTGACCTCTTCCATAATGAAAGATGCTGACACATCAGCAAGGGGTACCTTTTTGATTAATTTTTGATACAACCGATCGTAAGCTTTTACGTCCGCCACACGCGCTCGCAGGACATAATCAATCTCACCAGATGTGCGATAGAACCCAACCACTTCTGGCATAGGCATCACCGTCTTGCGCAATTGCTCAAACCAATCGGTATCATGATTGGCTGTACGGATGAATATCAGCACTGACAGGCCACAACCTGCGAGCTCTGCATCCAACACGGCAACACGTGCCTTGATAATTCCGCTGGCTTCGAGCTGCTTTAAACGTCGCCAACAGGTATTGCGCGGCATGCCAATCCGTTCGGCCAGCGCTTCAACTGATAGAGATGAATCTTTTTGTAATTCGCCCAATATCTTGGCATCATAGTGATCTTTATACCCCATAATGAGATGTATATCTCACTTTCAAATGTATTCAAGAGAATTTTGGGAAAATATTTTGATCGTTTCGTACTATATTAAATCCAACATAAGAATAGGAACACGCCATGAAAACGAAGTTGAAAGATCTGTTTACTGCTCACCCTCAATCCGTTGATGAGAGCTATTTTGAACATTTGCTATTTGCTGGAAAATTTTCAGGCCAGCTCTTCCTTGCAGGATCTGCAGCGTTAATCCATGCAATTCTGCCATTCATGTTTGAAAAAACGGCCGGTAATTTGATCAAAGATATGTATCAACGCATTCATAACAGATAGATTAAACAATCTGCTCGATGGTTTTATCTTCGAGCGTTTCTGCGATAAGGTTTGCTAATCTCTGGGCCACATCTGTCTTGCTCATATCTGGCCATTCATCAACACCATCATGAGATACAATACGCACTCTGTTGCGATCCCCACCCATGACGCTAGTTTCGGGCGACACATCATTTGCAACAATCATGTCCGCACCTTTGCGCTTGAGTTTTGCAGTGGCATTATCAATTAGGTTTTGAGTTTCGGCCGCAAACCCAACAACAAGCTTGGGTCTTTGCGCATGATGACCAATGGTTTTTAAGATATCTGGATTTTCAATCAAATCGAATGTCGGCACTGATTGGCCCTTTTTCTTCTTGATTTTTTCGCCTGCTGCACCCGCTACCCGCCAATCGGCAACAGCTGCGACCATCACAGCAATGTCTGCTGGCAATAGTTGCAAGGATATATCCAGCATTTCCTCGGCCCGTTCAATCCGAACAACATCTACACCTGTAGGATCGGGAATATTCACTGGACCCGATATCAATGTCACTTTGGCGCCCAATCGCGCCAATGCTGCGGCGATAGCATGACCTTGCTTGCCTGATGAACGGTTTGCGATATATCGCACAGGATCAATTGGCTCATGGGTGGGACCAGATGTGACAATGGCTGTGCGGCCCAATAAGGGCTTTGGACTATCATCTAA
>CAXBCW010000111.1:0-8753 GCA_963974325.1 uncultured Rhizobiaceae bacterium
AGCCCTCCACGGACTGCCCACATAATCGTAATCTAAAAACTCATCAATTCCATCGGCATTCTTGGTCAAAGCATCCGAAAATGTCTCAGCATTTTTAAGCGTTTTGGTAATCGGGTCTTGCGCAGTCGTCACAAATGTCTCGACTTGGCTAACGATAGCGTCAGTCCGAAGCATAATTTTTTCAGCTGTTTCAATCAGGCTGGCAATACCAGACGCTTGCGCATCAAGAGGAATAATCGTGTCGTTTTCAAATGCTTTTTGCAGCATATCTGATCCCACACCATCAGGTGTGGAGATTTCAAACAATGATGACCCTGTGAGCCCTTGTGCTTCAAGCTTAATAATTGATGATGCATTAAGTGGTGTATCAACTGCAACTTCGGCAACAGCAAGGACAAATTGAGGATTATCAAAATCAAGATTAACTGATTTGACCTGCCCAACAGGAATACCATTAAAACGAACGGGAGATCCAACATTAAGCCCTGCAGCAGATCCTGGAACTCTCACGATAATTTTGGCATAATTTCCCGTTTGAGAAAGTTCTGCAAACCAATAAATGAAGCCAAATGCAGCGGCGACAATAATCACCGCAAACAGGCCTACAATTGTATAATTGGCTTTGGTTTCCATCTACTCATCTACCTTTCGTGCCGCACAACAGCGCGGGCGCGTCGACCATGAAAATATGAATGCACCCATTCATCATCGAAATCGAGCATTTTTTCAACCGTACCTTCGACAAGAACCTTTTTTTGTCCAAGTACGGCAATTCTGTCACACACAGTGAACAAACTATCCAAATCATGGGTCACCATATATACGGTCAACCCCAATGTATCCCGCAACTTAGCGATCAAATCATCAAATTCTGCAGCACCAATTGGATCAAGTCCAGATGTCGGTTCGTCCAAAAATAAAAGGTCCGGATCAAGAGCTAAAGCCCGCGCTAAAGCTGCACGTTTGATCATGCCACCTGATAGTTCTGATGGATATTTATTGGCAGCATTTGGCGCAAGACCAACCATCTCGATTTTCAACCGCGCTAATTCATCCATCAAAGATTGGGGCAATTTAAGATATTCGCGCATCGGCACTTGGATGTTTTCTTTCACAGTCAGCGATGAAAACAAAGCCCCTTGCTGGAACAACACACCAATGCGCATATCAAGCGCAATCCGTTCATTGTCGCTGGCACCATCATAATCAGACCCAAGCAAATAAACTTGGCCTTTTTGGCGCGGTAACAAACGCAAAATTGTCCGCATCAACACCGATTTACCAGTACCAGACCCACCGACAAACCCTAAAATCTCACCGCGATAAATATCTAAATCCAGATGATCCAACACTTTGTGATCACCAAACGACACGCAAATATCGCGTGCGGAT
This sequence comes from uncultured Rhizobiaceae bacterium, assembly GCA_963974325.1. Taxonomy (GTDB): domain Bacteria; phylum Pseudomonadota; class Alphaproteobacteria; order Rhizobiales; family Rhizobiaceae; genus Lentilitoribacter. The sequence goes on from CAXBCW010000111.1 coordinate 1,393, forward strand.
AAAACAATATTATTCGCACGGTCTGCATTTAAAGTTCCCATTGGTTGATCCATCATGTCTTGCCTCTAATCCTAACTTGCAATCCTAACTTATGATCCTAAAAATCAATTGCCGCATAGAATATCGCAAATATCCCGTCGAGCACGATAACAAGGAATATGGACTTAACAACGGCAGCCGTCACGCGGCGGCCCAATGATTCTGCACTCCCGCCAACTTTCATGCCTTCAACAGCTGCAACAATGCCAATCATAAGCGCCATAAACGGTGTTTTGATCATGCCTGATGTCAGTGTTGTGTAATCAGCAAAGTCTCTCATACGTGATAAAAACACGTTAAAAGGCACATCTGAGTAAAGGTATAGAACCATCGCAGATGAAAACAACGCCGCAAAATTTGCGACAATGGTCAATAATGGCAATGCAACAACCAGCGCAATTAATCTTGGGAAAATCAGAACGCCAACAGGGTTTAACCCCATTACTTTCAGCGCATCAACTTCCTCGCGCATTTTCATCGAACCAATTTCAGCGGTGATCGCACTTCCAGAACGCCCAGCAATCATGATCGATGTGATCAGCACACCAACTTCGCGCAATTGAAGAACACTGACCAGATCAACCGCAAACACCTCAGCGCCAAATGCACGCAATTGAAACGCCGCTTGCTGGGTAATAATAGCGCCAATCGCCAAAGACATCAAAATAACAATCGGTACAGCTCTTACGCCAATATGATCAAGCTGAGTAACAATAGCTGCAGGCGATGCACCAGCGGTGCGCCCTGCTTTGAGCTGCGATCCACGAATTGCCGAACCTAATATATTCAAGCCATCAGTCACATCATTTAAAATCGACGAAATGATGATCCCAAACGTTCTAAGATGTTTATGGAAAAAACCTCGATGCACTTCATTGTCATCACCATCATCCACCGGAAGCGTTTTCGGGATGTCTGACAATAACTGCGATATGCTGTCATTTACTTGAGTAAGCTGAAATGACTTGCCCAATTCCTCGCAAGAGGTTTCAAACTTTTTAATCAGCCATGCGCCGGCTGTATCAAAATTACTTATCTGATCGGCATCGACATGAACAGTATCGGCTCGGATAGACTTAGCAAGCACAGGAAACTCAACACACACATTCTCAACGCCATGATGACGCCAATCACCTTTGAGTGTCACAACAGCGTTTGAGCCATCATCTTTCAGCTCAAAAGACGCCAAGCTCGTGGTTTTATGGTGTTCATTTTCCTTCATAATTGAAGTCATATCCTGTCGCGCGAAAAATGTCACCGAGGTAATTTGTCCATTAAGATATTATCAAATTCCGCAAGAGAGTTTTACCGCAAAGATTTTGGCCTAAAACATCTCTTTCGTGCCATTATAGCGGTGATTCGAGGGCGTGACATTCACTAAAGGAATAGTTTGATGACAAACAACGATAAAACTGGCGAAAACAAAAACACTATTGATGCGGACGAGTTAGACAGCCAAGCCTTATTTTATCATAGCTATCAAAAACCCGGCAAGCTGGAAATACAAGCGACAAAGCCTTTGGGCAACCAGCGCGATCTTGCTCTTGCATATTCCCCTGGCGTTGCAGCCCCTTGCCGCGCCATTGCAGAAGACCCAAGTAAAGCTGCGCTCTATACGGCAAAAGGAAATCTCGTTGCTGTTGTGACCAACGGTACTGCTGTTTTAGGACTAGGCGCCATCGGACCCCTTGCATCCAAGCCAGTGATGGAAGGGAAAGCTGTCCTATTTAAAAAGTTTGCAGACATCGATGTGTTCGACATTGAGATCGATGCCAATGATGTTGATCGCATGGTGTCGGTTATCTCGGCATTGGAACCAACATTTGGCGGTATCAATCTAGAAGACATCAAAGCCCCTGAATGTTTTGAAGTCGAAGAAGAGCTTCGCAAAATCATGGACATTCCAGTGTTTCACGATGATCAACACGGAACTGCCATCATTGTTGCCGCAGCTGTCCTGAATGGTATTGAGCTTGCTGGCAAAGCAATCGAAGACATCAAAATCTGTACATCAGGCGCAGGTGCAGCGGCGCTCGCCTGTCTTAATCTGCTCGTATCTTTGGGTGCTAAACGCGAGAATATTTGGGTCCATGATATTGAAGGTTTGGTCTATGAGGGTCGCACATCACAAATGGATCGCTGGAAATCCATCTATGCCCAAAAATCAGATAACCGCAAACTGGAAGAATCCATCGGTGATGCAGATGTCTTTTTAGGTCTATCTGCAGCGGGTGTTTTGAAAAAAGAATTCCTGAAGAAAATGGCACCTAATCCGCTTATTCTAGCGCTGGCCAATCCAAGCCCTGAGATTATGCCTGAAGAAGCTAGAGACGCCCGACCTGACGCAATGATCTGCACTGGACGGTCCGATTTCCCGAACCAAGTGAACAATGTTTTATGTTTCCCTTATATCTTCCGCGGCGCATTGGATTGCGGCGCAAGAACGATTAATGAAGAAATGAAAATGGCAGCCGTTCGCGCCATTGCTGAACTTGCGCGTGAAGAACCATCTGAACTTGCAGCTCAAGCCTATTCTGGTGAAACACCGGTTTTTGGACCAAACTATCTAATCCCCTCTCCTTTTGACCAACGATTGATTTTGCGCATTGCGCCTGCTGTTGCAAAAGCTGCCGAAGCCAGCGGCGTTGCAGATCGTCCAATTGTGGATATGGATGCCTATCTTGATAAACTAACCCGCTTTGTCTTCCGGTCTGGTTTTGTGATGAAACCACTCTTTGCTGCGGCAAAAACTGCGCAGAAAAAACGTGTTATCTTCTGCGAGGGTGAAGATGAGCGTGTCCTACGTGCGGCACAAATTTTGATCGAGGAAAATGTTGCTGAGCCCACACTTATCGGCAGACCGCGCGTTATCGAACAACGCCTTAAGCGTCATGGTTTGCGTTTGGATCTCAATAAAGATCTACAAATCATCAACCCACAAAGCGATTCCCGTTTTCGCCAATATGTAGACACCTATTTCTCACTTGTGGGCCGCAAGGGCGTAAACCCTGAAGCTGCGAGCACGATTGTTCGCACTAACACCACTGTTATTGGGGCGATTGCCCTACAGCGCGGCGATGCTGATGCCATGATCTGCGGCCTTGAGGGGCGTCATGCAAGTCATCTCAAGCATGTAAGACAAATTATTGGCGTTAAAGAAGGTGTGACTGATCTATCAACATTGAGCTTGTTGATATCTCAGCGCGGCGCCACCTTTATGACAGATACCTATGTGACATTTGATCCAAGCGCCGAAGAGCTGGTTGAAATGACGATATTGGCAGCAGAAGAAATCAAGCGTTTCGGTATTGTGCCAAAAGTTGCGCTGGTTTCCCATTCAAGCTTTGGATCGCACGACACACCAACAGCCAAGAAAATGCGCAAAGCAACAAAACTTCTGCGCCAAGCAGCACCTGATCTAGAAGCTGATGGTGAAATGCAGGGCGATGCAGCTATTTCCGAAATGCTGCGCGAACGTGCAATGCCAAATAGCACCCTAAAGGGCGAAGCAAACTTGTTAGTGTTCCCGAATTTAGACTCCGCCAACATCACATTGGGCGTTGCAAAAACAATGCTTGGTGCGCTGCATGTCGGGCCTATTCTGTTGGGCGCTAAAATGCCAGCACATATTCTATCTCCATCTGTGACCTCACGCGGGATTGTGAATATGGCGACCCTTGCTGTTGTTGAAGCTTCTGCTGCATCCACGCTGGAAAAATAGTAGCAAAGCATAATAAAACGGCATTTGAATAAAATCTGACGCGCTATTTACAAGATGATAATGGTTTCTTGATACAAGTAGTATCAAGTTAATCGCGATAACCATATTGAGTGTAGATAGATGCGTCAGATTATAATACCTTTAGTGGCCACCACTATCCTGACTTTTATCACTGTCGGAACGTCCCAAGCTATTGAATCATGCACTGATTTAAAGGCTCAATTGGTTACAGCAGAAGCAAAAACCGCCGGATCTAAAAAGATCAAGCGCTATAGTGATGCGATTAAAAAACAAACCAAAATGATTGCAAAAATTGATGCGGACCTTAGCAGATATAATTGCGAAGGTGGTTCTAATGCTGCTTGTAAACAGCTCAATAGCAGCAAGAAGAAGATGTCATCTAACCTTGGTAAATTGACCAAAAAGCAGGATATTCTATCTAAAGGGTCAGGCAAATTGTCTATCTCTCAGATTAAAGCGCAACTGGAAGCTTTTAATTGTTCAAAAAGCAAAATTATCAAAGTAGCAACAAACCCAACGGCTGAAGATCTTGGCAATGGGGTCAAACTCATTGGCAAAAGCGGAGGTAGAAAGCCGCCTTCTCGCGTGATTGCCCTACCAAACTCATCGCGCAGTGTGGGAAGTTATCGAACTATGTGCGTGCGCTCATGCGACGGATACTTCTTCCCAATTTCATCAAACACATCTTCAAGTTCGTTTAAACGGGATGAAATTGCCTGCCAACTCATGTGCCCAGGCACCGAGACCAATCTTTACTTCCATAGAAGCCAAGGTCAAGAGAGTGAAGACATGATCTCCTATCGTGGAGGTCAATCTTATGACCAGCTACCCAAAGCATTTGCCTATAGAAAGTTGAATGCAAAATTTTCTGAGGCTTGCTCATGCAACATGTCTGCATTCCACGCAGAGATGGCGCGACGTGAAGAATTGTTGAAAAACAAATCTGTGGGACAAGACACCTCAAACACGATCACCAACATTGTTCCATCAGAACGATTTGATCCCGGCGAAGATCCAGAAACAGTTTCCAACCTTCGCGGTAAGCTTACAGACGAAGATATTCAAGCTATCACAAGTGCCAGTAATGATGGTAAATCTGTCGATGATTTGAAACGTAAAGTACGTATTGTCGGCCCTGTTTTCTTGCAAGACAACGTAGCTTTTGAGCGTGCAGAACCAATCCAACAACAAAACTAAAGCACTTTATTTATGGGGAATCCCAAGATATTTATATAATCTTGCATCCCCTAACCTTCTCATTCAACAATACAAAAACGCCGCCTCTAGATAATAGAAGCGGCGTTTTCGTTTGAACAATTCAATTTACCAAACCCAAATCGGGTTAGCGATACATAGCCCGTGCATTAGCAGATTTTCCAGAGCGATTTGGATCATAGACCTGAACTTGGTTACGGCCAGCATTCTTGGACACATAAAGCGCTTCATCAGTTGCGCTATAAAGTTGATCTGAATTTTCACACTCAGTCGCCATGCAGATACCCAAGGAAATCGTAATCTGACCATAATCAGCGCCAGATTTGCGATCTTTAAGCGATGTTTTCTCAACCGCCGCACGAACACGTTCAGCAATCAATTCAACTTTACCTGCAGATGTGTTGGCTACAACAATACCGAACTCTTCGCCACCTGTTCGTGAAATTAGTGAATCATCACGAATTTCATTGCGCATAGCAGCAGCAACAACACCAAGCACACGATCACCAATTGGGTGGCCATGCGTATCGTTAAACTGTTTGAAGTGATCAATATCAAGAAGGATCAAAGCGCTCGTCGAGATCGAAATATTATTGTCATAAACACGAGACATTGCATCATCAAACGCACGTCGGTTTGGCAACCGTGTCAACGGATCAGTATTTGCAATCGCTTTATACTCATCAAGCTGGTCTTTCACCTGCGCCAATTCTCTCGTCGCACTTAGAACCCGATCAATAATAGCTTTACTATTGTCAATTTTGTCGCCAGTTGCCTGCGCCAAAGCTTCTGTCACGCTCAAGATATCAAGATTGCGCGGGTTGCGCACCATGTTACCGAGTGTATTTGCATTATCATCAAGAACTTTAGAGTAATCTTGAAGCGTTGTGTTCTCTTCATTCAAACGACCAATAAGCTCGTCGAGTTCACCAGAGATTTTTTCCTGCGCTGTATTCACAACACCATCATGATGATGATGAGCAAAGTATTTACGCCCAATGTCGTCAAGATCACATTGTGCAGGTTGACTACCCAGCGCTGCAAATTCTTTTGTCAGGTGCACATTGGATTTATTCAAAGCTTCATAGACAAGCTCATAATTCCTAGGCAAACCAGATATGCCCCGTTTTTGCATTGTCGCCACGACGATAGATGCTGTTCTCATTGTAAAGTACTCCGTATTTACTTAAATTCACCCGCAATTAGCGATAAGTAATTTATAAACCCATCGATTAAAGTAAAACGAAAGTGTTGGGGAACTGTTAACTTTGGAGTCAAGATCCCGCAAAAAAAGCACTCAAAGATATGAGTGCCTTTTGTATTTAATTTCAACCTATTAGCGATTAAGCTTATTTTGGACCAAGCATTTGATCTGGACGCACGACACGATCGAAGGTTTCTTCGTCGACAAAACCAAGGCTTATTGCCTCTTCTTTAAGTGTTGTGCCGTTTTTATGTGCAGTCTTGGCAACCTTGGTAGCATTGTCATAACCAATTTCTGGGGCAAGCGCTGTGACTAGCATCAAGCTTTCCCACATAAGTTTACTGATTCTATCTTCATCAGCTTCAATGCCATCAACACATTTGTCGACAAAACAAACCGATGCATCTCCAAGCAATTGCATTGATTGCATAACATTATAGGCCATCATTGGTTTGTAAACGTTAAGCTCGAAATGACCTTGTGAACCAGCAAAACCAACAGCTGCATCATTACCCATGACATGGGCACAGACTTGTGTCAGCGCTTCACATTGAGTTGGGTTGACTTTGCCTGGCATAATAGATGAACCCGGCTCATTTTCTGGCAAAACCAATTCACCCAAACCACAACGTGGTCCAGACCCCAACAAACGGATGTCATTGGCAATTTTAAAGGCACTGGCCGCAACAGTTCGCAACGCACCTGAAATTTCAACCATGGCATCATGAGCTGCAAGGGCTTCAAATTTGTTGGGTGCTGTATAAAACGGCAATCCGGTAATTTCAGCCATATTGGCAGCAACTTTTTCAGCCCAGCCTTTTTTAGTATTCAGACCAGTTCCAACTGCCGTGCCACCTTGGGCAAGTGCATAAATGTTTTTAAGCGCATGATTGACGCGCCCAATGCCCTGCTCGATTTGAAACGCATAACCAGAAAACTCTTGGCCCAATGTCATGGGCGTTGCATCTTGTGTATGTGTGCGGCCAATTTTGATAATGTTTGAAAATTCTTTTGCTTTTGCATCCAATGCAGCATGCAATTTATGCAAACCAGGGAGCAAAACATCACGCGCCATCGTGGCCGTTCCAATATGCATTGCCGTTGGGAAGGTGTCATTTGAAGACTGCCCCATATTACAATGATCATTTGGATGGACAGGTG
>CAXBCW010000112.1:0-8566 GCA_963974325.1 uncultured Rhizobiaceae bacterium
GCAATCTGCATCGCCGCTATCATCATATGGTGGATTTAACGAGTCCTGACCCTAGCCAAATTTGCATTTGCATAATGCAACACCATTTTGCAAAATGGTTTTTTACGCGAAAACAAAACAGTTAAGTATCTGTTTTTGTTACATTCAATTTTGGCACACATCTTGCAACTCCATATGTAAATACAATTGGAGTTTCAAAATGTCCCTAAAGCCAAAAAGAAAATCTAGCCATTTAGTTTACATCAGCTGTTTAACGGCAGCATTGATCGTTGGGATGGGACCTGCGGCGTTAGTCTTTAACGTTGATCCGTATGAAATATACAGAACGTCCAACCGGACCTCGCAACTCACTGACATTGCCGAGAAAGATCACTACCCTTTATGGAAGCTTGCAAAGTTTGTACCCAATCATTTTGACACAGTTATTCTTGGCGATAGTCGTGCGCGTTCATTGCGTGACAAATACTGGCATGAGCTGGGTTTGGATAAGGCGATCAACCTTGCTTATGGCGGTGGAACTATTCCAGAAATTTATTCAACCTTCCAACATATCAAGAATGACCGATCACTTGAAACATTGGTCATTGGCATTCAATTGCGAAGCTTTGACGAACAGCACAAAGATGGCATGGACCGTGTTCCTGAAGCCCAGTTTATTCTGTCACAAGAATTTGAGTATTTGAAAAACTGGTCTATTGCGAAAACCGCATGGAAGCTTTTGGAAGCCCAAGAGAAAGATCGTTTTGACCAAATCGGTCAGATTACACAAAAGTTCTCAATGGAAGCCAATGCCGTTGAATTCCCATTTTCAAAATCATACAGCATCAACAAGTTGCTCGATCCGGAAATCTGCTATAGCTGCGACCTTCCTGATAATCTTGCATCTTTGCCTATGTCGGAAATTGACGACACCCGCCGTAACTATCGCGGATGGGGTGGCCGTGGTCGCGACCAGTATGGACTGTTCGGAAAGTTAGACGATACCGACTGGGACCGTATTTCGGGTCTTTATGCCTCGAGTGCAGATGATCAAGACCTGCCAAAAATTATGGATCGTCAGGTTACAAAAAGTGCCAGATCTGATTGGGAGAATTTTGAATTCTCCCAAAAATATTGGACATATTTGAAAGAAATTTCAGTTTGGACCACCCATAATAATAAGCAATTGGTGTTTGTTATACCTCCAACAATTGAGGCCATGCAGCGCACGATCACCACTTATGGCCATGAACATCTCAACCATCAATTACGGACTGAACTTGCAAAACTTGCACCCGTTATTGATTTTGATTTTTCAAATGATTTGACGCGTGATCACAGCAATTTTTCTGACGCATATCATTTTGATTCAGAAGTCGCCAAGCAGATTGTCGGCCAGATTGTTGTACAGATATCATCGCAAACACTTGCAGAAACATTGGCATTAAAACGTCAAACATCCATTTTATGCCCAAAGGCCAACGCTCTTTCGAAAAGCCAAAAAATCGACACATCTATCTCACTGAAAACTGGGCAAAACTGTCGTATTTGGCAGGAGGCAAACTTATGAAACAGACCAATCTCAAACAAAACATACTCGCAAGCACAATGCTTGGTGCGATTATTCTGACAGCTGGCATGTTGTATTACACCCTTGCGGTTCCATCGGGCGCCAACAAAACAGTGCTTATCAACCCGATGACCGCCGTTGATATTATGGACGCCAAAGAACTCCGTCGTGATGGAGACTGGGAACAGTCGGCCAAGTTGCTTTCAACCCACGCCTATGGTTCTGATCCTCAAGCACAATATGAGTTTGCCTATCAAATCGTGCGTGGTTGGGGTGTGGAGCGGGATCTTGATGCTGCATTGAACCTGCTTTTGTCAGCGGTGCAACACCCCTTCTCCGACCGGGCAAAAGCTGCGTTTGAATTGGCACGCATCTATCGGATGTCGACAGGTGAGAATTGCCAAACGCTTGCGTTTGAATGGTTTGTTAAATCCGCAAAATGGGGATATTCAAAATCACATCTAGAAATTGGCAAAGCCTATATGCGTGGCCTTGGCGTTGACCCTTCCTTTGATGACGCGATTAAGCATTATCGTATAGCAAGTGAAAATGGATCCGCCTCTGGGGTGTTTTCTCTCGTCGCTCTTTTGGAAAAAGGCATGCCGGGTACCTCTGGTGATGTTTATATCGCCCGTGACGTCCTGAATGATTTCATGCCAATGCTAGAAGCTGAAGCTTCATCTGGAAATGGACGTGCGGCAAGATCGATTGCCAGAATTTATCAGTCCGGCACCTTGCGCGATAAAAATATGTCTCTTGCAGTTGATTGGTTTACCAAAGGTGCAAATGCTGGAGATTCAGCGTCCATGCATGATCTTGCTGTCATCATGACAGACCGTCTTGAGGCTCAGACACAAGATTTTTCTGGCCTCAGCCAAGATCATTCAACGCTGGAACAAGAAATTATTCAACTGCTGAAAGACAGCGCCAATAAAGGTTATGGCGGTGCAATGACTGCCCTTGGTCGTGCACATCTATCCCGAAAATTTGACCTTAAATTAAAAGGTGCAATCGAGTGGTTTGAACAGGGCGTATCAGCAGGTCATGCAGGCTCAATGGAAGAGCTTGCACATCTTCTGATTGATGGAAATATCATCAAAAGAGATATCCCTCGTGCTCAAAAATTGGCAGTACAAGGCGCAAAATTGCGCCATCAAGGGTCCATAAATCTGCTTGAGACAATTCTTGCTGCTCGCAATTCAACACAAGAAAGAAAGGGATAAATCATGGTTTTTAGTTCATTAGAATTTATCTATCTATTTTTGCCGCCTGTTCTGCTTGGATTTTTTGTTTTAAGAAGTTTGATGCTGGAAAGCGCAATTATTTGGTGGCTCATCTCAGCTTCCTTGGCATTTTACGCTTGGTGGAGCCCGCCTCATCTCTTGCTTTTGCTTGGGTCGGTTGGTTTCAATTACCTCATTCACAAAGCCCTGCTGCATAAGACCGTTTTACATAAGCGTGTCAAAGCTGTTTTTGCCTTTGGTGTCCTTGTTAATCTGGGCTTGTTGGCTGTGTTTAAATACGCTGATTTTTTATTGGAAAACTTTAATCTGGTCGTAGGTCAAGACATACCAGCACTTGGTCTCATTCTGCCATTGGCAATCTCGTTTTACACATTCCAGCAAATATCCTTCTTGCATGACACTTTGGTTGGAAATTTGGTCAAGTGTGATTTCAAACGATATGTGCTGTTTGTGACATTCTTCCCGCAATTGATTGCCGGACCAATTGTGATGCAAAAAGATACGATCCCACAATTTACGATCTCAACATTTACCAACAAAACCATGCTCAATATTCTACTCGGTTCGACCTTGTTCTTTATTGGCCTGTTCAAAAAGATTGTGATTGCCGATGGAATTGCGCCTGTTGCAAATGCTGTTTTCCAAGTTACCGATGCAGGTCAAGCGGTTCCCGTTGATATGGCTTGGTTTGGAGCCTTGGCCTACACCTTCCAGATTTATTTTGATTTCTCAGGCTATTGCGACATGGCTCTTGGTTTGGCTTTGATATTTGGCATACGTTTGCCAGTGAACTTCAATTCTCCTTATCGGGCGCTCAATATAATCGATTTCTGGCGTCGCTGGCACATAACATTGTCGCGTTTCTTGCGAGACTATCTTTACATTCCATTGGGCGGCAATCGCGGCGGCCTATTGGGCAGCAAGGGTAATCTGATGATCACAATGCTGCTGGGTGGTTTGTGGCATGGTGCAGGTTGGAACTTTATGATTTGGGGTGGCTTGCATGGTCTATATTTGATGATCAACCACCTCTGGTCTAGCTCAGCTTTTGGTCAGAATGTAAAAGGTAGAACGAACCCAATCGCTTATAAAATGCTATCCTGGTCGATCACCATATCATCCGTCATTATTGCATGGGTGTTTTTCCGAGCCGAAACCTTTAGCGGTGCAATCTTGTTGATCGGTTCCATGTTTGCATTTGTTGAGGTTCCATTCCAGTTTGGTCTCACACCGATTATTGCAGACCTGCCATTGACGATCACGTTGCTCATAACAATGACAATTATCGTCATCGCATTTCCTAATGCAGTTCAAATGACCCGTCGATATCGGCCAATTTTATCTACCGCAGGGGACGTTAAAAAACTTAGTGGTAGATTGCTTAATCTGGCTTGGTCTCCTTCTCCTAGATGGGCTGTGTTTACGGGTCTGGTCGCATGTGTCGGCTTGATCCAAATATACAGGCTCAATGGCTTGACCGAATTCATCTATTTCAACTTCTAACAAGCTGAAAATAACAAAACTGAACAACTACCGACTTTCGTCGGTAGGATCGATGTGATTTTCAAGGTACTGAAGTACGACTTCCTCAGTAATTGCACCATTGGTAGTTGAAAAGTAGCCTCGTCCCCAAAATCCTTTGCCCCCAATAACGTTTCTTCAACGCAGGAAACTCTCGTTGTATTAGAAATGAAGATCGCCCTTTGACCTTACGCATCAGATCGCTCATGGAAATCTTCGGTGGCATTGAGATAAATAGATGAACATGATCACTGGATACAACACCACTGATGATATCAACCCCATTTTCAGCACAAACGCGACGGATGATTTCACGGATGCGTAATTGAACATCACCTCGCAAAACCTTGAAACAGTACTTTGTTGACCAAACTACATCCTTCTCAAGCATGTAAGCATGCTTGAGAAGGCGAAGGATAACGATGATAAAATGCACAATGCTTGCCTTTTTCGTATTGCATAATCATACTCTCCAGAAAAATGAACCTTAACGACTAGGGCGGTTCATTTTTCTGGAGAGTATGATTATTCTTCTTTCATTTGTGCTGAAGCGTTTCCGTCTGAAGACGGAGGGTTTAAACCAAATGAGTGGATACTAAATGGCGGGCATTGTGCTCGCCATTTTTATTTGGCATTGCAAATTGCAATTTGGATTCTCGCTTTGCAATATTCAACACCAAATCGAAGGCATAAAAAAATCATAAAGCATTGATTTTAATGTATAATTCTAACTGGCACGGAACTTGAAAGGAGATGAGTATATTAAATTAACGAAGGATAACATTATGAACGTTCTTGCTAGAAACTTCTCCTCAAAAAACATTATTCCATTTAGCAAGCCGGCTATATCCAAACCTTCCATCTCTGTGGTTGGTCTCGGTTATGTTGGCGCTGTATCAACTGCATGTCTTGCAGGTCTAGGCCACCGTGTTGTCGGTGTTGATCTGGATGTCCTCAAGACACAACAAATCGCCTCAGGCATTTCACCAATTCACGAAGACAGGTTGGGCGAGTTGTTAGCCCAAGGTGTTGAAGATGAATTGATTACAACAACAATTGATTTAACAGCTGCTGTTATTGATACTGATGTGACATTTGTGTCGGTTGGCACGCCAACAGATGAAAACGGTGGCTGTGATTACAAGTACATTGTATCTGCTGCAAAAATGATCGGTGAAGGCATTAAAGCCAAAGGCACGTACCATGTTGTTGTCATGCGCTGTTCTGTTCCGCCAAAATCAACATTGGACGTTATGGTTCCAGAGATTGAAAAAGCATCTGGCCTCAAAATGGGCATAGACTTTGGTGTTTGCTTTAATCCAGAATTCTTGCGCGAAGGCACAGCCATTGCAGATTTCAGCGAACCACCAAAAACGGTTATTGGCGCCAATGATGTGAGAGCTGCAAGTATTGTTGCTTCAATTTATGATCCGATCGACGACAATGTGATCATGACAACAATTGAAGTCGCTGAAATGGTTAAATATGTCGACAATGTATGGCACGCAACCAAAGTAAGTTTTGCCAATGAAATTGGTCGTGTGTGCAAACCTTTGGATATTGATAGCCACAAAGTTATGGATATTTTTGTCCAAGATACAAAACTTAACCTGTCGCCATATTACTTAAAGCCTGGCTTTGCATTTGGTGGGTCTTGCCTACCCAAAGAAGTCAGAGCCGTTGAGCATCTTGCATCAACACTTGGCATTGATACGCCATTGATTAACTCGCTGACAAAAACCAATAAAACACAAATTGAGACAGCAACTGATTTGGTTCGTCAAACAGGAAAACGCAAAATCGGTTTCTTGGGTCTAGCTTTTAAAACAGGCACCGATGATTTGCGCGAAAGCCCAATTCTTGAAGTGATGAATTCGTTGATTGAAGAAGGTTATGAGGTTCAAGCTTATGATCCGGCGATCAACTCTGAAACCCGCGTTGATAATCAATTTGGCTATGTGCGCCACGTATGTCCGCACCTTGAGCCCATTGTAAATGCACTTCCAAATTTACTTTTAGAACAAGCATCACAAGTTATCGCAGAATGTGATGTGATCGTCGTTTCACAAAAAACGACTGAGTTCCAACTGTTACTTGGCCTTGAGTTTGGCAAAGTAGACATAATCGACTTGGTACGAATATTCCCCGACATACCAACATTTAAAAATTACCAAGGAATAGGTTGGTAGCCCACAATGTTTATCCTATTGGAGATATAAAATGACACAATATAATGGAATGAATATTTCGCCCCTGTTGGGGACGAATGAAGATGATTTTCTTCGCGGAACAGGCAGATCAGAAGTTCTGTCCGGTTCTGGCGGAGATGATGAAATCCAAGCGCTGAGTGGCAATGATGAAGTTTTTGGCGGCACAGGTAATGATGTGCTTTACGGCCAAGGCGGAGACGACACAATGTATGGCAATGGCAAGCCAAAATATGTCGACATGTCCAACCTCGTCGTCACTACGGCAATCCAAGCCACAGTCACGTTTTTGGATGAAGGCACAGGTTATCGCAATGCTTTGGGTGTCTATGAGATTAATGATGATGGCACATTTTCCAACATCAAAATCTTGTTCCCAAATGCCTCAAAGCTGGGCAGTGGCGGAGACCTGATTTCTGGCGAATCTGAAGTTGATTTTGACGTCTCAGACGGCGCAAAACTTGGGTTCTTTGTCGTATCAAACGGCTATGGCAAAGGTTCAGAAAACCGTGAGGCACTTTCTGCCCAAACAGGTAGTTATGTGTTCAAAAACCTCAATGGCGAGGAAGGAAAAACAACTGACGCAAGTGTCGAGCTTTTCCACGTTGACGCTGATACGGGTACAGAAGTTGGCGTTCGTAGTCAGTATGGATATTCAATTTTCCATTCAACGGGTTCTGAAGCCAATAATTACAGCCCAAACCCTGACGAATATTTACATGTTGTGGGCCGTGCAAACACAGTGACTGGTGATGTCCTTATTGGTTTTGAAGACCTCTATGGTGGCGGTGACAATGATTATGATGACACCGTTATTTCAGTTCAACTGGGTCAACAAAACGTTGTAGACCTGCTGCCACAATCAAGTGGCAACAGTGGTCACCTACCCGATGATGACATCATTTATGGTGGTGATGGCAATGATACACTTTACGGTATCAGCGGCGATGATTACCTATCCGGTGGTAATGGTAATGATGAGTTGTTCGGCAATTCTGGCGATGACGAGCTTTATGGCAATGACGGTGCTGACCAGTTAACTGGCAACTCTGGCAATGACATTCTTCATGGCGGTGCTGGCGATGACACATTATCTGGCAATTCAGGTGATGATAATTTGAACGGTGATGCTGGCGATGATGTGATCAGCGGTCATTCAGGCTCTGATGAGCTTTATGGTGGCAGTGGTTCTGATAGTCTAAACGGTGGTTCAAACGACGATCTACTCTTCGGTGAGAACGGCGATGACACATTATCTGGCGGGTCAGGTGATGATTTCCTTGATGGTGGTTCTGGCAACGACACGATGAACGCCGGTTCAGGCGATGACATTGTCTTTGGCGGCAATGGCAATGACGTTATCAAAGGCAATAGTGGCAATGATAGACTAGAAGGCCAATCTGGCGCTGATAATCTTGATGGCCAAGCTGGTAATGATATCTTGTTTGGCGGCGACGGCATTGACCGACTTGTTGGCGGCGGCGGCGATGATCAGCTAGATGGCGGTCAACATAATGACCGTGTTTATGGTGGTTCTGGCAATGATGAATTGTTCGGCGGCGACGGTAATGATTACCTCACCGGTGGATCTGGAAATGATACACTTGAAGGCGGATCTGGCAACGATAAGTTGTTAGGCGGAAGCGGTTCAGATCAGTTTGTATTTAACAATCTTGATACAGATCTGGGCAAGGACCGTATCTTCGACTTTAGCGATGACGATAGCCTGTTGTTTACAGGGCTCGATTGGAGCGACCTTTCCGACTTTTTGGATAACGCATCACAGCAAGGAAATAACGTACTTCTTGAATTTAGTGAAACTGAATGCGTCACATTCAAAGACTGCGACATCGGTATTTTCCAAAGCGAAATGCTGACATTTATCGATAACGGGGGCTACAGCGTCTACGCGCAGGCCTATAACTCCGATGGCACACCGCAAGTCACCCTTGGTGGTGAGGATACGATCGATGGAACTGCCGCCGCCAATACCATCACCTTCACGTCCTTAAGCACTACCGTTAACGCGGGCGAAGGAGCCAATA
>CAXBCW010000113.1:0-8307 GCA_963974325.1 uncultured Rhizobiaceae bacterium
TCATAAATTAGGCATCTTGGGAATCCCTGCTTTTAATAGGTCCTGACCCTAGCTTGTCAGCTGCCGCTGAAACAACAGTTGACTGGCTACATATCGAGTCCGTTACCAGCAACACAGATATTATGGAGCAGGCTGCTCGGGAGTATGAAGCTCTCAATCCTGACATCACCATTAATATGCAATACCTCGAGAATGAAGCTTACAAAGCTAAGCTCACAACCTTGCTACAGTCAGATGCTGCACCCGATATTTTTTATAGCTGGGGCGGCGGTACGATGAGCACACAACAAGAGGCAGGCGTTCTGCGCTCAATCGACGGTGTTGTTAGTGATGCTATGATCG
This sequence comes from uncultured Rhizobiaceae bacterium, assembly GCA_963974325.1. Taxonomy (GTDB): domain Bacteria; phylum Pseudomonadota; class Alphaproteobacteria; order Rhizobiales; family Rhizobiaceae; genus Lentilitoribacter. Next base: position 343 of record CAXBCW010000113.1, read on the forward strand.
AAAAAATCGGCGCTGGCGGCATTAATGCCTTCACACGCGATGGTAAACTCTACGGTTTTGCTCAAAACATCTCGCAAGTTGGATTCTGGGCTAATAAATCATTATTGGATCAGGCTGGTGTCGCTGAAAGCGATTTTGCAACTTGGACAAGTTTTCTAGCTGCTGTAAAGAAAATGAAAGACGCAGGCATCACGCCAATCTCAGTTGGCGCGCAAGATAAATGGCCAACTCACTTTTATTGGTCATATCTTGTTATGCGGGTTGCAGGTCAAGACGCATTTGATCAAGCGCGCACAGGTGCAGGCGATGGTTTTGCTGGAGCACCTTTTGTAAAGGCTGGCGAATTATTTCTCGAACTTGTAAATCTTGAACCATTCCAGAAGGGCTTTCTAGCTGCAGACTTTGGTTCAGCATCTGGTTACTTTGGCGATGGTAAAGCTGCTCTTCATCTCATGGGCAACTGGGATTATAATGTCTCGTGTGACAATTCAGAATCCGGTAACGGCATTGCAGATGATAATCTTTTATTCATCCAATTTCCGGCAGTTGAAGGTGGTGCGGGTGACGTAACCGATACGCTTGGTGGTATTAACGGTTGGGTTTTCCACAAAGATGCATCAGACGAATCCATCAAATTCATGGAATGGTATAATTCTGCAGACGTTCAAAAACGTTTTGCAGCGGCATCTGTTTACATTCCAATCGTAGCTGGAAGCTCAGAATCGTTGAACAATCCATTCTTGCGCAAAGCTTCAGAAAACGTGGCTAATTCAAAATGGCATGCCATTTTCTTTGACCAAGAATTGGGTGCTGATGTTGGTGGTGTTGTGAATGATATTTCTGTTGAACTCACCGATAATGCAATTTCGGCTCAAGAAGCGGCTGAACTCGTCAAAGAAGCAGTAGAAGATTCAATGTAATCTACTGCAGCACAATCAATGCCGGCGGCTTTTATCTAGCTGCCGGCATCAAACAGTCATTTCATATAAAGCGAAGTCAACTCAATGGCATCAACCACAAAACCAGCAACCAAATTTTTAGACGGGCGTAGATTTACGCTACTTATATTTTTGCCATTACCTGTTCTAATATTTGCAGTCTTGGTCGTTTACCCCATGGTAGATGCCGCGCTTTTTTCATTCTATGATTGGAATGGATTTGGCCCTATGACAGATTTCGTCGGATTGGAAAATTACGGCGATGTTCTCTCACACCGTCACTTCCCCAAGGCCGTTAGAAATACCGTCATCATTGTTGTTGCATCCTTAGCCTTGCAGCTACCATTGGCCATGTGGATGAGCCTAGCCCTGATAGAAAAATCATGGGGCGTGAACGCCATCAGAGCCTTGTTTTTCCTACCATTCATGTTAGCTGAAATTGCCACAGGCCTCATCTGGCGTTTTGTTTATGATGGCGATTACGGAATTTTGCCAGCAATTGGCGATGTATTTGGCGCTGAATTACCATATGTATTGGGCGATAAAGTTTGGGTCATGCCCGCAATTGTGCTTGTTATTGTTTGGAAATATTTTGGTTTTCACATGATGATTTACATTGCAGCCCTTCAATCCATCTCAAAAGAAGTTATTGAAGCGGCGCAGTTAGATGGCGTGAGTAAATGGAAGATTATATTGCACATCAAAATTCCGATGATCAAATCTGCAATCATGATTTCGGTGTTCTTTGCCATGATTGGTGCTTTGCAGCTTTTTGATCTGATTTTCCCAATAAACAGGTGGCGGGCCGAGCCATTCAAGCCACACCATTGTAAGCTTTCTTTATCAATTTGGTATCACACGCATGAAGTTAGGCTTTGGCGGTTCAGTCAGCGTGCTCCTGTTCGTTGGCTGCGTTGCGATCACCCTGATATACAGACGAATATTGTCATCACAGGAGTCAATCAATGGCTAGAGCTCGCAAGAGAAATGAACTCTCATGGGGGCAACGAATTAGCCTCCTAATCGTCGCATTGTTCATAATCGTACCGATGTTTGCAACAGCGGTTGGTGGCTTCAAAGAAGTCGGCGAAATGCGGACAAACCCATTTGGCTTGCCAAACTCTTGGGATCCGCACAAATTTGTTGAGATTATAAACGGACCAACATTGTTTCCATCCATGTGGAATTCTTTGGTTGTCGCACTTGGAACCGTTGTCTTAACAATCATATTATCGTCTATGGCAGCATTCACATTTGCACATATTAGATTTTTCGGTCGAAAAATGCTCATGAGCTTTATGCTCTTAGGCTTGCTTTTCCCTGCAGCAACTGCGGTGTTACCATTATTCCTAAAGCTGCGAGATTTAGGTCTGCTCGATACCCATCTGGGTATCATTCTTGCGCAAACAGCCTTCAGCTTAAGTTTCTCGGTTCTCCTGTTTCATAATTTCTTTTCCGAACTGCCAAAAGAACTCATCGAAGCTGCAAGAATGGACAATTGTTCCGACACCAAAATCTATTTTCATATCACTTTGCCATTGTCGTTACCGATTATCGCAACGGTGGGTGTCTTCGCATTTGTTGCGAGTTGGAATAACTTCCTGCTGCCGCTGATTTCTCTGAATACACCAGAAAAATACTCTTGGCCCCTTGGTATCATGCAGTTCAGGGGCGAATATGGCACCGATTGGTCACGAATTTTGGCCTATTTAACACTCACTATCTTACCCGCAATTGTGTTTTTCTTGGCGGCACAAAGATATATTATATCGGGTCTCACGGGCGGTGCTGTTAAGGGATAAGGTAATCCCAGTCATCAAAAATGGCGCCATCAGTTCCCAGCCTATCAGGCGTTTTTCGTTTGGATGCCAGCGGTTGTTTCTTCAATAGATATGAGGGCAACCGCTTGGCAGCCTTAGTATGATGATGCGGTGATCTCAAAATAGTAGCAATGCTCTATTGCAATGCCCTTCAGAGCCAATCTCCAAAAATACCTTGCAACTCATGCTCGACTGAAATATTTAGGGGCAACAAAGCGAATGTCAATCAGTTATTGGCACGCTTTATCAAACACTAAACCAATGAGGCCTTCATGAGTTTTTACGCGGATTACTTAAAAGAAATCGACACTCGAAAACAACAAAACTTAAATCCAAAGCCAATCGAAGACGGCGCTTTGGTTGCAGAGTTGATTTCAGAGATATCAGATCTAACAAGTCAAAACCGTGAACAATGCCTCAAATTCTTCATTTACAACACTCTGCCAGGCACAACGAGTGCTGCAGGTGTCAAAGCGAAGTTTTTAAAAGAAATCATTTTAGGTACCTCTGTTGTTGAAGAGATAACGCCTGTTTTTGCTTTTGAACTTTTGTCCCACATGAAAGGTGGCCCATCGGTTCATGTGCTACTTGATTTGGCCTTGGGTGATGATCTGGAAATTGCACGACAAGCCGCTGATGTTCTAAAAACACAAGTTTTCCTTTATGGCTCAGATACAGATCGTCTTGCCGATGCCTATAAGAATGACAATGCCATCGCTAAAGATATTCTCGTCAGTTATTCTAAAGCTGAATTTTTGACAAAGCTTCCAGACATTGAGGAAGAAATTAAAGTTGTGACTTATGTCGCTGGCGAAGGTGATATTTCAACTGATTTGTTATCACCAGGTAATCAAGCGCACTCCCGCTCTGATCGTGAATTGCATGGTAAGTGCCTGATTTCTGTAGCTGCGCAAAAAGAAATTCAAGACTTGCAAAAACAACACCCTGATAAAAGAGTGATGTTGATTGCCGAAAAAGGCACAATGGGCGTTGGCTCTTCCCGCATGTCCGGCGTTAACAATGTCGCATTGTGGACAGGTAAGCAAGCCAGCCCATATGTTCCGTTTGTCAACATCGCGCCTGTCGTCGCTGGTACAAATGGCATCTCCCCAATCTTCATGACAACAGTGGGTGTGACGGGCGGAATTGGCCTTGATCTTAAAAACTGGGTTAAAAAGCTAGATGCTGACGGAAACCCGATTTTAAACAATGATGATAGTCCTATTCTTGAACAGAAATATTCTGTTGAAACAGGAACTGTTCTGACCATCAACACAAAAACCAAAAAACTATATAAAGAAGCAGGTGACGAGGAATTGGTGGATGTATCATCTTCCTTCACACCTCAAAAACTTGAATTTATCAAAGCCAGTGGCTCCTATGCGATTGTCTTTGGTAAGAAGCTACAAAACTTTGCAGCCGACACGCTTGGTGTTGAATTTAAATCAGCTTATGCACCGGCTAAAGAAGTTTCAATCCAAGGGCAAGGCCTCACAGCCGTTGAGAAAATTTTCAACAAAAATGCGATTGGTGTTGCTAAAGGTACGATTTTGCATGCTGGATCTGATGTCCGTGTGAAAGTAAATATTGTTGGATCGCAAGACACAACAGGCTTGATGACGTCTCAAGAGCTGGAAGCCATGGCGGCGACTGTTCTGTCTCCAACTGTCGATGGTGCATATCAATCTGGTTGTCATACAGCCTCAGTTTGGGATTTAAAAGCACAAGCCAATACACCAAAACTCATGAAGTTCATGCACAATTTTGGCCTCATCACTGCCCGAGACCCGAAAGGCGTATATCACGCTATGACGGATGTTATTCATAAGGTTTTGAATGATATCACAGTCGATGATTGGGCAATTATTATCGGTGGTGATAGTCACACGCGTATGTCCAAAGGTGTCGCATTCGGTGCCGATTCAGGCACAGTTGCTCTTGCACTTGCGACAGGTGAGGCAACAATGCCTATCCCTGAATCTGTCAAAGTAACTTTTAAAGGCGAGATGGCATCTTACATGGATTTCCGTGATGTTGTGCATGCTACGCAATCTCAAATGCTGAAACAATTTGGCGACAATGTTTTCCAAGGTCGCATTATTGAAGTTCACATTGGTACGCTCCTTGCCGACCAAGCGTTCACTTTCACAGATTGGACAGCTGAAATGAAGGCCAAGGCATCTATCTGTATTTCAGAAGATGATACGCTGATCGAATCACTCGAAATTGCTAAGCACCGTATTCAAATCATGATCGAAAAAGGCATGGATAATGATGTCCAGATGCTTCTTGGATTGATCAATATTGCCGACAGACGCATTTCGGAAATCAAGTCTGGTGAAAAACCTGCCTTGCTGCCGGATGATAATGCAAATTATTTTGCTGAAGTTGTCGTCAATCTAAGTGAGATTGATGAGCCAATGATTGCTGATCCGGACGTCAATAATATTGATGTGTCCAAACGTTATACGCACGACACAATCAGACCTATTTCTTATTACAATGCAGAGAAAAAGATTGATCTTGGTTTTGTTGGTTCTTGCATGGTGCACAAAGGCGATATCAAAATCGTTTCGCAAATGCTTCGTAATCTAGAAAAAGAAACTGGTAGCGTAACTTTCAAAGCGCCTTTGGTCCTAGCGGCTCCAACTTACAATATTATTGATGAGTTGAAAGAAGAGGGCGATTGGGCTGTGCTGCAAAAGTATTGTGGTTTTGAGTTCGACGATAACGCACCAAAACAAGATTCCCGCGAAGAATATGAAAATATTCTGTATCTTGAAAGACCTGGTTGTAACCTATGTATGGGTAACCAAGAAAAAGCTGCAAAAGGCGACACCGTCATGGCAACGTCGACACGTCTCTTTAAAGGACGTGTTGTTGAAGATGCGACTGAGAAAAAAGGCGAGTCTTTGTTAGCGTCAACGCCAGTTGTTGTGCTGTCAGCTATTCTTGGCAGAACCCCAACGCTCGAAGAGTACAAAGTGGCTGTGGAAGGGATTGATCTAACGAAATTCTCACCACCACTTTTAAAATCACCTGACAAACTATCAGTTCATTATTAAGTTTTACCAAGAATTAATTTTCTAAATATTGCATTGAGCAAGGTCACGAGTTTGAGATAAACTTGCGACCTTGCTTGATTGTTTTTGCCCGTATAAGATTGTGGCTCCAGCATAATTATCATTCAAACTGTTTCTGTTACTTTCCGAAGATGGGCTGGTTCATCTGGATTTAGTCCAAGTTTTCGTGATACTTGCTCAATAAACCTGTAAAACGACACCACTTGCACAAGTGGGGCAGTCAATGAATGATGGGTTTCGACACAAGGCAATGCATTCAGGCTTTGATCGCTATTGGATGTTATAAAGACATCCACTTCTTGATCGGCCATTTGTTGGCTCGACGCAATAACGCTGTCTTTGGATGCGTCATTGGTTGCCAATGCCAGTGCAGTAAACCCATTTTGTGCGATAGACACAGGACCATGCAAAACCTCAGCAGAGCTAAATGCTTCGGCGTGAAGTTGGCAGGTTTCTTTAAACTTCAAAGCACATTCTTGAGCAATGGCAAATGAAGGGCCGCGCCCAAGGACATAAAGAGAATTGGGGTGATCGCATTTGACCGCGATGTGCTCGGTCAAGGATGTCCAATCGCATTCAAGCGCTTTTTCAAAATCTGCTGGTAAGTCTTCAAGCGCAGCTAAAAGTTGAGTATCTTGCTTCCAGTGGCCTATAATCATCAGCCCTGCAACAATCGAAAGAACAAATGTCTTTGTGGCGGCAACACTGCGCTCATGACCCGCACTGATATTAAAATTTTGATCGCTGAGCCGGGCAAGGGGCGATGTTGAGTTATTTGTCAGCGATAGAACTAAAGAGCCGCCGTCCAATGCTGTTTGGGTCATGGCGATAATATCAGGGCTTTCCCCTGACTGACTGATTGCGATTGTTGCGGCCTGTTCCAAGTGCAAAGGTGCGCCATAAACAGAGCTGATTGAAGGGCCAGTTGAAGCAACTGGAATGCCCAAGGTGAGTTCAATCACATATTTTAAATAAGCTGATGCATGATCTGAAGAGCCGCGCGCAATTGTTGTAACCACGGATGGGTTCTTGGTGCGCAGCCGCAAACCAAATTGTTCAGCGCTCGCCCGACCCGTTTTTAAAAGGTTGCGAGTTAGATCTGGGATGGAGGCAATTTCTGAAGCCATATGGGTCGTAATATTCTTGCTCATATTTTGTCATGATCTCCAATTTGCAGCTCTGCCACAAAGTCGTAGGCATCACCGCGATATATTGTCTTTGTAAACTCAACGACTTGCCCTGTTGAAAGGTATGAAATGCGCTCAATATTCAGGCCTGCACTACCATCTGCAACGTCGAGCAAGGTTGCGACTTCGCCAAATAAATTTGCTGCGGATATACGTTGAATGGCTCTGCTGGGTTTCTTTCCAGATTTCGCAAGATGCTCATAAAGAGATGCATGAACCTGTTCAGGGTCAGGCAGGTATTCAGGCGAGAGAGACGCGCATTCTAGTACTAATGGCCTACCATTAGCTTTCCGCAAGCGACGTAGTCTGGCCACCATACTGTCGGGTTTTAAACCTAAAGCCATGATCTCTTCTGGCGAAGGTGCATATAATCCTTTTTCTAGGAATACAGATGTTACCGTCATGCCACGTCTTGCCATGTCCTCGGTAAAAGAGGTGAGCCGTGTGAGCGATTGCTGAGCGCGTTCTGCTTGCGGGGCAACACGTGTGCCAGAGCCTTGCTTTTGTATCAGTAAACCCTCTTTGACGAGTGCCTGAACCGCCTTGCGCACGGTTATCCGAGATACCGCTGCAATTTCAGCAATCTCTCGTTCTGACGGTAATGGTTCACCCGCTTGCATGCCGCCCGACCTGATCGTCATATTCAGGTGTTTACGCAGTTGCTGGTAAAGGGGGCCACTATACAGATCTGTCCAATTCTCTGGCATTAATGCATTTTCAAACGCGTTTGCCATGAGTCCAATCCAATCTTTGTAAAACTTCGAACAGCCATCCGCCATCAATGCTAACAGAATAGTTCAATACAAATTGTTCTAAGATATAATACCAATTAAATACCATTATCCAAGTGCTGTTTTGGTATGAAATTTATACGTCTTTAAGTATACTCGTACGCCTGAATTGACCTGATTTTTCTGTTTTCAGATGAGTTTGTATT
>CAXBCW010000114.1:0-8002 GCA_963974325.1 uncultured Rhizobiaceae bacterium
TATCAACACCACGTTCGGACAAAATATCTTCAACCTGTCGATAACTCAGCGGATAACGCACGTAATACATCACCGCTAGTTGGATAATTTCTGGGCTTGTCTTGAAATATTTATAAGAAATTTTGTCTGTCATCTTTAAAATCTACGCCAATTTAAAGCCTAGTTCAATTTTCTTCTGACAACGCCTATCCGCAATTTTTGAATCAATATTTTGCGCAGCAGCCTGGTGCAACCAGCCAAACATTGCCCAAATGACAATTCCGGAAACCATCAAAAATGTAGGCCTCATGACATGTCCTTTCTCTGACTTTTCAAACCCGTTTATTTATGGGCGATAAACACCGCAATTTTGCTTTGTTTGAGCATGGTTTTGGTTGTGCCACCAAAAACCTGTTGTCTGAGTTTCATGTGCCCATAACCGCCCATAACAACCAGATCAGCACCCTTTTCAGCTGCTCTTTTCATAATGCAAGTCGCAATTTCCTCGCCTCCGCTCGGATATTGCTCAACCGTGACCTTGCACCCACGGCGGCTCAGTCGACTTGCCAGATCTGCGCCCGGCTCTTCACCATCTGCATTCTCATGATTGACAGGATCAAATATAGCGATTGTGACCTGTTCTGCCTTATCAAGAAGCGGAAGAGCGTTTTGCACAGCTGCCGCCGCATGTTTTGTCGAATCCCATGCAATGAGGATGTGCTTTGGATCCGATGCCGCCAAATGGCTATCTTTGCCTTTTATCAAACCAATGGGTGAACCAAAAATGACGCTTGAAATAATAGCATCTTCAACATCACTATCGACGCCACTGCCCTCTAAGAGCACAACACGATCGGCAACATTAGCATAGCGCGCCAAGGCGGGGCCCATGGTGGCGACTTCGCAATATTCTTTGAGTATTTCTGCTGAAATATGTGCAGTTTGAACAAGTTTTTGAATATGCTCTGATCGCTCATCCAAAGCATCGCCAAGTTCTTTAACCTTTTGTGTCCAGTGATGAACATCCGCATACCCGCCATAGGCAGATCCATACCCGTAAGAATATAAAGCTGGCGCTGCAGCGATAATGACGATTGATAAGTGTGCATCAGAATTTTCAGCCATCTCGATCGCATTTTTGATGACACTATCCGAGCAGGATACGCCAACAAATGTCAAAATTGTTTCTATGCTCATTGCGTTATCTCCTTTGCAATTTATAAAGAAAACTTAGAATAAATATTAGCTTTACGCTTTGCGCTAGATCAAATCCTTGGGACAAAAACACAGTTATAATGAAGCACCTTCGTCCAAATAAAAGGAAAGATTATGCATAGAAATCACAAAAACATATTGGAAGCACGCAAAGTTGAATTGGGATCAAATTTGACCCATATAGATGAAGCATTAAACGAACATAATGAAGCTGGCTTTGCCGATACTGCCATCGAACACGAAGATGATGAAGTGCTTGAGGCTCAAGCAATGAGTGGCCAAAATGAAATCATTGCCATAAACGCCGCTCTCGCAAGAATTGAGGATGGAAGCTTTGGCATCTGCATTAATTGTAATGCTTCAATTTCAAAAAAGCGATTAGATATAGTCCCAACGGCGGTGAAATGTAGACACTGTATGCGTTAAACCCAAGCAAATTATGAACCTATTGTGCAGAACGACAGCTAGAAAGAGGTTTACCGAAGCGTTCGAATTGCTCGACTGAACGCTTCCTTTGATGTATACCCACCATTTTCCGAGATCGTCTCAATGGTTGCACCTGAATACTGAATAAATTCAATTCATAGAAACATTTTATCATCAGAAATAACGTTAAAAAAATATTTTCATCCCAATTGTCAGCGTGTTATAATAACAGCTATGTCCTACCCCAAACCAATACCACTAACACTTTGGATTGTATTAGCGATTGGATTTCTTGTCGCAATGTTTCTGCAATTATGGGTAATTGCGTTACTGGGATTCTTTTCATTGGGCCTTTCCATTTTGCCCTTTGCATTTGCCAGATGGTATGAAGTAGAACTTCCCGATAGCTTCCTTATTGCCATTACCCTCTTCATCTACGCAACCATATTTCTCGGCGACGCATTTCAATTTTACGATCGATTTTGGTGGTGGGATATTCCACTTCATGGCCTCTCTGCCGTTGGATTTGGCCTCATCGGTTTCCTTATCGCGTTCATGCTATTTGAAGGCGATAAATACGCTGCTCCCCCAATCGTAATCTGCATCATTGCCGCATGTTTTGCCATTACAATTGCCGTAATTTGGGAGGTTTTTGAATATGGGATGGATCGCTTCTTTGGCATGCAGATGCAGCAAGAGGGTTTAGTAGATACAATGGAAGATTTAATTCTCGGAGTAGTCGGAGCAAGTTTGGGTGCGATGGCCGGCTTCTTTTATCTAAAGGGCAGAAGCCTCGGTGGCCTCACTAGCGCCATCGCTGCATTTGTAAACCAAAACAAACGTTTGTATCGCAAATTGAAAAACAAACGCCGGAATAATTCCGATAACTGATAGTTTGAAAGACCTACAAGGAATAGTCTCTTGCCCAATATTGGCCCGAAATTGATGCGTGTAGCCAGCTACAACATTCATAAATCAGTCGGATTTGATCGACGCCGGAATCCGTTACGAATATTGGAAACAATCAATGACATCAACGCAGATGTCATCGCCTTACAAGAAGTTGATCGAAGGCTTGGCGAACGAGAAACAACCCTATCAAAAACCCTTATAAGGGAGCATACTGACTTTGAACCTGCCCCAATATCTGACAAATTGAAGAGCATTGGTTGGCATGGAAATACTATTCTCGTCCGCCGCGGTACTCCTATCATTACGACTGCCAAACTAGAATTACCTACTCTGGAACCGCGTGGAGCCATTCTGATCGAATTTGATTGGCAAGGACAAATGGTGAGGATGATTTCCGGTCATTTTGGCCTCACGCCCAAATACCGCCAGAAACAACTCCAGGCCATATCTGACAAGCTCAAAAGTCTACCCGAACTGCCAACAATTTTGCTAGGCGACTTTAACGAATGGCGCAGCCAAAAAGGCTTTGAAGCTCTACCTGTAAATTATAAATTGCACACACCAGGAAAAACTTACCCTGCTATTAGACCAATTGTACCACTGGATAGGATTGCTACCAGCCATTCAATCAAAGTAACCAAGGCCAGCGTATTTAAACAAGGCCGATCAATGATAGCATCCGACCACTTGCCAGTATGGGCAGACCTTCAATTAGAGACAATTTGATAGCGCAAATGTTAAAAGTAAAATCTTAAATATTTAAATCTTACTCAGCTATATATTCTACAAAATTGATATAAGTTTACCACCAATGCAATGCTTTTCGCCACATGCAGTGGTTCCACTGACATATCTACTCAATCAAATAACGACTTAATCAAATAACAACTCAGGGCTTTCGTATCGAAGCGGCTATATGAGCTTGCAAATCGTCTGGCAGGGCGTTGATTGCACTCGTTATCGTCGCAAGATCCTGCCTAGCGGCATGCAACTGGTCAATGAGCGAGACAACTATACCAAGCGCAATTTCATCCAGATCCATTTCAAGTGAGAGGTCGCACAAAAATTCAAGTCTAGCAATATCGACGCTGCAAAACATATAACCGCTAGTGTGGAGCTCTGGCCGTACAAACTCGCTCTCAACAAAACCAACAAGCTGGCTGCGTGTTAATCGTGTCACGGTGGAAACCACTTCATCTTCAGAAAATAGGTCGGTCATATATCCATCCTTTTCAACATATCAGTTCGCGGATTAAAGGCATGGGTCTTGCGCCACTCTGAAAGATACTCGAGCAGGCCTTCATCAGGATCTGGCGGAACCACAATTTTCAACTCTACCTTCTGATCACCCTTGGTTTTTAGCCCAGCACCCGCAACACCCCGTCCCCGCAAGCGTAGGGTTTTTCCCGAACTTGTTACGGCAGAAATTGCCAATGAAACAGGTCCATCGATAGTGGGTACCTTTACTTTTCCACCAAGAATAGCTTCATCTATTGTGATTGGTAACGTCACGAGTATGTCATTACCATCGCGGCGAAACACCGAGTGGGGCTCCACAAAAACTGTAATGAGCGCATCGCCAGCCGGCCCATCGCCAAAACCGAGGGCCCCCTTCCCACGTAATCGCAACGTCTGGCCATCTTCAGTGCCACGCGGAATTTTAACTGTTAGCGCTTGACCATCGGGTAAAGTAATTCGGGTTTCAGCGCCCCGAACAGCATCTAAGAACGGCACATGAAGCGAAAAACGCAAATCTGGACCCGAGGCCGAAAAGCCACGATCACCAAACTTACCATCCCTAGGTTCGCGCGAACGGTTTCGCAGAATCTCTGCGAAGATGTCGCCTGGATCGGCATCTGGGCCAAACCCGTGTTGCTGCTGATAGACGTTATCAGAAGCATCTGAAAAATCACGATAGTACTGTCGCTTCGGACGTTCAGCACCCTCTCCATCGATCTCACCTTCATCATAACGCGCACGGGTTTCGGGGTCTCTCAAGATCTCATAGGCAGCAGATATTGTCTTAAACCGTTCTTCAGACCCGGCATCATCGGGATGAAGATCAGGATGGCTTGCGCGCGCCATTTTCCGATACGCCTTTTTGATATCATCTGCTGTTGCCGCCTTAGTCAGGCCAAGGGCTTGATACGGATCATAAGCCATCAAAAAACTCCTCATTCATAAAGGTCGTTGCAGGCAGATGCAGCACACGCCGTATCTGTCGTTCATTTATACTATGAGGCCGGCAAGCCGTATGTGATCCAGATCAATGCGGAGATAATTCCCATGTCTATGGTTGCACACACTGGTTAAACCAGCATGTGTCATGTTCTGACACCTGACAGATTTTTTATCGAGAGTTTGGATTCTAAAATATGGCTAAATTACCATTGGACGAAAGTTTACAACCCGCAAGACTCAAACGCACATTAACTTTGCCCTATGTTGTTTTATATGGTTTGGGAGTTACCGTTGGTGCTGGTATTTATGTTCTGCTTGGCGAAGTTATCACCCGCTCGGGCCAATTCGCGCCAGTCTCATTTCTTATCGCAGGCCTGGTTATGTTATTGCCTGCAGCTTGCTTTGCAGAATTGACAGGGCGCATGCCATTTGCTGCTGCAGAGGCTCATTTTGTTGGTACCGGCTTTAAATCTCCCAAGTTGTTTTTGTTGGTTGGGCTGGCCGTTGCGATTGTCGGTTTAGTTTCATCCGCTGCCATTGCCCATGGTGCAGTGGGATATCTTTCTCAACTTATTGATTGGCCAGTCTTCGCTCTACTGATTGTGGTGATCATCGCAACGGGACTAGTCTCAGGGATTGAAATTCGAAACTCAATTGCAATGGCTGGACTGCTAACGCTTATTGAAGTTGGCGGTCTTTTATCAATCATCATTGGATCGGTCTGGGCAGGCAATGATCTTGGCGCTCAAGCTCTAAAAGCTGTACCAACATCAATGTCGCCAGCTCTATGGAGTGGAATAGCTGCGTCCAGCTTACTTGCATTCTTTGCATTCATCGGCTTTGAGGATATAGATTCCATTGCAGAGGAGACAATCAATCCTCAAAAGACCTTGTCTAGAGGCATTTTCATTACCCTATTTTTGACTGTTATCATCTATGTTGCTGTGATACTAGCAGCCTTGGCTGCGGTCCCTGTCTCGGAGATAACAGGGAATAGCGCACCGCTAACAATTGTCTTTGCAAAAACGACGCAGTTTTCACCGTTGATCATCACCCTGATTGCAATTGTTGCCACGGTCAATGGGATCATAGTCCAACTCATAATGTCATCGCGAGTGCTATATGGCCTGGCAAACCGCGGATCATTGCCAAAAGTGTTGGCCCGCATAAACCCCAAGACAAACACCCCACTGGTTGCGACTGGACTGTCTGTTGTTCTGGTTCTTGGTCTTGCACTCGCATTTCCGATTAACAGGCTAGCCGAATGGACGTCTGCAATCACGCTCGCAATTTTCATTCTGGTATGCGCTGCCCTTATCCGAATAAAAAAGGAAGGCAAACCCGCTCCAGAGGGAACATTTATTGTACCTTTATGGGTGCCATATGGCGGTATTATTGCCTGTTTAGCGCTTTTGTTAGCCGGTTTTACAGCAGGTTTATGATGAGAAAAACCTATTATGAATATAAGTGATCTGCCATTTTATGCCATCGCGGCAATATTCGCCATTTCTGCAATGTTTGTGTGGATGGCGGGCACACGTCTTGCCATTTATGGCGATGAATTATCAGAACGTCTGGACTTATCACGCGAGTTTATTGGTCTCATTTTCCTTGCCACGGTCACGGAACTACCCGAAATTGTAACAACCGCCACAGCTGCACTAAATGGTAATGCATCCCTCGTGCTGGGTAACTTGTTTGGCGGGATAACGATGAATACAGCCATATTAGCTGTGATAGATTTCTTTGTCGTTCGGCATGCCCTCACCTCATGGCCTCGAAAACCTAATCATGCCCTTTTAGCCGTACTGCTAATTGTTTTATTGGCATTGCTACTGGCTATCACCTTCGTTGGCGATGTCGAGGTCGTTCTCAATATTGGATTAGCAGCAATCTGTCTTTCAGCATGCTACCCAATTGTGATTGCCTTATTGCGGAAATTTGATGGTAGAGACAGTTGGGCACCGATAGATCTACCTGAATATAGTGAGCGTGAAACGGGTGTATTGCTGAACGAAAATCACTTGGAAAAGACATCCACGCAATCGCTTATTTTATATTCAATCATGACCAGTTTGGTAATTTTAATCGCAGGGGTGGCTTTGGCCATAACAGCGGATTCTATAGCCGAGAAAAGTTCGTTCGGATCATCCTTCATAGGGGTGACACTGCTTGCTGCCGCGACATCTTTGCCCGAACTCAGCACAACTTTGGCCGCAGCACGCATCGGTGCTTACACAATGGCAATATCCAATATTTTCGGAAGTAATTTGATCATGCTCGCGTTGATTTTGCCATCTGATCTTGCTTATCGAGATGGTCCGATTTTATCACAAGCAGATCCAGTTTCCCAGTTCAGCATCGCGATCGGAATAGTTGTGACCGCGATTTATGTGATCGGAATTCTCATTCGCAGAACACCAACATGGTTTGGGGCAGGTTTGGACTCTTGGCTGGTAATGCTAACCTATATCGGCATGCTGATTTCGCTCTATTATTTTCTATAACTATCGAACCTGCAGACTTCTTTTTTAGGCAAACCACCCACCAGGCTGCTATAATCGTAATACAAATAGACTGCCACAAGCGCCGTTAATTCACGCTGCTCAGCAGTTTGTTTTGCATAAATAATATTATCATGCTGCCAATGCAATTGCAGTAGGACCATAGCGGAATTGATATAAACGGGATGGGGACTTAGACCCATACTATGAGGTATCCGCAACCGACTGGAACGTAATGACATCAGGGCCCGACAGGACTTCCCTTTTGTTTGGACACGCCATAGCAATAACAGATCAGTTATGAAGCTTAAAAGGGTCACCTCTGGGTAAGCACGAGCAGATGTTAGATACCTGTTCGCAGCGGAAGACAGGGCGAAATAGTTCACGCATGATTTGGAAAATTGATCTGCGTGAAATCCATGTAGGCCAACTTATAGCTGAAATGGATTAATGGCTTAACAGCCAAACCGTACTTGCTATAAAGCAGGATACTGGAAATAGGAACGGAGATCGGAGTACCGCCGTTTCAGTTTAGTACGTAAGACGCATTATTACATAAACAGATTTCTTATAAGTAAGTGATGACTCAGCAAATAATCATATTCATATCCCTCTATACAAAACTACTATCCATTTTTTAAAAGTCGTTTTGTATGGGGGGATAAAAAGCTCTAATCTTGCAAATAGAATATATTCTAATCATTGAGTTTACGGTTCAATTAGAATGTAGAGAGTTATTGTCAAATCTGGTGTTTGAGATTTCAGGGTCATGCAGCAATCTGGCC
>CAXBCW010000115.1:0-7763 GCA_963974325.1 uncultured Rhizobiaceae bacterium
CTTCGTGATCAACGGCTCGCCAAAGTAAAAACTTCTCACCATTGATTTTCACAAACACCTCATCCAAATGCCACCGCCAATTGGAATGATGGCATCTTCGTTTCTTTCTGATGTTCTTGGCAAATGCCCCACCAAATCTATTCACCCAAAAACGAATAGTTTCGTGGCAAATATCAACACCACGTTCGGACAAAATATCTTCAACCTGTCGATAGCTCAGCGGATAACGCACATAATACATCACCGCCAATTGAATAATTTCTGGGCTTGTCTTGAAAAATTTATAAGAAACCTTGTCAGTCATTTCTAAAAGCAACGCCAATTTAAAACCTATTTCAATTTTCTTCTGACAACGCCTAAAGGTCAACCTGCATTCCAGTAATTAAATGATCTCAAAATGGCACAATGCTAGCCACAACGATCACCTCTTAAGATCATCTTTTACATCCGTTTACAGGGCTGCGGTTGTTCTTGGAAGGATCAGTTGGCCTTCGTTTAGCGCCTCCGTGGCAGTCAGATCACCGTTACTTATTTTGTATAATTTCATTGAAAGCAATTGCGCTGCATCATCAATGCTGCAATCGCCTAAGATCAAATCAGTTACGTCTAAATCAATGCAATCATTCCAAGTCGCAATGGTTGACGGATTACCGCAAATTTTAATTACTGGAATATGTGGCATGCCTGACGGGTTAAATACGCCAACTGCAAACAGTGCAATTTGAGCACCACCCAAAGCGGTGGTGTCGCAAAGGGGCGTGTCAGTTTTTTGATAAACCTATGATCCTGTTCGACGATATTATTCAGGTATTTCACCTGCAATATCTTGATCAACTTACTTCCGTGCTCGAATTTCAACATCACATTGGTCCATAGCAACCCTGCAAAATTGGCACCACATTTGTCGATAACCACCTTGTCCGGCACATCGTTAGTATTAATGGCCTGTTTGAAGAAGCGCCGAGCGGCTTTGGCATCGCGTTGCTCTGACAGCATGAAATCGAGGGTTTTGCCATTCTTATCGACAGCACGATAATAATAGACCCACTTGCCTTTAACTTTGATATAAGTCTCATCCATGCTCCACGATGAGTTGGTTCCAGATTTTTGGCGTTGCACTTGAGATGCGATCATTGGTGAGTATTTTACCACCCAACGGTTCAGAGTTGCATGATCAACTTCAACACCACGTTCTTCCATGATTTCTTCCAGATCACGATAGGAAACAGCGTAACGAACATAGAAGAATACTGCATACAGGATGACATCTTTCGGGTATTGGCTACCTTTAAAGTCGATCATGAAAATCTCAATCTGAATAAATGCTGGGCTGAGGTCGATACAAAATCAAAATGAACCGAGCGTAAACTTTGCGACACTACCTCGATAACTCAGCCGATAACGCACGTAATGCATCACCGCTAATTGGATATTTTCTCGGATTTTCAGTCATTGTTAAAGGCTACGCCAACTGAAAACATTATGGGATTATTGCTCATTTATTCTGTCACCCAGCTCATCAAATTGGTATATTTTTCCCGTCTCAAAAGAGGCGAACAGATTGCTATCAACTTCCACATCATGCTGACCAAACAAACGAATTGATATCAGTCCGACGTCTCCACAATCCAAATACACGTTTGTATCGCCACCCAATTGCTCGACGTGGGATACTTTTCCTGACACATTACCAGCGACTGAATTCAGAGTAATATGTTCTGGTCGAATTCCAATTGTTTTTGCGCCTGGGACATCCAAATACTCCGCATCAACGAAGTTCATTTGAGGTGAGCCGATAAAGCCTGCGACAAATTTATTAGCGGGATTATTATACAGCTCCATGGGCGTCCCAATCTGCTCAACAACACCATCATGAAGAACAACAATCCTATCAGCAAGGGTCATAGCCTCTGTTTGGTCATGGGTTACATAGACCATTGTCGCGTCCAAGGTCCTGTGTAATTTAGCAATTTCTAAGCGGGTATTAACACGAAGGGCAGCATCTAGATTAGACAAAGGTTCATCGAACAAAAAGAGCTGAGGTTTGCGCACAATCGCGCGGCCAATGGCGACCCTTTGTCGTTGCCCACCTGAAAGCTCTGATGGTCGCCTCTCAAGAAGTTGGTCCAATGACAACATTTTGCTTGTTGTATCCACCCGCTCTTTTATTTCCTTAGCAGGTCGTTTTGCTTGTTTGAGGCCAAGGCTCATATTTTTACGCACGTTTAAGTGCGGATAAAGCGCATAAGTTTGAAACACCATTGCAATACCGCGTTCATTTGGCGATTTTGCGTTGACCACAACACCATCGATTTCAACTGTTCCTTGGGTCGCATCTTCAAGCCCCGCAACAATGCGCAACAATGTGGATTTTCCGCAACCAGAAGGGCCAACGAAAATCACAAATTCGCCATCATGAACTTCCAAATTAATGCCCTTTAAAACGTCTACAGAACCAAAGGATTTATGTATGTTTTTGAGTTGTAGTGATCCCACAAGTCAGCTCCTATTTTTATAGATCAATTTCGATACCGTGACGAATACTCTCATCAGCGGCAAGGCAAATACGAAGTGAATCGACAGCATTGCGCATATGATTTTCTAAGTTAATATCTTCCATGATTGCTCGAGCCACGTAAGCTTGCTCACGATTGCACAGCTCTTGATGGCCAGGCTCATCACACATAGAGATATTTTCATCGCCAAATTTCAATTCACCATCTTTATCCAAATGGCCATTATGAACCCGAATCTTTGATGTTTTTGTATGAGAATCAATATCATCGGACTTTGCACCCTCTTCCATGACAATTGATACGCTGCCATTTGGTGAGATAATATCTTTCACAAAAAATGCAGTTTCGGAAATCATAGGCCCCCAACCGGCTTCATACCACCCCACGGTGCCATCGTCGAACAGCACTTGGAAATGTCCATAATTATACATGTCTGGAGCAATTTCATTACTTAATCGCAGACCCATGCCGCGAACTTTGACGGGCTTTGCATCTGTGACCTGGCACATCACATCAACATAATGAACACCGCAATCAACAATCGGAGACATTGTTTTCATAAGTTGCTTATGCGTATTCCAGGTCGCGCCAGATGATTGTTGGTTTAAATTCATGCGGAACACATATGGTCCACCTAAATCGCGTGCTTCTTTGATCAAGCGGTTCCATGATGGATGATGCCGTAATATGTATCCAACAACCAATTTACGATTACAATGAACCGCACATGCCACAACCCGTTCGGCATCTTCAGTTGTTGTTGCAATTGGTTTTTCCAAGAATACATGCGCACCTGCCGTCATAGCTTTAATGGCAAATTCGGCATGTGAATCTGAATAAGTGTTGATTGACGCTAACTCTGGTTTTAATTCAGTAATCGCACTTTCAAAATCAGTATAAAATGGGTAATTTCTTAGTGTATCGGGGAGCTCGACCTTCGATCTATTAATCAATCCCACGATCTCAAAATCATCATTTTCATGATATGCGATAGCATGGCTTAGCCCCATATTACCAAGCCCGGCGACAAGAACACGGATAGCGCCTCTTTCTTTTCTCATTTTACTGCTCCTGCGGTAATGCCGCGTATTAACTGGCGAGAAAAAATCAAATACAAGACCAGCGCGGGAAGGATGGCAAGAGATAGCGATGCAAGCACAGCATTCCAGTTTGTGACAAACTGACCGATGAAGACTTGGCTACCTAAAGTTAGTGTTTTAACCTCTTCCGCAGGCGCAAGAATTAATGGGAACCAAAGATCATTCCAAATAGGGATCAAGGTAAAGACTGCGACCGTTGCCATTGCTGGACGGACTAAAGGTAACACAAGACGGAAGAAAATTCTGTATTCGCTAAGACCGTCTATGCGGCCAGCATTTTTAAGATCATCCGACACTTGCCTCATGAATTCTGACAATATGAACACCGCGAGAGGCAGCCCTTGAGCTGTGTAAACTAAGATCAAAGCTGTACGTGTATTTACCAGACCGGACGCGACCATCATTTGGAGTATAGAAATAGTACCAAGGCGAATTGGGATCATGATCCCAAGCGCCAAATAAAGACCCATCAGCAAATTGCCTTTGAACCGATATTCGGACAAAGCAAATGCGGCCATTGCACCAAATAATAAGACACAAAAAAGAGCTACAAGCGTTACAGTTAAACTGTTTTGAAAATACAGAAAGAAGTCACCTTGCTTGAATACAGTTTCATACCCGACCAGACTAAAACTGGCGTCATTGGGCAATGCCAATGGCTCTCTGAAGATTGCCTTTCGTGATTTGAATGAATTGATTAGAATCACGAAAACTGGAAATAATGCAATGAGCGTATAGGTAATCAAGATGCCATGGGCGGCCATTGACCTAAGGGTTGAGCGATGTGAAGAATTCATGGGTGCCGCTCCTAAAACTGATATCGACGCATGCGCGTTTGGATAGCGAATAGATAAATACACACACCGATAAGAATGATTGCAAACATGGTGGATGCTATGGTTGAGCCCATGTGAGGGTCACCCAACTGCAACTGGAAACCAAAAAATGTGCGGTACAAGAATGTACCCAATATATCGGTTCCATAGTTTGGTCCCGCCAACGCCCCTTGGGCTGCATAGATTAGGTCGAACGCGTTAAAGTTTGCAACAAATGTAAGTATCGAAATAATACCGATGGACGGTAATATCAGCGGCAATTTGATTTTCCAAAACTGGCTCATACCTGTAATACCGTCGCATTCGGCAGCTTCTAAAACTTCATCCGGTATATTGAGTAAAGCCGCATAAATCAGCATCATTGGAATACCTACATATTGCCAAACCGATATAAGACTAAGCGTTGTAAGCGCATACTCTTCTTTACCCAACCATGGGGCAAAGAGACTCTTTAACCCAATTGCATCCAGCATGCTTGGTGCAATTCCCCATATTGGAGAGAGGATTAGCTTCCATCCAAACCCAATTATTACAAATGACAAAATAGTCGGAATAAAAATAGCTGTTCTATAAAAGGCACTCATTCGCAATTTGGGGCTGCTTAATAATGCAGCTAGCAATATACCAATTGGATTTTGCACCAACATGTGGACGACAAAAAACCAAGTATTATTACCCAATGCATTCCAAAAACTTTCGGACCAGCGGGGGTCTCCAAATAGAGTTCTGAAATTGTCGAGACCAACGAATACTTTTTGTTTATCAACCAAAGTAAAGAGGGATAATTGAAGGGTCCCAAACAAAGGTAAGATCATAATTGTAGTGTAAACAAGAACAGCAGGTAGCAAAAACACCAGGATATGCCATCGAAATTTACGTTTAGGAATCTCGTTTATCATTCTTTATGTCGCCCGGCCCATAGGTAGAAAATCGCGGGCTAGAATATTCCAGCCCGCCGGATAAATTATTTCATTTGAGGTTTATACCAAGACGCTAAACCTTCCTGAAGGCGTGCGCCCGCAGCTTCCGGCGTTTCTGTACCTTTGATTGTAGATACAGAGGCATTCCAAGTGTCATTTTCAAGGTTTGGAGTACCGCGTGATAGAATTTGATAAGTCGAACGGATACTTGAATTACACTTTCCACGCCATGAAATAAATTCTTGAGCAAGAGGGTCCTCTAGTGTCACCGGAGCAACTGATAATGGGAAGAAGCCGGGAAGCGCATTTGCATATAGTGTTGCAAATTCACTTGATCCAACCCAGTTCAAGAACGCTTTAACAGCATCAGGATTTTTGGTATCAGCATTCATGCCAATGCCGATATCTGTGTGATCGGAAATGTAGCACTCATCACCAGAATTTGGCACAGGTGGATAGAAAGCCCCCATTTTGAAATCTGCTTGCGAGTTGAAACCTGAGATTTCCCAAGAACCTGCTGGATAAATAGCAGCACGACCCAATGTGAATAGGTTTTGGCTATCTGGATACGTCTGAGCTTCAAAACCATCACCTAGATAGTCTTTCCATTTCGCAAGTTGGCGATAGGGAGCAACCCACGCTTCGTCAGTTAACTTTTGCTCACCACGAATAAGTGCTGTCCGGCCTTCTTCGCCCTTCCAGTAGTTTGGACCAATATTGTTGTAGCCCATCGTTGCAGCTTCCCACTGATCATTGGTGCCCATTGCCATTGGCAAATAACTTCCGTCAACCTTAATTTTTTCCAAAGCAGCAAAGAACTCTTCTTCAGTTTTTGGCACGTCTATCCCAAGCTCGGCGAACGCATCAGCATTATAAATAAAACCGTGAATCACAGATGCCATTGGAACACAAAATGGGTTTGCACCATCATCAGTAATCCATGCAGATTTTGCGACATCAGAGAAATTTTTCATACCTTCAAGATCAGCAAGAGACGCAAGTTGGCCCTTATCATAAAGGCTTAGTGATGCATCAAAAGGTCGGCAAGTGATAAGATCACCGGCAGAACCTGCATCAAGTTTTGAATTCAACACGGCATTATATTCAGCAGGCGCAGAAGGTGTGAATTTCACTTTAATGCCAGGATTTTGGGCTTCAAAAGCTGGAATGATTTTATCCTGCCAAATCGCAAGATCATCATTGCGCCAGCTTTCAATTGTGAGCGTCACATCTTCTGCATGTGCTACTGCTATTGATCCAAACATTGTTGTACATAATAACATCGATTTAATAATGGTGTTTTTCATTTTTCTACTCCGTTTTTAGCGTAAATTACGCGTTCCCTAATTTTGAGCCATGGCTCATCTTCAACGCTGAAAGCGATGATCGAAGCTTATGACCATTGCGTTCAAGTATGATTTTTGCATCCTCTGCGCTCCCTGCACCGGATGCGATTAAAACTGCAAGCTTGACATGACCATCAGCACGATCGAGGGCAGACTGTGCAACGTCATCATCACAACCAGAAATAGCGCTCACGATACCGAGGGCGCGCTGTTTCAATTTCTCATTATCAGCAAGCAAATTCACCATGTGCCCATCATGGACATGCCCGAGTTCAATGGCCATTAATGTTGACATTACATTTAGTGCAATTTTCTGTGCAGTTCCCGCGCCCATTCTGGTTGAACCAGCGATCACTTCTGGCGGTGTTGGCAAAAACACTGCGACATCTGCCTTGTTGAGGATTGGTGCATTCTCATTATTGGCAATCGCGATTGTTGTTAGGCCGGCGTCTTTGGCAAGCGACAATGCCTTAACTACATAGGGTGTTGAACCGCTTGCAGACAGCAAGATCATGGTATCATTGCTTGATATATTGACCGACGCCACATCTTGAATTGCTAAGTTCTCATCATCCTCTGGTCCTCCGCGCAGATGCTTCAAACAAGCATCACCACCCGCGAGCAATATCTTTACTCGATCGTTTAATATGCCATAAGTGCCGGACAATTCCAACCCATCTGCAAGTGCCATGAGTCCCGAACTTCCAGCAGCGCAATAAATGATATTGCCGCCGCTCGCTACCCCTTGAGCGAGTAGTGACGACGCATGCACGATAGAAGTCAGCGCAGCATCAACGGCCTTGACGGCTTCTAGCTGCCCATTAAACAAGATAGAAGCTGCAAGCTCTACGCTTACGCTTTCAATATTCTCTGACACCCCTGATCTCTGTTCTGTTATTTTATTTAACATTAATACCAGCCTCCGAGATTAAGATACCAATATAGAACCATTTGTCCAGTATCTTATTAATTTTTTTGAATATAAAGTACTTATACTCGTACGCCTGAATTGACCTGATTTTTCTGTTTTCAGATGAGTTTGTAT
>CAXBCW010000116.1:0-7622 GCA_963974325.1 uncultured Rhizobiaceae bacterium
ACACAAATAGCCACGCCATTATCAACGGCCATGAGTTTATGCCAGGTCAGTTTACATTCACACCCGATCTGACCATGCCAATAGACTTGATGAAAAAACGCCTCACAGATGCGGTCAAACCAGGTCATTCGCTGTTCATCAATACAAGTGAACTTGCGCTCAAACTATTCGGTGATGCATTGGCATCCAACATGTTCCTGCTTGGGATTTCCTATCAAAAAGGATTGATCCCATTATCCAGCCATTCGATCTTTAAAACCATTGAGCTGAATGGTGTGGCGGTGCAGATGAACAAGCTTGCCTTTGATAAAGGGCGGCAATGGGTGCTTGATAGCGCCAAGATTGAGACAGAAGCTGGCTTGGTCACAATACCAAAAGCTGACAAGACGCTTGATGAGTTTATCGCGCATCGCGCAGATTTATTGACCCAATATCAAGATGAGAAATATGCAGCGCACTATCGCAATTTGATAGCGGGGCTTAAAGCTGTTGATACATCCAACCATCAAAAGCTGACATATGCGGCTGCAAAATATGCCTATAAGCTAATGGGCTATAAGGATGAATATGAAGTTGCGCGGCTATATTCCAATGATGCGTTTAGACAGAGCTTAAAAAACCAGTTCAAAGGCAAAGTAGGGGCTGATTTCAAAGTCAAAATACATATGGCGCCACCGCTTATTTCACGTCCTGACCCGATCACAGGTAAAATCAAAAAACAGGAGTTTGGCGCGTGGATATTGCCTTTAATGGCGCAATTGGCAAAATTAAAAATCTTGCGTGGTACAAAGTTAGACCCGTTTGGGTATGCGCAAGAGCGTAAAATGGAACATGATTTAATTCAGCAATATCAGTCTCTTGTTGCTGATATTTCAGGTAATATGAGTGTGCTCGATCAAGATGTTGCGCTTCAATTGCTGGAAATACCCGAACAGATCCGCGGTTTTGGGCATGTAAAGCTAAAATCCATTGAACAAGCTCAACACCTTCGCGCTGAATTGACCGCAAAATTGATCAAAACAAAAACGCGAGAAAATGCGCTTTAGGTCTGGTGTTTTCACAGGTCGAAAAATGCCCTCGCATACCTAAAACCTGGGTGCTGTTGGTTTTGGGTATCGAGGGCTGTTCGTTTTATGGGGTACTGACAAAAGGTGCCTGCCGCCCAATAAACGGTTTATTATGCAGCTAATCTGCGATCAACTTTCATACGGGCACCGGAAACGATAATCCTTTGCCAAATTGGTTTGCGAGTAAATTGATTTTGAAGAAATTGGAGGTCGAGTTCAGCTTTTGAAACGCACAATCCTAATTCCGTTCGACGTTTGGAGGAGAAGTGTTCGATGAACTCATCAATACTTTTATTATTCTTGTGTTGTGTTTCTGAATTACTCATTGTCTCATCATCCCCATTGTATTTTTTGATTATTCTTGTGGGGTCAATTTAGGCGATGAACGAAAATGAGTTGTTAATTTGGTTCAGCAATCTGGGGGCAGGATTAATCGTAGTTTAATAAAACTTCCGGTTTCTTATAGTGGACCTGAATGGCAAAGTTCATACAATCAGATCAAAATACTGATAAACCACAAGGAGCCTATGGTTGAGTGTCAGTTAAGCGCTCAACGATGTGGCGACATATGGTTGCTGGAAAACCCGTGATTTTAGTCGCAGGTTTTGGGCATGTTTGACTGGGAAACATTGCAATACCCAGTCAAATCATAACCCAAATTGCAATTTAAGTTCTTACTTTTGAGCGTATTCAGCTAAAGTTTCAGGTTCTGGATAAAGCTCATTCATTGGTTTTGAACGGCCGGTATTTTGAACAACACGCACATGATGACGTTGCATCAGGCGAGGGCGACTAACGCCACAGGAATGGGAAATCACTTCGACTTCATGCACCAGGTTCTTGTGATAATTGGCAACTTTAACCGCCTTATCTTCTGGGTCTAGTCCGCGTTGAAGACGTTTATTATGCGTTGTAATACCTGTTGGGCAGGTGTTTTTGTTGCATTTTAAGGCTTGAATACAGCCCAAGGAGAACATGAACCCGCGAGCCGAGGTGACAAAATCTGCCCCTGTGGCAATGGCCCATGCGACTTCCGATGGTGTGATCAACTTGCCGGAGACAACAATGCGAATGCGCTCGCGCAAGCCATAACGGGTGAAAATGTCTGATACTTCTGGCAGGCTTTCGCGGATGGTGAGACCCACATTATCCATCAAGGCCATAGGGGCCGCGCCCGTGCCGCCATCGCCGCTATCGACTGTGAAAAAGTCCGGCGCATGTTCGATGCCGCGTGCGTGGATTTCCTTGCACATATCTTCGATCCAAGAAAATTCGCCGATAACCGCTTTAAAACCAACAGGCTTGCCCGTAACCGCTTGCAAATGGTTGATCATGTCGAGCATGTCGGATGCAGAATTCACTTCCGGATGACGATTGGGCGAAATCGATGGTGTGCCTTCTTCAATGCCTCTGATCTTGGCAATCTCGCTGGTGACTTTAACCGCAGGCAAAATGCCGCCTTTGCCCGGCTTTGCGCCTTGGCTCATTTTTAGTTCAAACATTTTAATCTGTGGCTTGGATGCGATATCGCGCAGTTTTTCGTCACTAAAACCACCTTCTTTATTACGCACACCATATTTGGCGGTACCAATTTGGAAGACAATATCTGCACCAGATTCAAGATGATACGATGATACGCCGCCTTCGCCTGTGTTCATCCAGCATTGCGCCATTTTTGCGCCTTCTGACAATGCGCGCACGGCAGGGCGAGATATAGCGCCGTAGCTCATGCCGGAAATATTGAAAAAGCTCGGCGCGTCATAAGGCTCGCGAGCATAGGGGCCGATCAACAAAGACTGCACCATGGCAGCTTCTTCATCAAGCGCGGGGAAGGGCGAATTGACAAAAATCGATGTGCCTGGAGGCGACAGGCTTTTGGTCGAGCCGAATGCAATTGTGTTGTTTTTATCTTTAGACGCTCTGCCCACCCAATCCCGCTCAGCGCGGTTAAAGGGCATTTCCTCGCGATCCATCGCAAAGAAATACTGGCGGAAAAACTCACCAAGCTCGGAGAAAACTTTGCGAAAACGACCAATCACAGGGTAATTGCGGCGCACAGCATCAGCAGTTTGGGTCACATCAATGACAAACAAAAACACGATAACAAGGAACAAAACACCAAGAGACACCACAAACAAAGTGGATAAAATATCCAACACGCCAATTACAAACAGCGCAAACGGGCTCTCCATCATCAATTCCATCATTCTCTCCTAAAAAACACTGATTCACCAAGCACATAAGGTGCCACCCTTTGTGCCAAGATGAAAGCATCAACTGCAAATGATATATTTGTGATGGGGGGGGGGGCGAAGCGGTTCAATTATCCCTCTCGTATATAACTATCACCAAACATAAGGCTGAGATAAGTTTAATGTTTATAGTTGATATACTTTAATAATTAACTTTTTGGTTGTAATTTTCGTTAAGTTTATTTATTTTCGACTCATTGTCATTCTAGAGAACGAAATTAAATCATATGAGAAAATACATATTATCTGGAGTGTTGGGATCAATACATGTCGTACTGTTTTTTTTGATGTCCAGTTCCTCAATAGCAACTTCGGACGAGTATCGAGTGTCGTCAGTTTCAAATGAGATTATCTGCAGAACAGCTCACATTGTGAGTCAATGTTACACTAAAAATAGTGTGCCGAAATTGATGCAGCTTTATATCGATAACAAGGGGGTGACCGACCAATTGTTCAAAGAATTATCGGAGCAAACGGTTCTGATACACAAAGATGAATTACATAATATTCTTACTAGCATCAACGAAAATAAAGAAGAACTATTGCAAGTACGATTGAGTAGAAGGATAAAATCTGTTCGATATGAAAATGCTTCGTTTTCGAATGAGACTCTATCAAAATCTAGCAAAGTGAGTAATAGGAAAACGATGTTAAACGCCGAGTTCTCTGGAATATCCTTCAAACATTTTCGTGAAAGCTACTCCGTTGTCGCGGTGTTGCAAACAAAGGATAAGTTTGAGAATTTGTCTAATCGTAAAAGCGTAGCGCTTTTCCAAAAACAATTGAAAACAGAAAATAGAGACGAAGTAACCATTTCATTGCTAAAAAGTAGTAACATTGATGTCGAGGATTTCACAGCGACAATAGTCGCTAGTTTTCGCCCCAGAAAAAGTAAGCCACCAACCGATGCTAAACTGCAGGAAGAGTATCAAATAAGGATGGATGAAATTAAAAAAATGTTATCTGGTAGTGGCGAGCTTCAAGCAATAGAATCAAAGGATAGATGATGACCCAAATTATCCCAGCTAAACTTGATAGACTTCAGGAGGTTAGGCATAATGCACTTCGCAATGCACTTTACCATGCAGGTAGGCGTCGTAGTTTTGAATTTTGGAATAAATTTTTAAACTTTTCAATTGTTTTGCTGGGTGCAGGCTCAACAATATCAGTAGTTGGAAATATTCCGCATTCAGCCCCGTATTTGGGCTTAGCAGTCGCAGCTATCGCAGCTATCGCAGCTTGGCAACTTGTTTATGATATAGCAGGTCGTGCACGAGATCATCAATCATTGCATAAGGAGTATGTCGCAATTCTCGCCGAAATGGAACGTACGCTAATTCCTAGGGATCAAGATTGTTCAAATTGGGATGCTGATATGCTTTGGCCTTTCAGCAGAGGAGCCACCCTCACTTCGAGCGCTGGATGCCCGAGTGGCAAACGATGCCATAGACTCAATTGGTTATTACGAGAGAACAGAACGTTTATATATTCCATTCCATCATAAAATTTTTGGTCGTTTTTTTCTATTTCATGGTTACACTTACGATACTATTTCCGAGCACAACGAAAAATTAGAGTGTAAGCAGAATCGGAAGCAGATTGGAACAAGTGGCACACCTTTACCTGCCGAATAGTAAAATTGTGATATGTTACCTTTTTTATATTCTGAGAAACGTTTTATTATGGCTTTTACATTTTTGATTTGGTTGGAAAAAGTAAGTAGGCAAAAGGTAATAACTTCGCTTATGCGTCGGTGTTTTTCCACCCATCATCCCCGCAAAACACGCCCAGAAAAACAGCCTTGTGCTGCATTATGGGCATCAATGTGCACGACATTCTCATCCCCAAATAAACGTTCTATCACACGCTCAATATCATCACCCTTGGCGACATCGGCATCCAACATCATGCCTGTTTGATCAAATGCGCGTAGGGACAGCAGCCTGTTATACATCACGGGTGGGATTTGGTTTTGGGTGCGAAAAGCTTGTGTTGCGCCTTCTATGATAAAGATCGCGTGGCTGGCTTTATAGGGCGTGTCTTTGTCCATGCTGGTATGGTTGACCAACAGCAATGCCTCGCCGATCTTTGCGTCGCGCATTTCTATTCTGTCGGGAAAGCCTGGGGATGCATCGCAGACATATCGTTTGGCATTATATTTGATCAATTCCTCATCTGATAATCCATAAAGATGCTGAAAAGGGGCGGGGGATAATCCGCTAATTGTAAAGTTCATATCTTGCTGTCCTTGCTGTGTGATGTTCTCCCGCCAAGCTAATTGAACCACATTTATTCAGCCACCCGTTTCTTGATTTGTGTCTAAAACGAAAAAACGCGCCTCAAATGAAGCGCGTTTTCCTGTGTCATATTCAGGTTTTTATCAATCGTACCAATTGCCTTGCAACACTTCGGCTGCACCGCCCACGAGTTTTGCAAACTCTTCTGGGTCTTGCGTGCCATCGTCTTTGCCGCGGTAGTGGTATGGATACACATGTGTTGGTTTAAACTCAGCAACAGCAGAAGCTGCAGCTTCTGCATCCATTGTAAATGGCAAGTTCATGCACACAAACGCTAGATTGATATCTTTGAGTGCGCGCATCTCTGGTGTGTCTTCGGTATCGCCAGAGATGTAAATACGCATATCGCCGATTGTCACAATGTAACCATTGTCACGGCCTTTAGGGTGGAACTTGGCGCGTTCTTCTGTCGTATTGTAAGCGGGGATAGCTTCCACGCCAACATTCATCAATGATGCACTTTCGCCATTGCCAATGCTTGTGGACTTGGCTTTCATCGCATCTGACAATTTGCCATAAACCTCTGGGTTAACAAACATTTTCGTTGCATCCGTCACCACAGCATCAAGCGTTTCCGCTTTAAAGTGATCGCCATGATGGTGCGTGATCAAAACCATGTCAGGCTTTGGAAATTTCGCATATTGCGCCGCATCGCCAACCGGATCGACATAGATTGTGCCCGCTGGCGTTTCCAAAACAATAGATGCGTGGGCGACAGGATGCACTGTGATATCGCCGATTTTATTACCAGCATGACTGCCAGCAAAAGCGTTGAACGGCAAAACAGTGATCGCGCCTGCGGTTGCGGCGAGTGACAAAAACTGACGGCGTGAAGCTGTGAAAGTAGAATTATTCATAGGGGGTACCCTCTAATATTAAAAGGTGATCAATGCCACCGAACCCCCAATGTTCGATTAACTTTGAATAGCTTGTGATGAAAGTCAAGCAGAGGTTTTTATTCTGTTGGTTCCATATGTTTTACGAAGCTATGGGTAAGTCAGATCAATCTCATTGAAAAATCATTTGACATAGTACCAAAAGGTATTGTATCGATGTGGCGCCAAAAGGTATTATATGAGGTCAAAATGGAACTCCAATCGTTTAATAATTCTACACCACCAAATTTCATCCCGCCCAATTCGGGACAAATCCAAGCAGCCTTTAGGGCTTTGTCGGACCCCACACGCAGAGACATTCTGCGATTGTTGGCCAATCAAGATATGACAATTGGCGATGTGTCCGATCAGTTTGATATCACCCGCGGCGCGGTCAAAAAACATCTGACAATCCTAGAAGAGGGTGCGTTGATTTCGGTCCGAGCCAATGGCCGCGAACGGATTAACAAGCTTGAGGCCAATGGGCTAAAGGCTGCGACCGATTGGCTGTCGTATTTTTCTCAGTTCTGGGATCAAAAATTGGCAGCATTGCAAGACGCTGTTGCAGCTGAAGAGATAGCCAACACAACCAAAAAATGAAACTGAAAACGCAAGGAGACAACACATGAGCACGACAATTTTAAAGACGGTATTTTTCAATGCAAAACCCGAGACCGTTTGGAGCTTTTTAACCGATAAAGACAAACTTGGTATTTGGTATCATCCAGCACAAGAAGACCTGTCTGATGGTTCAGACTACAGCCTCTATTCAACAGGTGATGATGGTGCACGAAATCAGATTGTGTCGGGCAGGGTGCTGGAAATGCAAGCGCCCAACAAATTGGTGACAACCTTTGTCATTGGACCATTTGGCGGCAATGAAACAACGCTCACATGGCAACTGTCAGATGCAGCAGGCGGCACACAATTGACGTTAAGCCATGAAGGTATTGCACAGGCTTTGGGCCAAGATGCACCAGATGCCGGTGTGATGGGATTGCTCATGGCGCTCGATCACGGTTGGGACAAGCATTTTGATAAATTGCGCAATGGCATAGCTGCATAATATAACAACGAGAGTTATGACTGAATCTGGTGTTTTGGGTGATTTAAAGGTTGGCGGCGTATCTG
>CAXBCW010000117.1:0-7329 GCA_963974325.1 uncultured Rhizobiaceae bacterium
AAGTCGATCCCGTTCAAGAGCGAGACGTCGCTTAGTTCTTTTAGGTTTTGCAGGGGTAAATGCGCAGCGTTGGAACATGCTGCGCATTTTTTTGTAAATTTTGGTCAATATAATCAATCCTAAATTATGTAATCGTCCTGACTGTTTCTGTCACGAAGCAGACCAAATTGTTCTGTATTTCTGTGGATTGGCAGAATTCGAGCGGTCTTTAATTAGCGAACGCACATCTGAAGGCCGCGCACGTGCCCGCAAGGCTGGAAAACATTTAGGCAGACCCTTCAAGCTTACACCGTTTCAGCGTGAACAGGCTTTGAAGATGCGGCGTGAGGGGCAGGACAATGCCACGATTGGCCGCATTCTTGGCGTATCGCGTTCTACAGTGTCTCGCATCAAAGACGCTTGATTTCTAAGCTTCACATCATTTCAGAATAAGTGTTGGTTTTATGGGTTTGAGGTCTCTTTTGCCAAGAGATTGATCCACAACAGTCACGGCCTTCTTTTTGCTTTCCTGACAGACCCCTCTCTCCCCTGCAACGGCTCAAGCCGCCTTTCACTTTGTCTGCCCCGCGCTTTGCTTGGGGTGCAAGGTCGATTTTGGCCTGTCTCTTCGGACGCTATCAGGCTGCGACAGTCGCGGCTTTCAAAAGGCAAAAGGAGAGAACCCCAATGACCCAGAAACTTAAAACCAACACTAAATTTGACGTTCATCAAGAAGTCACTAACCGCATTGTTGATGCGATTGAGCAAGCAGGAGAGTTCACTCTGCCATGGATTAAGAGCCAAGGTGGCAGTTTTGCCCGCCCCGTCAATATCACCTCTAAGAACGCCTATAATGGCGTGAACATTGTAAGCCTTTGGGTATCTGCTCAAGCCAATGAATTTCCATCCAATGTATGGGGCACATATCGCCAGTGGCGTTGTCAGAAGAAAATTGAACTAGGCTTTAAATTGGTGTAGCTTTTAAAAATGACAGACAAAATTTCTTATAAATATATCAAGACAAGCCCAGAGATTATCCAACTAGCGGTGATGTATTACGTGCGTTAGCCGCTGATCTATCGACAGATTGGAGATATTTTTTCCGAACGCAGTGTTGATATTTGCCACGAAACTATTCGTTTTTGGGTGAATAGATTTGGTGGGGCATTTGCCAAGAAAATCGGAAAGAAACGAAGATGCAATCATTCCAATTGGCGCTGGCATTTAGATGAGGTGTTTGTGAAAATCAATGGTGAGAAGTTTTTACTTTAGCGCGCCGTTGATCATGAAGGTGAAGTATTAGAAGCCTTTGTTTCAAAGTAACGGTGCAGACGTACAGCGTTGAAATTCATAAAGAAACTGATGAAGAAACATGGTAACTCGCGTGAGATTGTTACAGATAAACTTGCTTCATATGGTACCGCATTGAACGCTTTAGGCGCGAAGCATCTGCAAAATACTACGCAATACCACAACAACAAATGTGAAAACTCTCACCTTCCATTTCTAAGGCGAGAGAGGGCAATACAAAAATTTCGAAGTGCCGCTACATTGCAGAAACTCGCCACTATTCATGGATTAATTTATAATCATTTCAATCACGAAAGACACCCAGAAACCAGACAGGTTTACAAACAAAAACGTGCCGCTGCTCTGACTGAGTGGTGTGAAATCTGTGCAGCGTAGAATATGAACTTTTGGAACCTTTATGAATGCTTAGAGTTCCTCTGACAAGAGCGAACAGCTTTCTGATTACTCAATTTTCAATTTTTTATTGGTACAAAGTTTACTGCGTTAGGCCTGTGTTTATCAAGTTCGGTATAAGGAAGTTTTGAGCCTTAGAAGTTAGTCCAGTTTTCAAAACGTTTTTGCTAGGTGTCATCCGCAATATCAGTAATTTCTCCGGCGGCTAATACTGGTGCTGCATCAATGCCATCTGCGTCCATAAGGTGGGCGATGCGTTCTGCTGCTGCCATGAGCATGGCTTGTTCCCACTGTTCCAGTTTTTCAAATCGTTTTACAAATGCACGCTGTATTGGGTCCGGTGCCGCTTCCAATGCTTCTCGCCCAATGTCTGTCGTATGAATTTGTTTTTGTCGACGGTCCGTTGATGAGACGCGCCGTTCAATCATTTTTTTACTTTCAAGCTTATCCAATAGAACAGTGATCGTTGCCTGGGAAACATGGACTTGGGACGCCAATGTTTTTGCATTGGTGCTTTTGGTTTCCTGAATGAATTTAAGAAGCCGCAATTGGACTGCGGTCAACCCAACCGAAGTTGCGACCTCGCGGTTGTGCAATTCCGTTGCGCGTAATATCCGCCTAAGTGCGGTCAGCGTTGTATTTGTTCTATCCATATTTTCTGCCGTCTGGTGCGTCTTTTAAGGGTATGATTTAAATGGTCTAATAAGGTGACGCGCACAATACTACTGCCTTGACGCATTTGTTTTGTCTATTGGTCTTTGAGTTATAAGCAAAAATTTAATCATTTATCTAGTCTAACTAATAGTTATGTCTAAAAATTTTAGTTTTTCCATAATAAGCTTGCCTATTTAATATAAATGAACTGGATTACTTGAGTTTTTTGACGAAGTAACATATTAGTGAAGCTAAGTAATATAAATTACATTATTAAGATCATTTAGGAGTTTATAAATGCGGAAATTAATTATCGGCGCTGTTTTTGCGGCGGCGTTTGCAGCAGGACCTGCTGCAGCAAAAGATTGTGGTAAAGTTTCAATCACAGAAATGAATTGGGCATCTGCTGCTGTTGTCACGCAAGTTGCAAAATTTGTACTTGAACAAGGCTATGGCTGTGAGGTTCAAGCTGTACCATCCGCAACTGTTCCTGCTGTGACGTCTCTTGCTGAAAACGGCGAGCCGGACATCGTGACTGAAATGTGGACAAATGGCGGCGGCCCTGCATATGTGAAACTTCGTGATGAAGGTCGCGTCAAAGAATTGGCTCGCGTTTTGGATCCAGGCGGCGTTGAAGGTTGGTGGCTCCCAACTGCACTTGTTGAAAAACACCCAGAATTGAAAACAATTCAAGGCGTGTTAGCTAACCCTGAATTGGTTGGTGGACGTTTTAACAATTGCCCAGAAGGTTGGGGCTGTCGTATTCTTAATGATAATCTAGCGCGTGCTTTGAATGTTGAAGAAAGTGGTATCTCAATTTTCAACCACGGCTCTGGTGAAACATTGGCTGCATCCATTGCGTCTGCCTTTGAAGATGGTGAGCCTTGGTTCGGTTACTATTGGTCTCCGACTAAAGTTCTTGGTAAATATGACATGACGAAAATTGAATTGGGTCCCGTTGACCTTGAAATTCATGCTCGTAATCAAGACAAAGACCGTGATGTTCCTGAAATTTCTGACTTCCCGCCTTCACCAGTCTGGACTGTTGTGTCGACTGAATTTGAAGCTGAGCAGCCTGAAGTTGCGGCATTCTTGACGGAAATGAGCTTTGGTGTTGCGGAAATGTCTGCAATCCTAGCTTGGCAAGATGAAAATGGTGCATCTGCTGAAGAGACAGCTGTTCACTTTTTGCAAACTAACAAAGACACTTGGTCAACTTGGTTGAGTGATGATGCTCGCGCAAAGTTAGCAAATATTCTATAATTGCTTTTTGATTATTGATGGGTCGCCTTTTGTAAAAGGCGACCCATTTTTTGTGTGAATAACGAATACAACGGGGCATACCATGGCGAGTTATGATTTTCTATTTGATGTTACAGGCTTGCGCGATTGGTGCTCCCAAGCAGGGGAAACGAAAACAACGTCGATGGCTGATTTTTTGGCAAAAGCCAAAGGAGAAGCAGTTTCAACTTCGATTTGGGATTTTCCATTCCCTTCGCTAGATGCTTTAAATGAATCCTGTCGTCAATTGCCGGAAACGCGCGATTTGACCCGAGGTTTAGAAAACGGATTTTTGTCTATCAAAGACGGATTGCGGTTTGTCTTAGACCCGATTACAGAACCACTCAGCTGGATGCTTGATGGTGCATTGTTTGTCGCCGAAACGGTGCCTTGGTGGATTATTATTCCTATGTTATTGGCCCTTACATTATGGGTGTCACGCTCATGGGGTTTGGTGGGTTCAGTTGCTGCGGCCATTATGGGCTTGGCTTTTATTGACCATTATCAATATGCTGTGCAAACTCTTGCCATTATCTTTGTCTGCGCGTCGATCTGCGTCGTGCTTGGTGTGCCGATTGGTATTGCCATGTCGCGCTCTGACCGAATGCAACGGATCTCGTTGCCCATTTTAGATTTGCTCCAAACCTTGCCGACATTTGTCTATCTAATTCCATTGATCTTCCTATTCAGCGTGACCGAGTCCAAACTCTATGGCATTGCGATTATTATGTATGCGATTGTACCGGTGATCCGCTTGACTGATCTGGGTATTCGCATGGTTGATAAAGACGTGTTGGAGGCGGCCCAAGCTTTTGGCATGACGCCTCAGCAAAAGCTTATCAAAGTTCAAATCCCTTTGGCTCTGCCCAATATTATGGCAGGTATCAATCAAACCATTATGATGAGCCTTGCGATGGTGGTTATTGCTTCCCTTGTCTCGGCGCCTGGTTTGGGTGTTCTTGTTCTGCGCGGCATTCGAAGCCTTGAATTAGGTGTTGGACTTGTTGCTGGGCTGGGGATTGTGATCCTAGCTGTTATTCTTGATCGGGTTACCAAATCCGCACTGGCGCGCGTCAATGCCGCCCAAAACCATTGAGGCCAAGATGTCTGATATTATGATCTCGATCCGGAATCTTTACAAAGTTTTTGGCGACGCTCCCGAAGATGCAATGGCTCTTGTTAGTGCAGGCATGGGTAAAGAAGAACTTCAATTAGAGCACGGACATGTGCTGGGATTGAGCGATATTAATGTGGACATGCGTGAGGGTGAAATCACCGTGATTATGGGGCTGTCAGGCTCAGGTAAATCTACGCTTATCCGTCACATCAATAGGTTGATCGATCCCACAAAAGGTGAGGTGTTGGTGCAGGGTGAAAACGTGTTGGAATATGACGAAGTTCGCTTGCGCGAAATGCGTCGTCGGCAGATGTCGATGGTCTTCCAACATTTCGCATTATTGCCGCATCGTACGGTGTTGCAGAACGCGGCGACCGCACCGATTGTGCGTGGCGAACAGTTTTCAAGTTATGACAAAAATGCCCGTAATTGGCTTGAACGTGTCGGTCTTGGTGGTTATGAGGAAAGCTATCCGCATCACCTGTCTGGTGGCATGAAGCAACGTGTGGGTATTGCCCGTGCGCTCACATCAGATGCACCGATCATGTTGATGGACGAGGCGTTTTCGGCGCTTGATCCTTTGATCCGAACAGATATGCAAAACCTTTTATTGGAACTGCAGATTGAGCTGAACAAGACAATAGTTTTCATTAGTCATGATTTGGATGAAGCATTGAAACTTGCAGACCATCTGGTGATTTTAAAAGATGGGATCGTTATCCAACAGGGCGAGCCGCAAGATATTTTATTGAATCCAGAGGACGATTACATCGTTGATTTTATCTCTGATATTAACCGCGCCAGAGTTTTGCGTGTTCGTTCGATCATGGAGCCAATACAACCAAATGCTACGGTTGCCGGTTCTATTGAACGAGAGGCAACACTTGAACAAGTGATTGCACAAACTGGCGGTGAATCCACAGGCGTCTATACCGTTATGCATGAAGGCAAGCCTGTCGGGCAGTTGAATATGCGTTCATTACTGCGCGCGTTGGTTCCAGAAAAACGTGCGTCTATAGAGTCCGCCTGATAGCTCATCGAATGAATTGCTAATTGTGCCAGCATAATTGGATAATGCAGTGTAGGCTTGGGATGGGTAAAGAGGGAAACTAGATGATGGTTTGGCTCATAGATAATATGAACCAAAGTCGGGGTCACGCCATCTTGACAGATACCTTGTTTTTGAGGGGGCAACCTCTGCGGTACTACGCCGAATTAGTATGAAAGAAAAATAAATTGAAAAATTGTGCAAAGTGGATCAAAGCAATGGATGAGACAGCAGATCATCGATCTGAAGTTCAGGGCTTCATCTTGAATTCCAATGACAATTCAGATTCCAAACGTGACGGAAATCATGTTCTAAAAGATTGTGCCAAGCCTGATGAAAAAGTTATTTGGGAATCTGGTTATGATGATGGCAAAAAGTATGTTGAATATAGCGATGAACTGAGCAAACAAGCCGATCTATATCGCGTTGGTTTAGTTGCAAAACGTTTTGAAGAATTGGGTGGGTTTAGCTGAACTCTTCATAATCGATTGAATAGCTTTACGACCGGTCGCTAAACCACTTGTGGGTATTGTGAGAGGAACTTGCTGCGATTTAAAAATCGCAATAGTTTTCAAACATGACAACGAAAAACCCTTTCAAGTCTTTCAAAACTTCACCTGAAATTATCAAATTATCGGTGATGTATTACATTTGGTTTCCTCTCCGCTTGCGGCAGGTGGAAGATATCCTGCGTGAACGGGCTATATGGGTCGCTTTAGGTCAATGGCTAATTTGCAAATTCTTGTCTATTCATGCTGCCGTATTGAACCAATTTAGCCATCGACAACACTTCCTAGTCCGCCCCAATTTTAAACATTTACGCGTCCAATCCTTAAGTGACTGGCGTGTTTTATGCACGCCATAGTGATTGCTTGTTTGGCTTTTGGCGTTCCTCTGACAAGAGCGTATACAAGTCTATAGGCTTGATATTTTTTTTTAACGAGATATGTTTGTACGATGCTTGAACATGGACATAACCACTATTTAGTCGCAGCGTCGTTCGAAATAGCGCTTATGGCAGGGTTCACGGGTTTGTCGTTGACACGCGGCGCATCAACAATGACATTGGCTCAAAGAAAATTTGTCGTGGCAATTTCAGCCGTTGCTTTGGGCAGTGGTGTATGGTCGATGCATTTTGTTGCAATGCTTGGCTTACGACTACCATTTGAATTTTATTACGATGCTCTAACGACGATGATATCGGCTTTTGTGGCGATCCTTTTAACAGGCATCGCATTATTGATTGTGCATTTTGGCGAGCGAACACCCCAGCGAATTGTTCTTGCGGGCGCATGTGTTGGGATAGGTATCGCAGCAATGCATTATTTGGGCATGTCTGGGATGAAGATTGCGCAGCCAGTCTTTTCCGCATTTGGCGTTGTCATATCACTCATATCTTCCTTGGTTCTTTGCATTATTTCGTTCTGGATTTGCTATGGGGAGCGCAATGCGCGCAATATATATCTCGGTACTATTGGTTTTGGCCTAGCGGTGTCAATGTGCAATTAAAACTGATCCGCCTTTGGCATTTAAAATTGACCCGTTT
>CAXBCW010000118.1:0-7150 GCA_963974325.1 uncultured Rhizobiaceae bacterium
TCACTGGATCAATACAAACTCATCTGAAAACAGAAAAATCAGGTCAATTCAGGCGCACGAGTATAGTCTACTTTTTACCAACACAGGGCTGCATTTACCAAAACCTCAACTCATAATGAGTTTTTGAATTTGGGAGAATTATAATGCCTACTATTAGAATTGGTACTGATGATGTCGTTGTAAAGCGGAGCGGTGCGTGGATACATGTTGCTGGTGAGGTCGATGTAAACGTCGATGCTGCAGTAAATCCACGCGCGACTTATAATTTCATAATAGACTTGGGTAGTGATGTGTCGGTCGATGAATATCCATGTATTGCTGCTATCCCTACAAGAGCAAGAAGTCAAAACATATCACATTTCGAGGTGCAAGCTAATATAGCTGGTTCAAATGCTTTTGGTTCAACTCTTACAATGAGACCTCAGCATAACACCGTTTTTGGAAATTTGAGGAAATTTTACCATTTTTTTCATTGAAGAAAATTATGGGAATTTCCGAAAATCAGCGTTATGCTGAGGCCTCAATAAGAAATTAGATGGTTGCGCCAAACTCTGTTCTAGCAGTGGTATGACCCAGACTTTCGAACAAATAGCTGCTTAAATGAGAACTTGGAGCGGCATTAAACCGTGACAGGTCCAGTTTTATCTCATATCGCTCTGCTACCCCATTGACGGTTGCACCTTCGGTCAGCGTTTCGGCAACAATAAGCGCCTTCAGCTTAAGAGGCCAGCGTTGCTTACCATCCGAACGACGCGGAATTCTTGTGAGAAACTCGTTTGTAGCTTCCATGTAGAAACTCCCTTCAAAACTATGAAGGCAACAAATCGCATATTACCAAACTATATGGAATGTGGAGTCGGCGCACCGCTTACGATTGAAACCTGTGCCACTTCGCATTATTGGGCACGAGAACTCACAGCTTTAGGCCATGATGTTCGTTTGATCCCACCATCTTATGTGAAGCCTTATGTTAAACGTCAGAAGAATGATGCGGCTGATCCAGAGGCTATTTGTGAAGCTGTAAGCCGCCCAAATATGAGTTTTACGCCTATCAAAACACCCGAACAGCAAAGCGTGTTGGTGCTACATAGAGGTCGCGATTTGCTAATGCGGCAACGAAAAATGTTGCTCAATGCCATTAGTGCTCACTTGGCTGAATTTAGAATTTCCTTGCCACAAGGCCCTAAACAAATTTCTACTTATGTTGAGCGATTGTAGCAAGGTGAAGTCGTTGATGATGCCTTACCAGAACTAGCTATCAGTGGGTTAATCGCAATGGCCAACCAACTTGCAAGTCTGGAATATGAGGTCGCAGAGATTGAGACACATCTTAAGAAATGGCACAATAACAGTGTTGAAAGCCAACGCCTTGAAAGTATTCCAGGCATTGGTCTGATCACTGCAACAGCCCTAACTGCAAGCATTTGTAATCCAGCACAATTCAAATCTGCTCGCCATTTTGCTGCATGGCTTGGGCTCGTGCCCCGTCAAAATTCATTCGGAGGTACAGAACGTTTGGGAGGAATTACCAAGATGGGTAATCGATACCTAAGGCGTCTGCTAATCATCGGGGCGACGTCGGTCATATGGCATAGTTCCAAACATGATCATCGCTCGGCCAGATGGCTTTCCAAGCTCAAAGAAACCAAACCTCATCGGTTGGTAACAGTAGCAATTGCCAACAAGACAGAGCGGATCGTTTGGGCGCTTTTGAACAATGACGAATACTACAAGGTAGCAGCATAAAACCAGTTTCAGCTTAAGGGCTGTACAAGTTGCAAGGACTATTCGAAATGATGAAGAGAATTATACAGGAAAAGAAGGAACACCCCGTGGTCTTGTCTGGGCTAATAAGCTCGCTCCTCTGATTGGGAGCCTTCTTTGCAGATTTCATCAAGGCCAGTGGATATAAACCCTACACAAACAGGCCGGACACATGACCGTAACCCGCATAAAAACTATTCAAAACTTCAAATTAACCCTTGCAAAATAGGAGCCGTCCACACACGACAAGACCATTGTTTCTGATGGTGGCACTGAATTCACCAGCATGGCTATATTGAAAGGTCTGAGGAAAAGGCCAACGAATGGCATTACGTTCACCCGGGAAAGCAACAATAAAATGGATTTGTCGATGGCTCCAACGGTAGTTTTGGAGGCAAGTGCCTCAATGAAACGTTGTTTTCAGCATTATTTGAGGCCAAAACCAATCTGACAAATTCTCCAAATCAATGGAGGGAAGGTCGTGGCAAAGTTATCTTCACGAAATCATCGACGGTTTTCAAGCCAAATGGATCATAGATAGCTGGATCAGCTTTTACAACCCAGAGCATTCTTATACTGCGCTTGATAAACGCACGCCAGATGCCGTATTTTTTTATGCAAACAGAGACACTACAATCGGAATGAGCGCAAAACCGTTAGACCTTA
Source organism: uncultured Rhizobiaceae bacterium (assembly GCA_963974325.1). Taxonomy (GTDB): domain Bacteria; phylum Pseudomonadota; class Alphaproteobacteria; order Rhizobiales; family Rhizobiaceae; genus Lentilitoribacter. Next base: position 2,431 of record CAXBCW010000118.1, read on the forward strand.
GCCAAGCTGCAAACTGGCTTTAAAACTGTGACCACTTCAGCTTCAGCCGCAAACCTATCAACTTCTGATTGCTGGTGATTTGTCGATTACTTACAAAATTACAAGTCGCTGTTTACATTGCATAAATTGTCTGTCATCATCATTTTTGTTGGAACCTTATATGAACACAATTTGAGTACAATATGAACATAAGTTGAACATAAGTTGAATATAATTTGAGTGCAATTTAAGTGCAATTTAAGTACAATTTGAGTACAATTTGAGTGCAATTTTAACTATTATTTTTGATCGTTATTATACGCGTCCTCATCCAGTAGAACCTCAATATCAAGCAAAACCTGTAGTTGTAGGGAATTGCAGAAAATATGGTAGATGCGTGCAGGTTTGACTGGCGCTCACCAAAGAAAGGTTTTTTATGACAGATTTAAATGCAAGCCCCGCAAACCACATTACCGCCTCCGGCGCATCTACGCGTGTTTTTGGTAACGACCCTATTCACTATACAAATAATTCCACCGGTGTTGACACAGTCACAGTTGGTTATGGACGTAACACAATCGAAGTAAACGACGGCGCGAACACTGTCGTTGCGGGATACGGTAATAACATAATCACAGGTGGTGACGGTGTTGACACAGTCACGGTTGGTTATGGAAGTAACACAATCGATGTGGGTAATGGAGCGAATACCATCACAGCGTCGGACATTCTTGGGAGTGTGAACACAATAACAGGCGGTACTGGTGTTGATACAGTCACGGTTGGTGCTGGAAGTAACACAATCGATGTGGGTGATGGAGCGAACACAATCGCAGCGGGCGATGGTAGCAATGTCATCATCGGTGGCACTGGTGTCGATACAATCACGGTCGGTGCTGGAAATAACAAGATCGATGCGGGCGATGGAGCGAACACAATCACAGCTGGCGCTGGTAGCAATGTCATCATCGGTGGCACTGGTGTCGATACAATCACAGCAATGGGTGCGTCACTAGAAAAGAACTATATCGAAGTCGAAGGTGGGGCTAATACGATCCTTACAGGCGCGAGCGATGACTACATCAAAACAGGTAATTCTGTTGACACCGTCAATACGGGCGCAGGCGATGACTACATTAAAGTCAATGGTGGTGTAGATACCATTGAAGGAGGCACCAATACCATCAACGGCAATGACACAATCGATCTGACGGGTATTGTTGGTTTAAATGATGATGGTAGTATTGATCATAACTCCTACAGTATCGACCACACGGTAGGAAGTGATCAAAACGGCCAGATAACTGGTGTTGGGGGCTCGATGACCTTCTCGGGTGTCGAAAATATCATTACAAGTACGCATACTATTACTCCGGCTGGTGAGGTAAATGTTAGTGTTTATGAGTTTGATACTAATCTTATTAATAATTCGGATAGAGAATTTAACGACGTAACAAATCCAAATCTGTCATTCAGCGTCGCATCAGCATCAGGTGATACTATCACTAAAGACGCTTCAACTATCAAAGTTGGGGTTGTTTCTAGCGGATCTTTCGACTCTAGCTTTGCTTCCACTTCTTTAACTCAAACTTATTCTTTAATTGGCGAAGATGCGGATCAGTTCGAATTTGTCACTGGTTTTAATTCAGGTGTTCTTTCCTTTAAAGGAACTAATGATCAGCTTAGTTTTGATGCAGATGACATTTTTGAATTTTCTGTGGTAATTAGTGATTCAACTGCAGATGTAACTTACATGCAAGATTTCCAGGTGGACTTCCTCGCCTAATTTTAAAGAAAGCTTGTTAATATTAGTTTTTTTGAATGCAGCGTTGAAAAGGGTTTTAGTATATGTGTTTTTGGACCTTTTTCAACCTGTGCGCACCACTCATTTTAAAATGAATGGTGGCTGTGTTTAGCCTCTGTTCATGAAAAATAAACGCGAGAGCATTCATAAATGGATGCTCTCGTACAAGTTTTAAGGACGACAACAATGACACAACTGAGTATGCAAAATAACTCTCGGTCTGAGATCTCGTCTGCTTTGCTGTCTTGCAAATTGGCGTTTGCTGGAGTTGCCATATTCAGCGGTATGATCAATGTTCTGATGCTGACTGGGGCTTTTTTTATGCTTCAGGTCTACGACCGCGTGTTGACGAGTGGCAGTGTTCCAACGCTTGTCGCATTAGCGTTGCTGGCGGCTTTTTTGTTTATGATGATGGGAGTACTCGACTTGATCCGAGGCCGCATGCTTGTGCGGATCGGTGCGTCATTGGATGAGGATTTGGGTGGTCGTGCATTTGATACACTGGTCAAAATTCCGCTAAAAACTGGCAACAAAGGGGAAGGGCTTCAGCCGCTACGCGATTTGGATGCAATTCGCTCGTTCTTGTCTGGCCCGGGACCAACAGCATTTTTTGATATGCCATGGATGCCTGTCTATCTGGCCATCATCTTTGCTTTCCATACCCTATTGGGCGTCACAGCTATTATAGGTGCGCTGGTGCTGGTGACAATGACCATTGCGACACATTTTCTAACCCGCAAGCCAACAGCGGACGCAACACAATATGCACAATCCCGTAATGGCCTTGCCGAAGCTGGACGTCGCAATGCGGAGGCTGTTGCGGCCATGGGCATGGCGGGTCGTTTGGGCCAACAATGGCGGTCGGCCAATCAAAGTTATATGTCCCATCAAAGGAAAGTGACCGATGTCACCACAGGCTTTGGTGCGATCTCCAGGGCACTGCGCATGTTGTTGCAGTCAACCATGTTGGGCATGGGGGCCTACCTCGTGATTAACCAGCAGGCCACACCGGGGATCATTATTGCTGGCTCTATATTGGTTGGCCGAGCATTGGCACCAATTGATCTGGCCATTGCGCAATGGCGTGGCTTTACGTCAGCGCGTCAGAGTTGGCAGAGACTGAACAAGATGCTGGATAAAATGCCCGAAGTAGAAGAGCCCATGGCACTGCCTGCACCGGAGAATGTACTATCTGTCGAAGGCCTCGGTGGGGTTCCCCCAGGGGAGCAAAACCCCGTGTTTCTGGATGTAGAATTTAAACTTCATGCGGGTCACGCTTTGGGCATTATTGGCACCAGCGCATCGGGAAAGTCGTCGTTGGCTCGTGTTTTGGTGGGGGCGTGGGCTCCCGCGCGAGGTAAAGTTTGCCTTGATGGTGCAGCTCTTGATCAATGGAGTAATGAAGCCTTGGGTCATCACATTGGGTATTTACCGCAATCAGTGGAACTGTTCGCTGGAACGGTGGCGCAGAATATCGCTCGCTTCGATCCCGAGGTTAAATCCGACGACATTATCGAAGCCGCCAAAGAAGCTGGCACGCATGAACTGATTACCAATCTGCCTAATGGCTATGAGACCGAGATAGGCGAGCAGGGCCATGCTTTATCTGCCGGCCAGCGTCAGCGGGTAGCACTCGCACGGGCGCTTTATGGTAAGCCTTTCTTGGTGGTGCTGGACGAACCCAATTCCAATCTTGATAATGAAGGAGAGGCCGCACTTGCCCAATCCATCATGCGTGTGCGCAACCGTAAGGGGGTAGTTGTACTGATTGCCCACCGACCAAGTGTGCTGGCAGCGGTGGACTTTGTGCTGATTATGAACCAAGGACGTGCTTCAGATATCGGTCCAAAAGATGAGGTGCTTGGACGTCTCAACAGGGCCAATGTTAATCAACATAATGCAAATCAAAGCAGTAATAAGCCATTAAAGAACATGAGTACCGGCATAGAAACGCATAAAAAGGTCATTCCACTTCGGATGGGTGGCAAAGTTACAGGGCAGATGAAATAATGGCTGAGCGAGCTACACGCACGTCCTTGAATCTTCATATTTTTTGGGGTTCGGCTGTTATGGCGGTTCTGATCATCGGTATTGGTGGTTGGGCTGCCACAGCGCGTATTTCTGGTGCAGTGATAGCATCAGGCGTTCTGGTTGTTGATACCAATGTCAAACAGGTCCAGCATTCCGATGGTGGTATTGTTGGCGAGATCATGGTGCAGGATGGTGATCAGGTCCGCAGTGGCGATGTTGTTGTGCGGCTAGATGCAACGCAAACGCGGGCGAACCTTGCCATTAACACAAAGGCCATTGATCAGCTGATTGCGCGCAAGGCGCGGCTGCACGTTGAATTGGATGGGGGCGAGGCCGTTATATTTCCCCAACAACTGCTTGATCGTGCCAATGACGATGATGTGGCCGAGGTGTTCCGCTCAGAGCGAAGTTTGTTTAAGCTTCGCATGACCGTCAGGTTAGGAAAAAAAGCGCAGCTCGGGGAGCGGGTGGTCCAGTACGAACAGGAAATTATTGGCCTTGAAGCTCAGGCTATGGCCAAGGCCAAAGAAGTTGTTCTGATTAAACGGGAGCTTGAAGGCGCACGGTCTTTGTGGAAACAACAGCTAATGCCTATCACCAAGCTCACTGCACTGGAAAGAGAAGCAATACGTATTGATGGAGAAGGGGCATCTCTTCTGGCGAATATTGCCCAGATGAGGGGACGCATATCGGAAACGAAAATGCAGATCCTTCAGGTGGGCCACGATCTTGGGAACGAGGTCGCTAATGAATTGGGTGAGATTGCAGGCCGTCTTGGCGAGTTGGAAGAACGCAAGATCGCAGCTGAAGACCAGTTGAAGCGTATCGATATCCGCGCACCTCAAGATGGCACAGTCCATCAGTCAACCGCACATACAATTGGGGGCGTGATTGCGGCGGGGGGGG
>CAXBCW010000119.1:0-7146 GCA_963974325.1 uncultured Rhizobiaceae bacterium
AAGCAACGCGGTGCCATACTCAAACACACCCCATGGCGTCCGAGAAACCTGCATCCTTGCTGCCGTCTGCCGTTGTTAATAGCAAGGTCGGCTTTGGCCGGTTGTCAAACCGGCCTTGATCGATCAGATTTCTACACTTTCTGATATAGCCAACGCATCTTCGAGGTCTACGCCGAGATAACGAACTGTACTGTCCATTTTAGTGTGCCCTAGAAGAAGTTGCACCGCACGAAGGTTGCCTGTTTTCTTATAAATCTGGGCGACCTTGGTTCTTCGCATAGAATGAGTTCCATAAGCGCTTGGTTCAAGACCAATCGAATTAACCCACTCCTTGAGTATGCGAGCATATTGTCGTGTCGAAATATGTCGACGGTCATGGAAACGTCCAGGCCAGAGGTATTCATGACCAGACATCTGCGGGTCATTAACCCATACAGCAAGCGACTTTCTCGTGCCTTCTGTGATTTCGAAACGAACGGGTGTTTTCGTTTTACTCTGAAGAACAGATGAACGCTCTTTAACTGTTCCTGCTGCATATACGTCGGTTACTCTCAACCCAACAAGATCGCAGCCTCTTAATTTGCTGTCGATTGCCAGATTGAAAAGCGCAAGATCACGCACAGAATTCGATAATTCCAGTCGGACGCGTATTGCCCAGACATGTTTAGGAAGTAGCGGTCGTTTTTGGCCAATGATACGACCATAATTCCAGGCGCGTTTGGATGAGATAATCATTGGTAGATTTGATATCGACATGATGGTTCCTTTGCACCATCCCATCCATCCTCAGCGCCTGCATCATGCAGGTCGGTAATTATGTAGTTGAAGAGAATGACGCGCAAATTCCAACTTTATATCCTTCTCAAACCTAAGGTCTGGTTAGTCACTTCCGTTTCTAACCAGACCTTAGTGTTGTTTGCCGCGAAAGCCCGCTCAGAGCCCATTGTGACAGATGCTGTGGAATGCACGAATGGCAGCTTTGGTTCAATTTTTTTAAACTCATTCTCCCTCGGCCAAGAGAGCAAGCCTCTTGGCACTGGCCAACGCTTTTTCTCCGGATAATGACCAAGATTGTGTTAAGCCTTCGATGATCACCATGAGATCGCTCGGGTTGATATCCGTTCGTGACTTTGCGACAGCCAACTGAGAAATCTCTGACTTGTGCTGCTCCAGCAATCCCCTGAGGTTCTCATCATTGGGTGCAGAGGCAACTGCCGAATGAAACAGGCAACCGTGACATGCTTCTGTCCGCATCCAATCAGCTATGCGCTCTAGGGTATCGTTCAAGTTTTGCTGAGATGGGCCATCGGGTGCACCGAACACATGTGCTAAATATCTTTGGTGACGATGTTCTAAAGCCAACAGAACCATGGCGTCACGGGAGGGAGCGTATTTGTACAATGTACGAAGGCTGACGCCCGCCGCGTCGCGCAAATCTTCAACGCTGGGTTCAGCAAAGCCTCTAGTGGCAAAACCGCGTTCCAGTCCGCCTGCGATTTTTCTTTGCATGTTATTCATGCTTGACGAAGTAGAGCATACATTCTACCTAGGCAAGTAGAGAGATTATTCTACAGGAGCCCAATATGACCATTCCCAGCTTTATGTACGGCGTTGTTCTGACTGGGCATGGTGGCCCTGAATTACTGGAATTTAGGGATGATCTGAAGGTTCCGGCAGCCGGACCAAAAGATGTGATAATCCGTGTGAATGCAGCTGGGGTAAATAACACAGACATCAATACGCGCACGGCTTGGTACTCTAAGGGTGACGCCGATGAGGCGGATGCTGGGTGGTCGGGTAATCCGCTGGAACTTCCGCGCGTGCAAGGAGCGGACGTATGTGGGGAGATCGTTTCCGTAGGCTCGGACGTTGCAACCACCCGACTGGGTGAGAGAGTTTTGATTGAGCCTTGTTTGCGCTTTGCTGATGGTGTGGAGAAATCGCCGTTTTGGTATCTCGGCTCTGAATGCGATGGCGGCTTTGCCGAATATGTTCGGGTCGACACCCGCCACGCACATGCCATCAAAAGTGATCTGACGGATATCGAACTGGCTTCATTCCCATGCTCATATTCTACAGCCGAAAATATGCTGACGCGTGCCAACCTACAAGCTGGGGAGACCATTTTGGTCACAGGCGCATCGGGTGGCGTGGGTTCTGCCACGGTGCAGTTGGCACGAGCGCGGGGCGCTAGGGTTATCGTGATTACCAGCACAAATAAGGTCAATACGTTGATGGACCTTGGAGCCGAACGGGCTTTGCTGCGCGACGCTGATTTGGTTTCAGAACTCGGTCCTAACAGCATTGACGTTGTGGTTGACTTGGTTGCCGGCCCCAGTTGGCCCTCACTTCTCGATGTCCTGCGCCCCAGAGGTCGCTATGCTGTTGCAGGTGCGATTGGCGGTCCAATTGTCGAATTGGACGTGCGTACGCTCTATCTCAAGGACCTTAGCTTTTTTGGCTGTACAGTCTTGGAACCAGAAGTTTTTGGTAATCTCATCGGTCGTATTGAGCGATCCGAAATCAAGCCATTGGTCGCAGAGGTTTTTGAGCTGAAAGACATAAATGCAGCGCAAACAGCTTTCGGCCAAAAGGGGTATACTGGCAAAATCGTTCTAAACGTCAGCTGATATTGAGCTTGGACGAAAGTTCTGGTTCCTTGGATGCGGACATTCCGGTGGCAGTAGCTGAAGTCGGGTTTGTCCGCTTTGCTGACCTTTATACGATCTGCCGCGAAAGTCCGCTTCTACCAGTTCAAGCATTTAGCTGAAAACGACATCGTCAACAAAATGACTGGACTTTCGAGCAAAAGGAAGCAAATCATGTCTTTATAAAAAGAAAACTGAGATAGTAATTTCAAGCCGCTAAAAATAGAATCTGATGTTAATTTCGCCTGATTATCAGGCCCTTTCCGGTAGCACGCAGTGATTACGCGCAGCTTAAACTAGGAAAGATACTATCATGAAGACCAAAGCCAATAACACAGAATTGCAGCAAGTCGAGACTGAGCGCTCAACACTAAACGCGAACACGCAAAGGTCAACACCTCAAAAAACCTCAAGCAAGATACGCAGTAAATCTGAGATCATTTTGCAGGCCTTAAAACGCAAACGCGGAGCATCGCTAGATGAGCTTTGCACGATTACTGGATGGCAAGCCCATTCACTGCGTGGGCATATATCAGGCACATTACGAAAGAAGAAGAAACTGAATGTAGTTTCTGATTGCACTAGATCAGGCACACGGCGCTATCGATTGATCATGGAGTGCATCTGATGCAAGATAGTCATAAAGCAATCAAGGCAAGAGGTGATCCAACTATCGCTGATTTGATCGGTAAGATAACAGAGTATGACCGATTAACATTAGTCAATGAATGGCTGAAGTTATTTGGAACGGCACCTGCCAAAAACACCTCATCAGCAATTCTAATTCCTATCATAACCCATGAATTACAATGCAGAGCCTATGGAGGATTAAGTGCTGCATCAAAACGGTCCTTGCGAAAGGAACTGGGTAATACATATCATAAACAATCTTCTAAAGTAGTATCTAATCTCAACAAGGCCAGTAATGATTGTGACCAAATTCCCTCTGCAAAACGGCTAGCCTCTCAACCAACTCTTCTTGCCGCCGGCACTCAATTGATCAGAGAATGGAACGGTAGACCCTATCGTGTTGAAGTGACTGATGGTGGGTTCACCCTTGATGGCAATGGCTATAGCTCCCTCTCTGCCATAGCCAAGAAAATAACAGGCACCCATTGGTCTGGGCCTCGTTTCTTTGGATTGAACAAGATAGTCAGCCATAATCGGAAGGCAGCGCAATGAAGAAAATTCGTTGTGCCATCTATACCAGAAAGTCGTCAGAGGAAGGGTTGGACCAAGACTTCAATTCTCTCGATGCTCAGCGGGAGGCATGTGCTGCCTATATCACCAGTCAAAAGCATGAGGGCTGGGTATTACTGCCCGATCATTATGATGATGGCGGTATATCAGGTGGGACAATGGAACGCCCTGCCCTGCAAAGATTATTAAATGATATTGATGAGGGACTTGTTGATCAGATCATTGTTTATAAGATTGATCGGCTTACTCGGTCCTTATCGGACTTTGCCAAACTGGTTGATCAGCTTGATGCAGCAGAGGCTTCATTCGTATCCGTCACCCAGAGCTTTAATACTTCCACCAGTATGGGGCGGCTAACGCTAAATGTGTTGCTATCATTTGCACAGTTTGAACGTGAAGTCACAGCGGAACGAATACGAGACAAGATATCTGCATCAAAGAAGAAGGGCCTTTGGATGGGCGGTTCTGTTCCAATTGGATATGAAGCTGACGGCAGAAGTTTAATGATAGATGAAAAAGAAGCTGAGACTATCCGAACCATCTATAACCTCTACCAGAAACACGGCAATATCCGTCTTGTAAAGAATGATCTGGATAAGCTTGGACTTCGGTCAAAAAGTAGATTGATTATCAAAAAACCGACAGATGGCGAGAAACACCCAAAACTGATTGGTGACGTCTCCTTCAGCAAAGGGCATATTCACTTCATTCTGACCAATCCTATCTATGCGGGGCGCATACGTCACAAAGATACTGTTTATGATGGTCAGCATCCAGCTATCATCAACCCACAGATATTGGATGAGGTTCAATCCCAACTACAATCGGATGCGCGTAAAAGCCGAGCTAAGAAGACTGGCTCTGTTGACCAGTCAAAGCTTCTTGGCAAAATCTTTGATGAGAATGGTGCACGCCTTACACCTAGCCATTCGAAGAAAGGCAAACGTCGTTATCGCTATTATGTCTCTCACCATCTTATTCAAGATACCAACAGACTGTCAGACCAAACGAAATCATTAAACAAAGAGAACAGCAAACCTAACTGGCGACTTCCAGCAAAACACTTTGAAGATATGATTGGAACGGTGATCATGGGTCATCTCACCCAAAACCAACATAAGTTGCTGACAGAAAAAGCTCCCACGGAACAGATTAAGTTACTCTCAGAAACAATCAGATCCATTACTCACAAGTATGACAAATCTCCGCAGCTGAAACTCAACCATTTTGAATTGATCGAACGCATCGACCTACAAGCTGGTGTAATTGCCATAAAACTAAACGGGGAAGAAACCTCAAAACAGCTTTCAATCGATCTGGAGTTAATCGACGAGAGTGCGTTATCTTTTGACACGCCATTCCAATACAGAAAACGTGGTGTTGAAACCAAGTTCACTATTGGAAGTCAGATTACTAATCATGATAAGATACTTGTTAGAAACCTAGCCCAAGCGCATCATTTTATGGATCAGCTTAAATTGGGAAAGAGCCCTGAACAGATTGCGCAGGCCTATTCTATCAAATCAAAGACAACAATCACTGCTAGGCGTGTTTCGCTTCTCGTCAAACTGGCCTGCCTAGTACCTGATATCACTGATGCTATCCTTCAAGGTCTTCAGCCACATGATCTCACATCGGCTAAACTACTAAAATCACCCCTGCCCTTTGTTTGGGACGAACAACGTGAGTTGGTCAGTAAACTCGCCTAAGCCGAGTTCAGCATTTTATTCCAACCTAGCTCATAAAATATTTTGATTACCGCAAGCATCAGATATCAAACAACACGATGCAAATTTACCAAACCGGCACCTCCTAATATACCGACAGAGACTTTTTATAAAAACGCGGCAAGAAACGCCTGATTATCGTATATTTATAGCGTAGATATAAAAATAAGCTTATGAATTCATGATAGAATTCGCGGAGAGACTAAACCTCGACTGAAAGGAAAAAGTGCGGTGGCTGTGTACACAGTCTTAAGCTAACCAGTCTCTTCTCTGTTCTTCCTGTTCCACCTGTTTCGGCCAATTCTCAGCAAAACAGGGAAATTCTCGCAGTATCTGGCAGTTTATTCAATTTTATCAAGTGTAATCATTCACTTATTCAGAAGGTAGGAGTTTCCGTTAAATGGGACTTCACTGCCTTTTGGGCTGTTAGGTGGGATTTTATATGTTTGTGATTGTAGTTAGGCGGGATACGATTGTCGTAACGTGGGATTAAATTGTCATTAAACGGGATTGTGTTGCGGTTTGATGGGTTTCAATTGCCGTTATGTGAGATTGAATTGCTGTTTAACTGGAACCGAATGTCATTTAGCGACATTCAATTGCACTAATCCGGTTTTGAAATGTTTTTTCTTGGACGACATCGCTTGTGGCACCAAATCTGCCTACTTACGTCGCTAGCAATCTATTGCTATAAGTTCCACCTCAACTTCAACCAAGTAAATCTACCCAATAGGCGTTGATGCTCGCAAGTAATACTCATTGACGGGTTACTGACTAAAAGACCTGAAGTTACGATAACTGGGAACTTTGGTGTAAATTAAATATCAATTTTTAAGCATTTTATACTCTTTCAACGAGCGTTTACTAAATCATTATAAACCTTCACAATTGAACGTCTCTAAACTCAGATAATAGATTGTCAACGCCGGAATAAATTTCAAATCACAATAAGTTCCTCTTACAACACTAATGAAGAGCCTATTCATCCTTCTTCAGCAATGATTGCCAATACTCTGCATAGTCGTCAAAGCCATCCGATGGTCCCAACAAACCACCATCCACATGCTTTTCATGGAACTGATTTTCTATTGTAAGAAGTGCTGCACCAAGGCTTGTTCCTGTGCCAATGGAAGGCAAAACTTGTCTGCTAGTCACCGCTTCTAGCATTAAACAATATAATTCATTCTTCGCAAAAGGGCCTTCAACCACAATGATTCCATCTGCTTTGACTAGATCTAAACAGGTTGATGTCATCAGAGCCAAGTAAAAAGAAACCGCAGCATAATATTCACCTGCACCCATAGTTTCCTTAACATTCACCCAATGGCCTGATAGATTTTGATAAGGGCCGGATGTGGTCACAACGGATGGAAGGAGCATGGATTTTGCCTTTAAAACACTTGCCACGTCATCTGCGGAATAACTCTGCGGCCGTCCATCCATTAAGATTTCAAACTCTCGCCCACCCATAAAGCGAGCGGACGGCACTGGTTGGCATAGTCCACTTACATTCATTAATGTGTCACGTGCAGGATCTAACGAAACAGAATTGCTACCAACCGCCATTGAGA
>CAXBCW010000120.1:0-7013 GCA_963974325.1 uncultured Rhizobiaceae bacterium
ATGCAAAAGTTCAGAAATCCCGCTACATTGCAGAAATTTACCGCGGTACACGGTTCAATCTACAACCACTTTAATCACGAAAGACATCTAGAAACCAGACAGGTTTACAAACAAAAACGTACTGCTGCTCTGATTGAGTGGCGTGAAATCTGTGCAGCGTAAATATGAACTTTTTGGAACCTTTGTGAATAGTTAGAGTTTGTCTGACAACACCGTGTTGAATACTAATTAGCAAATTGTTGAAAATATCATGACCATTGCACAGCTCTTGGATAGTCTGTCTGTCATGAATTTCTACCACACTTTTATAACTACCAAGCAGTGCATCAATATCTGGGAATTTTGAAGTCCAAATTAGAAGTTTTGTGAGTGCTCTATTATGTTGATGTTTAGTGGTACGGGCGCAGCGTAGAACTTCACTTTCAGAAACTATTTCGCTTGCAAGGCGACATAGTTAAAGGCTGCTAACCTTCCCAAGTTTAATGTAACGAGCTGCAGAAACGCAACACCTTAATATGAGGATATCAGTATCTTAGTTCATTTTAACTGCTTTGTTGCTTTTCTATATTCGGATGGCTTCATACCTGTTTGTTTTAAAAATGTGCGATTAAAATTTGAGATGTTTGAGAAGCCTGCTTCGTAGCAAATATCTGTCACTGGAGTATCATTGTCTTTTAATAGTTTTTTTGCAGTCCAGATGCGTAGTTTTAGAATGTGGTCTGTGTAGGAATTTCCAGTTTGTGATTTGAAAAATCTGGAGAATGCACTTTCTGACATGCTAACAATTTTGGCAACTTGGTTTAAACTTAAATTTTCTGCATAGTTTTCTTGAATGAAAGCTAGGGCTTTGTCCAATTGCTGATGATTGACGGTATTATTGGGTTTGAATTTGGATACAAAGTCTTGTGTTGAAAGGGATTGAAACTCTTCAGTCTCGCATAATATACCGAAAATCTCGATCATCTTTGCAAGCCGCTGCGCACCCGAAAGATTGTTCATATCTTCGATAATTTTACCGCAAGTTTGTGCGGTTTTGGCTGTGAATTCTAAACCTAAACTTGCCCGTTCAAATAGATTACCAAGTGATCGAATTTCAGGAATATGAGCGCTGGCGTTCATAAATACATTAGGGTCAAATTGAATAACAATGTCACGTGCTGTGATTTTTGTGCCATCAATTGGTAGTGTTATCCAATCATGGGGCAGGTAGCTTCCGACAAGGGATAGATGCCCCGGTTCAAATTGACCAATATAATCGCCAATATAACATAAGCCAGCAGATTTTCGGATGAAATGAAGTTCAAATTCTGGGTGGTAATTCCATACATTACGGGCCCAGGGATAATCATCTAGCCGCCATAAAAAGCTCTGGTCGGGAGGGATTGAAATTTGCTCATAACGCGCTGCGCTGTCAGAAATTTGAATTTTTGGGGTGTCGATGATGATATTCCCATTGTTTGTGGTTCTGCATGAAAGTATAGATTATTTGCATGGCCAGCGCTAGTTACTGAATAATATTTAATCCAAACTTGAGTCAGAAGTAACCATGGAGGTGGTTACAAATATTTCCAAGGGAGGATTATTATATGAAAAAATTATTACAACATTTGACTTCAACGGCTGCTGTTAGTGCTGTTGCGATTGGCTCGCTTAGTTTTGGCGGAGTGGTTACAACTACTGGATTTGCAGCGGCTGCAGGTGATGATAAGGTATGTACAGAGACAGTTAAAATTCTGGCTCAACCTCGTGATGGCTTGACGCTTCTTGAGGAGTATAGCGACGAATTTGAAGAACTATCTGGTGCTGGATTTCAAATAGATTATCTGAATGAAGGTGATCGCCGTGCTAAATCACAAGCGGATGCATCGATCATTGGAAAATACAATGTGTATTATATCGACGAAGCTAACCTAGCATTGTTTGCATCATCAGGTTGGATTGCGCCATTGTTAGACCATTATCCTGCAGAATATGATTACTCTGATTTTGATCCTGGTCGTCAGCAAACAGCTACTTATGACGGCACAGTATACTTTGCACCAATTCAAGGCGGGGGCGATCTTCTGATCTACCGTAAGGATTTGCTAGAAAAAGCTGGTCTTGAAGTTCCAACAACATTGGAAGAGTTTAAAACTGCAGTTAAGACGATGCATGATCCAGATAATGGTATCTACGGTGTTGGTTTGCGTGGACAACGTGGTTCAGGCAACAATGTTTGGCGCTGGATGCCTTACTTTAAAGGTTTCGGTGGCGAATGGTTCGATGACGCCGGCAAGCCAGCCATGAACAGCGAAGCTGGTATCAAAGCCACGAAAACATATCTTGAATTGTTTGAATATTCTGCTCCGGGCACAAAAACGGGTAGCTGGGATGAATCAACCGGCGCCTTCCGTGCAGGTAAGATTGCAATCATTGTGGAATCAGCTCCTTTAGGCGGCATCGCACTTGATCGTTCTCAGTCGCAAGTTGCTGATCTTGTTGGGTTTGCACGTCCGCCAGCTCCGCTCACAGGCGGTGGTTATGCGCATGGTTTTGCGATTGGCATGAAGGGTAACGCTGACAAAATGGCAAAAGACTGCGCTGGATTGTGGACCGCTTGGGCCACATCAAAAGAGCAAGAGCAACGTCGCCTTGCAAAAGGTCAGCCAGGTGAGTTGAACCGCTCAAGCATCTTCAATAGTCCTGAGTTTGAAGCTGCATTTGGTTCGGAATTACCTGCAGCCTTGGCAGACACAGCTAATGTGACGGCTGTTAACTTCTGGCAAGATGCACAATGGCCTGAATTGGGTAACCGTTGGGGTATTATTCTTGAAGAGTTGATCACAGGTACACGTGACGACGTTGAAGGAAGCTTAGTTGAGATTGAAGAGTTCGCAGCTAAATTAGTCGAGTAATCCTTTCCAAACTATGTTGCTTGATGTTGCCCCTGATGGGGGCGACATCGACACCTTTTATAGTACAAAGCCAGTTTTATTTTGTAACACATTCAATTATGAGGTCCATATGAAAAGTAGGCAATCTCTTCCATATGCATTCCTATTGCCAACAATGCTTATTCTGCTGGTGTTGGCGTTGGTCCCAACCGTCTATGCAATCAATATCTCACTGCAGGATAAAACACTGATTTCACCAAATTCAAGTTACGTTGGGTTTGAGAACTATATTGAGCTTTTTTCAGATCGCCGTTTTATCAATTCCCTATGGGTTTCGCTCAAATGGGAGGTCATAACCGTCACATCAACCATGGTCACAGCGATTGTTATCGGTGTTTTGATGTTTGAGGTTTTGGGGCCACGCTTACGCAATGTCCTTTGTCTCATTTTTCTAATTCCGGTCTTATTACCCCGCGTTTGCGCAGCTTTTGTTTGGAAATTTGCGTTTCATCCGCTTTATGGCATCGTGACTTATCCTTATCGCCTTATTACGGGTGATACTTTAGAAATACTTTCAAACCCAGATTTGGCACTATTTGCTGTAGCTTTCGTCGATACGTGGCAATGGGGATTTTTCTTTGCTGTTATTATTTTAAAACTATTGGAAGCACTACCGCCGCAACCATTGGAAGCAGCACGGCTTGATTATACTAAACCTTGGCAAACACATGTGTATATTACATTACCGATGTTAAAAGCGCCTCTGATTAGTTTGATTTTTGTGAAAGCCATTGAATCTTTGCGGTCCTTTGATCTTGTTTATATCATGACCAGAGGTGGCCCAGGTATCAGCACGGAGACCTTGGATATGTATGCGTTTTCTCAAGGTTTTATTGAGGCTGGCAAAATTTCTTATGCCTCTAGTATGGCGGTTCTCATGATGTTGATGACGATCCTAGTGTTCACAGTTATTTGGAAGAAGGCGCGGGTATGAATATTTCAAGACGCATCGGACAGGCGTTTCTTTTCTTAATGGTGGCGCTCGTTCTACTGCCACTGATATGGACGTTGTTGAATGCATTTAAAGAGAATGTTGATATTTTGACATCAACGCCAAAGCTCATCTTTACCCCTGTGATTGAAAACATAACCTATGTCCTTGGACGTGATAGTGTTTCAGTAGCATTGTTTAACTCTCTTATTATTTGCGGCATTGCCGTTATCATTGGTGTTGTTCTTGGTCTTCCCGCTGCTTATGCGATTGCGCGTTTTCCTAATAAATGGACCGGTGAAATACAGTTTTTTGTGCTGTCATTGCGGTTTTTACCTCCGGTGGCTGTTGCCATCCCTTTGATGGTGATTTGGCTTAACTTGGGTCTGTATGATAGCCGAACTGCGATGGTTGCGACCTATTCACTTTTGACAATTTCGATTACCATTTGGTTGGCTGTTCCGGCATTCCAGCAAGTGCCAATGGCTATTGAAGAGGCGGCGCGGGTTGATGGCTATGATGCCTATGCGGTTTTCTTTAAAGTGTCTGTTCCTGTAGCGATGAAAACATTATTGGGTGCTGTGGCCTTTAGTTTTGTTCTGATTTGGAACGAATTCCTGATCGCATTGATGTTAACGACGAGTGACGCTAAAACGCTGCCCATTGTTGCATCTGAAATGTCACAAGTTGGTTTTGATACGCCTTGGGGTGTTTTAAATGCAGCCGTTGTGTTGTTGTCACTTCCTCCATTATTGCTGCTTGGCTTGCTAAGCGGTTTCATGAACACAATGTTCACTAACAAGTCTAGGTAGATATAATATGAGAGCTTTAGTTTTAGAGCGTAAGGGCGAGCTTGCATTACGTGATATAGACCTTCCTGATCGCATTGGCGATGATGATCTGAAAATCGAGTTGCATACAGTCGGTGTGTGCGGCAGTGATGTGCATTATTACACCCATGGTGCTATTGGTGATTATATTTTGCGAGAGCCAATGGTGCTTGGCCACGAAGGTTCTGGCACGGTCGTGGAGCTTGGCTCTTCGGTCACAAATTTAAAAGTAGGTGATCGGGTGTGTATGGAACCGGGTATCCCTAATTTGGCGTCTAAAGCCTCCAAACTTGGAATATATAATGTCGATCCTTCGGTTACTTTTTGGGCCACACCGCCCGATCATGGCATTTTGACTTCATCCACCATTCATCCTGCAGCTTTTACCTATAAATTACCTGATAATGTTAGCTTTGCGGAAGGCGCAATGGTTGAACCATTTGCAGTTGGTATGCAAGCTGCGGCAAAAGCACGTATTTGCCCCGGCGATGTTGCTGTTGTCACTGGCGCTGGCACAATTGGTATTATGGTAGCGCTTGCGGCTCTAGCTGGGGGCTGCAGTAAAGTTATTATCTCAGATGTGAGCGCCGAGAAACTTGAAATAGCTGGTGGTTATGACGGTATTATTCCAGTTGATGTGCGTACGTCCAACCTTGTCGACACTGTGAATGAGATGACAGATCATTGGGGTGCCGATGTTGTATTTGAAGCAAGCGGTAGTCCGCGTGTATTTGATGATATTATAAAAGCTGTGCGGCCTGGTGGCTGCCTTGTTCTGGTGGGTCTACCACCAGATCGCATTTTGTTTGATGTGAACAGTGCCATTGCACGGGAGATTAGGATTGAAACAGTTTTCCGTTATGCAAATGTGTTTGATAGAGCGCTCAACCTTATTGCATCAGGGAAGGTGAACTTAAATCCACTTATTTCTGAAACGTTCACGTTTGAGCAATCTATTCAAGCTTTTGAACGTGCGGCCGAAGGACGTCCTGCGGACATAAAACTTCAAATTCTAATTGACAATTCACGGGGCATATAATGGCCGATATTCAATGTAAAAATCTTAAAAAGATGTATGGTTCAGTCGAGGTCGTTTCAGACTTTAATTTGCATGTTAATGATCATGAGTTTTTGGTTTTCCTTGGGCCTTCTGGCTGCGGAAAATCTACTATTCTAAGAATGTTTGCCGGCCTTGAAGATATTACAGCTGGTGAGCTGCTAATTGGTGGAAAAGTTGTCAATGATGTGGAACCCGGCGAGCGCGGCATTGCAATGGTGTTTCAAAACTATGCACTTTATCCGCATATGTCTATTCGTGATAATGTTGCCTTTGGTTTGCGCCGTTTGAAAATTCCAGAGATAGAAATTGAAAAACGTATTGTTAAAGTGACTGAAATGCTGGGTTTAGGGTCTTATCTTGATCGTAAACCAACAGAACTATCTGGCGGCCAGCAACAGCGTGTGGCAATTGCACGGGCAATGATAAAAACACCAGAGGTGTTTTTATTTGATGAACCACTATCTAATCTAGATGCAAAACTTCGCGCTCACATGCGCTACGAAATTGCACAACTGCACAAAGAGCTGAAAACAACCACTGTTTATGTCACGCACGATCAAATGGAAGCCATGACGCTTGCTGATCGGATTGTTCTGCTCAATGCTGGCGAAATCGAACAAGTCGGAACGCCAGAAGAAATCTACGAGCGCCCTGCATCTTTATTCGTCGCAGGGTTTATCGGCACACCAGCCATGAATTTCATGGATATGGAAGTGCAAAAAAATGTAAACGGCTGGGCTTTGATTGGAGATGAATGTTCATTGGACATCAAAGGCGATATTTTTGATTTAACTGATAAACAAAAAATTGTGCTGGGTATGCGCCCATCTAAGTTTACGATAAGTGATCAAAATACCTCTCACACAGTGTTATCTGGCAATTGTGATTTGGTGGAATTCCACGGCGATCAAGTGCTGGTCGGGTTTAATATCGAAACAGTACGCCTGACTGCCTTTGTTGACGCTTCTCATCGCCCAAATGAAGGTGATAAAGTTTCTTTTGAAATAAAAGAAAGCGACATGCATGTGTTTGATAGCAGAAGTGGGCTTTCAGCCCGTAAGATACCTGTGAGTTAATTCTGACAATTATAATATACCTTGTAGTCTGGGTTATACTTGTAAACCATCAAGGCTTATAGGTAGATTGTGGATATTGCTTAAACTGGAAAGCTCTTCACCTGCTCGGGAGAAGTAATGCAATAATGATAATATGCTGCGCGTTAGTACGTCTGAAGTGGAGATGTCATGTTGTAGGGGGGG
>CAXBCW010000121.1:0-6926 GCA_963974325.1 uncultured Rhizobiaceae bacterium
GAATCATAAATTAGGCATCTTGGGAATCCCTGCTTTTAATAGGTCCTGACCCTAGGTGTTCAGCGATAGGCGTGACCACCAAAAATCGTTTAGTTAAAACTCGATGGTGATGGCAATGCGACAATTGTTTGCCCATTCTCAACTTTATAAATGGCTAGCCCACGCTGGTTAAGACCAGATGGCAAGAACCTGAAGATACCAGATGCACCGATAAAGCCCTGTCTGCGTTCGATTTCAGCACGTGTAATTTGCTGACCTGGTTTTTCACGCAACAAGCCACCCACCAATAGCACCGTATCATAACCCAATGCTGCGTTAACCGAAGGTTCACTTCCAAATTTTTGGGTATATCTTTGCTTAAAGACCTCAAATCTTGACTGATCCATATCGGCAAAGATCGCACCTTGCAAATCTGGCGCCTTTAAGTTTGATGTGCGCCATTGCCCTGTACCGATGAGTGTTTTTTGCGATAAATCAACACCGAGACTTCTTAGCTGGCCTGTGATCACGATAGGAGAATTGCCTCCATCAGGAATAAAGATCACATCTGCAATCTTCGCACTTTCAGCCAAGTCAGCAATCGCTTGCTGAACCGATGCGCTGTTGTATTCATATTTAACAATGTTCAGCAATGAACCGCCATTGCTTTGCAATGTGGCACGCAATTGACGCTCGACCAGCGATCCAAAGGCACCTTGTGGCACAATGGCTGCAAATGTGGTTTTACCTTGCGACAGAGCATAGCTAATTGATTTTGAAACGAGTTGATCTGGCAGGAATGATGCAAGATAACCGCCGGGACCTGCAGAAGATGGATCAGATGAGAAACCAATCAAAGGACGATTTGTTTGTGTAATGATCGATCGTGCTGATGTTACAGAACTTGAGAACACAGGCCCTAGAACGACTGCTGCGCCTTCTTGTACTGCTTCTTGGGTTGCTGTGATCGCGCCTGCTGGCGTGCCGCCTGTGTCTTTGATAACAAGTTCCATCACGTCTGATCCAAGATCAGATATTGCAAGTTCTGCTGCATTGCGCAGTTGCTTGGCAACAGCTGCCCCATTACCGGGCGCTGTACGTGGAATTAAAAAAGCAATCCGAGCGGGGCCAAACCCTAAAACTTCACCAACGGCTGGGCCAGTTTTTGCGGGCAGTGCGCCAGAAACAGGTGTTACTGTATTGGGAGCTTGTGGGTTCAATCCGAAGTCTGTCACACCCGTTTGGCAGCTGACGAGCGCAAAAGACAGAGTTGCTAAAACAATAGGTACTATGATACTGCGCGATGAAATTTGTAGCTTTTTTTGCGCAAATAGCCGTTTAAACATTGATCGCCCGTCCTAATACCTTGCTTTATACTGTTTTTTTGTTCTACCTCACAGTTTGCAAACTTACTAGGATGGAATTGGGACTTGTACTTGAGTTTCTATTCGATAGTTTTAAAAAAGACACACAATTATAGATAGTGGGATGTCATGACGGACAAGCAATATACAATTGGACCTTCCACATTTGATGCAAAGCCCATCGAAAAGGGCCTTTATATCGTCGCAACACCCATTGGTAATTTATCTGATATGAGCATTCGGGCGCTCGAAACACTGGCATCTTGCGATATTATTGCTTGTGAAGACACGCGTACGAGCCGCAAACTATTGGATCGCTTCAACATTCGGGCGCGCACTGTTGCCTATCACGAACATAATGCAGAGTTTGCATCTGGAAAAATGATCAAAGCTTTGGATCAAGGACAGACCATCGCTCTTATTTCTGATGCGGGTACACCCTTGATATCGGACCCTGGCTATCGCGTGGTCAACGATGCAATTGGAGCGGGGCATAAGGTTATCCCGATCCCTGGTCCTTCATCTGTTTTAACCGCCATGATGGGCGCAGGGCTCCCGACGGATAGTTTTTATTATGCGGGATTTTTGCCCAATAAAGAAAAAGCCAAAACGGACCGCTTTACGCAATTGGCCAAGCTAAATACGACCCTCCTATTCTTTGATTCCCCGCACAGAATTGCAGCATCGCTTTTAACAGCAAAAGACGTGCTTGGTGATGAACGCTCTGCATGTGTATGCCGCGAACTAACCAAAGCCCATGAGGAATTTGCCAAAGGAACGCTGGAAGAGCTGACTGAGCAATTTGCAAACCGAAACGTTAAAGGTGAAATTGTTTTGATCATTGGACCACCCATCAAAGTGGAGGCTGATCCCAATGAAGATATTACCGAATTATTGGAAGAGCTGATTAAAACCATGTCGACCGGCAAGGCTGCAAGTGAAGCTGCGCAAGTGACCGGACGTTCGCGAAAAGATATTTATCAACTCATTCTGGATATGAAATCATAAGATGAGCCGCTTGGACAAACGCCAAAAAGCATATCGCAAGGGGTTTGTTGCTGAATATTTCGCAGCTGCAATATTGATCATCAAGGGCTACCGAATCTGCAATATGCGGTATCGGACCAAACTTGGTGAAATTGATATTATTGCGCGCAAAGGTGATTTGGCGATTTTTATTGAAGTTAAAGCACGTAAAACGGTTCCACTCGGGGTAGATGCTGTATCACTTACTGCGCAAAACAGAATACGGGGCGCAAGTGATCTGTGGCTGCAAAAACAAAGTAGAGCTTCGCGCCTTTCTCAGCGTTATGACATCATCGTGGTGACACCTTGGCGCTTTCCGCATCACTTTATTGATGCTTTTTGAAATCAGATATTGAAACTTACGGGTAGATGTCCCTATTTGGGGTGACAACAAGGATAAACTTAATGGTTCAGATCAAAAATGTCGCGATCCAAATGGATCATGTTTCAACGATTTCAATTGAAGGCGACACGTCTTTTGCACTTTCGCTCGAGGCGCAGGCTCGCGGATATAACCTGTTTCATTATACACCTGACCGCTTGAGCCAGCGTGATGGCAAAGTCTTTGCCTCGATGGAAAAAATGACCCTTCGTGATGTTAAAGGCGATCATTATACGCTTGGTGAAAAACACCGCTTGCCGCTCGAAGATATGGATGTTGTGCTATTACGCCAAGATCCACCATTTGATATGAACTATATTACAAGCACACATTTGCTTGAACAGGTTCATCCAAAAACATTGGTGGTGAATGATCCTGCTTGGGTCCGCAATTCGCCTGAAAAAATCTTTGTGACTGAATTTGCAGATCTCATGCCAAAAACTTTGATCTCAAAGGATGCAGAGGAAATTATCGCATTCCGCAAAGAGGTTGGCGATATGATTTTAAAGCCGCTTTATGGCAATGGTGGCGCTGGCGTATTCCTTCTGCGTCAAGATGATCAGAACCTATCATCCTTGCTTGAAATGTTTGGCGATCAATATCGCGAGCCTTATATCGCGCAACAATATCTGCCAGATGTTCGCGCAGGTGATAAACGCATTATTTTAATCGAAGGCGAACCTGTTGGCGCGATCAATCGCGTTCCACCTGAAGGCGATGCGCGCTCAAACATGCATGTGGGTGGCCTTGCCTATGATATTGATCTCACCGATCGTGACAAAGAAATTTGCAACCGAATTGGGCCTGCCTTGCGCGAACGCGGATTTACGCTTGTGGGTATTGATGTCATCGGTGACTATATGACCGAAATTAATGTGACGTCCCCTACTGGTGTACGTGAAGTTAAAAAATTTGGTGGTGCAGATATCGCGGCATTGTTCTGGGATGCGATTGAAAAAAGGCGCGGCGCTTAAGGCACTCAATCCAAAGAAAATATTTGATTTCCCTGTTCTAATTTTGTTCTTTTTTCACAACTTGATACAACCTAGCACAACCTAAAAACACAAAATACATCATTTTGTTCTCATAATGTTCTTGTTTTACGCTTTCTTATGTGTGTATATTCTACTTACTACTCGCAAATAGTGTGTTGAGGATTTTATGGTATCGCATGTAAAGACTGTTTCATTTCAGGGCATAGACGCCCTACCTGTCGATGTTCAGGTAATGATTTCACCTGGCAAAATCGGGATGCATATAGTTGGGCTTCCCGATAAAGCTGTGGCTGAAAGTCGTGAACGGGTACAAGCTGCGTTACACGCGTCTGGCCTTGCGCTTCCCGCTAAAAAAGTCACGATCAATCTTGCCCCTGCCGATATGCCCAAAGAAGGTTCACATTTTGACCTTCCTATCGCATTGGGATTAATGGCAGCGCTTGGTGCCATTCCATCCGATGCATTGGCAAGTTATGTAGTTTTAGGCGAATTATCTTTAGATGGCACGATTACATCCATGGCTGGGGCTTTGCCTGCCGCAATTGGTGCCAATGGGATGGGCCGTGGTTTCATTTGCCCCAATTCTTGTGGATCGGAAGCTGCATGGGCCAGCGAAGATATGGATATCTTAGCGCCCCATAGTTTGATTGCGATCGCTAATCATTTTCGTGGAACACAAATTCTATCGCGACCCCAACCTGCCCATCATGACAGCGCACCGCATCATTCAGATTTAAGTGACATCAAAGGCCAAGAAACCGCCAAACGTGCGTTGGAGGTATCAGCAGCGGGTGGGCATAATCTTTTCAAGTTATGGACAAAAGACCTTCTCTGTATTATCAACACTATATGGAACAATCATCTCGCCCACGCGCCTTCTCATACATTCGCTTCTCCACCCCAGATCAGCTAAAAGGTGATAGCCTCCGCAGGCAAACTGAAGCAGCACAAACGTATGCTCTTGCCCACAACCTTGAATTAGACACTGAGCTTACTTTCAAAGACTTAGGTGTATCTGCTTATCGAGGCAGCAATCAACTACACGGGAGACTAGGGGAGTTTTTAGCAGCGGTGGAGCACAAAGACGTCCCTTCTGGTAGCTATCTGATTATCGAGAGTCTGGATCGCTTAAGTCGCAATGTACCAATCAAAGTAATAATGTTACTTCAGCAGATTTGTGAAAAGGGAATTACGGTAGTAACCCTAGATGATAAGAGGGAATACACTGAAGATGCAATAAATAACGACACAACAACCTTGCTCGTTGCATTGATGGTTTCATCCAGAGCCAACGAAGAAAGTAAAATAAAAGCTATGAGGCTGGAGGCAGCTTGGGAGAACAAGCGAACGAATGCCTTGGATAAGCCACTTACCTCCATTTGCCCTGCATGGCTTGAATTATCAGAAGATGGACGCAAATTCATAATCATCCCACATCGCGCAAAGATCGTCCAAAATGTCTACCGAGATACTCTTCGGGGGATTGGTCAGCACTCTATAGCGAAAAAGCTCAATGCAGATGGTATTGAAGTATTTGGTAGGGGTAAGATGTGGCATCGATCCTACATCAGTAAACTATTGGCCAATGAGGCAGTAATTGGCACCTATGTACCGCATAGAACTATAACTGATCCCACAGGTAAAAAGCAGCGTTTACCTCTTGATCCTATTCTTTCGTATTTCCCATCAATTATTGAGCATGATGTTTTCGAAAGCGTCACCTCCATAAGGGCAACAAAACAGAGAGGACAAGCTGCCCCACGATCTGTAAAACGAGTCACTTTCATGTTGGCAAGCCTTGCTAAGTGTCCTGCATGTCAATCTACAATGACGAGAGTTTACAAAGGCATCAAAGGTGGAAGCCCCTACCTAATATGCACAAAAGCAAAGGCAGGTGCAGGCTGCAAGTATAAGCAGGTTAATCTTGACTTCGTACAGGAGTCTATCTTCAGTAATATGAAGCAGCTTGATTTTGACCTACCTACTGTAGACACAGACCTAAATGACAAGTGGGAACTTGCCTTAAATAGCTTAGAAAATTCGAGTGGAGAGATAGCAAACTTACTTGAATTCATTCAAGAATACGGCCCATCAAGAGCGGTACGAGAAAAGCTAGAAAAGCTTGAGCGAATTCGATTATCTAATGAAGACGAGCTTGCGGAACTCAGCAGAAGTATTGGCGATTCCCTTAGTAATAGAGTTAAAAATACTGTGACTAGCTTAATACATCAATGCGAAAGTCGACCCCATAATATACCTAAGATCAACACCACGCTTCATCAATTATTTGAATCAGTCGAGGTGGATTATGTTGGCGGTAGACTTAACTTCAGTTGGAAACATGCAAACCACATTACATCTATCATTTACGCATTTCCAGAAGATTGATTTACACCCCCGAGACCAGCGCTCAAACCACAATCGCTCAGGAGCACTACTAGTAGGCCTTTGTTTCGTTATCTCTAAGGTAAGCACCATAGATCACGACTGAGTTCTGTCTCAGCTTCAGTGTGATTCTACCGGAAACCGTGTCCAAGGCAAGGTGTTTTATTTAATTAAATCAGTAACTTATGCACTGGAGTAATTACTACATCTGTGTAATCATCAGCTCTTTGGGCACTAAGCATCACAAGCACTACATATAGTAGGCTGATTAAGCTCTAACCACTGCATATATTTGGTCCACCACTAGCTGAAGGCCCAAGGATATACCATAGAGTATACCTTAGATACCAACCTGAGAGAGATGGACAAGTTAGAGCTAAGGAGTGACACTATCGATCCTGCTTAGGCTCCTATACACATACATGAATACATATAGACATATACACTAACGTAACCATTACACTTATGTATGTCTCTCCCTCCTTGGTCCAATCCATGGTCATATATCTAGTGCTAGTCCATGGCTATAACACTAGATATATTAGGTCCACCAAGAAGAGAAGACCAAGGGTAAACCATAGATATACCTTAGGTATAACCTTAGATACCAACCTGAGAGAGATAGACAGGTTAGAGCTAAGGATTGATCTAAGGAGTGACACTAGAGGTCCTGCTTAGGCTTCCATACACATACATGAATACATATAGACATAGATACTTAGGAGTGGTGCTTTAGATGCGGTAGTGTTCAAAATTCTGTGTCGTTTTGCTATTTCATAATTTGAAAGGAACGAC
>CAXBCW010000122.1:0-6926 GCA_963974325.1 uncultured Rhizobiaceae bacterium
GGTATCTCTTCAACAGCGTTCGATGCAGCTGATGCAGATGGTAACGGCAAACTATCACCAACTGAATTCAAACGTTTGGGCTAATAGTCCAAATGGTTAAAGGGGGCATATCCCGCCCGATACGCCTCCTTTAACAACCAAATACATAACTAATTACAATAAAATCAACGAGATGCCACAAACATCTCTCATCCCGAGGAATAAACTTATGAAACACGTATTAGCAATCGCAGCCCTTTCAATCATGGCCATCTCAGGCGCAAACGCAGCTTCTTTCGCACAAGCTGACGGCATTGCAAATGGCAACCAAAACCACCCACTAGCCTATCTTTCAAATGACGGACAAGTCAGCATCAAAGAAGCACGCCAATTCGGTATCTCTTCAACAGCGTTCGATGCAGCTGATGCAGATGGCAATGGTAAATTGTCTCCAACAGAATTCAAACGTTTAGGCTAAGCTTTTAAGTCTATCAAATAGAAAAAGTCGGGCAGTAATGCTCGACTTTTTTTATGTCTAATGATCTAACACCTATGAAATTAATGATAAGTTCGGGGATGTTATGGCAGGCGAAACAGATTTAAACACATTACTGGGAACACTGGTGCCAAAGCTAAATGACGGTGTATTTGTGTTTACGACGCTCAGCCAAAGCGATATCCCGCAAGGTCTTAGCCCCATCATGAGCTTTCAAGAGGCCGAGGGCACAACGCTTATTTTGCTTCAATCCGATGCGCAATCTCACAACATAGATTATGAATTTCCATCGCGCATGATCACGCTGGATATCCATTCATCGCTAGAGGCTGTAGGGTTTATGGCAGTGATTGCGACAGCTCTTGCTAAAGAAGATATGGGCGTGAACCCAGTCTCTGGGTTTTATCACGACCATTTATTTGTACCTGATGGGCGGCAAGATGATGCCATGCGGATTTTAACCGAACTGGCAAAATCCGCTGGAAAAAAGGCTTAAGTCTATTCTTCTTGCGCAGGTTTGGCTTTGCGTTCTGCATCTGGAACCAAAACACTCACCCGCCAGCCACTTTCGCCTTGGCTTAAGACTTTAGCCATTTCAGGTAAGATAATCCGCAGCTCATTGATCAATGTAAACGGTGGATTAACAATCACCATGCCTGATCCATTAAGCGTCTTTGCGTCATCTTTAACCCAAAGTTCGGCAACAATTGTATTGGGATGGCCAACAATATTGGTCATATCATTGTTAAATTCGCGCATTTCCAAACCGTTTTTAATCGGATACCAAAAACACATTGTTCCTGTTGAAAAACGTTCGAGTGCTTCACCAGCACCGCGAACCATGCGGAAGAAATCACCCTTCTCTTCAAAAGCGGGATCAACCAACATTATTCCACGTTTTTCTTTCGGTGGAAGGTTGGATTTAAGGCCAGCCCAGCCGCTGATTTCTTGCGTTTTAACCTGATAATCACCATCAAAAAGACGTTGAAGACTTTTAAAATCATCCGCTTGTAGCTCACTGACCGTCAAGCGATCTTGTGGACGCATCAAATGACGGGCAAGTAATGGCGATCCAGGGTAAAATTTCAAATCACCTTCTGGATTTTGAAAGCGGACAGCTTCCAAATATGGCGTCAAAAGCTCTTCTGTCTTTTTTGACCATTTAGCGTCTAATAATCTGCCAATGCCATCTTTCCATTCGCCAGTTTTCTGCGCTTCAGAAGATGATAAATTATATGTGCCGGGCCCTGCATGGGTATCGATAATGCGAAATGCTTTATCTTTACGCTGCATATATTCAATAATGCGGGAAAAAACGGTGTGCTTAAGACAATCGGCAAAATTGCCAGCGTGGTATATATGGCGGTAATTCATAAGTAATTTTGATTTCTATATTTAAATTTTTGGCTATTACGGCGGACAAAAGCTAGTAATATACCTAAATGACTGGTCGGATTTAAATCCTTCTATACACTAGTATTTGCTGTGCCATAAGAGGGAATCGCATGAATATTATTTCCAAGAATTCTGGGCTGAAAAAACCTGTTGTTAAAATAGGTCATTCGGCTTGTCCTCATGACTGTCCCTCAACCTGTGCACTTGATGTTGAGGTCTTGGAAAATGGTAAAATTGGCCGTTTGCGGGGATCAGCCGATAACTCATATACCGCAGGCGTTATATGCGCCAAAGTCGCCCGATATTCAGAACGCATGTATCACCCAGATCGCTTGCTTAAGCCATTAATCAGAAAAGGTGAAAAGGGCGCAGGAGATTGGCATGAAGTCCATTTTGACGACGCGCTGGATGTGATTGCCGACAAATTTGTAAAAGCTGAACAAAAGCACGGATCAGAAAGCATCTGGCCGTATTATTACGCCGGAACAATGGGGCTGGTACAGCTATACTCTATCAACCGATTGGCCCATGCGAAAAAATATTCAACGATGCATGGCACGATTTGCATCACGCCTGCATGGGCAGGATATTCCATGGGCACAGGGGCTGTGCGCGGTCCTGATCCGCGTGAAATGGCAGTGTCTGATTGTGTGGTGATTTGGGGTACAAACCCTGTATCCACTCAAATTAATGTCATGACCCACGCGATCAAAGCGCGCAAAACGCGCGGTGCCAAAATTGTGGTTGTTGATATTTATGATAGCCCAACCATGAAGCAGGCCGATCATAAAGTGATCTTAAAACCTGGATCAGATGGCGCATTGGCCTGCGCCATTATGCATGTGTTGTTTCGCGATGGTTTGGCTGATTGGGATTATCTCAATAGGTTAAGCGATGACCCAAAGGGTTTAGAAGTTCACCTGCGCGATAAAACCCCTGAATGGGCCGCGAGCATTACGGGGCTTTGTGTTGAGGAAATCGAATCATTGGCCAAATTACTGGGCGCAACAAAACGCACATTCTTGCGTCTTGGCTATGGTTTTGCACGTCAGAAAAATGGTGCCGTGAATATGCATGCAGCATTATCAATCGCCACAGTTTTAGGTGCATGGCAACATGAAGGTGGCGGCGCGTTTCACAATAATGCCGAGATCTTCACCCTTGATGCATCCTATGTGAAGGGACAAAGCTTTGCCGATCCTGATGTGCGTGTGATGGATCAATCAAAAATTGGTCGCGTGCTGACAGGTGATCAAGATGCGCTGGGCGGTGGTCCACCAGTGACTGCCATGCTGATCCAAAATACCAATCCGATGAATGTAACCCCGGAGCAACGTAAGGTGCGAGATGGCTTTATGCGCGATGATCTGTTCACCGCAGTGCATGAGCAATTTATGACCGATACCGCCAAACTGGCTGATGTTGTTCTACCTGCTACAATGTTTTTGGAACATAATGATATTTACAAAGGCGGCGGCCATCAATTTGTCACGCTTGGGCCAAAACAAGTGGAACCACCGCAACATGAACTGGGTGGACCACAGGAAAATCTGTACGTCATTGATGGTCTTGCAAAGCGTCTTGGCTTGGGCGGTCGCGAAGAGTTTAACATGACTGCGCGCCAACATTTGGATCGGATGCTTGTGGATTCCAATTACGGCACTTATGACGATTTTGCTGAGAAAAAATGGCTTGATCAACAACCCGATTTTGAAACCTCGCATTATCTCAACGGGTTTGCTCATGCAGATGGTAAATTTCATTTCAAGCCAAATTGGCGCAAAACAGTGACAATTGTCACGCCGCCCAAACAGCTTGGTCGCATGGGCGATTTGGATGCACTGCCTGAATTCCCAGACTATATCGCATCACCAGAGGTCGCAGATGACGCCCATCCCTATCGTTTGGCAACATCGCCGGCACGCGCATTTTTAAATTCAACATTTTCAGAAACGCCAAGTTCGATTAAACAAGAGCGCCATCGGCCAGAACTTTTGGTCCATCCAAATGACGCAAAAGCACTTGGTTTAGATGAGGGCGCATTGGTGATAATTGGTAATGCGCGCGGGGAAGTGACCGTTCACACACGGCTCTTTGAGGGTGTGCTAGAAGGCGTTGTGATCCAAGAAGGTCTGTGGCCAAACTCGAGCTTTATCAAAGGCGAAGGTATCAACACGCTTGTTGGTGCAGACAGTATTGCGCCATTTGGCGGTGTTGGTTTTCACGACACAAAGGTTTGGCTTAAAAAAACGAGGTGATACTGAAATTCAACGTCTCTCGCCCATCAACCTTTAGAACCAAAAGCTCTCGTCAGTTTCAATCAGCTTGTTAAGTTCCGCAGGTGTTAGCCCCACGATGCGTTTGACTTCGCGGCCCATATGCGATTGATCGGAAAACCCTGCATCAAAGGCAAAATCGGCTAATTTTAAATTCGGATTTTCGCGAGCGGAAAACCATTCGATAAACACGGTTTCCATACGGGCATAGGCTGCAAGCTCACGTTTGTTTTGGCCGGTCCAATTTTTCAAACGACGCTGGATTTGTCGTAAACCTTGCCCTGTTTCAGATGTTGCCGTTTTGATGGGAACCGATTGAAACCAATCTTGCAGTGTATTGGAAAGGTATGCAGGCTCGGTTCGAGAATGTTTCCACTTGATCAAAAGAGCAGCTTCAAAAGCATGACGACGATCATCCAATGGCATGTCTTGGAACATGGTTTCAAACAGGCCCAGAACTTGTGGTGTCGCCATGTCTGAAAGTGCCACCGTTTTATCCTTATAGGTCAGCACATCAATTCCTATCAGGACCTGCCAACTTTCGGGAAAAAAGGCTATCGTTAAAGCTTGAATTGCATTTGGACTATAGCTCAAAATAGGCGCACTTTGCGGGCCGCTGAAAGAGAGCTTTGGAATGGGGGCATCATCTCCTGTTAAAAAGATATCGCCATCCAAAACCCAAGTGATCGTGCATAATGGCGATGCGGGAAAGCGATTAATACGCTGAGCATCCGTGAGCGCACATCCTCTCGTGTCACGATAAATAGAGGCGAAAATGCAGGCTGAAAGCTGTTGGGTTGGCAGATAAAGCTTTGATATCGTTTGTTGCATTTCATCCTCGCGCATTAAAAAAATGTCGCTTTGGTTCTATATTTTAATCTGTCTTTTTTGAACATTAAAGCTCAAACCACATGAGAGGCCATCAATGTCAAAAATCTACTTCCAAGGCAAATTCACCCACCGTCTAAAAAGCTATTTAGCGTTATCAAGAATCTCAATTCAAGTCATAGCGCGTAGAATGATCGGCCGTCCACTCGTGGCTTCGTGGTCAGCAACATTCGAAATGGGTGTTCTATTTTGGCGACATCAATTCAACAGCGCATTCAGCGCCAAAACGATGAAAGAAGGGCGGGCATATTTTGATAGTTTGATCACCAGCACAGGTGAGACATTTGCAATAACAACCGAAGCTTCATTAGAGAACCTTCCAAAGGGGCAATGGGTCTTGCCCGATCAGCGAAGCTCAGACGCACAGATATTATATCTCCATGGCGGCGGATATTCGTTTCGATCTGAGATTTCGGTCAATTATGCAAAAAACCTTGCAGGGATATTGAATATTGATCTGTTTATGCCTGAATATCGGCTAACGCCCGAACATGCCCATCCCGCCCAGCTTGAAGATGCGTTGGCCGCTTATAAATTCATGTTAAACGAAGGTGTTGATCCCGCAAAACTTGTCCTGATCGGCGATTCTGCAGGTGGCCATCTGGTTTTAATGTTGATGCAAACGCTAAAAAACGAAGGGCTTGCCCAGCCAGCTCTTTCAATTTGTCTATGTCCATGGACGGATATTGGTGAGCACGGCGATAGCTTTTATCAAAACGACAGGTATGATTTGGTACAAGGCTATATGGCGAAACGTTTTGGCGAGTGGCTGCGCGAAGGAACGAGTTTTACCCGTGAAGAGCTCTCGCCCATTTGTTGCGATTATAAAGGGTTGGCGCCATTATATCTGCAAGGGGCCGGCCGTGAGGTCTTGATAGATATGATCTGTTCTTTTGCAGAGGTCGTTAAAGAGCAGGGCGCGGAAGTGGTTTTGGATATGTGGCCAGATATGATCCATAATTTTCAAGCTCATGGTCAAACCCATCCCGATAGTGTCGAAGCTTTTGCGCGTATGAGGGAGGTGATTGATTTAAAAACTCAAACTTCAGGCAAACTCACCCCATCACCAAGAACAATCATAATGTCGCCAGATCTAGATTTTTAAACAGAAAAATAGCAATTGTCATATCGCGAACGCGCCTTGCAAGTTGGATGATTGAGGCTTATTTGAAGGTGAGTTAAATAACGTTCGAAAGAACATTTTCAAAAGCGAGATCTTCTATGAAAGCCTTTGGTTTTACCGCACCATTTTCATCCGATGAGAATAATTACGTTGAGCAAATCGAACGCGATATGCCAAAGGCAAGTGGCCATGATATTTTGGTCGAAATAAAAGCCGTTGCCACAAACCCAGTTGATACCAAAGTACGGGGCCGTGCGCCTGCAAGCGTCGATGCACCGGTGATTTTGGGCTATGATGCTGCGGGTATCGTGACTGAAGTTGGCGAAGATGTAACGCGCTTTAAAAAAGGTGATGAGGTATATTACGCGGGCCTCGTCAGCCGCCAAGGTTCATTTGCAGACTATCAATTGGTTGATGAACGCATTGCCGGATTTAAACCAAAGTCATTATCATTTGCCCAGAGCGCTGCGATGCCATTAACAACAATCACAGCTTACGAGCTGTTGTTTGAGCGTTTTGGCGTGAAGCAAAATTCGGGTGCAAAAGGCAATCTTTTGGTGATTGGCGGTGCAGGTGGTGTGGGGTCAATGATGATCCAATTGGCAAGCCAAATGACAGGTTTGAATGTGATTGCAACAGCATCCCGTCCGGACACATTGCTCTGGTGCAAAAAGCTTGGTGCAGATCATGTTATTTCTCATCACGAGAATATGTCAGAGCAACTCAAAGCGCTAAATATCGGCCCAATAGATATGGTGGCTGGCCTGAC
>CAXBCW010000123.1:0-6923 GCA_963974325.1 uncultured Rhizobiaceae bacterium
CCGCATAATTAAACATAACAGATGAGCCAGATACTCTCTTAGCTAAGCAGCCAATATGTCCATAATTATATGATGACGCACAGGTACTTTCGATTGGATGAAAGAGCAGCCATCAACTTGCAATCAAGCATATTTAGCCCAGAACTTCATTCTGAATATTTTTAGACTATAAAGTTTTGATTTGATAGTAAAATGCTGTGCTAAAGACAAAGGATTCATTTGCCAGCTCCAAGTTGTGATAATTTATGATTGTCATGACTTTAGTTAAAAACATGACTGTTACCGGTGTCCATTAACCTACACGACTATGAAGTCAAAATTTATCCAATACGGTTAATCCCATTAAAGATTTGCTAGCTTCTGCCTTCTGCAGGCACTTCCATAGTATTCTCAACTCATCTAAGATCGAAACACATTAGACATGGGTTAAATTGCAGATGCTACCGGATAAGACATCTGGACATACTGTTGCCAAGGGCAGAGTTCAGATTTCTAGAGGCGCGAGTTGGGCTGGATATTCAATGATGAAAAGGCCAATACCTTAATCACACAGTCCAAGTTTGTTAACAAGCTGAGGTATGCCAATGAATTTAGAAAATGGTAGATAAATGGTAGATGGAATTTTAAGTCGAATTTTTAAAATCAAAAAACATCCTCAACAAAAGATAGTTTCACCTAAATTATTGATTTTATTAATGCTTCGATATGACTAGTTTTATAAAAATGGTGCCCGAGGGCGGATTTGAACCACCGACACGCGGATTTTCAATCCGCTGCTCTACCCCTGAGCTACTCGGGCAACAATAGATATTGTCACCAATATTTTTAACGCAAACAGGAGGGGATATCTCACTGGAGCGAGCGCGTTATAACATTTTAATGACTTAAGTCTAGTGGTCTTTTTGCTGATTTAGCATTCTTTTTTGAACAATCGATACTTCATTCAAAAATGAAGTTAAAAGCGGTGATTTTCGTCATCATCGGGGTCTTGGTTTTCTTCACTTTCAGACACAGGAATAGCGTAGGATCCATTGAGCCAGCGGCCAAGATCTAAATTGCGGCAGCGCTCTGAACAAAAAGGGTGACTTTCGCGATCAGATGGCTTGCTGCATTCGGGACATGGGATGGTTTTTCGCATTGGCGATACATTACTTGTGGTCATTAAATTGCAGCGCGCCCTTTCCATCCATGATGGATTTGATAACCAGCACCTGTGAGCATGTTTGCAGCCTCATAGAGCGGCAGACCAACAACATTTGAATAGGACCCAACAAGTTTAACCACAAAGCTACCAGCGATGCCCTGAATGGCATAGGCGCCAGCTTTACCGCGCCATTCACCTGATTCAAGATAGCTTTCAATTTCAACACGCGGAATACGCTTGAACCGAAGGCGTGTCTCGACGACTTTTTTGGTCATCGTTCCATCAGGACTGATTAAGCACACGCCGGAATAAACACGGTGATTGCGACCTGAGAGCAAATGTAGTGCATTATTTGCATCCTCTAACATCTCAGCTTTAGGCAATATGCGGCGCCCAACGGACACAACCGTGTCCGCAGCTAAAATAAAAGACTTCCCCCATTGCGGATCATCTTTGAGCTGTTTTTGCGCAGCGCGCGCTTTTTCGACCGCAAGACGGCGGGCCAATGATTTGGGATGTTCTGACTTGCCAGCGGATTCATCTAAATCCATAGGCATAAGACGATCAGGCTTTATGCCGATCTGATCTAGCAGCTCAACACGTCGGGGGGACCCAGAGGCCAAAATCAGTTTGGAATCAGATGACATGAAAGAGCTGCACCTTTAATCGCAAAGTTATTATTTATAACGGTATGTGATGCGACCTTTGGTCAAATCATATGGTGTCATTTCAACGAGAACTTTATCGCCAGCCAAAACACGAATACGGTTTTTACGCATACGGCCTGCAGTGTGAGCAATAATTTCGTGTTCGTTTTCAAGCTTTACTCGAAAAGTCGCATTTGGGAGTAGTTCAATGACTACGCCGGGGAACTCAAGAACTTCTTCTTTTGCCATTAGGTATCGATCTTCCTTAGTTACGATTACATGAGAAAACAGTGTTTTTCCCAGCTTCGATATATTTGATTTGGGCGGAAACTACACAATAGTTGCGGGTTTGTGAACTAGTTTGATCAATCTAATTAAATGAGATCGTTTAAAACGTCTATTTAACGCAGAAACTGCCCCTTGATCTTTGTGGAAAGCGCCTCTCGCAGCTGCCTATAGGCGTCTAAAATATGCTCTCTGGTGCCACGAACCAAGGTCGGGTCATCCATTGGCCAATAGATAACTTCCGCCGCTGTGGTTTTGGTGATCTCGATTGCCTTCTCATTGGCCTCTGGTGTGAGCGTCACAATAATATCAAAAAAGCCATCTTCCATTGCGTGATATATGCGCGGTTGACGGTCGCCCAGATCGAGTTTTATCTCATTTAACGCTGCATCAACAAAATGATCGCGCTCGCCTTGGCGTAGGCCTGCCGACTGAATATAGATATTGTTTGGCAATAGTTTGCGGGCAATCGCTTCTGCCATCGGCGAGCGGATTGAATTCATGCCGCAAATAAACAAGATCGATGAAGGCTTAGACATGAAGCCCCCTTCCCGATTTTGGAAACATTTTTCCAACTGACATGGCGTACTGCGCTAAATTCATCAACCGTGCCAATGCAATACGCAGATTAAAGTAAACAAGCGGCGCGAGGTATCAACATCAATATTGATCTTGCCATCCAAACGATCACGCAATATTTGCGCACCTTCATTATGGATACCACGACGGCCCATATCCACCGCCTCTATGCGGCTTGGTGTTGCAGCTTTGATCGCTTCATAATAGCTTTCGCAAATCATAAAATAGTCTTTTACAATTTGCCTGAATGGGCTCAAAGACAAAATATGGGTGATTAAATGCGTATCCGCATCATCTGAAATATCAAAGGCAAGCCTTGTTTCAATAACCGATAGTTTAAGCTTATATGGTCCGGTTTCATGGCCAACGAGTTCAAAGCTATTTTCTTCAATCAGATCAAAAATTGCGATCGCTCGCTCGTGTTCAATGTCTGGCGTTGCTCTGCCGATTGAACCATCAAGAGATATGTCACTGAGTTTATGTTTAGCCGTGCTACTCATAATGTGCCTTTTATCCTCTCGCATTCATCCGAATTGAAATGGAACGTGCATGAGCGCCCAATCCTTCGGTTTCTGCGAGTGTCATGGCAAATGGTCCCAATGCTGCCAATTGTTCTGACCCTAGCTTTAACACAGATGTGCGCTTGATAAAGTCATATACTGATAGCCCTGATGAAAATCTTGCTGATCGCGCCGTCGGCAGAACGTGGTTGGAGCCTGCAACATAATCGCCGATTGCCTCTGGTGTATAATGCCCGACAAAAATCGCACCGGCATTGCGTACATGCTGGACATAATCATCTGCATTATCGAGCGCTAATTCTAAGTGCTCTGCTGCAATTTGATTTGCTAGTGGAAAGGCATCCATGATTGTTGGCACAAGAATAATCGCACCAAAATCGGCCCATGATTGCGCTGCGATTGCGCCGCGCGGCAAAGCTTTGATCTGCCCTTGAACAGCAAGCTCCACTTGATCG
The DNA here is from genome assembly GCA_963974325.1 of uncultured Rhizobiaceae bacterium. Lineage (GTDB taxonomy): Bacteria > Pseudomonadota > Alphaproteobacteria > Rhizobiales > Rhizobiaceae > Lentilitoribacter. Next base: position 3,632 of record CAXBCW010000123.1, read on the forward strand.
GCCAAGTCTTGGCTATCGGTGATCAAAATGGCTTGCGCCCCAACATCATGTTCGGCTTGCGCCAACAGATCGGCAGCAACCCATTCAGGATTATTATTTTTATCTGCAATGATCAAAACCTCAGAAGGTCCTGCGATCATATCAATCCCAACAGTGCCAAAAACCTGACGTTTTGCAGCGGCCACCCATGCATTGCCGGGGCCTACGATTTTTGCCACTGGCGAAATTGTTTGCGTCCCATAAGCCAATGCCGCAATCGCGTGGGCACCGCCAATGCGGTAAATTTCATCAACACCTGCAATGCGGGCTGCAGCCAAAACGGCAGAGTTCAGCTCGCCATTTCGCGCCGGTGCAACCATAACAACGCGCTCAACACCGGCAACTTTTGCAGGAACAGCATTCATCAAAACCGAACTTGGATAGCTTGCCGTGCCACCGGGCACATAGAGCCCAACAGCATCAATGGCTGTCCAGCGTGATCCCAGTTCGACACCAAGATCATCTATATAAAAATCATCTTTTGGCATTTGACGTGCATGGTGTTTGGTAATCCGCTCGTGCGCAAATTGTAGAGCATCACGAACATTTTCCGGTGTTTTTTCAAACGCTTCATCAAGCTCATCAGACGTAATCGTTAAGCCGACTTTTCGCGTATCTAATTTATCAAACTTAAGTGTCAGATCATGCAAAGCATCATCGCCATTTTCCACGACATGTGCGATAATCTTTTCAACATCAGCAATCACATCTGTTGAAACCTCGCGTTTTGTTGTTAAAAATGCGGCGAAATCTGCTTTAAAACCAGACTGTTGTGCTGAAAGTTTGAGAACCAAATACTTGCTCCGTACTGCAATCGTTTGTTAGGTGAAATAATAGCTTTAAGATGGGCTTAAATCATCAGTATTCAAGAGCCATGACATTCAAGAGCCATGACTGGGTTTAAACTTGGTCTCCCATGCCCCACCCGTATCAGTCAATTGCACCTCGATACACTCAACGTCAAGCAATATGCCAGCCGAAACACCTGCATTAGCTGACATGACCAATTCAATCTGACCATCAGGTCCATCTTCATTTTTATGAAATTGAATAGCAAGCAAAGACAAAACTTCATCATTTTTTGATCTATCAATGCCGCGAAGCTTGATATTTTGCACCCGTTTGAAGACGATATTACTGCGATGCCGCTCGTGTGTCTTCGTGCGTTTTGATTTAATATTTTCCCAAACAAAACGATTGGCGGCTAATAAAAACTGCCCACTTGCATGATCAAAATCCATATCTTCAACTTTAAACACCGCATCCTGCATGGTTGCAGATATAACGGTTAGATCTTCATCATCCAGCGCAACTAGTTTTAAATCAGCCATAGTGTTATTTTCCTAATCGCTTACGCGTTCCACATTTGCACCACAACGATTGAGCTTTTCTTCCAAGGATTCAAAGCCGCGATCAAGGTGATAGACGCGGTTCACCTCGGTCACACCTTCTGCAACCAGACCTGCAATCACCAAAGCTGAAGAGGCACGCAAATCTGTTGCCATAACCGGTGCGCCAGTGAGTTTTTCAACGCCAGTAATTGTTGCGGTTTGACCATCCAAAGAAATATTTGCACCCAAACGCGCAAGTTCTTGCACATGCATAAATCGGTTTTCAAAGATCGTTTCCGTTATTTTTGAAACGCCATTTGCAACGGTCATTAAACCCATAAACTGGGCTTGTAGATCGGTTGGGAAGCCTGGGAATGGTTCTGTTACCACATCAACAGGCTGAATTTTGCCGCCACTACGGCGCACACGAATACCATTTTCAACAGATGTAACTTCAGTGCCAGTAGCACGCAACGTATCAAGTGCAGAATTGAGCAGGTCAGAGCTTGTGTTTTGCAACACAACATCGCCGCCAGTCATTGCAACAGCCATTGCATAAGTACCAGTCTCAATCCGATCAGGAAGCACGCTGTGACGTGCGCCTGCCAATGATGTGACGCCTTCAATGATAATTGTTGATGTGCCCGCACCTGAAATTTTAGAGCCCATTGCATTCAAACATTTTGCCAAATCAGCCACTTCTGGCTCACGCGCAGCATTGGTAATTTTCGTTGTGCCTTTGGCCAAAGATGCGGCCATCATCATAACGTGTGTTGCACCAACAGATACTTTTGAAAATTCAAAATCACCACCAACAAGACCATTTTTTGCACTTGCGAGCACATAGCCATTGTCAATTTCAATCTCAGCACCCAGCGCACGAAGACCATCGATGAACAAGTCCACAGGGCGCGTCCCAATGGCACAGCCACCTGGAAGCGATACTTTTGCAACGCCCATACGCGCCAAAAGCGGTCCAATAACCCAAAAGCTTGCACGCATTTTAGACACAAGCTCGTAAGGCGCTGTTGTATCAACGATATGGCGGGCTGAAAAGCTAACGGTACGGGCATAGCCCTCAGATTGACGTTCGCGGCGGCCTGATACGGCCATATCAACCCCATGATTGCCCAAAATACGTGCCAATTGCTCAACATCAGCAAGACGTGGCAAATTTTCCAGCGTCAACGTATCGTCTGTTAGCAATGACGCTATCATGAGGGGCAAGGCAGCATTTTTAGCGCCTGAAATTGGAATAATACCGTTAAGTTCGTTTCCACCGATAATTTTAATACGATCCATGAGCAATCAAGAGGCCGTGCCCCGTCCCTTTATCAATTAGTTTTCACAGGGTTTAACGTAACTTTTTACCTGCTTCAACATAAGAAATTGTTTGAAGTTAATCGGAATGGTTACCGGGTTTATCTGGCGTGACCGCAGGAAGCCCACTTGTTTGATCGGCCTTGCCGCTGCGAGACGCGCGACTTTGGGTTTTCCTACGCTTAAGATTTTGCCGCAATTGCTCTGCTAATCGCTTTTTCTTGGCATCTTGTGTTGATTTTTGATCTTCCATAACCTTCCAATAGCCCAATATCGTGGCTGGGAAAAGACCAGATTTTGTCAACAATATGATTTGTGCCCCAGAAGATGGGTTGCATGAAGCCAAAACCTATGGCAATAGGCAAGCGCAAGACCGAATTGGCACCTTTTAAACCCAATTCAATGTGCTGCCGTAGCTCAGGGGTAGAGCACTCCCTTGGTAAGGGGCGGTTCATTATTGATAACTACATGTTATCAAAGGAAAATAAAGAAAGAAACACCTTCTAGGGTTTCTTGTAGGGTTTCAGATCAAAAAATTTTTGGTTTGAAGATGCTGCCGTAGCTCAGGGGTAGAGCACTCCCTTGGTAAGGGAGAGGTCGAG
>CAXBCW010000124.1:0-6667 GCA_963974325.1 uncultured Rhizobiaceae bacterium
CTCACGGGCATCGCCTATCAGAGCGTCGTGTTGTGAATGTTTTTTATCAAGCGCCGCTTGGATAATTTCAGGCGCTTGAAATGCCCCTGCATAGCCATCATCTAACGCGACAAGATGGGCTATCAAATCAGCAATTGTTTTAACATGCGGGGGTAGCAAGATCTCTTCGCTCGATTTGCCAATGCGTTCGCGCACCCATGCAAAATAAACCAGTTTGATCATGAACTATCCTTCGTCTGCTACAATATGTTTGAGCCCTGCGCGGAAATAATCATATCCTGTAATCATTGTGATCACCGCAGCAATCCATAGCAATGTAATGCCAATTTCAGTTGTATATGGCAAAACCTTATCACCGGCAGATCCAGCAAGCAAAAATCCGAGTGATACCATTTGCAGCGTGGTTTTAAATTTAGCTAAAAACGTTACTGGTACAGAGATTTTCAAATCTGCCAAATATTCACGTAAGCCTGAGACCAAAATCTCGCGACATAGGATAATAATTGCCGCCCAAATAGACCAGCCAGCAATTGTACCATCTGCCGCGACCAATAATAAGACCGATGCGACCAATAACTTATCAGCAATTGGGTCGAGCATTCTGCCAATATTGGATGTTTGGTTCCAAATACGAGCCAGATATCCATCGAAAAAATCAGTAATGGACGCAAAAATGAACAGGCCTAAGGCAAGCCAACGGGTGAAATCTGTTGCATAAAAACGACCCTCGATGAAAAAACACAACACGATCAACGGCACAATTAAGATGCGGCAATAGGTCAAAAGATTGGGCAATGATGTGACGTGCTTTGGCATGGGGGTACTCATTTACTTCCGTTAGATGTGGTTTAACGTCAAAACAGGCATGCCGTCAAATAAACAATGAACTGCAAAACTAAAATTGACCTCGTTTATGAAGCGCAAGAGTATGATTGTCAGGAAAATTACCGAATTACTTTTTCTTAATTGTTTATAGCAAGCAGCGTTCCTATATAGTAGCTGTATAAGAAAGCATTCTTAAATGGTCGGAGATTAAATTGCATATTTTGATTTTCACAGCGGTTATTATCATCGCCAGCTTGGTTTGGTTCTTTAAAAGAATGACCACACAAGCAGTTGCAAGTCATGTGGTTGATGATCCACTCGTCGGTGCAGCTGCGATTTCAATTTCAATTTTGAAATCTGAACGGGTCTATAATAGTGACATCAAACAACAATTGATGGGCTCACTCAGACCTTATGCTGAAAGCGATGAACAAGTGACAAACGCTTTGGATGTTGGCGAATGGATTACCGACCAAGGTGTGCCACCGCGCAAAATCATCAGCGCAATTGGCCCTCATATCCTATCAAAACTGACAACTGAGCAGCGCTTTGAGGTGTTTGAGTTCATCAATCACGCATTAGAGCATGGCAATATCGACGATGATATTGGCGCAAACTTTATGCTGCAAATTCGCAAAGAGCTGGCTTTACAATAATTGCAATAATCATCCGTTCTCATGGAAATGATTATAAATAAGCTCTGCAACAGCCTCAGATATGCCGTCAACTGTGATCAGATCATCAATACCAGCTTTAGACACTTCTTTTGATGTTCCAAAATGATGCAGCAATGCCTTTTTGCGCTTGGCACCAATCCCACTAATTTCATCAAGAGGGTTCTTGATCAGTTCTTTTGAACGCTTTGCCCTATGGGTGCCAATGGCAAACCTATGGGCCTCATCGCGCATGCGCTGAACAAAATACAGAATAGGATCGCGTGGTGGCAGTTTAAATGGTTTTTTACCTCGGACAAAAAACTGCTCTCGACCAGCTTCACGGTCCGCACCTTTGGCCACGCCAATGGCTGAGATATAGTCTTCGATATCCAGATCTTTGAGGATTTGGCGCACGGCTGTCATTTGCCCTTGGCCACCATCGATCAAAAGTAGATCAGGCCATGCCGGCATTTCAGACAGGTCCGGCGGCTCATAATCGTCTTGAGCCGATGCTTCCATTTTTTGTGCAATGGTCATGTCTGGCAAGCCATGCTCTTTGACAAGGCGTGAGAACCTGCGGGTCATAACTTCTTTCATCATGCCAAAATCATCGCCAGGGGTAATGGTTTCATCTTTGATGTTGAACTTGCGGTATTGGCCTTTGGCAAAGCCTTCACCACCAGACACAATCATACCACCCACAGCATTTGTTCCAGAAATGTGGGAGTTATCATAAACCTCAACGCGGCGCGGCGCATGGGGCAAGTCAAAGGTTTCGGCTAGGCCACGCAATAATTTAGTTTGGCTAGATGTCTCTGCTAAATTACGTCCATGGGCTTCGCGGGCATTGGTCAAAACTTGGTCGACAAGCTCTCTTTTTTCACCACGTTGCGGCACAATGACGGAGACTTTGCGCTCTGCTTTGATGGTAAATGCTTCGGCCAAAAGCTCCTGATCCGCAATATCCTCAGACAGCATGATCAACTTTGGCAAGGGTTTGCCATCATAAAATTGGCCAATAAACGCATTGAGAATTTCAGCTGAAGACAAAGACGAATCCGCTTTTGGAAAATACGCCCGATTGCCCCAGTTTTGGCCTGTGCGGAAAAAGAACACCTGAATACATGCCATGCCACCATTGGAATAGACCGCAAACACATCTGCTTCGTCCACCGTTTGTGGGTTCACACCCTGATGGCTTTGCACATGTGATAAAGCAGATAATCGATCGCGATAAAGCGCGGCGCGTTCAAAATCCATCTCATCGGACGCTTCTTGCATTGCCGCAGATAGATCACGTTTTACTTGAGCGCTTTTGCCCGATAAAAACTGACGCGCTTCCAATGTCAGTGCTTCATAATCAGGAATGCTAATTTCGCCGGTACAAGGTCCGGCACAGCGTTTGATCTGATATTGTAAACAAGGGCGGGTGCGACCTTCGTAATAACTATCCGTACAGGTGCGCAATAAAAACGCCCGCTGCAATGATGATATTGTGCGGCTAACAGCGCCAGCAGATGCAAACGGGCCAAAGTAATGGCCTTTACGCGCACGCGCTCCGCGATGCTTAAAAATGCCAGCAGCTTCATGATCGCCAGACATCAAGATATAAGGAAAGCTCTTATCATCGCGCAACAGCACATTATAACGCGGGCGCAGACGTTTGATAAGATTTGCTTCAAGCAGCAGCGATTCAGTCTCGGTGCGCGTGGTGATAAACTCCATCTTCTCCGTCAGAGCCACCATTTTGTGGATGCGGTTGGAGTGCCCACGACCTTGAGCATAAGATGTGACACGCTTTTTAAGACTACGCGCCTTGCCCACATAAAGCACATCACCAGCGCCATTCATCATCCGGTAAACACCAGGTTGATTGGGCAGGTGTTTGACCAGAGCCGTGATCAAGGCTGTGCCTTTGAGGTCCTCCTGCAGAAGGGGAGACTCATTCCAATCCATGTCTTTGGTATTTATCTTGGGCGCTGGATTTGCGGGCACAGCTATATCACTTGAATCACTCATAACAGCTAAAATGCCCTAGATGATGTTCTGAAAGCAAGCAACCATTCGTTAAAACGACAACACAATGTAGGCTGTGTAGGCAGCTAACATCAAAAGACCGCCAAACTTGTTGATCGGGCGACTGACAACAGCCAAAAGAACAACCAACAGTGAAGCGCCGACCATGACAGGGACATCAACGTTGAGCAAATGTGGATCAACAGCAAGCGGATGGATCAGTGCAGTCGACCCCATAATAAGTCCGATATTGAAGATGTTAGAACCAACAACGTTCCCCAAAGCAACACCACCAGAGCGGCGGATGGCAGCCATAACAGATGTCACAAGTTCGGGCAGGGACGTGCCAATGGCCACAATCGTCACACCAATCACAGCTTCAGACACATTAAACGCGCGCGCGATTTCTTCCGCACCCTCAACAGTCAAATAAGCGCCGAGTGGCAGGCCAATAATACCAATGATTAAGAACAGTGCTATCTTTTTGGTATCGGATGTCGATTCTGGCATGTCGTCAATGTCATCATCTGCAGAGGCGTTTTGACGCTTGGCTTTGATAAACTGCCAAACCAAATAAGAAATAATACCCGCAAATAAAATACCACCTTCAAGATGAGTGATGAGCGCATCTGTCCACATGAAGTAAATGAAGGCAAATGTCAGCACCATCATATAGATGAGTGATCCGCGAAGACCTTTAGCTGTAATTATAAGCGGTGCAATGACGGCAGGTGCGCCTAGAACTAACAGCACATTTGCCGTATTCGAGCCAATCACATTCCCCAGCGCAATGCCGGGCGCTTCATCAAGGGCAGCTTGGAGCGATACAAAGAGTTCAGGTGCTGAGGTTCCAAAGGCAACAATGGTAAGGCCGATGATCAAAGGGGAAATATTAAGCCGCTCAGCAAGCGAAACGGCGCCGCGCACTAAATAATCGCCCGCAAAAACCAATATCACCAAGCCAATGGCCAAGATTAAAAAACTCATCACACAATCCTCTCAGACTTATTGCGCCGCCAATAACCTAGATATGTCTATATCGGCTTAAAAGACGATATGGTGATGAAAAGAAAAAAACTCAATGCCTTTTGTGTGATAAACGGTGGTAATTGAAAGTCCTTTTACAAAAAAGAGACAATAACGAGAATTTTTAGTATAAAAAGTCTCATTAATTGTATTTATATTGATTTTTGAGCCCTGATCTGGAGGTTGCGTAGATCCGTAAGACGAAAAAACATCTATGGAAAACCAATCGCCCTCGCTGATCAAAAGCCACAATCGATTCCCTCAATCGTCAATTTACGTCTATAATGGGTTCAATAGAATCGGTGATCTTATGGTCGCAACAATATATATAATGGGAAATGTATAAATGAATCATACAGAACTTGCCAAAGAAGTCTCAAAGATTGCCTCACTCACGGGTGAGTTCGTGTTGAGATCCGGTCAAATTTCTGAAAAGTATTTTGATAAATACCGTTTTGAAGGTGATCCAAAGCTTTTGCGTCTTGTGGCCAAAGGCATGTTGGAACTCATTCCATCTGATACCGAAATTTTGGCGGGGCTAGAGCTCGGCGGCGTGCCGATTGCAACAGCAATGTCTCTTGAATCAGGTTTGCCCGTTGCCTTTGTTCGCAAAGAAGCCAAAACCTATGGCACGTGCCAAGCGATTGAAGGCCAGTTTGTTGATGGCCGCAAGGTTTGCTTTGTTGAAGATGTGATCACCACGGGCGGAGCCGTGTCCGATGCATTGGACCTATCCCGAGCTGAAGGCGCAAATGTTCTTGCCGTGGTGTGTGCGATTTGGCGCGGACCTGGCGCACCGAGCATCCAAAAAGCACCAGACTTAGACGTACGTCCACTGTTTACCCGCGAAGATCTCGAACGCGTATAATAAGGTTCAAGACCATTGATGAGGCGAGGGTTTGAAATTCTCGCCTTTTTTAATCAAAACTATTGGTCTGACAAGTCTCGATGCCCAAGGCTTTGGCTGCACATAATCAAATAGCCATTTGGATCGAGAATAAATAATTCGAGTGCGCCACCTTCGCGATCCCCATGCTGTCGCCAGACCTCGCGAGGGTTTTCTAACTCCTGTTGATCTAACCCACCATTATAAAGAGCATGTCCGTGTTGATTGATGCTCTTTATAATAGGCTGAAGTTCATTGACCGCGATTTGGAACATAACGCCTCGCCCAAAAGGTGGCTCCATTGGCCCCAATTCCCATTTGCCATTATCGTGACGCTGGCTAATCATAACTTGCGCGCCCTCAGGACGCTCAAGATAGGCAAACTTTTCGGATGGGCGCTGATTGGCGATGGAAAACCCCAGTACATCGCACCAAAAACTGAGGCTGACCTTATAATCCTCGACCAAAAGCTCAGGCGTCAGCGCTGCCCAGCCGTTTGAAGGAGGTTTTCCTAGGTCTGCTTGCTGTAAATCATCAGTCATTAGGGCGTATCTTTCTTGAATTTCACAAAATGATGTAACATCTGGAGGCAGAATCAGCAATTTGGTGCGAAACTGGATCTTCGATTCTGTTTTTCTCGCTCACAAAGCCTATTCATTTGATCACGGAATTTGGAAATCGATCACGGGTCTTGGTTTGAGGCGATTAAACTGCGACATTAATTCACCTGTTTTGACTGTTTGATCAAAAAGAAAACGCTGTATTGCCCATCCTCTCACTCAATGTGAGCTTTTGGTTCAAAAATGAGCCATCTCGGCACCGTTTTGGTTTTGTGAATGATTTCAATTTCTTAACCAGTCAGCGCACACACCAATTGCGACCTATACCAAGCTATTTTGGGTTTCAACCCTAACAAATCCACACCATCACTCACATTTATGTGCTCAGACGTTAATTTTAATTCTCAATTCTTAAGGCTATATTTCAATCATCGAAACGCAACAACGAACACACACTCTCTTGCAGCGTTTCACCCAAATACGAAACGCAAATAGGCGCTTCACTCATTAAACCGAAACGCAAAAGCGCTTCACAACATAACCAACCGAGATGCCACAAACATCTCACTTAAAAAGGAATAAACTTATGAAACACGTATTAGCAATCGCAGCACTTTCAATCATGGCCATCTCTGGCGCAAACGCAGCTTCTTTCTCCCAAGCTGATGGCATTGCAAATGGCAACCAAAACCACCCAC
>CAXBCW010000125.1:0-6534 GCA_963974325.1 uncultured Rhizobiaceae bacterium
AAAGATACCAAATATCTTTGCCAGTGAGAATCCTCTAGTTATGCTGAGGTCTCAACTTGTTAAATGTGATGAATATTTATAATCTTACTTTATGATACGAGACCTTGAAATAGATTTACTCAGATCCTTCGTTGCAGTAGCTGCCCAACGCAATTTTACCCAAGCGGGATTGTCTATCAACCGCACTCAATCGGCTGTTAGTTTGCAAATCAAACGTCTTGAAGATATTGTTGGTAAGCGTTTATTCGAACGTAATCGACAATCTGTGAGCATCACGCCAACTGGCGAAATCTTACTGGTGTATGCCAAACGAATTTTGACTGCCAATGATGTTGCGCTCTCGCATATTCGACGCCCCGAAGCTGATGGCTTGATAAGAATTGGCACGCCGGATGATTATGCAACGTATCTTTTGCCACCGATATTGTCTGCGATATCAAAAGACCATCCTCGACTTCAATTTGAAGTGACGTGCGAAAATGGATGCGATCTTTTGAAACTGCTGGACCAAGGGCAACTTGATGTCGCGGTTGTCACGCACCCAACGAATGACATCAGCAGACAAGTGGCAAGGTATGAGCCGCTTCATTGGGTCGCGTCGCCTGATTATGCTGAAGACCCTGAAGCGCAATTGTCCCTCGTCTTATTCCCAACAGGCTGTATTTGTAGAAATATTGTACTTGATACATTGGAGAAGATTAACCGGTCTTGGTTTGTCTCCTACAATACGCGCAGCATTGGGCTGATTGAAAAAGCGATCCTCAAAGATGGTTGTGTTTCTGTTATGGAAGCCTCGATTATACCCGACACACTTAAGATCATTGATGGCCGCACAGGCTTTCCGCCACGGCCAGATGTAGCCATCTCTGTTCACACCGCAAAGTCAGTCGAACCACATGTTGCCCTCGTGAGCGGTGTGCTACTGACACGGCTTGGATGCACAACGTGATTTTATTGTTGTGAGTTTGTGAAGCTGGAAGATCTTCATAGCCTATTCAGCGTCAACCATGCCTTCGGCTGTTTGTAGATCAACGGACACCAGCTGGGATACGCCTTGCTCAGCCATGGTGACACCGAACAATCTGTTCATGCGAGACATGGTGATTGGATTGTGAGTGATAAGGATGAAACGGGTTTCGGTGGAAGAGGCCATTTCGTCCATCAAGTTACAGAAGCGCTCCACATTATGATCATCAAGCGGTGCATCAACCTCATCCAGCACACAAATCGGGGCAGGATTGGTCAAGAAGACCGCAAAAATCAAAGCCATTGCCGTCAACGCTTGCTCACCACCAGATAAAAGCGTCATTGTTTGTGGTTTTTTGCCGGGCGGGCGGGCTAGAATTTCAAGCCCAGCTTCCAGCGGATCATCTGATTCCACAAGCTGCAACTCTGCTGTCCCGCCGCCAAATAGATGGGTGAACAATCGGGTAAACTGAACATTGACCAGTTCAAAAGCAGCGAGCAGTCGCTCGCGACCTTCTTTGTTGAGGCTCTGAATACCAGCGCGTAATTTGCGAATAGCTTCAATCACATCTTCACGCTCATTAATGATCGTATCATATTGACCCGATAACTCGTTCTGCTCTTCTTCGGCACGAAGATTAACCGCACCCAAGCGCTCACGTTCAATTTTTAACCGTTCCAGCGCGCGTTCCACATGATCAGGATCAAGCTTGGCTTCATCGCCTTCAATCTGAGCTAATTTTAACGCTTCATGCGGCTCACATTTAAGCGCTTCGCGAATGCGAGCTTCTGTTTCTTCGCGTCTTTGTTGAGCTGCCACACAGCGCTCTTCGGACCGACCACGAATTTCACGCGCAGAGGATAATTCTGAAATTGCTTCCGTTGCAATTTTATCAGCCTGACGAGATTGCGTTTCAGCCTCGGTCAACACATCCGCAGATTTCTTCCGCGCATCTTCGGCTTCCGTAAGCTGGTTCATCAACTGAATGCGGCGCGAGGCGATATTGTCTGGCGCATCAGCAAGTTCTTGCGCTTCAATTGATGCAGTGTCGGACCGTTCTTTAAGAGCTGTGATTTGTCCTTGGGCATTTTGACCGCGCACCAACCATGTTTCGCGTTCATTTGCGATGGCGGTTAGGCGTTGTTGGCGATTGCGATTGTCACGCTCCATGCTTTCATGTTCTGCCCGAGCTTCGGCTGCATATCCACGATCTTGGGCAACCTCAATGCTAATTTTTGCAAGGTTTTCTTCTAATTTGGATAAATCAGGTGCTGATAATAAAGCGGCATCCACGTCAACAAGTTGGGTTTTCACCTCATCCAATTGCACAACAAATTGACTTTCCGATTGACGCAAGATAGTGGCGCGATTGGCCAGAGCGCCCGAAGCTTCTTGGGCTTGAGCAAGGGCTTTGCGAGCTGTTGCCACACGACCATGTTCATCGCGAATTTTATCGCGGGCGGCACGTAATTTTGACTGCCCTGAGGCAACCTCCTCGCCAGCTTGTTTGATGGCATCTTCTGACAAGCACAAGTTTTTGGTCGCCTCAACAGCTTCCGCATCCAGCTCAGCCAGTCGGTTTTTTTGTGCTAGTCTCATGGCCGCAGGTGTTGGCGCGTCAGCGGATGCCTTATACCCATCCCAGCGCCACAATGCGCCATCGCGCGTAACCAATCTTTGACCGGGCAAAAGAGCAGCGTGCAATGCTTCCCCCTGATCTGCATCATCGACTAGACCAATCTGTGCCAAGCGCCGGGCCAAGGCCTTTGGCGCGTCGACCACTTCAATCAGGGGCGTTAAGCCTGCAGGTAATTTTTGATCAGACCCCGTACCATTAATTTCTTGCCAATGGGCCGGCGCTGATGGGTCGAGCGGCACATCAAGATCATCACCAATAGCAGCGCCCAAAGCGGTCTCAAATCCGCGCTGAACTTTAATCTCGTCAACAATGGGTGGAAAAAGCCCCTGCTCGTCGCCAGCATTTAAGATCTTATTGATCGTCCGTGCTTCTGTCTCAACCTCGTTGAGTGTACGCCGCGCATCCGACAAGGGTTGCCGTGCATCATTCTCGCGTTGGCGCGCTTCTTCGAGCACAGCTTCACTTACGGCAACAGCTTCTTCGGCCATCTCCAGATTAACTTCGCATTGCTCTAGCTCGTTCTGCTTAACCTGAGGGTCTGGCAATCCCGCTATTTGACTATCAATGCGCACTAGTTCTGCGCGTTGATCAGTCATTTGACGTTCAATTCGGCTTTTACGCTCGTTGAGGTCTTGGCGGCTTCGCTCCAGCTGCACTTTTCCTGCGGCAGCTTCAGCGCGTTCCGATGTAATCGTCGATAAAGATTTTTCGCTGGCTATTAGTTTTATGCTCGCAGCCTCAAAAGCATTTTTTAAATCTGCAGTATGGGCGTCTGAGTTTGCCAAAACGTCTTTGATTTCTTTTTCTTCCGCATTCAACCGTTCCAAAATCGCTGTATTATCAGCAACCATTTGCTCTTCACGCGCAATATCTGATGCTAATTGCGCCAAACGTTGATCGAGTTCTTTTTTGCGTTTTTCTAACCGGCCAGCTTCTTCTTCGAGCTGGGTCTTACCGATTTGCAAGCGCTGAAGAATGGCAGCAGACTTTGCATCATTTTCGCGCAATGCCGGCAATTTATGGGCTTCAACAGCTTGGTTGCGTGCAGCTTCGGATTGTTTGGCCGCCATTTCAGCAACACGTTTTGTGGCTTCCGATAGGTCTGATTGGGATTGACCTTCAGCAATTTTTGCCTGTTGCCAGCGCAAATGCAGCAATGTGGCTTCTGATCTTCTGATATCGGCTGATATGGCTTTAAACCGATTGGCTTGACGGGCTTGGCGTTTTAGGCTTTCAATCTGACTTTCAAGCTGAGAGGTGACATCTTCTAACCGTTCAAGATTGGTTTCTGCACCGCGAAGTCTAAGTTCGGCCTCATGGCGGCGCGAGTAAAGGCCTGAAATCCCAGCTGCTTCTTCTAATAATTGACGACGTGCCACAGGTTTGGCTTGAATAAGCTCACCGATACGCCCCTGCCCCACCATTGATGGAGATCGTGCGCCGGTTGACGCATCTGCAAATAATAGCTGCACATCTTTTGCACGCGCGTCTTTACCGTTGATCCGGTATGCAGATCCAGATTCGCGTTCAATACGGCGCGAGACCTGTACTTCGTCTTGATCGTTAAAGGCAACGGGAGCATCGCGATCTGAATTATCTAAGAAAAGCGCAACTTCGGCCGTGTTGCGGGATGGTCTATTGCCCGAGCCAGAAAAAATGACATCATCCATGCCAGACGCACGCATGTTTTTATAGGAGTTTTCGCCCATCACCCAGCGCATGGCTTCCACAAGATTGGACTTGCCGCAACCATTGGGGCCGACAATACCAGTTAGCCCGCGTTCAATATGGAACTCGGTGGCATCAACAAAGGATTTGAAACCCATAAGGCGGAGTTTATTAAATTTCATAGGCTGCTACTCTGCCGATAATTGGCGGGGTGGCTCGCATTTGGAAATTTAATGTTCAAATCAAAAAATGGGAAATAAGCGCTGGACACAATCATCCAGCGCTCAAAGGAACGTTTATTATAATAGGCTGTCGATAAGTGCCGACATTGTATCAACTGACATATCCCCAGAATACCGCTTTCCATTGACAATGAAAGTCGGGGTGGATTGCACACCATAATCATTAGCACCGCGATTACGTACTTCTGTAACATCATCGAGAAGCTGTTGGTTCGTCAAGCAAGCATTGAATTCTTCCTGTGTAAAACCTGCTAACTTGGTCAATTTCTCCAGTTCACCGCGAACATCTTGCGATCTTGCCCATGAAGATTGCTGTTTGAAGAACAAATCAATAAGTGGGAAAAATTGGCCTTCTGGTGCACAACGAGCCAACATTATGGTTGCAGCGGCAGCAGGGTCGAACGGGAATTCGCGTACAATGAAGCGAACTTTACCAGTTTCAATGTAGTTCTTTTTGATCTCACCGAATGTATTTTCATGAAAAGACTTACAATGTGGACAAGTCATTGACATGTATTCAACAATTGTCACGGGAGCTGCGGCATCGCCGAGTTCCATTTCTTTAAGGTTGCTTGGTTTAAGAACCTCATCCATGTCCACATCGCCATCAGCTTGTGGCACATCGACCGCAGCTGTTGTGATTGGGTCAACATTTTGCTCAATTGTGGTTGCGCTATGACCTGAGGCCATTTGAACATTTGCATTATCTTTCACGTCAGCATCTGCCACATCTTGGGCTTCGCTACATGACACCACTGCCAATGCCACGCCGCCTAAAAGCGCAGACTTTGAGAGTAGCTTAAATTTACCTAACTTACTAAACGACATTCCAAACCCTTTCGTCGTATTGATCCAACACACATGCCCCACATCCCATCTCGACTAAATGCCTTAATTTCGAGTGTTGAATTTTAAATTCATTTACCGATCTTTTAATGCCACGATTTTCTACCCCATATTATAACCTGAACTGATCATGACGTAAGACGAATATCGTTTTTGCAAAATCGTTTAGATTTGGGGCTATTTCGTGACCTAATTTTCTCTTTTTGAAAAAACAGCCTTACCAAGTTTTGTCAATGCTTCTTTGAGTTTAGGGTTTTCGACCTCAACCATCATATCATTGAGCTCTTTGTGCTCCAAACTCGATAATTTCCGTGATTTTTTACGAATTTTCTGATGATTGGCAACAACTTTTTGCACAATCTTGATTTGATTTATCGCTGGAAAACCGAAAAAAGAATTTATCCGCCCCATGATTTCATCTTTTTGGTGCGATAAAAACAAGGCTCTTGAGCCTTCACAGGCAATAATTAATTGCCCAGGCACTAATCCGCCGCCAGATTCTGAGCTTATTTCATACCCCATACTTCGTCTTTGTGGCCATGTAATTTTATCTGGTCGCGTGCAATCTGAAAATTCGGGCCCGACTATTTCATCCCAAACACCAAGCAGCATTGTATTAATACCAGCTTTTTTAGCCAAGATTGGGTCCATAAGATCATTGGTGATATCAGCAATTTGTGATGCGTATTTCGGTTTTTTAGCCATCATAAAAGGTTCCAGATTGGGTTTTTAGCGGATAAATATCTTCACCTCATTCGCATCTTCGGTAGATGGATCATCGGTTTTCACAACACTAAACGCTAAAACAACAGAAAAGACAATAAACAGACTATCAACCAGATCTTGGCCAAACAAAATATTTTTCATCCCTGCGAAAAAATATGTAATGCACAAGACCGACGCGAACACAAACCTCTTAGCCCGCAAACCATCATTGGGTGCGGCAAACACAAAGAATATAGGTGATAAATAAAGCAAGAGAGTTGCCAAAAAACCGAATATTCCAGCATCAATGGCCGCAGTTAAAAATCCATTGTGAAAATGAGAGAACCCAGGATGTTCTGCCGGGCATTCAACATTGCCTTTTGCAATCGCCTCTTGGTTTCCTTGCGCTAAAATATCGTCACGCTTGCCTATTCCATATCCCCATAATGGTGCTTTTTCAAACAGGC
>CAXBCW010000126.1:0-6310 GCA_963974325.1 uncultured Rhizobiaceae bacterium
GACAATCACTTTATGTGATCGTTTCTGTGGCCCAATATTGCACTGCGTTTTACATCTTAAAAAATCAAACAATCAGTCCATAAGGCGTTGACGGGTTACAGGAATGACGGCATCTTCGTTTCTTTCCGATTTTCTTGGCAAATGCCCCACCAAATCTATTCACCCAAAAACGGATGGTTTCGTGGCAAATATCGACACCACGTTCGGACAAAATATCTTCAACCTGTCGATAGCTCAGCGGATAACGCACATAATACATCACCGCCAATTGGATAATTCCTAGACTTGTCTTGAAATATTTATAAGAAATTTTGTCTGTCATTTTTAAAAGCTATGCCAATTTAAAGCCTAGTTCAACTTTCTTCTGACAACGCCCTTCTATTGCCAACAAGGGGCCAAACCGGTTCCACCAAATACGCACTGTTTCGTGACAAATATCAATTCCGCGCTCATGCAAAATATCCTCCACCTGCCGCAAGCTGAGTGGAAACCTAACGTAATACATCACCGCTGATTTGATAATTTCGGGTGAAGTTTTGAAATACTTGATTGGCTGACATCCGTCAGCTCAGCGTCTTTAATACATCCGCCAGCTCAACGTCTTTAATATAGTAGTCGGGGTAGTTCTCATAACCAACAGCAAAACGAAGCTGTAAACCACTTAAGTGCATTTCCATTTTGGCAGCTGCACGATCGACATCACGTGCCTGCATGGCCTCCACGATACATTCGTGCTCAATGGCTACGGCGGCCATCCGCCCCTCTTCTGGCAATTCTAAACACCTAAACCGATCCACTTGTGCCTTAACTTGCAAAGTTAACCGCCACAGGCTCGGCAGTTTGCCAATACGCGCAATCGCTTCGTGGAATGCTTCGTCCACAGAATGGAAAGCGGAAGGGTTTCCCTCCGCAGCCAGTTTCTTTTGGTCCTTGATAAGAGACATCAATTCCAAAAAATCACTATCAGTGGCGCATTTTGTCGCGGCGCAAACAGTTGCATTCTCCAACGCACGTCGCGCAATTTGCGCCTGTGGCAGCGCAGACAAAGGAATTCGTGCCACAAAGGTTCCAGACTTAGGCACCACCTCTACCAATTGCTCTTCAGCCAAGCGTAAAACGGCCTCGCGTACAGGCGTTCGACTAACCCCACGCTCCTCAGCGATCGCCGCTTCTGAAATGGGCGTACCAGGAAGAAGTTCCATATATAGTATCGCTGTATGCAACTCTTGATAAAGCATGTCTGCTAAAGTTATCGTAGATCGTTCTAAAAACCGACCTCGGCCAGTTGGTGCCGCATTGGGAGCCCGTTTCTTGCGTCCCTTTTCCTTCAATGGTTTACTCATCTTCTCCTCGCACAATGTTGGTTGATTTTACGATTTAACTAGTATATTAGATATTCCAGCAATCGTCAAATATGAAATTAGAAAACCTATTGACGATTGAAAAAACCTAGCAAAAAGTTAGGACAATGGAGGATACTGTATGACTATTAAAAATTGGACTGCTGCGGTTTCACTTGGCTGCATGGCACTTATGTCTACATCTTCAGCTTTCGCTGTTGAAACACTAAAATGGGCGCACGTTTATGAGTCCGGCTCACCGTACCACCAGACAGCCGAATGGGCTGCTGAAGAAGTTAAGGCGCGAACAGACGGCCGCGTCGAAATTAAAGTCTTCCCGGCATCTTCACTTGGTAAAGAAGTTGAAATCAACGAAGGTCTTGGCATTGGTTCTGTAGATATTATCTACACTGGCCCGAGCTTTGTTGAACGTTATTACGGCCCAATTGCGATTTCTGATTATCCGTTCATCATGCGCGGCTGGGATCATTGGAAGTCCTATCGTGGAAGTGAACTTTTCACAGAACTTTCTGATGGCTACCACGATGCAACAGGCAACCAAGTTCTTGGTCTTGTGTATTACGGTCAACGTCACGTGACATCTAATAAACCAGTTTTGAAACCATCCGATATGGAAGGCCTTAAAATTCGCGTTCCTAACTCACCACTGATGCTTATTTTCCCTAATGCGGTTGGTGCAAATCCGACGCCTATGGCTTTCTCAGAAGTTTATCTTGCTTTGCAGCAAGGTGTTGTTGATGCACAAGAAAACCCACTTCCAACAATTAAATTTAAAAAATTCTACGAAGTGCAAACAAACATCAACTTGACAGGTCACATCTTGAACTCACTTTTGACCATTGCGTCTGATGATGCGCTTGCGCGTGTTGGTGGCGACGATGCTGTTGTGCGTGAAGTACTTGCGCAAGCTGCTGCCAAAGCATCTGACGCAATTTATCAGTCTGAGCAAGAATTGGTTTCTTGGTTCCGCGAGCAGGGCATTACTGTTAACGAAATCGACAAAAAACCATTCCAAGATGCAGTTAAGCCAAAGCTTACGGGCGATGGCGTGCCTTACACTATGGAACATTACAACCGCCTTGGCGCACTTTGATCTAAATTTGGGTCTTAAGGAGCCATAATGAGTAAGTTGAACGGACAGCAGGAGGGAGCGCAGGATGCGCTCCCTGAGATTAATTTTGAAAACACGCAAATAGATATCTCGGATTTCAACCTTTGGGATGTGCCAGGATTGGTAGCACTTTGGGCGTTGTCAGGCATTGTATTTTTGCAGTTTTTTACACGCTATGTACTCAACGATAGCCTTGCATGGACTGAGGAAATCGCTCGTTATGTTTTGATCATCGTTGCCTATTTTGGCGCTGTGTCTGTCACTCGCAAGGGCACACACATTTTTCTAGAATTTTTTTACCGTTACCTCTCACCACAATTTGGTAAATATTTAACGATCACAATGGAAGCAATTTCCATGTTGTTTTATGGCTATTTAGGGTACCAAGCGATCCTATTGGCGCTGAAAACACGCACAAAAATGGCCTCCGCTGAAATTCCCAAGAGCCTTCTTTATTGGTGTGTTGCTGCAAGCCTGATTATTATGGCCGGCTTTTCAGTTTATTGGCTCGCGCGTAAAATCCGCCAGTCTCCAAGAGATATCCTACGTGAAATGGAAGAGCATGCATTACACGAGATTCCTGAATTGGGAGGGAAAAAATGACCCTCGTTCTCTTGTTCGTCGTTTTGTTTGTGCTTTTAATTGCGGGTGCTCCCGTTGCTGTGGCCCTTGGTGTTTCATCTCTTGTGTTTATTATGTTAGACGGCCTGCCAAGCGTGGTTGTGTTGCATAATATGGTCAATGGGATCAATTCTTTCCCCTTGATTGCTGTGCCGTTCTTCATCATGGCCGGCCATTTAATGAACACGGCTGGTATCACTACTAAAATTTTCGCATTCGCCCGTTCTGCGGTTGGTTGGATGTATGGCGGTCTTGGGCATGTGAATGTTGGCGCCAGTGTTATTTTTGCTGGTATGTCCGGTGCTGCCGTGGCCGACGCGGGCGGTCTGGGCAATATTGAAATTAAGGCCATGCGTGAGGCCGGTTATGACACTGACTTTTCAGTTGGGATCACAGCTGCTTCATCAACAATTGGCCCGATTATTCCCCCGTCTCTGCCACTCGTTGTATATGGCGTGATTGCAGACACTTCAATTGGTCAATTATTTGCTGCGGGCCTTATCCCTGGCCTAATCATGGCTTTTGCATTGATGATCATGGTAGCTTTCTATTCCAAACTGCGTAATTATCCGCGGGATGAAAAATTTATCTTTAGCAAGTTCCTGACATCTTTCGGGCATGCGATCCTACCGCTGTTTACGCCTATCATCATTGTGGGTGGTATTTTGACCGGTATATTCACCCCAACAGAAGCCGCGATCGCTGCTGTAGCGTACGCTATGCTATTGGGCCTTGTTGTTTATCGCACCTTGACATGGCGGGGCATCATACGTGTGTCGATGGATACAGTCGAAACAACGGCCTCCATTATGATGATTGTTGCAGCATCAGCGATATTTGCTTGGATTTTGACTGCAAATCAAGTTGCTGAAATGTTTGCAACTGAACTGCTTAGTTTCACAGATAACAAAACGGCAATTTTACTAATAATGATGCTTATTGTTTTGATTGTGGGCTGTTTTATGGAAACCATAGCGGCGATCACAATCTTGACGCCTGTCTTGTTACCAATTGCGATGACAGTCGGAGTGGACCCAGTTCACTTTGGAATCATACTTATCCTAAACCTCATGATCGGCCTCCTTACTCCACCTGTTGGCATGGTGCTTTACGTCCTCTCAAAAGTCTCAGATGTCCCATTTGAAAAATGCGTTACGGCCACAGCCCCCTTCTTAGTTCCATTAATTGCAGTGCTCTTATTGCTGACGTTTATTCCAGAAATATCAATGTGGCTTCCAACGGCTCTTTATCGATAAGGTATCTTCAAGTTATTGGCTCCAAGCCGCAATAGGGATCAAGCGTCTGCTTTTATCCCGCTTTTAGCTCACACGTGATGTCGTCCCAAATGCTGTGAGCATCTGAGCGAGATTGTCGATAGGCAGGGGCGGATAGTGTGTGACGGCGAGGGCGGAAGATTGTTTGGACCTGATCATGTACGGAAAGAAAGCGTTGCGCTTGGCGGGGTGATTTGAACCTCCCTATGATCTTCTCCCGTCGTCGGGTGGGTCGATGCGAAACTTCCGCTCGGTTATTCAATCCCTTGTGGGCACGATGATCGATACCAGGTGCAAGTTGCCTGAGAGCAGCCCCATAACTTCCCAGTTTGTCGGTAATAAGGACACGCGGCTGGCCGTATTGCTTGAACAATTTGCGAAAAAAGCGGTCTGCAGCCTTTGTATTGTGGCGTGACTGTACAAGTATATCCAGAACGTCACCTTTGCTATCAATGGCGCGCCAAAGCCAATACTTTTTGCCACGGATTGTGATCACCACCTCGTCGAGGTGCCACTTATCTGATGCTGCAGGCCGGTCGCGGCGGATGACTTTGGCATATTGGTATCCAAATTTTCCAACCCATGACCTAACGGTTTCATAACTGACGATCACACCGCGCTTGTACAAAAGGTCCTTGACATCACGAAAGCTCATCGGAAAGCGAAAGTATGCCCATTGTAGTCTGACACACGGTTCTGCATAAAGGCGGGATTAAATGGGATTAGACGGGATCTGGTGGAAAAGCGTTATATTACAAAGTGATAAGCGGTGGTATGTGAACCACAAGCAAGATCAAAGTTTGTCACACGGTTCTGCATAAGGTCTAAAGAAATTGCACGAGCTGATGATTTAAAGAAAAAATCTGTAAAGCCTTCAAACTGCTTTCAAATATGCTTCAAATAGACTGTGAAACCCAGAGAATAAGCATTTGAGAGATTTTTGATGCTTTGGCAAATAGGCATCTTATTTGTTAATTTTTTTACACAAATGTAAAATGAGGTTGAACGTTACATTCAACCTTAGCTGTTTTGGCGACAAAAATAGGAAATAACGTAATAAATTCATAATCTTAACCAGTTCAACTTTGTTATTTAATTAACAAAAGCATTGGATTTAAGGTTGAACCATCAGTATCTGCGTGACCGACAAAGCAGTCTTTCATTTATTATTGCAAAAAGGATCCTTTTTGCAACGTCATATCGAATGACTGGTGAGCGTACAAAACGACCGTCGCCAAATTTGTACAGTTGGTCTCTGTTGGGCGGGAAACGGACATTTGTCGCAACTGTATTTTATGAAAAGCGTTCATATACGTCAATCCGAAGTCGGCGTCAGTATTTTAGTCATCCGCCTAGGTAGCCGCAGGAGTTGATTGTTCATTACTCAGCCCGAAGAAGTCCATTTTTGTAAGCACTGGCTTCTTTTTCCAAATCACATTCCTGCAGTTATCGACATCAAAAGCATTGGTGTTTTTCAAGTCTGATTGGTACTGCGCAAAAAGCCACTCCGCATAATCAAAACAGCTTGAGTAGTTTTTCTGGCCATTCATACCACTAGATAGTTCGTTCGAAAGGTCAAAAATTTGATCAAAGTAATCATGTGCATTCACAACTAAAACAGGAGCAAATGCGGGTGTCTGGCCAGAATGCACTATAGAGTTTCGCGCTCGGTAGATTCGATGTAGTTGCCATTCCACACGTTTTTGATGTTCCGCTAAGACATGATAAACATTGCGCGGGTCGTCAAACGTCTTAAAAAGGCAATACGTCCGATACTTTAAGAGTTCGAAGTGCCCTAACTCTCCAAAAAGCTTCTTAAGGCTGTCAGAATTCTGTTTGTTTGCCACGAGAGAAAATGCTTTTTCACTTAAATCTGCACCGTGTGGTGCTGTGCGTCATCATATAATTATGGACAGATTGGCTGCTTAGCTAAGAGAGTATCT
>CAXBCW010000127.1:0-6029 GCA_963974325.1 uncultured Rhizobiaceae bacterium
CCTCGTTGGACTTGCCACAGGATTGACGAACAATCTTCTCACCAGGCAGTCCCAACATCACCCACAACTCATGCTCTCCACTCAGGCTTTTCTGCCAAATGTCAGGCTCGTCAGCCGTTGAAATACCCTTGGTAAATTCCAATTGCTCATGGGCATTCAGCGCAAAAGCAAGAATACGCACCATTAACCGTTCATCCGTCTCAGAAGGATGTTTAGCAACGATTAGATTATGGGTCTCGTAATAGTGACGATTCATATCGGAAACGGATAGTTCAACTTTATAAATGGTGGCTTTCTGTGCCATAATTTGTCCTGAATAGTGAAGATAGGGATGTTTAATGTATTTGGCAGTTTTTTGGAAGCAGAAAGCAATTGAATGTCGTGCATCGACTTGTCATTAGTTTATATAATTTTGTTATCGGGCAAAATATCTCTGCTCAATAATAAGCATGTGTCCGTTTCGGGCTCATTCCGGAAGTATACAGCGATTGGCATTAATGGCGGAAAAGCGGACAAAAATTGACTTGGACAAGTTTGCGCCAATGGCCGCTTATATCCTATAAAGAAGGATGAGTATCACAGGATTGCATGCCATGATCATACCAAAACTAAAGCGGATAAGAGTTTCATCAGAACAGAAACTCCAGAACTGGCTTGCCAAGAATTCCGAGCACGAGCAGGAAGTGATGATCGTCACCTGCAACAAGAAGTCTCGTGACAAACACATCAGCAGAGATCAAGTGTGGAATGCTCTCAGTGAAAATGGCTGGGCTGCTGGTCAAAGTTATACTCTCGACAGCAACCTTGTCGGACATGTGGTCAGCCACACCTGTTTAATCTAGCCGTCCCTGTTTCATACAAGTCCGCATGTATAGCGGACACCAGTCAGTCCCGCTACATTGCAGAAAGCGGGGCTCAGAGCAGCCGTTAGCTGCAACACGTACCATGGTCATCTGAGCGGACAAAACAGCATTATCGCGCTGCAGGGCAGCAGGCTAAACATGGTTCAACCTAGAATATTTATGAAGCTTGAGCTCAACAGGAAACCGATGTCACCACCTCGTCTGTTCTGGTATTTACCAGAAGTGCTGTACAGCCTGGAAAAAGATTAAAAGGTCATCACAAACAAAATGTAAATCAACATAATAATATACGGATAAGCCTTACGCTTAATGATCAACATATTTCCATTTGACGGGGTCTCGGTGTATTTGTCGGGACAAAAACGCCCCGACAATTGGGTTGATTAGGCGACAATACGCGTGAGCATTTCTTCGGCTGTCAGCTTACCCAAACCGCCGCGCTTGTGAAAATACTGCAAAACTTCAAATTCACTATCTTTGCTTGGATCAGCCTTTAAATAGTTGATGAACTCTTTTGCTCCACGTTTGTGGATAAAGTTCCAAGTCACTGAAATTGAGTCCGACAAGCAGATCACGTCATGCAACCAACCATGCGGAATGAAGATCATTTGGCCAGGCTCCAATTGTCCTTTATAATCGGGTTCAATACTCAGACTTGTTACATCTTCTGCGCGCACATCAATGAAACCACCAAATGAATTATCTGCAGATTTCTGTGTGAGTTCAGCCGTGCGGTCAGGATGATAAAGTGCAGCCTCTTTTGTTCCATAAAACTGGGCAACGATCGCATCACTGCAGAATGGGTCGCGATGCATACGGGTTCGCGCGCCACGAGCTGCGACAAGAATACCGCGGTAAGGGAAGTTATCATTGACAGGGTCCGCAGTTTTGCCGGCCCCTGTGATCGGCATAATTAAATCACTGCTTGGAATACAATCTGGTTTTGTCCAAATCTTTGACAATTCATCAAAGGCTTTATCACCTTTTACAAAGTGCATATCTTTGAGTTGATTGTACCAGCGCACATATGGAACATGTGTCGGCATAGGCCCGTCTTTACCGAAGTTTTCAGCGAAATATTCATTGAGCGAAGATGTCTTATCCAGATCAAACAATGTGTCATAAACTTGAGTTTTCATTTCACCGATGGATTCTTTTAAAGATTCAGGCTGCCATTTTGCTGCTTCATACGGAATTCCACTGATAACAACAGGTTTGTTTTTTGCAACATATTCAGATACGAATTCTTCTTCAGTTAGATTTTCTCTGACTTCAAGCGACTTCATATTTGATCTCCTTCTAGCATTTTTCAAATGACTTGAACACAATCGCCTTGCACATCAAGACTTTCGCTTTGCCATCCATTTTTATTCATGAACTGCTTTCCAATTCACATAGAAAAGTTAAAAAACCAAAAATATTTAGACGATAAAAACATCTTGAAATTAGTTCAAATTTTAACTAAAATTTAGAAGCCCCAAAAACAGTGGTTTCTCACTTAAAAACTCGTAAATTATTGTTATCACTTGATTAAGTGTCTTTTTAATCAATGGGGTTGGCGGTGAAATTAAGCATATGAATATTTCAGTCAAACAGTTCAAATGACGCTGAATACAGCTAAATATTGGCTATGTACTTAGCAATATACGGGTTCAATCATGAACATAGCTGAATTGCTATAACAAGATGGGGACTTAGACCGATACTATGAGGTATCCGCAACCAACTGGAACGTAATGACATCAGGGCTCGGCAGGACTTCCCATTTAATATTCACTACTAATTTGCAATTATTGCTGCACAACGCGCTCACGCCACATCATATATACACCCGATACCACGATGAGTGCCGCACCCAAAAGAACCATAGCATCTGGTTTTTCACCAAATAAAACCACGCCAAAAACCATTAAGAAAATAAGCCGTGTATATCTGTATGGCGTCACCACAGATACCTCTGCCATCCTAACCGAAGCTACCAATACCAAATAACCAAAGGCACCAAAGCTAACCATTGGCAAAACAATGACCCAGTCCTCATTCTGAGGGATAAAGCTCTCACCAGAAAATGCCAACCAAAAGACTGAGAACGAAATAGCTGCGATCATTGAATAGGCCCCCAAGCTTGCTGACGACATATTTGGAGGTGTTAGCCGTGTTGTTAAATCACGCACTGAAAGTCCGATAGCGGCAAGGACAGCCCACAAAACAGTAAGTTCAAAACCATCAGCACCAGGTTGGATAATCAATAATACGCCAATGAAACCTACGACTATGGAAGACCATCGTCTCCAACTAACACGTTCCCCCAATGTTAAAACGGCACCCAAAGCAA
The DNA here is from genome assembly GCA_963974325.1 of uncultured Rhizobiaceae bacterium. Classification (GTDB taxonomy): domain Bacteria; phylum Pseudomonadota; class Alphaproteobacteria; order Rhizobiales; family Rhizobiaceae; genus Lentilitoribacter. Next base: position 3,199 of record CAXBCW010000127.1, read on the forward strand.
CTAACAATGGAACGGATTGTACGATTGCACCAACTGTAGATAGGGGTATGTATCTCAACGCTAAAATCATCCCAACCATGCCAATAACTTCTGCAAAATACCGCAGCAGCAATACAGGTGATAATGCATTTCGATCCCAGATCTTATCTTTTTGAATGAGCGCTATTGAGACAAAAACAATGAAACTTCCAACGGTTAGAAAGAACATAACCTGAGGCGGCGTAGTTGAACTCGCTGCTAATTTGATAAACATATCGGTTGTCGCAAAAGCAAACATCGAAACGATCATTAAAGCGATGGCTTTGGTAGTACTATTTTTCAATTGGAGATCTTCGATGGTTTCATTGATGAGATTATATAGCCCGAATTCATCCCATTAAGAACCCATTTCTTTTTAGGCATTTCACCCCTCCAAATGTTATAAATAAGAGACGTATGTGCTGCTCAGCAGCATCAGTAGGAGAAGCGTTTGAATAGCATAGATAGATTTAGAATGAGGTGGGCGTATTTGGGATTGGTCAATGATTTAAGACCAGATACATTTGTGACATTGACAACCAATGATGCGATGTCAGTTGGTCGGTTTAAGAGGAAGATCAAAGATTTCTTTGGCAGGTTTGACAGAATATATTTGGGTCCAAGATGGATTAAAATGCCATTCAAACTGCGTACAGATGGCATTGGATTTATAGAGCATAAGAATTCAAACATTCACGCTCATTTCGCGTTGTGTACGCCACCAAATGCTTACCTGTGGAATATCAAAATCCATACCGAAAAGTATTGGGGCAAGATCTGCCCATCAGGTTCACATGACGTGCAGATGATCTCTGGTGCACTGGGTCTTACAGGTTACAATACAAAGGAACAGATAAGAGACGATTATGATTGGCATGACCAAGTTATCTTACTTCGTGATTTTGCAAGCTAGTTTTCTAGGTGCAGGAACACACACTTGTCAAACCCAAGATAACTTTTGCAACGCTAAGTACTATGTGGAGATGATGTCGGAATATTTAAGTATGGTTTTGAATACAAGACCTGCAATAGATGAAGAGTATCAAGATATTCATAGTAATGATTATTCAATTACTTCTACTTCAAACTCACATGATGTTATCGATGACTATCCAAACTTCCATATAATTGGATATGAGCTCAATAGATCACAAACTCATTCCATTCCTGAAAATGAAACTGATTGTTTGTTGGACTTTGTTGAAGACAAAGAACTTTCAAACAGATCACGTTTTGGAATGCGTATGACGAATGTCATATGCTTGCTCAATTCAAGCACTTCATCAACACAGCACCAAAATCAACCAACTTCAAACGAATAGAAACCGCTGAACTTGGTTTGAGTACAGAAATGTAATGTTCTCCACAATACATTACATTTTCGCGTAATTCATTGAAATCATTGGTGTTCAGAAAGTGGTCGCTCTTTGGCTCAAAAGGAAACATAACTTTATGCATTAGATCAATGCAGAAGGTTATATTTAATGAAACAAGCTCGTGTGTTGACGAGATCAGAACTCAAACGGGTACTGGCAGTTTGTTCAGCTCATAGATATGGGATGAGGAACAGATTGATTGTTTTACTATCCCATTATGCTGGTCTCCGTGTTGGTGAGATAGCCAGTTTGATATGGAATGATCTACTTGAAACAGATGGATTGGTTAAAGCTGTATTTTACTTATCTGCTAAAAACACCAAATCCAAAGAAGCACGTGCAGTTCATTTAAATGATCTACTGCAAAAGCAAGTAACAGCTTATTATGCAGGCTTAGCTTATGAGGTTCCAATTTATCAGCCAATCATTGCATCTCAAAAAGGCAAAGGGTTTTCAGCCAATAGTTTGTGTCAGTTAGTTTCTCGGATTTATATTGAGGCCGGAATTACTGGCGCTTCATCACATAGTGGTCGTAGGTGGTTTATCACCCAATTGGCTCATGCAGGCGTTTCACCCAAAGTGATTATGGAGCTAGCAGGTCACAAACACCTTGGAACCACACAGCGATATATTGAAGTGAATGAGGATATGAAAACCGCTGCTGTTGGGCTGCTATAGCTGCTGCTCTTTTTATTCATAAACGCGATATTTCTTCCAATGATTTCAATGCGTAATTTTATGGAATGTTGGGGCTGCTAGTCTAGCTTGTTTCTATCACCCTCATCCAAACCGAATAGCTTAAAATCCAAGCACCCAATTCGCATAAATAGCAGTGCTGCTGGCAAGCAGATTATTATTTGGGAGAAACACATGCGTTACAAAGAAGTCAGAAGCTACATTAGTTCAATTCAGCCCTGCCCTGAGCTCACACATCACAATGATGTCCATATCTATGATAACAGCGGATATATTCAGATACTTGATGCTGCATATCGCACATACTTGGATATTAATCTTGTTAAAGGCCAAAAAGAGTTTTCAACCAAGGTCTGCGGCAAAGCACCAAGTTATCTTTCTTGCATGCGAGCAAGGGGTCGTACACCAAGTCTGTTGGTATTAGACCGCATTCTAAATGATGCACGTTTACTTCGTGATGGCATAAGAGCCAACAAATATTATGGAAGTCCACATGCACCAACGCTTAACAGTGCGCAGAATGCACTTGAAGCATTGATCAATACGATGGAGCAGGTAATGGATGTACGAGATGGCGATATCAAAATATGATTATCAATCAAAACCTGCCCCCAAGCTCAGACATATGGTCTCTTTTAGCAAGAGCAAAAAGGCTGGGTTATGGTATCAGTTCGATGTCAGCTCTGCGGACTTTGCTGCTGTTTGCTAGGCATGCTCCAATGGCAACATCCCCGGTTTTAC
>CAXBCW010000128.1:0-5943 GCA_963974325.1 uncultured Rhizobiaceae bacterium
TATACACTTCGCACCAGACGCCTCGAATGAGACCAAGACAATCGCAACCAATATGTTTTTGATCACCTTGATGACGATACGGGGTGCCGATCCAGCTCTTCGCGACCTCTACAATATGTTGATGATGAGGGTGGAATATCTTCATCGGACAAGTGGCCTTCCGTCATGGATGGTTTCCTCATCGGCATAGCCATAGGCAAAATCGCTACCAGGGAGATGGGGAAAGCCTTGAAAATTGATCACATTGGAAAACTTGTCGCTACACGTCAGGAATGTTTTTGCGCAGCCTGCCGTTACCTCAAACGTATCGCCAGTCTCGGAGATATTTGCCAAGGGGGAAAAGAATTTGAGGATGATTTGATCATTTTGAATTTGGTGATCGTGGATTTCGACCGACAAGCCAGAATTTGCACCTGACGTCCAAGTCATCAGACCATAACGGAACCAAAATTCATCATAAGCATCCAATCCCTCAACAATGCATGTGCGTTCATCTTTGGATGAAATAACAGTACCCGCCCCATCATAAAGTTGCGATGTAAGATCAATCTTGCAAGATGCATCACCTAGATTTGCACTACATTTACGTCCATACGTTCGGCCTTGAGGCTGATCCAAACGGTGCGCAAGTGAGCGCAATTCGGCTTGAAAAACATGGTCGCCAAAGCTTACTTCGCCAATCTCTTGCGTCCGCAGTTTCAGAGCGCTTGATGTATCTTGCCAATTGAGCAAAAAGACTTCAACAATTGCACCATCATAACGGCCACTTGCTAAATCTTTTTCGGTGATTGCAAAGGCAGAGAATGCGCCGGCGACTTCTCCATCATCAATATTAAGCCCTAGTTCTGTCCGCGCGGAGCTTGGCAAAAAGCCGCTTTCGGGCTCGAATTTAGTTCCATCAAATTCGAGCATGTGATCGTGATCGGTAAAGCCCAGAACCACACCATCGATGCGCGTTAATCGCCATGCATTGCACAATGTTGTTGCTTGACCATTATCGCTACCAACTAGGTTTTCGCTGATCTGTCTCATGGTTTAACCTCAACCAGTGGAACCTGTGGCACATGACCTGCATGAAAATTGGATAGGTTGATATCCAATCGTGCAAGATCAAATCGGACGGGAACATCAAATTCAAATCCAGCAATTATCAAAGCGCCATCGGTGGGGGCTGTGATAAATTCAACAAGCCCGGTTGTCGTATCAACAGCAAAATCTGGGACAAAGATTTCAACACCAGTAACAGAAACGCGAACAGAGCCAGAAACTGGTTTTTCAATTTTTCGAATTGTCTCCCCGCCGCCATCAGCATAGGTTTTTTGTAAGTAAAATTGCGTCGTGACCCCGTCGCCAATACCTATCTCTTGATCATATGGTGTAATCTCTCGTCCATAATCTGCGGAAGTATAATCAAGCGGGTCTTTGAACCTGAACCCGTTTAAGCTTCCGCGTCGTGCTTCAAAAAAGGCGACAAGAGCATATAAATCGTCGGCACTTTTCATACCTGATCCTGCATCATAGCGCCGCCTTGCATCGCGCCATCTTGCGTTACGACTTTCGCGCCCATTGGACATCAGCACGATATCGTTGCACCGTTCTGGCCCGCCAGTTGTGCCCAGTGCAACAGACATGGGAAATGACACATCATGAAATCCGTTTGTCATGTTAGCCTCCATAATTATGAAATTGTACTAAAGCGAACGCCGACCACGCCCCACAGCACGCGCCAACATCGCTGTCATTTGCGCTTCTGATCGGGCAAAGCCCTCAACATCAGGCGTTGAGACGTTAAATGTGATGTTAACGGCAGAGCCTCTGCCATTTGAAGATCCGGCGGCAACACCCAATGTGCCGTCTGATCCGCGTGTTAAAGGCAAAATTGCCTCTGATCCCGCCTCGCCCATCAACCCCAATGAGCTGCCGTCAGACATTGGAAATAAGGATGGTGACGATACCACACCGCCATTGGCAAATGGGGTGATTTGGGTTGGTAATCCAGAACCAATATTGCCAATATTACCCAAAGGCGATAGCTGATTAAGCAAGCCACCAATGGCACCACTGATGCTTTTTTCCAGTGGCGCAAGTGCCGAATTAAGCGCTATATTAGATAGCGATAATGTTAGATTGCTCAGCACTTTTGATAGGTTTTGGCCATCAATGATCGAACTTTTAAATGCGTTCGTAAGCGAGCGCCCGACTGCATCAGCTTGGGTTTCTAATTGTTTCAGCTTTTTTGCAGCTTCATCTGTTTGCGCATCAACTGTGATGGAAACGGTCTTATCATCTTCAATCATAAATGGCTCCTACACCCAGAAAAGCAATGCTAACGCGCGTGATTTTTATCGGGAAATTGTTGCATAAGGCCGGATAATTGACTGCGATCTAGCTTGCTAAATTGTGGATTATTTTGAGGCAAGACTGCCATTAGAACGGCAGATAATTCTGGCATTGTCATGGACCAAAATGCCGCAGGTGAAAGCCGCAATCGACCAAGTGCAAATCCCAACACGGCTTGCCAAGGGAAAGGATGTATCCCCTTGTTATTTATGGGGTTTACTTGACTGATTGCGGGATTTACTTTTTTCAGATAAAGCTTGGCTGGTTGGTGTGGTCTCTGTTTGAAGATGAGGCTCTTGGGCCGAGAATGTGACCATCAAAAGTTCGGCTGCGACTTGCGCAAGACCAACGGCTCCGCCTTCAATACTCATGCAACGGACATCATCATCGGTATACAAATTACCGCCGCCACAAAGACCAGCGCCGATAATGTGGACGATATCATTGGCTGTAAACTTACCATTGGAAAAGTAGGTTCCAAGATCGCTCAGGTTTTGAACCTCAAAGGCATCTTCAAGTTCGGCCAATGCACCAAGTGTCAGACATAGGATGCGAGGAGAGCGATCAATATTGACCAAAATCTCGCCACGACGTCGATTGGCGGAGATTTTTTGCGTTCGCGCGGTCGCATCCATTATAAAGCACCAAAGCTTAAAGCCCCGGCGGACTCCATAGCCGCTTCAAACGTTATCTCGCCATCATGCTGGCCTGAATATTCAAGCGCTGTGATCTGAAAAGGTCCGGTAATTGTGCCGAAATCTGGAATGGTAATTTCCCAATTTTTGATCTGACTGTTAAAAAAAGCACTGCGCACCAAGTCATCGCTTTGTGCATCTTTAAAAATTCCCGAACCAGATAGGCTTGCACGCTGGACGCCTGATCCACCCAGTAGTTCGCGCCAACGGCCAGATGAATCGGCATCGGTTATATCAACAGTTTCGGTGTTAAAGGCCAATCTTTTGGCTCGAAGTCCGGCAACTGTGACGAATGATCCATCAAGATCGAGTTTAATCAAAAGGTCTTTGCCTTTTTGTGCAGACATGGGGTTTCCTTCTCGTGTTTTACAAAATCTATAGCTCGACCGTGGCACGGAAAATTAATCGTGTTTGCTGAAGCCGTGTGCGCCCTTGGGTGTTGATGAATGTGTTTTGATGACGCAGATTTACAAGATGCCCGGCATCGAGAACAAGCGGTTGATCATGAAGCAAGGTTTTGATACTGGACGCTATGGATTGCACCTGTTTTCGTCCGGATTTTTGGCCCCAGATATGAATTTCAAAAAGATGTTCTTCACCCTCACATTCATCAGTTGACCAGTCATTTATGCGCCAATTTGCAAAGACCGCATAAGGGAAATTTACTTTTGCAATTTGATGATCAAATATCTTTTCAGCACCCATTTCTGATATCAAATCGGTATCAGAATTCAGCACCTTAAAAACCGCTTTTTGTAGATTATTTACAACTGATTTCATGGTGTCACCTCTTCACACAAGCATAGTAAATAACGTTTGGTTTCATCCACATCATGCACGCTGCGAATATCAAAATTGCGTTCATTTCGGACAAATCTTTGATCGGCTTCAACACCATCACGATATCTGATTGTGACCCGATGAGTTATCAGATTTTCATCGCGCGACCCGCGTGATCGTGCGGTCCCGTTTGTTGGTTCAACATAGGCAAATAGGTCGGTGACTGTGTGCCAAGAACGTTCAACACCACCCTGACCATCTGAAACATCATTTCGCGATTGCAGCTGAAGCGGAGTTCGCAATTTTCCAGGGTCTAAAAATTCCAGCGGCATTATAGCCCCCTTCTGAGCCAAGGTGAGATCAATGCATTGTAGCCAGATGGTTCTGATGCCGGCTGCATGTCGGGTGTCACCACACCGCGAAATTCGTACATGTGACTTATATGAATGAGAATGGCCCGCTTGATCAGATCAGGCACATCAATTGATTCACCAAAACCTGCGGTAAAGGTAATCTCAATACCGTTAATCGCCTGTTCAGGCTTGCTTTGCTTTGATGTATAAATACGTGCAGGTCGGGACTGGCCATCGAGCAACATTCCGGTGATATCGAGTGAAGTCGCGGTCCCTTCACTGTCAAATTGTTCGATCAAATTGATCGTACTGACCGGCGTTTTACCAAGCGTTACGCAATCACTATTTGGCCAATCATCCAAGCATAAACGCCAAACCTGCGTAATGAGCGCAAGGCCTGTTCGCTCTTCCAAATATTGTCGAGCCGTTGTGATCAAACTATTGAGCAGATCATCTTCACTATCAAAATCTAGCCGTAAATGGGCTTTTACTTCTGTCAACGTGACAGGTTCTAGCGCGGGCGGCTCCGCTAAAATGAGGGTCATATATTGGTCCTTTAACTTGGGGTGGCGAAAACGCCCCCCAAGAATATGAGGGGCGTCTTTTTTAGGGTTAGATTTAGCTAGCGCCAAATTTAATCAGTTTGAGTACTTCAAAGTTTTGCACCCCGCCGCCAACACGTTTTGTTGTGTAGAAGAGAACATATGGCTTGGCAGAATATGGATCACGCAGGACAGAAACGCCTGCCCGGTTCACCACCAGATAACCACGCTCAAAATCACCAAAGGCAATCGACATCGTGTCAGACCCAATATCTGGCATATCTTCGGCTTCCACAACGGGGAACCCATGCAACAACGCTTGTTGACCGGGCGCTGATGGAGGTTGCCACATGTAATTGCCATCGCCATCTTTAAATTGGCGAATGGTGCTTTGGGTTTTGCGGTTCATCACAAATTTTGCATTTTGGCGATAGCCCGATTTGAGCGAATAAATCGTATCTATCAATCGATCAGATGGATCAGTGCCAAAACCACCATCGGTACCTGTCGGCACATAGCCCAAATTACCCCAACTCCAATTTGTATCATCAATATTTGGCGCGTTCAAAAAGCCTGATGGTTTGTTCACACCATCACCTGTGACAAAAGCAGACCCTTCTTGCTCTGCAAAGGCGGCTTCCACCTCGCTCATAATCCAAGTATCGATATCGACAGCACTATCTTCAAGCAATGACGAGGTGGCAGCTGGCATGGCATAAAGTTCCATAGTGGGGAACTGTAATTCAGCCAGTTGAGGCGTTGCTGTTTGGGGGCGAACATCTGTTTCACCAACCCAACCTGTGGCCATGCCATTTTGCGCAAACGGTTTTTGAGCACAGCGCCTGTGACCTGTCGGACAGACGAAATTGAACGAATTGGCGAGAGTGTTGATAGTCGACGACCGATCTCTTGATCAAGCTCATTTGGCACCAAGTAACCGCCATCTGGATCGCTTGATGACGACATGGCTTTTGCTTCGATTTGGCGAATGAATTTTCATCACCGCGGCGAATATAGGCATTAAACGCATTCTTGTGTTCATCATCGTGCAAAGGATTAGATCGCGAACCTAAAACCGGGCGCGAGCCTTTGATGATCATTTGATCAAGCTTGCGTTTTTGCTCATCCATCGAGCGCGAAATTCGATCCATTTTTTCAGTGGTTACAACGTCTGTTCCAACGCGTTGTTCCATTTGGCTCAAGCGCTCATCATTGGTTTCTTTGTAGCATTCA
>CAXBCW010000129.1:0-5896 GCA_963974325.1 uncultured Rhizobiaceae bacterium
TCATAAATTAGGCATCTTGGGAATCCCTGCTTTTAATAGGTCCTGACCCTAGCTTTACAATGTACCCGATTGACGCTCTGAAAACTGTGTCAATTCGCATTTTATTGTCTTTGTTCCATCTTTCCGAAGCACGTAGGTGCCTTCGATACTTTATTGGATCATTCGTGGATATTGCTTCTAATACATCCAATGCTCGATACTTTGAGAACTCAGATCGAGAAAATATTTGAGTTTTAGCCGCGTTTAGATTTAAGCCAATAGAAAGAAGTATTTTTGACGCTTTGTGGACCGCAAGTTCTAATTTTTTCTTTGATGAACCAAATATCAGCATGTCGTCAGCCCACCTAACATTGATTAGGTCGTTAGCTTCACAATACGCGGAAAATTGGAGATCAAATTCATCTAAATAATAGTGTGCAAGAATTCTAGATGCATCGGAAATCACTTCTTGAGGAATACCTTTAGTCGTTGCTTGATAGCCGTGGAGCCGACGATTCCAATATCCCAAAAATAATTCTAATGCTTCTATATATTCTTCATGTCCTCTTGCGTCGTGGCGTAGGTTGCGAACTAGTTTAGGAATTTCAATGTTATCGTAAAAATTAGCTACATCAGTTTGGATTACGTAGTTTCCTATGCCTTTTGTTTTGCATAGTTCAGTAATTAAATCTGTAAACTGCCGCCATTCTTTCAACCAAAGCTGAGCTGAGAAAGGATCGGAGAAGTAATCTTGTAAAAAACTTTGAGCTTGTTCTTCCTCAGCTTCGTTTTCAACTTGTTGACTTTTGGGAACTGAGTGCCAGCCGCCAAATACTCGCGGCCTCTTCTTTAAGATGATATCGCTAAGCACAAAACAAATATGATAGTAGATTGCAGTATCGACAGCAGACAAGATAGGAAGGAAGCGAGTTACACCTTTTGCCTTCTCTGACCCAAGGTATCCAAAACCTGTTGAAGGCATGTATTCTTTTGACTTAAGATCTTGATTAGTTTTTGCGATAATATTTTTTATATTGTCATAATCTTTTCGTGAAACAACAGGTACCTGATTGTCTCGTAATATTATATATTTTTCTAGTAAAGACTTCTTCAATCTGGAAATGTTTTGTAACCATAATATACTTTTTCACAAGTTAATAGGCGATTTGAGTGCATCAAATCAATCCTACGTTGTGTTGCATATTTTAATTGAAATATAAATACCGAATCTACCAATACTTGTGCTTATTTTAGAAGAATATTTTGTAAATCTATTCACGTCTTAAACTGCGAAAAGCTTTTCGAGTTCCGGCCCACGATATAATCGCCAGCGGTGATTGGTTCATACTTACTTTGCGCTTGTGTGACCCCTAGATCACATGGGTCGACAATGGTGTCTGTGTGGGGGTCGAAGAAGATTGGTATGGAATATCGTGAATTGCCAGAACGGTTGATGACGCGGTGGACTGTGGACGTAAAGCGGTGATTACTCCATCTTTGTAGCAAGTCGCCAATATTGCACACGAGTGTGTTTTTAATTGGCGGCGCTTCAATCCAATCGCCGGATTTTAATCTCACTTGTAAACCGCCATTATTGTCTTGTAGCAAAAAGGTCAGCACGCCAAAATCTGTGTGCGGTGCCACGCCAAACCGTTCGACTTCTTCATCCGTGTCGGTTGATTGTGGGTAGTAGACCAATTGGCCGCGTGCCAGTGGGTTTTGATATCGTACATCAAAGAAATTCGCATCTTGATCTAAACTCACCGCAATGGCTGACAAAACTTTGGTTGCCACGCTGCAGAGTTGGTCATAATAGGGTGTCAGATCTTGTTTGAGTTTTGGGAAGGTTTCCTGTGGCCAACGGTTTTGTGCAATCATTGCTTTTTGTGCCAAAAGGTCAGGGTGGTCTGGCGCTACTTCTGTACCCCAGAAGAACACCTCTTTCAGATCATGGGTTTTGGCCCCTTGCAGTTTTGACATGCCCGTGGCCATCCAGCCGCGTTGAGATGTATCAACCGCAATGGATTGCTTTTGCTCTTGGGGTAGGGCGAAGAACTCTTTGCTGACGGAAAACGCCTGCTCAATCAGCTTTTGATCAATGCCATGACCCTTGATATAAAAGAAGCCTGTTTGGGTGGCTGCATCATATATCTGTTGCGCGACTGATATTACATCCCCATCATTGAGCAATGGCGCTATATCAATGACAGGAATACTCGATTGGTCTATATGTCCAGCAGCCGCAAAATCCGTCATCAATTGATCCTTTTTTGAATTTATTCATGACATTCTAAAGGTGATTGAATGTCAATTGTTCATTGATTGTTAAATATTGCTCATAAACAAAATATGAATGAGTTTTTTCAGATTGAAACATTTAGTACGTTCTTGGGTTAAGGATGATCGGTAAGATAGATCAAAAAAAACGATTTAAATGACGTTTTTTGTTGACGAATATCCCACAGCGCAGTAGATACGAGACATCAAAGCCAAAGTGAGTCTGGCTTGTTCGGAGCGACACGCTCTGGAGTACGACTCAAACTAGGCTTTTATTGCATTGTTAAGACCACTGCTGCACACATGATGCGACATACGTATCCTCTGTATTTTATTGGGCTATTTCCTTGTCAAAAGGGAACTGGCCCCTAATTGCGCATGGTATTGGCGAGTATGAACAACGCATTGTGCGTTACATTGAGATTTAAAGGATAGGTTATATGCCTACAGTTAACCAACTGATCCGCAAGCCACGTAAGGCACCGATCAAACGTAGCAAAGTTCCAGCAATGGAACAAAATCCACAAAAACGTGGTGTTTGCACACGTGTTTATACAACAACACCTAAAAAGCCTAACTCTGCGCTTCGTAAAGTTGCTAAAATCCGTCTAACGAATGGCTTTGAGGTTATTGGTTATATCCCGGGTGAGGGTCACAACCTTCAAGAACACTCTGTTGTGATGATCCGCGGCGGCCGTGTAAAAGATCTACCCGGCGTGCGTTATCACGTCATCCGTGGTGTTCTCGATACACAAGGTGTTAAAAACCGTAAACAGCGCCGTTCTAAATATGGTGCTAAGCGTCCTAAATAAGTCATTAACCGCGGGCTTGAGATGTGAATACGTCTCGGGCCTATCAAATATATAGCAGCCTTTATGGCTCGTTTTTAAAACTGAAAGACTAATATATGTCACGTCGTCATAGTGCAGAAAAGCGCGTAATCAATCCGGATCCTAAGTTTGGTGATCTAATCATTGCAAAGTTCATGAACGCAGTCATGCTTGATGGAAAAAAATCTATCGCTGAGCGTATCGTTTACGGTGCTTTTGAACAAGTTGAAGAAAAAGCAAAGTCAGATCCTGTTGCAGCATTCCATACAGCTTTGGAAAATGTTGCTCCACACGTTGAGGTTCGTTCCCGTCGTGTTGGTGGTGCTACATACCAAGTTCCTGTTGATGTACGCCCAGAGCGTCGTCAAGCCCTTGCTATTCGTTGGTTGATTGCTGCTGCTCGTAAGCGCAACGAAACAACAATGGTTGAGCGTTTGTCTGGTGAGCTTTTAGATGCTTCTAACAATCGTGGTTCTGCTGTTAAAAAGCGTGAAGATACACATAAGATGGCTGAAGCCAACCGTGCCTTCGCCCATTATCGCTGGTAATAATAACTAATAAGTGAGAGGCCTCCCAAATGGCTCGCGCATACCCAATTAAAGATTACCGTAACTTCGGCATCATGGCTCACATCGATGCTGGTAAGACGACAACTACTGAGCGTATCCTGTATTACACAGGTAAATCGCACAAAATCGGTGAAGTTCATGATGGCGCTGCCACTATGGATTGGATGGAACAAGAGCAAGAACGTGGTATAACTATCACGTCAGCTGCGACGACTACCCACTGGGAAGGTCGTAATGGCAGAACTTGTCGTTTCAACATCATTGACACTCCAGGCCACGTTGATTTCACGATTGAAGTTGAGCGTTCATTGCGCGTGTTAGATGGTGCTATCGCACTTCTTGATGCCAATGCTGGTGTTGAGCCTCAAACAGAGACTGTTTGGCGTCAGGCTGATAAATATAACGTACCTCGCATGATTTTCTGCAACAAAATGGATAAAATCGGCGCTGATTTCTATCGTTCATACGATATGATTAAATCACGTTTAGGTGCTACTCCTGTTGCTGTTCAGCTTCCAATCGGTGCTGAAGATCATTTTGAAGGTGTTGTTGATCTTATTGAGATGAACGCACTTGTTTGGCGTGATGAGTCATTAGGCGCTGCATGGGATGTTGTTGAAATTCCAGAAGACCTAAAAGAAAAAGCCGTTGAATGGCGCGATACAATGATCGAACAGATCGTTGAAATCGACGAAAAAGCTATGGATGATTATCTTGAAGGCATCATGCCTGATAATGCTAAAATCCGCGAGCTTATCCGTCGTGGTACTATCGATGTGCTTTTCTTCCCAATGTTCTGTGGTACAGCATTTAAAAACAAGGGTGTTCAGCCTTTGCTTGATGCGGTTATCGAATATCTACCGTCACCGGTTGATATCCCACCGATGACAGCAATTGACTTTAAAACTGACGAAGAAACAATTCGTGAGGCTTCTGATGAAGCGCCACTTTCAATGCTTGCATTTAAAGTGATGAACGATCCGTTTGTTGGTTCATTGACATTTGCTCGTATCTATTCTGGTTCAATCGCAAAGGGTTCGTCTGTACTAAATACAGTTAAAGACAAACGCGAGCGTGTTGGCCGTATGTTGGAAATGCACTCTAACTCACGTGAAGACATCGATATGGCCTATGCTGGTGATATTGTTGCTCTTGCTGGTTTGAAAGAAACAACAACTGGTGATACTCTTTCAGACATCATCAAGCCTTGTATTCTTGAGCGCATGGAATTCCCAGATCCGGTTATTCAGATTGCTATTGAGCCTAAAACTAAGGGCGATCAGGAAAAAATGGGCGTTGCGCTTAACCGCCTAGCTGCTGAAGATCCATCATTCCGCGTTAAATCTGATGAAGAATCAGGTCAAACAATCATCGCAGGTATGGGTGAGCTTCACCTAGATATCCTTGTTGATCGTATGCGTCGTGAATTTGGTGTTGAAGCAACAGTTGGTGCGCCTCAAGTGGCTTATCGTGAGACTATTACAAAATCTTACGAAGCAGATTACACACACAAGAAACAATCTGGTGGTACTGGTCAGTTCGCGCGTGTTAAAATCTTGTTTGAACCAAATGAGCAAGCTGAAGAGTTCGAATTTGTTTCGAAAGTTGTTGGCGGTAACGTTCCTAAGGAATACATCCCGGGCGTTGAAAAAGGTATCGGTAGTGTTCTAACGTCCGGTCCTCTTGCTGGCTTCCCAATGTTGGGTGTTAAAGCAACTTTGTTGGATGGTGCTTATCACGATGTCGATTCATCTGTTCTTGCCTTTGAAATCGCAGCCCGTGCATGTTTCCGTGAAGCTGCTCCTCGTGCTGGTGCTCAATTGCTTGAGCCGATCATGAAGGTTGAAGTTGTGACACCTGAGGATTACGTGGGTGACGTTATTGGTGATTTGAACTCACGTCGTGGTCAAATCCAAGGTCAAGAAACACGCGGCGTTGCAGTTGTTATCAACTCAAACGTGCCATTGGCTAACATGTTTAAATACGTTGATAATTTACGTTCTATGTCTCAGGGCCGTGCGCAATATTCAATGGTATTCGATCACTATGCGCCTGTACCAAGTAATGTGTCACAGGAAATTCAAGAAAAATACGCTTCTTAATTCATAAGAGTTAAAAGCAAAACAAAGTTTGTTCCTCAATATTCAGTAAATATCGGAACGTCTAGAAAAAACGGAGAGCCTAAAATGGCAAAAGAAAAGTTTGAGCGCAATAAGCCTCACGTAAACATCGGCACGATTG
>CAXBCW010000130.1:0-5871 GCA_963974325.1 uncultured Rhizobiaceae bacterium
GGCCAGATTGCTGCATGACCCTGAAATCTCAAACACCAGATTTGACAATAACTCTTGGAAAACTGGCAACGGTCTTAATTTTACACCAATTTACAACACTAAATTGTATTTGACGCATTAATAACGTAATAGTATTATGTTTTGATGTAATAATACTACTCAATACCTTAGTTTTAAGACTTGAGTCAGGCAAAATTTGAGTTTAACAAGGTCATTGTACATAAATACGTCATAGTAAATGTATATGGTATGCCTATTTGGAGTTCCCCCCGAGCTCCAAATAATAGCAGCCCCGATATAACATTGTTATATCGGGGTCTATACTCGTAAAACCGCCCAAAGCTGGGCCGATATTTTACCTCATCACACGACATCATCAAAACACAAAAAAGGCCCGCATCGGATGGATACAGGCCTTTTAAACAACGGTAAAAGCAATCGCTAAATTGGATTGTCTTTTAAATAGGTATTTAGCTTAGTCAGCAGAAATTGGATTACGCACGACAGCGTTGATGCCGCTACGTGTAATACCGATATCATCCAACTGACGCGTTGAAAGTGCAGTCAATTGACGACGAGTTTGGCGTGAATTGTTCCAGCTACGAACTTTACCAAGAATGCTCATTTTAGTTCTCCATAAAGTCTCTACTTCAGAGACAAAAGCGTTAAATTGTAAGAGATATAAGGGGAACATTTTGTTGTTCCAATGAGATGCAAATGCGCCTGATTGGATCGCTTTACCAGAGATGAAAACACATCTCTGGTATGCGTTTGGCGCATATCTAGGCAATGATCGACAACATCAAAGTCATTTGCATAAAAAATAGACAATTTTAATTGTTGCCTTTTGATGCAAAATGCTACGATCAATCAAATTTTTGTCACCGAAATATTGCTTCATTCAGCGATAAAATTGGCAAATACCATCTCTAAATTATCGCGGTTTTGTTCGCCGCGCAGCGTATTGACCAGTTTGCCTTTGTCATCAAACAATAACAGCGTGACGTGCGGAACGCCGTGTAAATCTGCAAATCGTCGCCCCTCACCTGAGGTTATGTTGGCAACGAGATATTGCACATCACCATCACCAAAGCCCGATAATGCAGCCCTTGTTTCGCGCTGCAATCCTTGGCATAAACGACATTGCGGGTCATGAATTTGCACAACAGATGGAATGCCATTTCCGATGCGTGATAGGTCTTGCTCAACAATTGTGCCTTGCAAGGAATAAGCCCAAACACCACCAACACTGCCCAATACACCAACCGTAATTGCCGATTTTTTTGCGAAAGACAACAAGTTTCGGCGTGTTGAACTCATTGGTTTTGCTGACTTTTTATTTTTCAAAGCTTCTGCTCTGCCTTTTGTAGAGTTTGATTTTTTACTCATATCTATATCCATTTAGTCGGTCGAACTTTTAGCCTCTGCATGAGGTCACCCAATGCCTTGTATAGCTTCAGCTCAACATTATTATTTTGAAAGTTCGCACACGCAAGTCGCCACATCTATTGCCAAGTAGCGCTAGAAAATAAGATTATCTTGGGGCGAGTTTATGGGGTCTTGATTACCCACCAAACTCATCTTTTTAGATTATCAATGTTGCAAACTTTGCGTGCACGAACGGTGACTTTCCAAGGCAGAACAGGTTTATGTTCTGTCGATTAGTGGCAGCTCATCTTGGGAAGCTGAAACTAATTTATTGAAAAGCCAATTTGAATGTTCGTTTAGGAAAATGACCTAAAGCACAACCACGCGCGCACCCAAAGAGACGCGCTCATAGAGATCCTCAACATGCGCATTGATCATTCTGATGCAGCCAGCCGAAACAGACTGTCCAATGGATGATGGCTTGTTGGTCCCATGAATGCGGAAATATGTATCTCTGCCATTGCGATATAGATACAAGGCGCGTGCACCAAGCGGATTATTTATGCCGCCTGCGAGGCCTTTTGCGTATTTTTTATAACGTCCCGGATCACGGTTGATCATATTTTGGGTTGGGGTCCAACGGGGCCATTCAGCTTTGCGTTTGATAATAGCTGTTCCTTGGAAGGCTAAACCCGCCTTGCCTACGCCAACACCATAACGCCGCGCTTTGTTGCGACCTTCAACCAGATAGAGGAAGTGGTTTTTTGGATCGACAATGATTGTGCCACGTTTTTGACCAGCTCGATATTTAACTGTTTGTGGCAAATACTTGGCATTAACTTTAAATTTGCCGGTGTGGTGTGCCAATGCGCCAGTTGCGGGCAAAAGAGCAACGCTGGTCAAAGCGCCCAATATGAGATTGCGTCTAGATAACATGTGATTATTCCTAAATTTACAGTGTTAGATGGAGCAAGGCTCCAAGTTCAGATGGTGTAAATTTAAGAAATTGGGGGTCGTAAATCGGGTAAAGATGGCAATCTCGCTAAGACGCTATGCGCATCCCGCTCAAACAACGCGCCACTATCATGTTGTGATAAAGCGATGGTGCCTAATATTGCAGAATAATCAAAAAAACACGGTGTCGCATCTTTCTTGTTATTTTCATCGCAGCACTTCACATCAAGTTCAGCATCGACAATCAAAAGCTCTGATTGGATAAGCATGGGTTCAATCAAATGATCTGCAACAGCTTGCATACTGCCAGGGATACCCTGAACAATTGCAAAAAACATAAAGCAGTAAATAACAAAAGATCGCGCCATAATTAATCAATACATGGTTGGCAAAAGTCTAGCTAATCACGCTTGATCACGAAACTGTGAGGTCGGCCTTGTCACCTCATTTGGCGAGTCGGTAATATGTATAATATTTTTATTATATATTGCGTGAACAGCCGATCACAACATCTTCACAAAGACCAAAACTAAGCATAGAGTTTCATCTATGAATCAGCACCCAAAAAGCCATGTGACGATCAATACACCCATCCAGTTTCAGGATGAATTACCGGAAAAAGTGGATGTCGCCATTATTGGCGGCGGTGTGATTGGCGTGTTTACCGCGCTTTATCTCACCCGCATGGGCAAAAGCGTGATTGTGTTGGAAAAAGGCCGGATTGCGGGCGAGCAATCATCGCGAAACTGGGGTTGGATCCGCAAACATGGGCGGGATGCGGCCGAGCTGCCGATTATGATTGAAGCTGACCGCCTTTGGTACGAAGCCAATGACCAGACCAATGGGCAATGTGGCGTCACCAAAGCTGCTGTCAACTTTCTGTCGACAACGGATAAGAAACAAGACCAATATGAAGCGTGGATTAAGCTTGCTGCAGAGCATGGTGTAAAATCACATATGCTGAGCCGCAAACAGATTGCCGACATTTTTACCGGTCAGTCCGATGCACGCTGGCAAATGGGAACCACCACGCCCGATGATGCCCGCGGTGAGCCATGGGTGGCCGTACCCAATGTTGCTAAACTTGCGCAGCAAGAAGGCGTAAAAATTGTTGAGAATTGCGCCGTGCGGATGCTTGATATTCATGCAGGACAAATCAAAGGCGTGATCACCGAACTTGGCACCGTCAATTGCGAGCAAGTGGTTTTGGCGGGCGGTGCGTGGTCGTCATTGTTTGCGCGAAATCATGGCATTCATCTGCCGCAACTGGCGGTCTCGTCCTCTGTGGTGCAAACAGCGCCGATGGCGGAATTTACCTCGCAAAACTCCCATGATGAGCAACTTGCCATTCGCCGCCGCGCCGATGGTGGCTATTCTTTGGCTGTTTGCGATGGACATGTGGCTTTTGTTGGGCCCAATGCATGTCGCCATATGGGTCCCTATATGCCAGCCTTGATGCAAGGGTGGCGCGATGTTGATTTGCGCCTCAAAGTACCCAAGGATTTCCCCGATGCATGGGGGCAAGCGCGATCATGGACACCAGATCAAACATCACCCTTTGAGCGCAATCGTGTGTTGGAGCCTGAGCCAAATCCAAAATATATCAAAAACATTATCACGCGTTTTGCTGAGCGTTTTCCAAATATTGGTGCGCCAAAGGTGCAAACGGCATGGGCTGGCATGGTGGACACAATGCCCGACTTTGTGCCGGTGGTGGACAGAGCGCCAGAGCTATCAGGATTGATTATTGCAACGGGAATGAGCGGTCATGGGTTTGGCATTGGGCCGGGCTTTGCCAAAATCATCGCCAATATCGCAACGGACAAGCCACAGACCCACGATATTTCGCGGTTCCGCATGTCTCGGTTTACCGATGGGTCAAAGCTTAATTTGGGGCCATCTTTATAGAGCCCACTTTGTAAAAGGGGCGTTGCGCTAACAATGCCCCAATATCTATAAGTGTCCGCTATCTAAGTGCCTTTTATAAACACAAGCCAGATTTTGTCTGCGCTGTTGCCGAGCCATCAAACTTTGCGCTTGCAGAGCCAGACATGGTTTTGACCATAAAGGCAGCGCCTGTGATCTCAGAGCTTGAGACGGTGATTTCGCGTTGGCCGATTGTATCATCCACATCGATGGTAAATGAAATCGCATCGCCATTTTTAAAATCTTGGAAGGCCAGCGTGACTTTGTTATCGCCATCTTTGACTTTCGGTGTGTTTGTCAACATGGCCTGCCCGCGCGTGAATTCCAACGGCTGGAACACTTCAACGCCAGCACCTTGATTGGTCGTATCAAAAATCAGACCCGCAGCCGAAGAAGATAAATCAATCACCACCTCGCCCTTGGCCAAGGTGCAGCCACTGACATTTGAAATCGTAAACCGATCCTTAGGCGCCCCCTCATCAAACTCAACACGAATATCAGCAAATGCTGATGTGGTCAGAATAAGGGTCGCAAGGGAAGCTGTTATTAAAGTATGACACATAATTTTTCTCCATTTGGGAGTTAGCACGTTGTTTTGGTGGGTTTGGATTGGATGTCTGCGAATTAGAGTTTAATAGACTTATCCCTTACTTGTTTAAAAAATCAATTCATCAATAAATCACTAGATTTATATATTTAATTTTCACTTATTAGGATTGCTTTCATACAACTTTTAGGTAGTATTATCAAAAATTAAACTCTTATTACTAGTAGTGAAATCATATGAATCAGGCTTACGAAACACGCTTCATAAATATAACTAATATCATGAATAACCCTTCAAACTTTAGACATATAAAGCTTGCAACCTCCGCAGAGGCATTGCAAGAATTATTGCGAGATCCAAAATCTGGAAAAAATAATGTGCTCGAATTAGCGGAAGACATTGTTGAGCTTCAAATGATGGATCCCTCAGTAAAAATGATGGTTAAAAGTGACGCCAAAAATAGGAGGCAATATATAGTACTAGAGGGAAACAGACGAATTGCTGCTCTTAAAACAATGATAAACCCTGAATTATCAAAAGGCTTCAAGTCATATGGGGCATTTAAAAAACTATCCACTAAGTTCCTTACACTGAATATTGCAAAAGTAGAGTGCGTAGTTTTAAGTGAAAAGGATGCTGATGTTTGGATACAAAGGAAGCATGATAAAGGAATAGGTGGCAAGGGAGTAGTCAGGTGGAACGCTGTTGGAACCGCTAGATCTGATGCGGCAAAAGGAAAATTTGCAGCTTGGTTAGCTGTATGTAATTTTCTTTCTAAACAGGGCGTTGATATATCAACAATGATGGAGGGTATTGAAAATAAAACGACTTCTGTTGAAAGAGTCTTAGGTAGCAATACTAACCTTAGTGAAATTTTAGGCATAACAATTAAAAATGACGGGATTATCTCATCGGAGATTAATGATGATACTAAGCTAACTCAACTGCTAAAAACACTTATGTCTGAGATGGCAAAACTTACTTTTAATGAACCACTTGTCACTACGGTAGATCTCCAGAAAGAGTTATGACTGAATCTGGTGTTTTGGGTGATTTAAAGGTTGGCGGCGTATCTG
>CAXBCW010000131.1:0-5641 GCA_963974325.1 uncultured Rhizobiaceae bacterium
AAATGGCCCCTTTTTACACCGCTATATGGACCCTTTTTAATATGCGATTGACACATCGTGGTATCGTGCCGTTCTCTACGAGCGATTACACTGAGCCTCAAAGGACATTCTCAACCGTTGCAAATAAGACATATCATCTTAGGTGGAATCCAACGGATGGTTTCTCATTAAAGGATGTGGCTGACGGCGCATATAATCCCATTTCTGTGGCCGAGCAGACTTCAATATTTGATACCTCCTATGACGATATGCTTATTTCGAGAGTGGTTACAAATTCAAGCAATGTCTGCACGATCACTAACCTAATTAACAAAGATCGATACAGAACCAGCTATGAAAAGCTGACTAAAGAAACAAGTTCTGATGGGTTGTTAAATTTCGATAATCCGGCTTTGCTTCGCCTGGTGGCAGATTTAGATTTGGCACGAACACCGGAAGCATATGTTGTTGGCGCTGTCGGTGAAGTAACCGGAGGTTATGACTCCTTGACGCATATTTTTGCCAATGCCGATCGATATTCATTAGAGGCGGGGGCATTGGGGTATGGGCAGATATTCCAGAGCACCGGACTGTATCAATCTGGAACGGTAAAAGTCTCGGTGAGTATGTGATATGTCAAATATTCGCCTCGACAAAATAGACCTATCGCTTTCACCGTCTGCGGAACACGTTCTTGCTGCCATGAAAAACAACGTAGCTGAAGGTATATCTGTTCAACAAATTATTGAATTGGTTTCAGCGGCAATTATTGGTGGTGCGCCAGATGCACTAGATACTCTTAATGAGCTTGCTGCGGCTATAAATGATGATGCAAGTTTCTCCGCGACTGTTTTATTGCAGATTGCTGCCATACCTAGCGTCATTAATGACCCGACAATGGCATTGGAGAGTGAGACGCGGCCACCAAGCCAAAGTTCTGTTGTCGATTATATTCAAGGCCTTCTTTCCGGCGGTCAAGGCAAAGTGCGACAAGTGCTGACATCTTCGCTGACGACTGCAGCCAGTACTACATCTACGAGTCTCGCTTCATCTGGTGTGTCCCAGTCGATAACTGTTGATGGTACGAATAAAGTCTTAGTGTGTGTTAGCGGACTATTTGGGATGGATACGTATGCGGCACAACCAAAATTTGCTCTTTATCGTGATGCTGTTGAACTCGAAATTATTGAACCATATTGGTATGCTCAGTCTGGTAGGCCACCAGCTTTCACAATGCCTCTTGTGTTCTCAATAGAAGATATCCCAACGGCGGGAACGTATGCCTACGAATTGAAAATGCAAACCAATAGTGCCAGTTACCCCATTTATCTAAACAGATCCGCAGATAGCGCCACTGTGAAAGGCCTGACGACAATGACAGTATGGGAGGTAGCATCATGAGTGATCTTGTAAAAGTCCTCGCTAAAAATGGAGTGCAGGCGACTATTATTGGTGCTGACCCTATTAATGATGAGCAATATGTGGTCTCAGTTTTCGGTGACAATCTGCCAGAATGGCAAACTGTTCAAGCTTGGATCGATAACTACACGCCTGAAAAACGTCGAGTCGGAACGTTCAGAGAATTTATGGATTTGTTCACTGAAGATGAAGTGCCGATAATTGCAACGGCCATACTATCTGTGCCGGTTCTATTTGTTTGGCAGATGAAGGCTTCCGGCTCTTCGTCGTTTAGTCTTGATCACCAGCAGACTGAAATAGGTCTGCAAGCGTTGGTTGATGCAGGGATATTGACACCGGATCGCAAAGCCACGATTTTGGATTCTGATTTCAATGCCTAGATTTGATTGGTGTCAGCCTAATGGCGGCACCGAATATATCACGACAAAGCCAATAGAGTGGCATGTTGGCAAGAAAAACTCTGGTTTGATTATAACCGTGCCAAGCGGTTTTAAGTTTGAAAGTTCTGTGCCACGTGTTCTGTGGTTGGCTTTTAGTCCCCACGATCCATTCTATCTATGGGCTGCATGCATCCATGATTGGTTGCTTGAGAATGCATATCGTCCGGCCTTTGCTGCTGGCGAATGGTATGACGGCGCAATGAAATATGGTGCGCCGAAATGGAAAACCAAACTAGCGCATATCGGTATTTTTAAGCACACCGTTCGCTAGGCAATTAACTCCGAAAAGTTGAGCTTATCACCTGAAGCATCGGGTGGTTTATCTATGGGATAACTCACATGAAAACCAGAGAACTCCAAACACTGCTCCTAAAAAAAGGTTTTAACCCCGGCAAGATTGACGGCGAAGATGGGCCAAAAACACAAGCTGCCTTGATTGCATTCAAGCAATCTATCGGGTTTAAGCCACGCGCATATCTTGGCCCACTAACTATTGCCGCCTTACGGGATGGTATTGTTGCTGCGCCTGCGCGTGTTCAACTGAATAACTATCGCTCTAAGAAGATGCCGCCGTGGTTGCGTTTGGCATATAGTTTTCTGGGTCTTCGTGAGATCAAAGGCAAATCGCACAATAAGAAAATCATTGGTTGGTGGGAGGCTTTAAGGCTCCCATTTCGTGATGATGAAACGCCATGGTGCGCAGGTTTTATGAACCGCATGGTTCAAAAGGCTGGTCTTGCTATTCCTGCAAAATATCGTGCGGCCGCATTGGGCTGGAGGTGGAACGGCTATGGCACCAAGCTCTCAGAGCCTGCGCTTGGTGCCATTATGATTATGGAGCGACCCGGTAAGCCGGGCAGTGGGCATACGACATTTGTGGCGGGGCGCGATCATAAGGGTAATATTATGGGGCTTGGTGGCAACCAATCAAACCGCGTTGGAATTAATCCCTATCATCCCACAAATCGCAAGGCTGCGTATTACTGGCCAGAAGGTTACCCGCTGCCTGACAGCGTTGGTCTTCGGTCATTGCCGGTTATTAATTCTGGCGGTGGCAAGCTAAAGAATGAGGCTTGAAGATGATCTCGTTTCTAAGAGAGAAATTAATAGGCGGCACGACTGGCAAACGTGAAATGGGTCTTGCAATATTCATTGCCTACTGTCTTGCATGGGTGTTTTCCCCTGCTGACCGCGCCATTCTTGCAACTATGCTTACACCTATTTTGCTGTTTCTGTGCGCCGTTTACGGCTTGGAATGGCAAAGCACTCAGTCAAAATGGAAAGCTCCGTCAAATGATGAATTTTATTCTGAATAGCCGATTGGCGCTAGTCGGTATTGCAGTGTCGCTTGTTCTAGTTTGGCACTACATCGACAAGGCGGTTGCTGTTCGATCCGCTGAAAAAGAACTTGCTGATCAAGTCAAGATTGAAAGTCTAATGGCTGAGCGTGATGAGGCCAAGCGGCGTGCAGGTATTGAGGCTCTCGCCAAGAAACGCTTGCGATCGATGGTTACGGTAGCTGAAGAGACAGCCTTGAAAGCAGAAAAGGAGCTTGAAGACTATGTTCAATCGACGGATCAAAATATTGAGTGTGTTGTTGATACCAGTATTCTCGAGCGCCTGCGTAACTGATAAAGACAGAGCGTTACTTGCTGGGATGCAATTAGGCGAAATTGAAGCCTCAAAGAAGCTTGCTGAATATCCTGATGATTGCCGCAAATCCTCTCGATCTGGGGTGAGAAAAGGCGAGCGATTGGATGTTGCATTGCTGAGAACTGATCAGGCACTCACACGACAGAATAATAGAACTGATCGTTGTGCCGACTGGTACGATGAGTTGAAGATCAATACCGAAAATTCGGGGATGAAAAAGAATGAGCGATAGTCAAGGCTTGATAGAGGCAGCACGCGGCTTAACCGGCGGAGTAGGTGTCTCGATACTTGGTATTTTTCTTGGTCGGTCAATGTACCACATTTCCGAAGTTAGGAAGAAGAACCGTCGATTGTTCGGGAAAGAATTGCTGTGGGAATTACCGGCTGCATTTGGCATGGGGTTTATAGCAGAAGCAATTTCGTCATACTATGATTTCAATGATAATGTTACTATTGGGATCATTATATTTCTCGCATATATGGGGCCGCGTGGTCTTGAGGCTCTCCTTGTTAAATGGCTATCAAAGGCAAAAATTTAGAAATCATTAGATTTATAAGTGGGTTGGTTCTAAGTATCCAACGCATGATAATATGTCTTGATTTCAAGCTTCACGCGACGATGTAATTCTACAATCGTTCTTATTCCCTCCTCAAGATTGCCGGTTTGGATAGTGTTTACTGGTGGATACCAGTATGTATTGCAATTGCATCTTCCTCGTTCTGGCCCATCCCTCACAACTTGAATTCGCGCTATTGGTCGGTTCTTAAACTTGACCATTATGTCGGTTTCTTTGCCCGTTTCGTTATCTATGCAGATATGCGACTCATTCGTCCATGTAAGCCGCTTCTTGTAATCTCCCAATTCAGCCTCCATTGACAGTGAACAAAAAAAGAACAAATATAGTTTCTTTTTTGATGGGTCAATGTGATTATGAGAGATAAAACAGTCCAGAACGTTATTGACGACTATCATTGAATACGTATTGAGCCGGACTGCACCTGTAGAAATTAGCGTATCACCAATGGTCTTTGAATAAAAAAATGGCTCTAACGATAACTGGAGGTGAAGATTATCGTGGATAGCACCAATAATATCCATGTGGATGTTGGCTTTGCGCATTTATAAATGGGTAATGATCAGGCGTTGAATTATCGTTTTTGTAATTGAGGTTATTTAAGTGAATAGAATGAAGAGTCTTTTGCATAATTCATTAGTTTATCTTCACGGCATTGGATTTATTTCAGGCACTTTTTCAATAGATAGAATTTTCCAAGTTCATGAATACCAAGAGGGCATATTCTCGCCTGTAGTATTTCAAGTAAGATCAATTTTTGCAATTTTGTTTCTGAGTTTTCTTTGTGTATCTTTGATGAAAGACCGCACACTACTATCTAGATTTAGTGTTAAATCCCCTATCCTTATAGTTCTTTTGGTCATGATCGTTGGCCTGATAATTGTTGATTTTTTAGCGGTGGGTAGTTTTCAATTTGAAGAATATATACCGATGATTCTTTTATTTTTTTATCTATCTACTTTGGGTTTAATTCTGAAGGATCGGAGCGACATACATACCTATTTGTATTTGATAACCTTTACCGCTTTTTCTGCATTTGCTATGAGTCTCTCAATCGGGAAATTTTCATTGACATCGTTTCAAATCTCACCGATTGGAACCGCTTTTACCTTGGCTGTGTTGGCAGCGAATGGAGCCTTTATTTCACTTTGGCGTATATTCCAAGAAGGACAAAGTTCTATTCGGCGTTCATTGTGGTTCTTGGTTTTTTTCGCATTGATTTTCTTGGGAACAGCGACTGGCTCTAGGGCATTTCCTATTTTTTTAACATTGGCTACCTTAGTAATAGTACTATTATTTGCGTCTCGAAATCGGTGGTTAAATGGACTTAATTTGTCCATACTTGTTATTGGTTGTCTTACGGTCGCTACATTAACACTAAAGTCTGACATTGTGGTTTATAATACAGATAGCGGAAAGATTGAGAACTCACATAGGCCTAATGTTTACATGGCTAAAAAGTTATTAGAAACGAATGAGGTCGTGTCCGAATGTGAAGTTGCGTTAGATAGTTTTGTAAAACTAAATAAACTAGAATTAGAGGTAACCTCGGAGAAATCTTGTACTACGTTTCTA
>CAXBCW010000132.1:0-4665 GCA_963974325.1 uncultured Rhizobiaceae bacterium
AAGCAAATAACCGAATTGATCTCGCGCCAGCCTAAATAGCCGGCATCATCAAGTTGATCAGCTAGGTCTGTTGCGATCCAGCGATCTGAGGCTGATTTAAATTCAATGGCTATTTGCTCATTCATTGCATCGCGCATGCTCGGTGCCTGGCTTGCAAAGCTATCGAAGTCAATATCTGTTGCGGCTGAACTAATCTCGCCCTGCACACCTTGGTGCATACTGTCTTTAGCGCCATCCTTATTGGATTGATTGCCCAGCTCACCATCTGGATAGATAGTCTCTAAATTCACATCAAGAGCTGTTTCCATTTGGCCGATTTGGCTCATATCACCATCAACGGACGGTGTTTGTTCAGCGCTATCCATTGGCTCAATGCTTGGCTCGTTATAATCCTCATCGCGGACACCTGTGGCATCGCCATCACGTTCCACCATCTCAAGCAAAGGGTTACTTTGGATCTGCATTTCAATGAATTGGGTAAGTTCCATAGATGTATATTGCAACAGCTTTATGGATTGCATCAGCTGAGGCGTCATCACCAATGATTGGCTTTGCCTAAATTGTAAGCTGGCAGATAGTGACATAAAACTTAAGACCCCGAACTAACAAACGCTTTATGGGTAAAACGCATGTTTGTCCGAACAATTCGACTAAAATGTAGGATTTTAAGGCCCTACATCAAATTATGCGCTAACTTGGCATAAGTTTTGCATAAAACGGGCAAAAGGTCAAGATCTTCTGGAAAAACATCCAATGATGCTTAATCAAAATTAAGATCTTGCATCAAATTTAAAGAGAAAAATCATGACCCAGATAAAGACGACGAACATCAGGATTATTGACAATTTCGCTTGGGCGTCCGTGGGTTAGAACTTGGCCAGCATGAATAATATAGGCGCGATCAATCAAACTAAGGGTTTCGCGAACGTTGTGATCTGTGATCAAAACACCAATTCCACGCTGGGTCAGATGGCGAACGAGATTTTGAATATCAGCCACCGCAATCGGATCAACACCTGCAAAAGGCTCATCCAACAACATAAAAGTTGGATCAGATGCCAACGCTCTGGCGATCTCTAACCGTCGTCGCTCACCACCAGATAGGGCAATCGATGGTGATTTACGTAAGTGAGTGATGGAAAACTCATCTAACAACGAATCCAGTTTATCGTCTCGCACTTTTTTGTTTGGCTCAATAATTTCCAAAACAGCGAGAATATTGGCTTCAACCGATAGTCCACGGAAAATAGATGCTTCTTGGGGTAGATAACCAACCCCTAATCGCGACCGCTGATACATCGGCATCACGGACACATCATGACCATCAATCTCGATCGTACCTTCATCAACAGGCACAAGACCTGTGATCATGTAAAAGCAGGTTGTTTTACCCGCGCCATTTGGGCCCAAAAGGCCAACAGCGCACACCGATTGATACGCCATCCACAACGCGTCGTGATTTATACGATTTGGTCAATCCACGCGCAATCAACGTGCCGTGGTATTTGTTCCCAGATTGAGCCATAGTTTGCTCGACGTTTTCAGGCACTGTATTGGATGACATCTAAGGCAGAAATCTCGCTATTTGCTAATCATGAATTTACAAAAAATGCTTGGGTACAGATCATTTAGACTTGGGGCTGATAATAATATTAATGCGGCCATTTTCACAACGATCCAAGCGCGCATTACCTGTGGCCATCTTAACAGTCAGTTTGCAGCCGGTAAACACGTTATCACCCTCAGATAAAACAACTTCTTTGTTTTTTGAACCATTTAGCACAAGCGTTTCTTGCTCCATGTTAAAAACACCATCCGTTGCGGTCGCTGTTTGTGTGCCAGATTTTAGCAGCACACGGCCAGATACAATGATTTTTGTGATATCTGTTGCACCAGATGTCACTGAACCGCCTTCAGAATAAAACACAGTCATTTCTTTTGTTTGAAGCAAAGTTTCGCCCTGCAAAACCTGAACATTGCCTGTGAACACGGCTTGGGAATTGCTATCATCGATTTCCAAGCGATCACTTTCAATTTGAATTGGCGCATCATTTGACAGCGCAAGACTGCCCATATTGCTGTTGAGCTCTTGAGCGCTTGCAACATTAATACCCAAACTTAAACCGGCACTTACACTCAGGCCTACAAAAGCAAATGCAAGCAAAGCAGTTCGCAGAGCGGCCGGTAAAGCGGTTGGTAAAGCAGTTGGCAGAATGGCGAATTGTGTGACTTTATTCTTATTCATAAAGCGTCCTATTTATCTTTTTGTATGGCCGTTGGATTAACAGTCATTTTAACGTTGTTTTTAAAACTCACAGTGCCACCATCTTTTGACATGCTCATCATATCTGCTGAAATGCGCGCACCGTCAAATTTAATTTCAACAGGCTCTTTGGAGACAAAATTACCCAACTTAACATCATATTTGGCCGACAAGAACTGAGCTGCCATCCCAGTACTGGTTGTAACTTCGAAAGGCTTTTCAAAGGTCAGAACCTCGTTCACTTGATCAAATACTCCAACAGCTGCAGTCAGATAGGCCGTTGCGCCTCCGCCCATTGGTAGTTCCGCATCAATTTCATCGAATGTGATAATGGAGGATTGGCCAATATCTTGCACAGCACGCAAAGCTTTCATTCTGTAGGGTTGGTTTTCTTCGTTTTGACCGGCCACAACAGGTAAATTCATCACAAGTTTACCATTCTCAAGACCAGCGCTTTCGATAACAACTCCTTCTGGCAGCACTGTATTTAAATAAGACAGGCCAATAAATGTCAGGATAATCCCGACACCCAGAATTGGAAGTGCATATTTTAAAAACTCAACAAATTTTGAATGAGCGAGCGCTTTTTGATATAAGATATCAACTGGCGATAAGTCTGAAATAGTTGATTTGGTCCGCATCATGACTTTGCTACTAAAAACTTCTTTTTTTCTAAAATGATGACTGGTATTGGAAACCAAGACATTGCAAATAATAGAGCATAGCCATAAATAGGGCATATATAAGAAGACTGCACGTCTTTTTTCAAATTAACTCGCAAGGACACCATCCATGGATCAGGCCAATATCTTTGATCGCCATAAGTTACGACAAAAACTCCAGTTTTGGCGTATTACGACTATTGTGATCGGATTTTTGATCGTTTGCGCGTTTTACATTTCTCAATCAGAGAACCTTATCCCGCAAGACCACATCGCACGCGTTGAGATTTATGGTGTTATTCAAGACAGTGATGAGTTGATTGCAAGACTTGAAAATATTGAAAAAGATGAGACTGCAAAAGCAATGATACTGACGATCTCGTCTCCAGGTGGCACAACATTTGGTGGCGAACGCATTTATAATGCGATTAAACGCGTATCAGAACAAAAACCTGTTGTGGCAGATGTTCGCACATTGGCAGCTTCGGCAGGTTACATGATTGCGGTTGCATCAGATCATATTGTGGCAGGCGAAACCTCGATTATTGGCTCTATTGGGGTTATTTTTCAATATCCACAATTCTCAGAACTGATGAAAAAAATTGGCATTTCTTATGAAGAGATTAAATCCTCTCCGCTAAAAGCAGAACCGTCACCTTTCCATCCGGCAAGTGAAGAAGCCACAGCCATGATCAATTCAATGATCGTTGATAGCTATGATTGGTTTGTCGATCTTGTAGCTGAAAACCGAGGTATGAACCGTGCACAAACGCTGGTTTTGGCTGATGGCAGCATCTATACGGGCCGTCAAAGCTTGGAGAATGGTTTAATTGATTCTTTAGGTGGAATGAAAGAGATTCGCGCCTTTTTATCCTCAAAAGACATCAGTTCTGACCTTCAAATCATTGATCGCGACCCACCAAAAGCACCAGCGGGAAGTTTTTTCATGGGGTCACTGCAAGGTA
The DNA here is from genome assembly GCA_963974325.1 of uncultured Rhizobiaceae bacterium. Lineage (GTDB taxonomy): Bacteria > Pseudomonadota > Alphaproteobacteria > Rhizobiales > Rhizobiaceae > Lentilitoribacter. The sequence goes on from CAXBCW010000132.1 coordinate 3,891, forward strand.
TTATTCAACAATTACTTGAAGTTGACGCTCAGCTGACGCCAAAATGGTTCACGGATCAAAAGTTGTTTCTTGACGGCTTGCTTTCATTTTGGCAATTTGGCGGCTCTCATCAGCAACAAAATTGATGTTCTGTGACATGTTATCCCAAGGAGAAGATAGATGATTAAATCTGAATTGGTTCAAATTCTGGCAACTCGGAATTCACATCTTTATCACCGCGATGTTGAAAACATCGTCAATGCAGTTCTTGACGAAGTTAGCAAAGCGCTTGCTGATGGTAATCGCGTTGAGCTTCGTGGCTTTGGTGCCTTTTCTGTAAAACACCGTCCGGCACGTTCTGGCAGAAACCCACGCACGGGCGAAGCTGTTGCTGTTGAAGAAAAATGGGTTCCGTTTTTCAAAACAGGTAAAGAACTTAGAGAGCGCTTGAACCCATAAGGGCAAATAAGTCTCCGTTTAGCCATTGTTTCGTGATAAGATGTTTGCAAATTGCCCAAAGCCGCTTTAATGGCTTTGAACAACACTAGTGTGCAATATGCAAACGGAACTTCATTATGTTTAAAAAGATCATTCGGGTCGTGTTTTTTATCCCTGTGGCAATCATTCTCTTATTCTTATCGATTGCTAATCGCGAGCCTGTATCACTTGCATTAAATCCATTTGATCCTGCCGACACCTTTTTGTCGGTCAGTGCTCCCTTCTTTGTTTTTATCTTCATAACACTTATGATTGGCATGATCTTAGGCTCTGTGATGACCTGGTTTGCACAAGGCAA
>CAXBCW010000133.1:0-4649 GCA_963974325.1 uncultured Rhizobiaceae bacterium
CATAGACCAATTTATCAGATTTTCGCGTTCTCAAATTACCATCAGTGAGCAATTGCAAAACAATCACCGCTTCTGGCGTGCCTGTTGCGGCAATCTCTTTGACAATCGCAATCGTTTGGTCAAACTTTTTGGCATTGGCCAGTTTTGCAACAATTGTACTTAACTCTGCGTTTTCAGAATCTTGTGCATTTGCCACAGTTGTAAATTGCAGACTTGCAATGGAGAGCGCCAGCACTGTCATAAAGACAGCCATAGAAGTTGATAGATTTAATATTGATGATTTTGTAAACCGCATAGGTCAATCACTTTACTAGATGTGAAAAAACCCTCCCGACAATTGTATCGCCGGAAGGGTCAGATTTAGATGGATGACTTAGTTACCAGCGCCAGCGCCGCCACATTTGCCAAGTGCAACATTGAAATTGCCGCAAGACATTGGAGCGCGCCAGTCAGAAATAAGATCTTTTGAATCTTCAAGATAATCTGACCATGCATCGCCAAGAACAAGACCGTCTGTTGAAGACACAACTTCGAACTGACCGTCTGCTTGGATTTCACCAATCAACACAGGTTTTGTGATGTGGTGATTTGGCGCCATAGATGACAAGCCGCCTGTAAGGTTTGGCACGGCAACGCCGATGATGGAATCAATCACAGCATCTGCATCTGTAGTACCTGCAGCTTCAACAGCTTTAACCCACATGTTAAAACCAATGTAATGGGCTTCCATCGGATCGTTTGTTACGCGATCTTCGTCACCTGTAAAGGCGCGCCATGTTTCGATGAATTCAGCATTTGCATCTGTTTCAACAGATTGGAAATAGTTCCATGCTGCCAAGTGACCCACCAGTGGCTCTGTATCAAAACCAGCAAGCTCTTCTTCACCCACTGAGAACGCAACAACTGGGATGTCTTCAGCTTTGACGCCTTGGTTGGCAAGTTCTTTGTAGAACGGAACGTTTGCATCACCATTGATTGTCGACACAACTGCTGTTTTCTTACCAGCTGATCCAAAAGTTTTGATGTCAGATACAATTGTTTGCCAATCAGAATGACCAAATGGTGTGTAATTGATGATGATATCTTCTTCCGCAACACCTTTTGATTTGAGGTAAGCTTCAAGAATTTTGTTGGTTGTGCGCGGATACACATAATCTGTACCAGCTAGAACCCAACGTTCTACGCTTTCTTCTTCAATCAGGTAGTCAACCGCTGGGATCGCTTGTTGGTTGGGTGCTGCGCCTGTGTAGAACACATTGCGCTGGCTTTCTTCGCCCTCATATTGAACAGGGTAGAACAACAAGCTGTTCAACTCTTCAACCACTGGCAATACGGATTTACGGGACACAGAAGTCCACGCACCAAAGATCGCGGAAACTTCATCTTTTTCGATCAACTCACGTGCTTTTTCAGCAAAAAGCGGCCAATCAGATGCAGGATCAACAACAACGGCTTCAAGCTGCTTGCCCAAAAGACCGCCTTTTTTGTTTTGCTCTTCGATCAGCATCAACATAGCGTCTTTAAGCGTTGTCTCAGAAATTGCCATTGTGCCTGATAGGGAGTGCAGAACACCGACTTTGATAGTTTCTTCTTGGGCAGATGCGGTCATTGTGAGCGCACCAGAAGCAATCATAGTTGCTAGGGCTGGGATGAGTAGTTTTTTAGAAATTCCAGTCATAATACCTCCGACAGATTGTTATTACGTTTTAATCAATGCAAACACCGTGCCAGTTGGACCAAAGGTATGAATCTCTATGATTTAAACCAATTTTGGGCAGATTGCTCCTATGCAACCTGCCCAAAATGCTCTTTTACGCCTATTTTTTAATCACAACAACCAAGGCGATTAAATTTTAGCCACTTAGAAATTCAGCGATATATCGCGATGCCCAGACAGACAACTTGCGGCAAAGAGCGCTTGATCTTCTGTCAATTTAGACTGCTGGCGGACACCAATAGAATGGCGAATGGACTCTTCATAGGTCTCAAGTTGTGCAAGAGCCGTTTGAACACCGCTTGCGCGCCATTCAATTTGCTTGTCATATGCCTTGATCGCTTTTGCAATTTCGTTAAGCGCTTTTTCTTTGCTCGGTTTTTTAGATTTAACCGCACGACGGGCTTTTGAAATCGCTGACTTTATGACATCAGCCCCTGAAACACTTTCAAACTTCTTAGACAGCGCGGCCAATGGATCCACCATATCTATTGGCTCATTTGCTTCAATCTGTGCAGGCACATCATAAAGCTCAGCTTTGAGCGCGTTGAAGGCATCTGTTGATTGCAAGATAGCAATAACTTCAGCTAGAGGCTCGTAGGCCTTTTGTGATGCTTGGTAAAAATCACGACGGGCATTTGTTTCTGCTTTGCGTAATTCAGCAAACTTATCAAAGACACCACCCCAACCTTGTGGAATTTCAGCACGAAGCTCCAGAACGTCTTTATCGATTTGGTCGATTTCCGCACGAATTTCCGCAGCACGACGTTCTTCGCCATCATCAAGACGACTACGAATGAGGTCAATCTCAGCACGATGGGTTTCATGGCGTCTGATTTTTCGCTCAATCGCACGGACTTCATCATGGATTGGACGATATGCAGGGGAAGCATCAGTCACTGTTTGTGTTGCAGCTTCAGCTGTGTCTAACAGAACAAAACTCTGTTCAGCACTGTCAAAACTCTTCGACAGATTGCCGCCTAGTTTTCTTGGCAACATCGAAATATCAACATCACGGGCCAAACCAATACCAGCAAGCAGCGCTGTTTTGTTTTCAGCAAAATCATTCACCAAATATTTATCGACACAATAGGACAGTTTTGGATTACGCGGCGGCGGTGCATTCTCAGATAAAAGAGACACACGGTTCGGCAGGTAATTGACCAATTGCGGGAAGAAACCAACAATTGCAAGCGCAGAAATCTGCAGCGCAATAAACGGAATAACGCCCTTATACATATTGATGGTTTTGACAATCGCGGGGGCCACGCCCCTTAAGTAGAACAGCGCAAATCCAAATGGCGGGGTTAAGAAGGAGGTCTGGATATTAAGACCGATCATAACACCAAGCCAAACAGCTGTGATATTGGCTTCAGGATCTGACAAGAGGATTGGCGCAACAATTGGCACAACAACAACTGCGATCTCAATAAAGTCCAAGAAGAACCCTAAGATGAAGATCACGAACATCACAATGATGAACTTTGTCCAAAAACCACCCGGAAGACCTTCTAGGAATTCTTTGACCAAATGCTCACCACCAAATGCGCGGAAAGCAGCTGTTAAAATAGCAGCCCCCAGCAGGATGATGAACACAAGCGATGTAGTTTTAGCCGTTTCGATCATCACACCATGCAGTGTGTTGTCGATTTTCATGGCACGCCAGCCACTCCAAACCAGAGCAACAATCAATCCCGAAGCTCCGATAGTGGCCAAAGTAATGCCGATGACATCGCCTGTCGTGTTGATGCTTTTGACATTTGTATTAAAGATCGAAAGTGTGATCGTGATAATTACCAATGAAACAATCGCCAAGATCGCTGGATAATAGGTATTTTTCGAGCCTTCTTTGAGGCGATAACCGGCCATAATCATGGCGCCACCTGCGCCGATTGCACCAGCCTGGTTTACCGTTGCGATACCACCAATGATCGATCCAAGTACAAGGAAGATCAACAATAAAGGTGGAACCAATGTAACAACCACTTTGATCATGAATGCACGATCGATTTTGCCTTCAGAAGCAACAGGTGGGGCAGCTTTTGGGTTCAAAAATGCATAGACCAAAATGTAAAGCATATAGAGCACAACAAGCACCATGCCTGGGATGAAGGCACCCAAGAACATTTCGCCGGCGCTGGTGGAACCAACATCAAAGATCGATGGCATGGATAGTTCGCCAGTTGAATCTTTAAACAACGCTTTACGTGCAGTGCCTGCCTGATCGGCAGCACTGGAAAGTTGGTCGGCAAGAATAATAAGAACAATGGATGGTGGAATAATCTGCCCCAAAGTACCAGAGGCTGCAATTGTACCTGTGGCCAGACTTTGCGAATATTTATTCCGCAACATGGCTGGCAAAGAGATCAAGCCCATCGCAACAACTGTTGCACCCACAATACCTGTGGTCGCTGCCAAAAGCGCACCCACAAAGACCACTGAGATGCCAAGACCGCCTGGTACGGGGCCAAACAAACGCGCCATAGTGATCAGCAAATCTTCTGCGATTTTAGAGCGTTGGAGCATAATGCCCATGAAAATAAACAATGGAATGGCTATTAAGGTGTCCCGTTCGGGTTCCCAATAGACCCCGCGCAAGTTTGTAACCCCAGCACTTAGCCATTGAGACGGCCCGCCTTGAGAGAAGAAAACATCGGTTTCGCCGAAGAACAAATAACCAAGTCCGGCAGCCAATAAAATTGTGATAATGGATGAGCCCGGCAAAGCAAACGCAACCGGATACCCAGATCCGAGCGCAAATGCCATCAAGACAACGAGCAAAAGAAGAAAAAAGAGTTCCATAATTTAATTGGCCTTTAAAAATCTGCGAATAAATTCAATTTCTCTGACCGCACTAGCGATTTAAAATCACTTAGTGCGAACCAACAACTGCGGCTTGGTATTTACCAGGTTCTTTGCGGATATCGGCAACAGC
>CAXBCW010000134.1:0-4488 GCA_963974325.1 uncultured Rhizobiaceae bacterium
TGCGCGTGTTGCATTGATCGAGCGATAAGTCGGAAGTGGAGAGATAAAATGAGTAAAGAAAATGTAGCTTTTGTCAGAAAAGACATGCTTGAAGAACTCCCAGCACCGTCGACAAACAAAGGTCCTCTTGCTTGGATTATGAATAACCTGTTTTCCACAATCGGAAACACGGTCATGACATTGATCGGGATTTATATCCTGTATTCAATTCTTCCTCCACTGGTAAAGTTTGTCTTTATCGATGGTGTTTGGGTAGGCAGTGATCGCAATGTATGTGCAAGTGTTCAACAAAATGGCGGCATTCAACCTAACGGTTGGTTCGGCGGTTGTTGGGCATATGTTGGTGCATATATGGGGCAGTTTATATATGGACGGTATCCATCAGAAGAACTATGGCGGGTGAATTTAACTGGCATATTATTCTTCGGATCACTTATTCCATTATTGATGCCAAGTGCGCCATTTAAATTGGCAAACATCGTTTTCACTGTTTTGATCTTCCCAATTATTGCAATCGTGCTTTTAACTGGTGGTCATATCGATTTTAACGGTTTCTTGCTTCCTGATTCAATCATGGCGCCAAGTTCATTCAAATTTGCTATCGATTTCATAATACTTACAGCAATATTTGCAGGGATCGCCACATTGATGGCGAGAGGATCAGAAAAAGATCCAAAGCCTGCCATTATGGCGGTTGTGAGTGTCATGGGTGTGTTAGCAATTATGTTCTTGGTTATGGGAATTAACTTTGGTCTAGAACATGTTGATTCTCCATCTTGGGGCGGTTTGCTCGTGACCTTGGTGATTGCTGTAACAGGTATCGCAGCTGCGCTTCCATTGGGCATTTTACTCGCCTTGGGTCGTCGGTCCAACATGGTTTTGGTTCGTTTGTTCTCTGTGATTTTCATTGAGTTCTGGCGCGGTGTTCCATTGATCACAGTGTTGTTCATGTCATCAGTTATGTTGCCGCTCTTCTTGCCAGATGGTGTTGAGTTCGACAAATTGTTGCGTGCGCTCATCGGTGTGGCACTTTTCTCAGCAGCTTATATGGCTGAGGTGGTGCGTGGTGGTTTGCAAGCTTTGCCGAAAGGTCAGTTTGAAGGCGCTCAAGCACTTGGTCTCAATTGGGGTCAAATGACGAGGTTGATCATTCTGCCACAAGCACTCAAGCTGGTTATTCCAGGTATCGTGAACACATTTATTGGTCTGTTCAAAGATACAACATTGGTTTTGATCATCGGCTTGTTTGATTTCTTGGGAACAATTCAATTGTCCTATGCAGATCCGACTTGGAGCTCACCAGTTCAGAACATTACGGGCTACTCGTTTGCGGCCTTCATCTACTTTATCTTCTGTTATTCCATGTCGCGTTACTCGACATATATGGAAAACCGACTGAACACGTCGCATAGATAACACACCGCTTACTGGCCCTAAGGGCCGGTCATTTCGAATGATTGCCAAATGGCAAAGTAGTAATAAAGAGAGAATAAAAATGGCTGACAATGAACCAATGAAGGTATCAGATACAGACGTAGCGGTCGAAATCATCGGCATGAATAAATGGTATGGCGATTTCCACGTGCTTAAAGATATCAATCTTAAAGTGATGCAAGGCGAACGCATCGTGATTGCTGGGCCTTCTGGCTCTGGTAAATCAACTATGATCCGTTGCATCAATCGCTTGGAAGAGCACCAAAAAGGTCAAATCATCGTGGATGGCAATGAGCTGACCAATGATTTGAAAAAAATCGATGAAGTACGCCGCGAAGTCGGCATGGTGTTCCAACACTTTAATCTTTTCCCGCATCTAACGATTTTGGAAAACTGTACTTTGGCCCCAATCTGGGTCCGTAAAATGCCTAAAAAGGAAGCTGAAGAGATTGCAATGCATTATCTTGAGCGCGTTAAAATTCCTGAACAAGCTTTGAAATATCCTGGACAGCTTTCTGGTGGACAGCAACAACGTGTGGCCATTGCTCGCTCATTGTGCATGAGCCCACGCATTATGTTGTTTGATGAGCCAACATCAGCGCTTGATCCGGAGATGATCAAAGAAGTGCTCGACACAATGGTTGGTCTTGCTGAGGAAGGCATGACAATGTTGTGTGTAACCCACGAAATGGGCTTTGCACGTCAGGTTGCTAATCGTGTGATCTTTATGGATGCAGGTCAAATTGTTGAGCAGAACGAACCTGCTGCATTCTTTGATAATCCTCAGCATGAACGCACAAAAGAATTCTTGAGCCAAATCTTGCACTAGTCAAATTTGCTCAGATACAAAACAAAAACGGCCCGTTTTGGATTTTCCAACGGGCCGTTTTTTTATTTAGATCGGTATTTAGTAAACTAAAGAACAGCTTTACGCGCTGCAGAAAAATACTGTCGTCGAACAAACACCAACACAACCAATGTTGTGGTGCAAATCAGCACCATTGGATTAACGAACCAACCCAAGTAGCCAACAGATAAGAAAATACCGCGTAGGCCAGCGGTGAAGTGCCGCCCAGCCAATACATTCATTTCGCCCGCGCGTAGCGCATAGGCATGGGTTTCTTTCGAATGTTCGCTATCATGACGCATCGGCATGGCGCCCAATAAAATGCCGCAATAGTTAAACAGGCGATAGCTCCACCCAAATTTAAAAAATGAATATCCAAGCACAATGATCAGCCCAATAATCTTAAATTCAATGATAAGAATATCAGCGTTTTCAGCGATCTCTATACCTTCAAAAACCATGGTAATTTGATCAGCAGAACCAAGGGCTGCAATGCAGCCACCAATGGCAAGTATTGTTGATGATGCAAAGAAGCCTACGCCAGACTGAAGACCTGCAACAATGCCCGTATCAATCATCCGTAATTCACGTTTACTGGCTGTAATAAACCAAGCTCGGCGATGCTCATTCATAATGTCGCTCAGGCTTTTTCGACTAGAAAATGGATTCATTTTCAACACCAGAGAGAATCCGAACCAACAAAACAGAAAGTAAAGCGTGGCGATATAATCAAGGTCTGTCATTTAGTAACTTTCAAATTGTGGCAGATATCATAAAAATAAGTGAATCAAGCCATGCAGTGTAATCATAGCACATATTCCGAATGGGATGGAAATCAATGAATATAGAAAATATCTATTGGAGGTATTAGTTTAAGCCATTGTTTTAATGCGATAATATTAAGTTTAATGCATCTGCATGGCAGTTTGTAAATCGATTTAAAATTGTGTTGAAAATACGGTTTTTTTGCATTGCAATAAGATTAACAAGCGGTTAAAACTCCGTCGACCGAGAGCGTAGCGTCTTGGCATTATTTGTAAATGGAGTTGTGATGGAAAACACCGCACAGAAATCCTGTTGGGGGATTACAACGAAAGTCGTTTTGGCTTTCTCAGTAGTTTTGGTATTAGGATACCTCCTAGGCGGCTTTTAAGCCGAAAATTATATTCAGATCACAGCGTCAAATCTTCCCGATTTGGCGCTGTTTTCGTTTCTACAGCTCTTAGCCCAATGCCAGAATCAGAAATAGGCCAGAAACAGGCCTGAATTAGACTTTAATTTTTGACGATAAATGCGCTTCATTGGGCCATAAGACACTGAATTTAGTGCCTTCACCAATCGATGATGTCAATTGGATACCGCCGCCATAACTCTGCAATGTATTTTGAACCATCGATAGATCCAACCCAGAGCCTGAATTTGAATCCATTGATTGCAAACGCCGCAATTCGTCGAAGATAACTTTATGAAACTTGGAGTCAATGCCAGGTCCATCATCGGAGACTTCCACGGGGTAATATTCATTTTCCTCAACACAGGAGATCGTGATGTGGCCTTCGTCTTTATCATGATGCTTAATCGCATTATCGATGAGATTGCGTATGACCAAGGCAAATGGAATGTGGAGCGTATGAATATTCGTAACATTACCAAGATAGCTAAACGAAAACCCATCAGGTGCTGCCAGTATATTCCAAATTTCACTTAAGAATTCATCCACATTGAGGTGTTTGAATTCTCCATGGCGAATACCTGCTTTGGAATAATGATGAAGATCGTCAACAAGTTGGTGCATGCGCTTTGAGGCTGAGATGAGAAGATCAAAAAGTTCTTTATTTTTGTCGTTGATCGAAACCTGATTATCTTCAATGATGATTGAGCTGACGGTGCTGATGTGACGTAAGGGCGCTTTGAGATCGTGGGTTACAATGCTTGTAAATGCAGACAAAGATTCGTTGCTACGTTTAAGGTCTTCGCTAATCAGTTTAATTTTCTCAGCATTGCTTTCTGCAATCTCTCGCCCGCGAATGAGCTCTGCCTCTAGCATGCTTCTATTCGTTGCCCCAAGGATGGACCATGTAAATGCGCGTTGGTTATCCCATTGGACAACCTTTGCATTCAAAAGAACAGGCAGCTTTTCGCCATTTTTATTCAATATACTCGTACGCCTGAATTGACCTGATTTTTCTGTTTTCAGATGAGTTTGT
>CAXBCW010000135.1:0-4267 GCA_963974325.1 uncultured Rhizobiaceae bacterium
TCATGGTCTTGCGCACATATGGCGGTACTAGAGCAGAACGGAACGTCACTGGGGTACCGTCTTTGGATCGAACCTTGGGAATGCGGACGTTCACTGGCTGTTGTCTGACACACGGTTCTGCATAAATACGGGATTAAGTGGGATTAGACGGGATCTGGTGGAAAAGCATTATATTACAAAGTGATAAGCGGTGGTATGTGAACCACAAGCAAGATCAAAGTTTGTCACGCGGTTCTGCATAAGGTCTAAAGAAATTGCACGAACTGATGATTTAAAGAAAAGAATCTGTGAAGCCTTCAAACTGCTTTCAAATATGCTTCAAATAGACTGTGAAGCCCAGAGAATAAGCATTTGAGAGATTTCTGATACTTTGGCAAATAGGCATCTTATTTGTTAATTTTTTTACACAAATGTAAAATGAGGTTGAACGTTACATTCAACCTTAGCTGTTTTGGCGACAAAAATAGGAAATAACGTAATAAATTCATAATCTTAACCAGTTCAACTTTGTTATTTAATTAACAAAAGCATTGGATTTAAGGTTGAACCATCAGTATCTGCGTGACCGACAAAGCAGTCTTTCATTTATTATTGCAAAAAGGATCCTTTTTGCAACGTCCTATCGAATGACCGGGGAGCGGACAAAGTGAGTTTTTGCTGCAGCAGAGCTGACGTCTGCTTTCAGTCACACTACTAAAATGATAACTTGCTAGGCGAAAACGGAGAATAGGTGCAAACATGGGTATATTGATAAATGGAAAGTGGGAAGATGGGGCAGATCGTTCGATGGTATCAGCCGCATACCGTCGAGAGCAAAGCGCACTTCCGACATCGCTTAATGCCCAGACTCTAAAACTGATAACCAAAGAACGTGACCGCTTCTTCCTAGTCGCATCAGCAAGCTGTCCATGGTCTCATGGCGCTGTGATTACCTTGGTTCTTTCTGGGTTGGCCAAAAATGTAAGTATTCAGTGGGCTGGGGGGCCGCGACAACAGGGGTATGGTCTGTTGCCCGGCGGGCCAATTCCAAATCGTTCTGAGTTTCAACATGTGCATAAATTCTATACCTCAACGATTTCTGATTATACTGGACGTTCAACCATTCCGCTCTTGTGGGATGCGAAACGTGGCAAAATTCTATCCAACTCTTCAGCCGACATCATAAAGGTATTCGATACGATCAGTACATTGATCGACCTTCGTCCGGAAGGCTTGCATGACGATGTAGATGACTTGACGCAGCAGATATTCGACAACCTGTCCAACGCGGTCTACCGTGCGAGCAAGTCGCAACGACAAGATGAATATGATCAGGCCGTCGATGTAGTTTTTCACACGTTAGACGGACTGGAGGAGCGTCTAAATCGCCAGACATTCCTTTTCGGAAGTAAGCTTACGCAAGCCGACATCAGACTATTCGCAACCCTTGTACGGTTTGATACGGTCTATGCAACGCACTTCCGCTGCACTCGAAAGAGAATAGTGGATTATCCGGGTTTGTGGCGCTTTGTTCGCCGTATTTTTCAGATGCCAGGTATTCGACAAACAGTCGATTTTGACGAAATTCGTTATGGCTACTATGTCAATGATGGCGATCACAATCCGCACAACATTATCGGGCAACAACCAAAAATTGATTGGGATAGCTGCGAAGGCCTTACGGATTAACAGCCATCCAATCATTTTGCGGTATTCGTCGAAGTGGGCTCACAGTAGCCATTTGCGGCATGATGCACCAAGGTCGACTATGCTGACTTGGTGACCACAAAGCCTTCCTTAGATTATTTGGATAGCGCCAACATAAACAATTACATGTTTTACATCGTCAAACGTGGATTAGGTTTCCAAATTCTGATCAATCCTTCTCAAACGCTGCAAAGGCTTCTGCATAATCAGAATGCCAGCGCGACAGGGCTGGCCGGTTCTCAAGGATATCTCCCAATGCCCATTCAACCCGTTTGAGATCACGCTTTGTCGAAACATCGTTGTCTGGGCACAGAATGTAGAAATCACCTGCTGCCAAACGTGCAATGAAATAATCAATGGCTTCTTCGCTCGTCCATGCAGCGTCCGGCTTATTCGGCATGAACCGTTGGATCATGCCAGTATAGGTGAAACCCGGGACAAACAGATGCGTTGAAAGTAGCGCGCCTGCTTCCCGTAAATCATGGGCCAGCATTTCGGTCATTACCTTCACGCCTGCTTTGCTGACGTTATAAGCCGGATTTCCAGGCGGCGTCGTAATTCCTTGTTTGGAGCCGGTGTTCACCACCACGGCCGGACGATCTGCTTCAATCATGCGCGGTATAAAGGCGTGGATACCATTCATTACTCCAAAAAGATTGACTTCGATAAGCTTCCGCCAATTTTCCATGTTTTCCCAACTGCCGGTTCGCATGCCAATCCCAGCGTTGTTCATCAGCACAGCAACTTCACCTGCGGCAAATGCTTTGTCAGCAAGAGCGCCAACGGCATCTGCATCACTTACATCGGTTGGCACGGCGAGAACGGTAACACCATCGCCAGCAGCATGGCGCACCTGTGCTGCTGCATTTTCTAAAGCTTCGCTCGCCAGATCCGCGAGCACGACACCAAGACCAGCTTGAGCAAAACGCAGAGCGGCGGCTAGGCCAACACCGCTGGCGGCACCCGTTACAACAGCAAGGCCACCTCGTTTTAGGGCTTCATTGTACATAGTTGTTTCTCCCATGAGTTGATGATTCACTACGCCATCTGCTTTTTCATATTACCGATAAAGGTCTCGTCATCTTGCGACTTGCGTTCATTGAGTAAAGCTACGGCATCTGCTCCGGCGCGATAACGCAGAGTGGACGTACCATCTGTAACCGCTTGCCAAATTACATCTGCGACAACCTGCGGTTCGGACGGGTTGGCTGCAAAGGAACCCATTGCCTTTTGCATTCCAGCAACTGTAGGAAGGTATTCAGTCATCGACTCATCCAGCACAAAGTCAAATGAACTGCCGCCAAAGTTGGTTTTGATCATGCCCAGCTGGACAATCTTCACCTTCACACCGAAGGGTTCCAGTTCATAGTGCAGCGCTTCTGACAAACCCTCTACGGCGAACTTAGTGCCATGATAGAGGGTCCCAAGTGGGAATGTCATTTGTCCTCCTATCGAGGATATGTTGACGATAGTTCCTGATTTATATTCCCGAAAGTGTGGCAATAGCGTCTTGGTGGTTGCTAGAAGACCAATGACATTGGTGTTAAACTGACGCTCAATCCGATCCATCGGGAAAGACTCCAAGGGTCCGTACGCACCGTAGCCTGCATTATTCAAAAGAACATCGATCTGACCAAATCGGTTGATCCCTTCGGTAACGGCAGCATCGATGGAAGCGTGATCATTTACGTCAAGCCTCGTCACCAATACATTATCCAAACCGCCTAACTCTTCTTCTTTTTCGGGCGAACGCATTGTTGCAATCACATTCCAGCCGTTGGCATGGAAGAGTTTTGCTGTGGTCTTACCGATACCCGAGGATGCTCCGGTGATGAGAATGGTTTGGGTCATTTCATATCCTTTTGTGAACCGTTTAATGTAGCAATCAAGCACCCTGCTGCACCTGTATTTGCTGCTTGCTAAGATAACAGATGGCAGTCTTCGGCACCTGCCTCATCCTCCGAAAGACATGCCTATTTCTCCGAATGAAGAGATTTTCTATATTCCAAGCTCAATCTTCTGCTATTGCTAATACCAATAAGTGGAGGCAAAACATGCCAAATAGTGAGCTGATTACAGCTATAAAAACCTACGTTAATAACCAAGAGTATAATGCTGCTGCATATCCCAGCGACATCGACGGGTTGTTCGCAATTTGCAGTCAGAACCCAACAACATTAGAAGCAACAATTTATGAGCCTGTGGTTTGCCTAATCCTTCAGGGGAGGAAAGAAACATGGTTGGGTGATCGCTGTGTCAATTTCGGTGCAGGTGAGTCTTTGATCGTCAGTCATCACTTGCCCATTGTATCCCGCATATTGAAGGCAAGTGCCGATAAACCATACACAGCTCTAATATTGAGCGTTAATATGAGCATTATTCATAGCCTTTACGAGGAGTTGGGAGAGGCTGAACTCGTTGTGGCAAAGGCTCTCTCACTGGATGCAGGACGAACCGACAAAGATCTCATCCAAGCTATGGGGAGATTATTCGGCCTAACTGGCCGGCCGTTGGAAGCAAAGGTCATGGCGCCACTCATCCGGCGTGAGATTCATTTCAGGCTCTTGCGTGCCAACCATGG
>CAXBCW010000136.1:0-4252 GCA_963974325.1 uncultured Rhizobiaceae bacterium
CGAGTTGGGAAAACAGGCCAGTCGCTCGATGAAGATGCAGGTTAATATTCAGGACCGGGATGTGATGGTCATTATTGACGGTAGCATCGTTAACGTTACCCCCGTCATATGGAAATATGTTGATCATTAAGCGTAAGACTTATCCGTACTATTCATGGATTAATTTACAATCATTTCAATCACGAAAGACATATGAAACCAGACAGGTTTACAAACAAAAACGTGCTGCTGCTCTGACTGAGTGGCGTGAAATCTGTGCAGCGTAGAATAAGATCTTGTTGGGAAGTTTGTGATAGATTAGAATGTCTTCTGGCAAGACCTAACGCTCAAGCTAGACTTGCTGCATTTCAACTCAAGCCTAATATATCCAAAATGAATCGGATACTCCGTCCGTCACAACCTAAATGACCTGCTGCCTGGTCTGCGGTTGGTTTTCTTCCTACCTGCACTGTCGTAGAAGAGCCTTCCGTCTCTTTGTCGGCGCATATGGTTGAGGAACATGGAAAGACTGTCTACTTGATCGTCGTTGCGTGCATTAGGGAAGACGCGCAGCTCATTTAGAAAGTTAAGCTTCCAAGGCGCGTCTTCTGGTAAGTGAACGGCATCGTCAACTTATTGGGCACAGTTAATGTAGGAGTAGTATTGTCAGAGCTAAGCTGCTTTCAATTCACTGGTGATATCATGCCACACACCGTGAGCATCGGTTCTGGCGTGACGATATGATTGAGCTGAAAGATTGTGGCGGTGGGGACGAAAAACGGTTTGAACTTGGGCATGGTCAGCGAGGAAACGTTGCGCCTGACCTGGAGATTTGAAACGTCTCATTATCTTCTCCCGTTTTCAGGGTTGGTCTATGGGACGACTGCAGATCGATTGTTGAGACCCTTATGGCTTCGATGATCAATGTTGGGCGCTAGACCCTTTAAAGCAGCACCATAACTTCCGAGTTTGTCTGTGACCACGACACGCGGCATGCCAAATTGTTTAAATAACTTGCGGAAGAACTTGTCAGCAGCCCGCTTGTTGCGCCGCGATTGAACAAGGATGTCCAGCACATCACCGTTGCTATCGATAGCTCGCCATAGCCAGTATTTTTTACCTCGAATCGGAAGAACAACCTCATCCAGATGCCATTTGTCGGATGGTGTTGGGCGATCTCTACGAATGGCATTTGCATATTGTCTACCAAATTTGGACACCCATTTTCGAATTGTTTCATAGCTTACAATGATGCCCCGCTCTGCGAGTAGATCTTCAACATCGCGCAAACTCAACGGAAACCGGTAGTAGGCCCAAACGGCATACGCAATAATTTCAGGTGGGAAACGGTGGTCTTTGAAGGCTCCAGAATGTTTAGGTTTGGTCATGAACGCTGATACAATTTGATCTCACATCCCGCAAGTTGACGATGCCCTTACCCGTGCTTACCAATATTGTTGGCCAGGGATTGGGCTCAGATATGACCACAACCCATACAATTGGTATAATTGATCCAGTTGAAGGCCTGATATCTGCCACCATCTATTGGCCGGATGGTTCAACAACCCAGCTTAACGATTTGCAACTCAATTCACTCAATATTGTTAAACCCTGAAGTCACAGTCAGGCGGCCGAGATTTACGAATACATTTCTTCCTATATTAGCATGCGTCACGAGGGTGTTGCTGAACATCTTGGCTCAGATACTTTTTTCATGTTCACGTTGACGGTTTTACCGAAAGCATAACCGTCCGTGCAAGCGGAGAAGTTAACCACAAATACGGAGATATGATCCATCTCACACCAGATCCCGAAAAGATCCATAAATTTGATCAAGAGGGTTTAGCAATATGAGGCAAGTAGGTAAGTGGGCGTCGTTATTACCCAAGTTTATAATGTGGAAAATGGCCAATGGATGAAGTGATTCCGCTTTCAGATGCGACACTGTCAAATTTACCGCAAAATGTACTGGTTCCGTGTTATGATCGGTCGAAATTGACTGCAGGCATCGTGCATATTGGTGTCGGTAATTTTCACCGCGCGCATCAAGCTTGGTACTTGCACCGACTTATGCAAGAAGGCGTGTGCCACGACTGGGCAATTATTGGTGCGGGGGTCAGGCCAAATGATAGCATTCAGCGTGATAAGTTGATGGAGCAAAATTGTTTGGCTACCCTTATCGAGTTGGACCCCACAGGTAAGTCGGCCGAAGTCGTTGGTTCAATGATTGACTATATTCAGGTGGAAGAAAACAATCATTCTCTCATAGAGCGTTTGGCAAAGCCAGATATCCGTATTGTATCATTAACGATTACAGAGGGTGGCTATTATATCGATCCGGCCAGCGGAAAGTTTAATGAAACAAATCCTGATATAATCTATGATGCTATGAATGCGGACACGCCACGAACAACGTTTGGTGCAATGATTGCAGCTCTTCGAATTAGACGTGATAACGGATTCGGACCATTTACAGGGTTGAGTTGTGGCAACATTCAAAATAATGGAAATATTTTAAAACAAACCATATTGTCGCTTGCAGGCCTTTCTGATCCAGATCTGGCTCAGTGGATTGACGAGAATTGTAGTTTTCCCAATACGATGGTCGATTGTATCGTACCGGTAACTGGCCCAAAGGAATTACAGCTTACGCGGAATTTTGGTATAAGCGATAACGTCCCAGTCACTCATGAGAACTACAGACAATGGGTCATCGAAGACGATTTTTGCGCTGGAAGACCAAGCTGGGAAAAGGTCGGTGTGACATTCTCCAACCAAGTCCACCAGTTTGAAGCTATGAAGTTGAGAATTCTCAACGGTGGGCATCAGATCATTGCTGTTGCTGGTGCCTTGCTCGGTCTTGAGACTATCTCGAGTGCGATGAAAAACAAAGGCATCAGGTCGTTGCTGCGTAAAACCGTTATTGAAGAAATTGCGCCAAATGTGAAGCCAGTGCAAAGCATGACATCTTCTGAGTATCTTGACCTGATCGACCAACGGTTTTCCAACTCTGAAATTATAGACACTACAAGACGTGTTGCTTATGACGGATCAAGTCGGCAGCCTGGCTTTGTTGTACCATCCATTCGTGATGCCCTCACTCAAGATTTGCCAATAGATGGATTAGCGCTGACAAGTGCATTGTGGATGCGCTATTGTGGTGCCGTTAAAGAAGATGGCTCTACCATTGAGGCTAACGATCCGAACTGGGATGAGTTGCATGCGAATGCTCATCTGGCTTTAAAGGATCCGGTATTGTGGTTGGAAATGCGTCAAGTTTACGGAGAGCTCGGCGACAACACGCGTTTCGTTGATGCATTTGGCCGATGGGTTTCTCACTTAAAGGATCACGGCGTGGATAGTGCTTTATCTTCTTTCGCTGATGGTTTCGACGGATAAATTAGATTCAAGTTGTTATGAATAATTCAAATATAATCAACCCATTCGAGCTCATTGAAGCGCTGGCTTCTGAGCTTGTTGGAATGCAGAAAAGCAAACAGCGAACTGTCATTGCTATCGCTGGAGCACCTGCTTCTGGTAAATCAACTCTAGCTGCTGATTTAGTCGCCCAACTTCAGGGCAATGGACAGATGGCTAGTTTACTACCGATGGATGGATTCCATTTGGATAATTCAATACTAGAAAAACAAGTCCAAATTGATGTCAAAGGTGCACCCCAAACCTTTGACATTTTTGGATTTATGGCATTGATGAACAGAATTCACGATAGATCGGCACCAATATACTATCCAACATTTGATCGTTCTCGCGATTTGGCGATCGCCGGTTCTGGAGTTATTGAACGATCTGACGAGTTCATCGTTGTTGAGGGCAATTATCTATTGCTCGATCAACATCCTTGGAAATCACTAAAGCAATTATTTGACTATACAATATTCATTGATACAGACTTAGAAGTACTTAAAAAGCGGTTGGTTCAGCGTTGGGTTAGCTACGGGTATGAATTGGCTGGGGCAACGAAGCGAGCATTAGGGAATGACATTCCTAACGCCAAATTAGTAAAAGACTTTCAGCTTGCTGCAGACAGAATAATCCAACAATAAAAATTCCTGCAAATCATTGGTGTAAAATACATCTGGGAACCCACTGTGCATTATCCGCTGAGAATAATTCACGATTGAGCCGAGCGTCATTTATGCGCGCAACTGACCCTTATGTCAGAATGCCGGATAGACTGTCCAGTCTCTGCATATCAGCGAGATCGTTGCGTGGTGATACGCCAAATTTACGCGAATACTCACGGCTGAACTGA
>CAXBCW010000137.1:0-4006 GCA_963974325.1 uncultured Rhizobiaceae bacterium
AATCATAAATTAGGCATCTTGGGAATCCCTGCTTTTAATAGGTCCTGACCCTAAGCTTTTATCGCTTACCTCTGATAATCCCAGCCAACAAGCACGGCTGAAAAAGATTAAAAAGGGATCGGATGATTGGCTTGAAAAAGTTGTTGGTCCGGAGCTTAAATTGGGTTCGTCTCTTGAGACATTGGATGAAGCCAGAGCCATTGAAGCATCAGGTATTGGCAAATCAATGATGGATGCGATCCGCACGTCTCATTCTGAATTTGAAACGGCTGAGAGACTTTTACTGGTTGAGCGTAGTGAAATAAAAAATGCAACAATGGCATCAGCAACAATGATCTTGATTGGTGGTTCTTTGCTGGTACTTGTTCTTGCCGCTGCGTTTGGACTTTGGCTTAGCAATAATATTGGTGTCGCCGTTGTCGAGATGACCGGGGCAATGACGAAACTGGCTAAGGGTGGTAATAATACAAATATTCCTCATTCAGGGCGAGGCGATGAAATTGGCTCGATGGCAGTTGCTGTTCAGATCTTTAGAGATAATGCGATTAAAAATGAAGAGCTTGTTGCAGCACAAAACGCGCAACAATTACAAATTGAAACACAGCGTCAAACTCAAGGTGAGCGAGACGAGGGTGTTGCCAAAGAACGAAACACTGTCATTGAAATATTTGCAGGCGCTTTAAAGAAGATCGCTAGTAAAGATCTATCTTTCCGAATTGAAGAAAATTTTACCGATGAATATGCAGAGCTGAAGACAAACTTTAACATAGCTATCGAACATCTTGAGGAAGCTTTTGTTCAGGTTGCGCATAGTTCTGTTCGCATCAAAGACGGGTCGGTTGCGATTGGCAATGCATCTGATGAACAGTCAAGACGCGCAGAACAGCAAGCTGCATCTGTTGAAGAAACAGCCGCTGCCGTGAATGAAATTTCCGCGACTGTTAAGACGACAGCGGAACGGGCAAGTGAAGTTGGCAATCTGGTAAGTCATACCCGTAATTCAGCTACGGAATCATCTGAAATTATGCAAAAAGCAGTGACTGCCATGGATGAGATTAAATCTTCATCTGATCAGATTAAAAGCATTATTAGAGTTATTGACGAGATTGCTTTCCAGACGAACCTTCTTGCCTTGAATGCGGGTGTTGAAGCGGCGCGTGCTGGCGAAGCCGGTAAAGGCTTTGCGGTTGTTGCTCAGGAAGTTTGCGAACTTGCTCAGCGTTCTGCAACGGCTGCCCGTGAGATCAAAGAACTTATCACCAATTCTGGTAATCATATTAAAAATGGTGTTGATTTGGTCAATCAAACAGGTGGTGCGTTGGATACAATTCTGCAATCTGTCACGGAAGTTGCTTCGCATGTCAGTGCGATTGCGGATGCATCAAATGAGCAAGCTGCTGGGTTGAATGAAATCAATACTGCGATCAATCAGATTGATCAGGGCACTCAGCGAAGTGCTGCAATGATTGAAGAAACCAATGCATCGAGCCAAGCGCTCAACCAAGAAGTAGAGTCCTTGACCTCAATGTTGAACTTGTTCCGAACTGTTGATAAAAAATACAGCTAGAGCAATCAATCAAATGGTTACAGAGAACGATTAGCAAGTTAGTCAATTTGCTCATCGCCCGGGTTGAGATATTTTAGAATCTATAACACTGAAAAGCCCATCATTAAGTTGGGCTTTTTGCTTTTATAACGCTCTGTTCGCAGTGTTGCTCTGTTTGTAGTGTTATTGAAGATCGAACGCGGATATGCCCCATATAGATGAGACTAAGCTAAACTCTAAGTACTAGTTCAGGCTTGACGCTAGCACTTTTGATTTAAATTGGGCGATAATGGTTTGTTTAATTTCGCTCGATGAGGTTCTGGCATTATAGCTTACTTGGACAATTTGTTTGCCTGCTGATTTTAAGTAGGATTCCACATCAAGATTATGCGGATTACGTCCCCAATCCTCACCGATAACAAATATATCTGCATTGACCGCTTTGCAGCCTGAAACATATTCAAGTTCGTTGTAGGGGCGTACAATGTCAACACAGCCGAGCGCTTGCAGCATTTCAATTCGCTGGTTCAATGGGATAGCAGGAATATTGGGTTTGTAGAGATTGACAACTTCGTCTGAGGCAACCCCGACGGCAACAGTATTACCGAGTGTTTTGCAATGGTTGAGCAGTGCGAGATGGCCAACGTGCAATAAATCAAAGGTTCCGACTGTATAGACAATCATTTTAAATTTTTTCCTATCGTATGTTCATTGGCGGTGCTATCGCAGTCATATTGTTTTTGACCACGCGAAGATGAATTAATTTTACCAAAGGTAAAATTTGAATTGTCATGAGCTTGTAAGAAAGAATGCATCTGCGGTTCGTTTTTTAAAAAAACCGTGATCTCACATAATATAAATTAGCAATGTAGGGAGCTTAGCCGCGATTTATGCGGGTTGTTCAGCTATGTTTACTTTAGGAAGCATGTAATGACAACCGAAAACTCTACCGCTGATGAACTGCAATCCAAACCCATTCTATCCTACATCAAAGATCTTCCCAATCTGTGTTCACTTGCAGGACTGGGCTGTACCTTGCTTGCCATCTACTTCATTGTCTTGGAAGTTTACACAGCGGCTATGATCGGCATGATATGGGCTGTTGCCTTTGATTGGGCAGATGGTTTGATTGCACGAAGAATGAAGGGACGAACTGGTGCTGACCGTATATTTGGCGGTCAACTCGATTTGCTTATTGATATTGTCAGCTATGGTGTCGCCCCTGCAATGTTAGTCTTGAGCTATGGTGGGTTTTCACCGCTGCTCCTTCCAATCGCATTCTTTATGCTTGTCGCTGGGGTTATACGGTTAAGCTATTTTAGCACTTTTGGTCTTGCCGACGGGGCTAAATATACAGGCTTAGCGATTGACAATAATAACATTTTTCTTGTTTTTCTATTCCTGTTTCAAGGGTTGTTTAGCCACAGTGTTTTCTTGGTCATCCTTTGTGTCTGTGGTTTGGGGCTTGCGTGTCTAAACGTTTCACAAATCAAAACTCCAAAACTTTCCGGTAACCCAATTTTTGTTTATGGGCTTGGGTTTTATACAATTGGGATGACGATAATTTACGGTTTGCAGCTTTTATAAAAAGAACAAGCGCGTATTTACCTGTCTGATTATTTCAATCTATTTGACACTATGCATGGTCAGAAAACCATAAACATGATCACGTTCATTGATTTGAACGTATTAGATACCAAAGGGTTGATTGAACCCCCATCAATATTTTGAACTTTGACTACTTAAAGTGTTCTGATTGATGATTTGTCTGCAATGGAGATCATGTCTTTGGACGTTTTATTGGGTTTAGTCAGTGATTATAGGTTTTGGATATATGTCCTATTGTTTGCCTATTGCGCTTTAAAGAGCGGTGCTTTGCCGCTTTTTGCAGGCTATGCGGCACAGGCCAATATTCTTGAACTTGTCCCCGTTGTGGTTGCGACATTTGCTGGTGGATATTTGGGCGATGAATTGAGATTTGCAGTCGCAAGACGATATGGCGATGCTTGGTCGAACAAATGGCAATGGTTGAATAAAGCTATGTCCACGGCAAAGGTTCTCGTTGTGAGATATGGTTGGGCCTATGTCTTCCTGTATAGATACCCTAAAGGGATACGAACCATTGGTGCGTTGCCAATGGGGCTGGGTTCTTTGTCTTGGTACAAATTTACAGCCTTAAATGCGGCCTCTGCCTGCTTATGGACATTCATTCTTGTTGGTGTTGGATATGTATTCGGCGCGCAAATTGAACAGAGCATAAATGACAATTGGGGATTTGCCAGCGTAGTGCTGCTTGTTGTGATGGCCTCTGGAATTTTTTATGCATGGCACCGGATTAATCGAATTAATCGGGTTGATACGAGTAAACATCTGGCAGAATAAATTGAAATCTCCAATGTGCCATTCCTAGGGTCAGGACTCGTTAAATCCACCATATGATGATAGCGGCGATGCAAATTG
>CAXBCW010000138.1:0-3987 GCA_963974325.1 uncultured Rhizobiaceae bacterium
CGCGCCTTGATAGACTTATGGTTTAGCTAAAAATAGATCTTATGCTGAGGTCTCCATTTAATCGTAATATGGTATGGAGCTGGCAAAGAACAAAATAAGTTATTTTTATGACACTTTTAAGTTGTGAAATTTCAAAAGAGCGTCCCGCCTCATTAATAAGTTTCAAAAGTGGGTGACTACAAAAATTGACAGTACGAATTTAATTACATAACCATTTGGTTATGGAGTCGATGCAACAAATAGTACCCAGCCGGACGGTCACAGGAAATGCACCTAATTTGGATGCGATATTTTCAGCATTATCTGATCCGACTCGCCGTTCAATCCTATCCCGTTTGGCAAAGGGGGAGGCGTCGGTACAAGAAATTGCACAGCCATTTCAGATGAGCCAACCCGCCATAACTAAGCATCTTAAAGTGCTTGAAAAGGCAGGTCTTGTGGAGCGTGATGTGGATAAACAGCGCAGGCCGGCGCGTTTAAAGGCCCAGAACATGGCCGCAGCTGTTGAATGGCTCGACCATTTTAAAAAGTTCTGGGGTACGAGTTTTGATCAGCTTGATGAACTCCTGATAGAGATGAAAACAGATACGAAAGAGGGCGAGATAAAATGAGCGACTTACCAATCTATAAGCTCGAGAGAGTTTTCAATGCACCCAAAGTATTGGTGTGGAAAGCATGGAGCGATCCAGACCTTTTGGCGCGCTGGTATGGTCCGGGCGTAGAAACTGTGATTCATGAGTTTGATCTCAAAGAGGGCGGCGTTTGGAAAAACGAAATGCGCTTTTCTGGTAAAGACGGCAGCACAATGTCGGATTTATCCAAAATGTCATTTGTTGAGGTGATCAAGGGCGAGAAAATCGTCTGGCATCATGCATCTGTTGATCAAGATTGGAACGTTGCTGCAAACCAGATGATGCCTGATTGGCCGCGTTTATTGCTCACAACAGTCACCTTTGTTGAGGCAGATGATGGCGCGTCAACCAATGTAACCCTAACCCAAATACCAATGGATGCAAGTGACAAAGAGATTGCATGTTTTGCAAGCATGATGGCTGGCATGAGCAATGGTTGGGGTTCTGGTTACAAAATCATCGACGATATTTTATCAGAATTACAGGTCTAAAGGACACGATTATGATTAAGAATATTCTTCTAACTGTTGCATTTATTCTGGGTGTTGGTGTGTTCTATTTGTTCACCCAATCTCAAAACGTTCACGAAATTCGCTCAGAAATTATGATAAATGCGCCTAAAGACAAAGTTTGGGCTGCAATCACAGATATTGAAGGTTGGGCAGATAAAAGCTCTGCAATCAATGCATCATCTTTAACCTTTGTTGGCGCTCTGGCAGAAGGTTCAGAACTTTCAATCACCATGCGCAGCGATGTGGTGGGTGAAGGTGGTCCAACCTATGCGCCCATCATCATCAAGTTTGAGGATCAAGTCGCCTACAGATGGCGTGCTGTCATGGGAATTGGTATCATCTTTACCAATGACAAGCAGTTTGAACTGACAGAGGTGGATGGCGGTGTAAGACTGGTTCATTCAGAATACTTCAATGGCATGATGTTGCCTTTGATGAAAGGCTTTTTGGATCAGGGGGTCTCATCTATTTTGGACGAAATGAACCAAGGTTTTAAAACCGAAGCCGAACAATAAACCCTATAATAAGACGCAAAAAAAACCGATGCACCATCTGATGTTGATTCAGGGCTGCATCGATTTTTTTATTGGGTGACTGGAGGAACCCCATAAAGTCGGGAAAGTCACCATTTAACAGCATCAGGGGAGAATGCCTTGGTTATGGTTTTGAGAAACATGTCTTTGGTTTGCAAGAGTGTTCAAAACTTATGTCTCATCTATGGGAGGCGTAGATGAAGGCGGTTTTGGGAGGAGAGCAGGTTAAATTTCAGGTGTCTATGCGTTTAAAGACATGCTTCTCGATCTCAAATCGCTATTTCAAGTTCACGCCCGTATAGGCCTGTTCACCCCAAAGCTTTTTAACAGTCTGGTTGCGACCACAGCTAAAGCGATAATATTTGTAACGCACTGGGTTCTTTTTATAGTAATCTTGATGATAACCTTCAGCTTTCCAAAACTTGTCATTGCCGCGAAGTTTTGTTGCTATTGGCTTGCCCAATGCTTCGCCAGCTTCAGCAATAGCAGCTTTAGCTATTTTTGCTTCCATGTCATCATTGGCAAAAATTGCAGTTGTATAGGCATTGCCACGATCACAGAACTGACCGCCTGCATCTGTTGGATCAATCGAGCGGAAATAGATGTGGAGCAATGTTGCATAGTCGATTTTGGCAGGATCATAGTCAACGCGAACACCTTCAATGTGTTGGCCGTGGTTGCGGTATGTCGGGTTTTGCAAATCGCCACCTTGATAACCAGATTCAACTTCGCTTACGCCTTCAACATTCTCAAAGTCTTTTTCGATACACCAAAAACAACCGCCTGCGAAATATGCAGATTTTGTTTCAGCTGCAATAGATTGGCTTGGCATTGTCGCGCTGGATAGCGTCAAGCCAGTAACGGCTAGGCCGGTTAAACCCACAGCAGAAAAGATTGCCGCATTCAAAAAGGTTTTCATTTTGTTTGATGTCGTGCTCATAATTGATCCTCACAATTTATCCGGATAATGGATATGTAATTTCGCTAACCATACGTAGACTGTTTGAAGTTGGATTTGAATTAACAGATTTGCACAAAAATGTGAGTTCGCGTGTGTGATCCAGTTAAATGTTATAAATAAACCGTTTTGATCCCAGCCGACTTTCATTATATTCTGCTCATATAGTTATAAATTGGAGTTCCCGCTTTGAAGTCTCAACTCATTTTGATCATGTTTATCAGTCTGTTTACAGCGTCCAACGTTTTTGCCAATGAAAAGGTCGAGGGCCTGTTTGAAGCGACACAAACATGTCCAGCCAATAAGAAGTTGAGGTCTGATAATTCAGGTGATATCCAGTTGGATATTGGTGAGCTTTACGAAATCACTGCAATGAATAGTGATAATCCTAGTCATTTTTTGGTAATTATACCAAATGTACCAGTGAGCGAGAATCGCTGGGTGGGGGTGGAATGCGGCCAAATTGCGCTGGAAGATGAAGCGCTACAGGCAGATATTGAAGCAAAAATTGCGACCTATCCCATTGAGCTGAAAGCAAACCCGCTCAAAAAGACTGAACAGTCGGTCGCAAAAACTCAGATACCAAAACAAATTGCCCCCGTCAGCGATATTGAAAACTTATTGGCCGCAAGTTGGTTGCCAGCATTTTGCCAAACATCAGCCGGATCACGAGCAAAAGAGTGCAAAAGCCTAAGTTCAGACAAAATCTATGCCAAACAATTCTCGCTGCACGGTCTTTGGCCTAATGATTTAGATGATACAGCACTCTATCCTTGTTATTGCAATCAAGACAAACCGCTAATGTGTAATCAAAAACAGCGCGCAGTGTCATCTCTCGATTTATCACGGACATTGCGCAATGAGCTAAAAACCAAAATGCCGGGGTCCCAATCAGGGTTTTTAGACCGTCACGAATGGACCAAACATGGCACTTGCTATGAAAAATATAACAAGGGTAGCGGCCAAGGGTCTGACCCGGGGGAGTATTTTACCGACAGCATCAATGTGCTCGATCAACTCAATGCATCTTATGTGGGTCAATTATTTGTGCAGAACTTGGGCAAAATCATCAGCGATAATATGATTTATGCAGCCTTTGACCGATCATTCGGCAAGGGCGCATCAGATAAAGTGTTTATTGATTGCAAACGTATTGGCTCAAACCGTGTGATATCAGAATTACTCATAGGGATGGGCGGCGAGATAAAGCCCGATAGTCAATTGGCAGACCTCATCGCCGCATCACCAACCCGCTATGAATTTACCATGCAAAAAAGTTGCCGTGGTGGGCTGGTGCTAAAAGTGCGTTGATCAGGCTGACCTAGGGTCAGGACCTATTAAAAGCAGGGATT
>CAXBCW010000139.1:0-3955 GCA_963974325.1 uncultured Rhizobiaceae bacterium
TTGATTTTAATGGTAGCGGGACAGGGACTTGAACCCCGGACACGCGGATTATGATGCGGCGTCTTTACAAACTAAGCAATTGATTTTATTCATGCTTGATCTGTTTATGCTAGCACTATGCTAGTTTTCAAACTGGGCACGCGGAAAGAACATTCTATATACCTGTAGATAGATTTACTTCTGTCTCGTCGAATACTTTTGATAACTGGTGTTGAGTCAATGTTTGTCCTTAATCGACAAGCGCTACCTGCTGTAAAAGTATCGATAGATAAACAACCACCAACACATTTCATCCCATAAATTACAAGCCCTAAATACCTAAGTAGTTTATAAGTAGAGCAGCTAAGATTGAATCAGTAGGTTACGGTTTCAAACTCTTGCGCGTACCATTAGAACCAACGTCCAACTAACGTAATGAAAGCGTATCTAGTTAGTCGATTTACCACCTGATTTATTTGTTTGCTTCTCGAAAGCTCTAATGCTTTCGGCACGAATTTTTTCATGACAAACGTTGCGAAATTGAGAAAATTCCGGCGAGGACATAACATCGATGCCGCGCGGCCTTGCTATATCAATTGAAATATCGGCAATAATTTCACCTGGGCCAGCACTCATGATCAGAACACGATCAGCCAGATAAACTGCTTCATCAACATCATGGGTGACAAATAGAACAGTGATGCCAAATTCACGCCAGATATCCAGCAAATTCTGCTGCATCATCAAACGTGTTTGACTATCTAATGCGCCAAACGGTTCGTCCATTAAAAGAACATCAGGATAGTTTGCCAATGCGCGGGCGATCCCTACCCGCTGTTGCATTCCGCCCGATAGTTCTTTTGGGTAACTGTCAGCGTAGGCATTTAGCCCAATCATATCCAAGAATGTATCTGCAACTTCGTATGGATCACCTTTTGCACGTCCTGTGACTAGAGGACCCATAGCAATGTTTTCACGAATTGTTTGCCATGGAAAAAGCGAATATTGCTGAAAAACCATTCCACGATCAGGTCCTGGTTCTGTAATCTCAATATCATCTACCAAAACACAACCATCGCTGGGCTTAACAAAGCCAGCAACACAATTGAGTAATGTTGATTTCCCAGAACCCGAAGGTCCCAAAATGCATACAAATTCACCTGGTTTTATCTTTACTGATGTGGCTTTAACAGCAAGGTTTTCAACATTACGGCTGGTAAACCGAACGGATACATTATCGATAACGACTTCGCCCTTTGAAAGCTCGCGCTTCATAGTATGTGTGTTAACTTCAGGCACTATAATGTTCCAATCGATGGGTAATAGCTATACAGGGTCAAAATAACTGGGTGCCCCACACAATCAGCAATTGGCCGTGTGGGGCTCTGTGAGCTTATGTTTTACTTAACAACTGCTTCCAGATATGCCGGAACTAGGAAGTTTTCATAATCTTCGCGTGTCAGCTGTTTTGGCAAACGATCTTGTGCGACCAAAAACTCAGATGTTGCTACAAGCGTGTCAGCAAATTGACCAACCGCGCCAGTTGTTCCCATGTAATCAGCTGTTAGCTGCCTGTCACAGGGGATCATCTCTGTGCCTTTCATCATGCGTGTTGCATCTTCTAGTGGCAATTCAAGTTCAGTCGCGATGATTTGCGCTGTTTCCGCTGGGTTTGAGATCCAGTAATCGATACCAGCACACTCAGCTTTGACAAATTTCTCGACATAATCTGGATATTTTTCAGCAAATTCATCCATTACAACGCCAACATCCCAAGTTGGATATCCCCGTTTGTCCATGATACCAGACGTCATGAAAATATTGCCGTCATCTTGAACTGCTTTATCAAGATTTGGTTCCCAAAACCACGCTGCATCGATATCACCACGTGACCACGCAAGTGCAATATCATTTGGACGTAAATCAAGAATTTTCATGCTTGCAGGATCAATGCCTTCGTCAGCAAGGGCCTGAAGTAGCAGGTAGTGAGTTGTTGAACCAAATGGGGCCGCAATGGTTTTACCTTCAAGATCTTTAAAAGATTTGATGTTAGCTGATGTTCTTACAACCATGGCTTCAACATAATCTAGCATGTTCAAAACCATAGTGCCTTTGATTGGCAAACCACGTGTCACACCAATCGCAGTTGGTGGGTTACCCAAGCCGCCAAAATCAACTTGATCAGCAGCAATTGCGCGCAACATATCTCCGCCGCCGCCAACTTTGATATACTCGATCTCAACGCCCGGCATTTCTTTTGCAACAAGACCGAGGCTTTTTGTTACAAGTTGAGCATTCACAAGATTAAGAAAGCCAATGGTTACTTTTTCAGGTGCATCAGCAACGGCAGATACTGTAGATAATAAGCTGATAGCAAGTGCAGTTTTTAGTGTTTTCATATTCATATTGTTCACTCCATATCGGGCTTTTATTGGGAGGTATTGTCGTCGGCCCGTTTCGACGGATATAAAATGTTATTTTGTCCACGGCATTAAAACGCGCCCTATTGCACGCATCATTAAATCAAGCGCTATGCCCGTGAGGCCAAGTACAATTAGCCCCATGATGACAACGTCAGATAAAAGAAATTTTGCAGCATCCCAGATCATCCAGCCAATACCAGCAGTTGCAGCAACAATTTCTGCCGCGACCAAAACAGTATAAGTAAAACCAAGTGCGATACGCATGCCGGCAAGTATGGTTGGGCCAGCGGCGGGTAGATAGACTTTCATCAAGATGATGCGTCTTGAGGCTCCTAAGCCTCTAGCTACTCGAAGATAAATTGGATCAATATTCTGAACGGCTTGTATTGTGGTGATAATCAATCCAGGAAGTGCCGCCAAGAAAAGCAAGGCAAGTTTTGACTCCTCACCAATTCCTAGCCACATGACAAGGAGTGTATAAAGACCTAGCGGCGGCAACGGACGGTAGAACTCAATTAACGGATTTAAGAGCGCCAACGCGTCTTTGTTTGTACCCATTAAAATACCGAGCGGGATACCCACGAAACAGGCAAGAAGAAATGCAGCTAATATTCGGAATAAACTAGCATATACATGCTCAAATAAAGTGCTGCCTTGATAGCCTTTAAAAGTCGCTTTAACAAAAGCATTCCAAACAGCTTCAGGCCCGGGAAGAAAAAGCTCGTTCGCTATTCCTGTTGATGTAACAAATACCCAAAGCGCAAAAAGGATAATGACTGTAAGCGCTGAAAGCCTAAATGAGCGCTGTGAAAGATAACTCATAATTTGATTAACTTGTGAGTTAGCTGCCATCAACCTCCCCCTCTAGTATCTCGATCATTGTCAGTGCATAAATCTGCGCAGCTTTTACGGACTTGGCGATTGATATATATTCATTATCTGCCGCCCAGCCATCTTCGCCAGGACCAAATGTGACCGCATTGATACCAGATTCACGCAACCTGATTGTGTCATTAAATGCATTTTTACGATTAGCATTCGGCACCGCGCCATTCATTAGGCGACCGTAAACTTTTGTCAGCGACACACATGGCTCTTGATCAAGCGGGCTTGGCTCCGTTGCCTCAACAAACAGCGCTCCCGGCACGCCTCGTGCACTGGCACTAATGTCGTTTCGCCCGCCAAAGCATTTGCTGGCAAGTGCATTTATATCAGAAACGATGCCTTCAAGCGTCATACCGGGAACAATGCCAACAACCGCTAGTGTCAATGTGCATGTGTCAGGTGAAAATTGCATCTCACCTTCTAGGCCAGACCTTGCTCGAACAAGAGATGCGCAAGGTGGCGTGTGCCCCATAAATTCTGTTGGAACATGGGTAAACGCCATTGCCTCAATTTCTGGGATTAACTTGGCTGCCTCAACGATTGGGTTGACCGAAATATCTGGCCTCCAAATATGAGATTTTTCGCCAGAAATAACGACTTCAACTAAACAATGGCCCGAATTTGCGATGGACAAATTCATACCCCAGCTTCCCGGTGCAGAATTCTCT
>CAXBCW010000140.1:0-3688 GCA_963974325.1 uncultured Rhizobiaceae bacterium
ATTGTGGCCAATGAAACTGAGTTTGATCTGCTAATTGAAAAAGGTACGCTCACAGATGAACAGCGTCTTGATGAGCTTAAACATTATGCAGAGCAAACGGGGCGTTCTGTTGTCATCACCTTAGGTGGCGATGGGGTTATTGCTCAGCATGAGGGTGCATTTTACAAAACAATGGGCCTGACCATTGAGCCGGTGGATACCGTTGGTGCGGGCGATACCTTTTGTGGTTATCTCACCCAAGGTTTGGATGCAGGTCTTAGTTTTGAACAATCATTGACGCAAGCTGCCATTGCAGGCTCACTTGCATGCTTAAAAGCTGGTGCGCAACCGGCTATTCCAACAGCGTCTGAAGTCGCCAAAGCTATGAAATCAGCTTAATATGTCCGCTCATATTGTTTGATGTGATCTACTTGTCCTTTTGGTGAAATGACAGTGAACTTGTATCTTTGTCACTTCATCACCATATTGATACAAGACAAGGTGCCGTTACGGGCCTTGATGAATATTGTTGCTTAAATTTGAGGACAAAATGACACGAATGGCCCCCTTTTCCAGCCCATTGCTTCTTGGTTTTGAAGCCATGGAAAAAACACTTGAGCGCGTTGCAAAAGGCGCTGAAGGATATCCTCCTTATAATATCGAAAGATTAAGCACTGATCCGCAAGCCGAGCGCGCTGAAAAATTGCGCATCACGCTGGCTGTTGCTGGATTTAGCGAAGATGAACTTGAAGTGACGACTGAGGAAAATCAACTTGTGATCCGCGGACGTCAGATGGATAATCAAGAGCGTGATTTTTTATATCGCGGGATCGCTGCACGCCAGTTCCAACGAGTTTTCATTCTCGCCGATGGAATGCATGTTGGTGCAGCTGAATTGAAAAACGGCATGTTATCTGTTGATCTTATTCGGCCAGAACCTGAACGGATGATAAAGAAAATTAACATTTCTGTTTCACAATAACCTTTAAAATCGCTGGTTTGCTCCAAAACGGGCTAGGCTTGCAAAGAGTTTTGACTTTGTAGGCGACATATATCAGCGAGATGATCGATAGGAGAGATCTATGCTGCCAAATATTGAGCTTGAGTTTGATCTCGCAGAAGAACTCGCTGATATGGGTGCTGGGGAAGTTGCTTATATCCGTAAGATACGTTCCGAAGATGTGAATAAATGCTTTGATCTTGAACAGGACTTAGACCCTGGCCAAGAATTATGGGCGTTATTTGGCGCCGATGGTACACCAATCTTTTTGAGCGATGATAGAACCCGCGCGTTCTTTAGAGCCGCCGAAGATGATCTATCAACTGCAACGTTGCATTAAATTTATAATTTAAAAACTATTCGGTCTGAATGGAACTTTATTAAGCTGCGTTTGATGCGGAGCTTTGTGTCAAAAGTGCGTAAATTGCTGTATCAGACTGCGCACCACGGATTTTTTCAACCGTGTCACCATTTCGCAAAATACGTGCAATGCGAGATAATGCTTTTAAGTGATCTGCACCCGCACCTTCAGGTGCGAGCAGCATAAAGACCAAATCGACGGGCTGATCATCAAGTGCTTCAAAATCTACTGGCGCATCTAGGCGCGCGCAGAACCCGACAATTCGATCCAAATTCGGCAATTTACCGTGAGGTATAGCTATGCCATTGCCAACGCCTGTAGAACCAAGGCGTTCACGTTGTAGGATAACATCAAATATTTCGCGCTCAGAGAGACCGACTTCGCGAGCGGCGCATGAAGCCAACTCTTGCAAAATTTGTTTCTTTGAGCTTGCTTTTAACGAATGCAAAATTGAACTTTGCGCTATTAGACCAGCAAGCGACATTTTGTATACCTCTTAACCCAACAGATATTTATCTGTTAGCTTTTGACTTCACCAGCATCAATCCAGCCGATGTTGCCATCATTTCTGCGGTAAACGATATTCATTGCATCGTTACCTGGGCTTCTAAAAATCAACAGCGGTTCATCGGTCATGTCAAGTGACATCACTGCGTTCGCAACCGACATAGTATTTAACTGTCTCGTACTTTCCGCCACAATTGTTGGCGCATAATCTTCTGAGACTTCTTCTTCTGTTATCGCATTTGTCCCCATCGTACTATCGGCAACAACGGCAAATGCATCAGTGTTAATCTGATGGCTTTTTAATTTACGCTTATATCGTCTTAGCCTTTTCTCAACTCGTTCAGCTGCAGCTTCAAATGATACTAGCGGGTCTTGCGCTTCTCCTGTTGCCTGTAAAACAACACCTGTGTCCAAATGGACTTTACAATCCGATGTAAATCGCGATCCAGATTTCTCTACAGTCACTTGACTGGAGTACCCGCCGGCAAAATACTTGGTGACAGCATCCGTAATTTGATCCTCGATACGCGTGCGGAATGCCTCGCCGATGTCCATGTTTTTTCCAGAAACGCTAATAGGCATGTAAAGTCCTTTCCAGTGTTATTTACTGTAATCAGCTTATGCCAATAATCGTCTACGTCCAAGCAAATAGGTCATTTTTTGCTAGGTCTGTGGATACATGTTCATTAAAATTTGAGAGAAAAACAATAAATTCGATGCAGCTACTAGTGACAATATTGATAAAAGTCAATTGATAATCACCTGAGTAATTGAACTAAAACTGTATTTCAATTTTATCCAGTGATTCGTATTCGTTTCCCTATGCTGAGATTTTAGTAACCTCACTTTGGGCACGAAGTTTTTTCTCGCGCCTGCGCTGCACAGACGATGCAATATTCATAGATTCTCGGTATTTAGCTACGGTCCGTCGAGCAATTTCAACATTATCAGCCTTCAGAACTTTCACAATATCATCGTCTGAAAGAATGTTTTTGGTCGATTCTGCATCAATCATTATTTTAATTCTATGTCGAATGGCTTCTGCTGAATGGGCGTCTGAACCTTCACCACTGCCCAGCGAAACCGTAAAGAAGTATTTGAATTCAAACAGGCCACGAGGCGTCATCATATATTTTTGCGATGTCACGCGTGAAATGGTGGATTCGTGCATTCCAATAGCTTCTGCTACATTTTTTAAATTAAGCGGCTTAAGATGTGAAACCCCTTTCACAAAGAATGCATCCTGTTGGCGTACGATTTCACTTGCCACTTTTATGATTGTTTTTGCGCGTTGATCAAGGCTGCGAGATAACCAGTTTGCTGATTGCAGGCATTCATTCATGAAATCGTAATCTGGGCTGGATTTTTTAAGATCACGGGTCACAGTTGCATAATAAGCCTGATCGACCAGAACCTTAGGCAAGGTCTGGGTATTCATTTCAACCTGCCATTCGCCTCCGGTTTGTTCGCTCACAAAAACATCAGGAACAATGGTTTGTGTACCAGATAGTTCAAATTGCGTCCCTGGTTTTGGATCAAGCGCTCGAATTTCGGCCATCATATCTAATAAATCGGCTTCTTCCACACCGCATATTCTCTTCAAAGACTTAAAATCTCTGCGGGCGAGTAGTTCCAAATTTTCTATCAATGCTTCCATTGCTGGGTCATATCTATTGCGGCGAACCAATTGAAATTTCAAACATTCGCTCAAATTTCGTGCAAATACGCCTGGTGGATCAAATTTTTGCACGCACGCTAAGATCGTCTCCACTTTATCGAGGCCTACCCCTAAACGATCTGATACTTCTGATAAATCTGCATCTAAATAGCCGGCATCATCA
>CAXBCW010000141.1:0-3662 GCA_963974325.1 uncultured Rhizobiaceae bacterium
TTCGTTCGGGTTGGATACATCTGAGCACGCTGTCCAGAATTACAGGACCACTTCAAATCATCTAAAGGTAGAAAAATGGGGCATTGTTTCTTTGCTACTATCAGACCGTAATTTGGAGAATTATCCTGGTTGTTCTCCAAATTTATATGCAAATTATTCAACGTGGTAACGGCACAAAATTCTACCTTTCTCTCATCGCATGTTGAACTTGATCCATGATGGGTTTAGTAAGGTAGGAAAGAACTGTTCGGTCGTCCGTTTTCATAAAGGCTTCAACGGGCATTCCAGGAACGAGTTTCTTGCCATTCAACTTTTCTAGTTCATTTTTTGGAATTGACAATCTAACCTGAAAAAAACTCAAACCAGTTGCTTCATCGCGGATAAGATCAGCAGAAATCGTTTGAACATTGGCTTTGAGTTCTGGTGTTGAACGTTGATCAAAACTTGGTAGGCGGATCGTGGCGTTTTGTTGTGCTGAGACTTGATCGATATTGATTGGCAAAACTTTTGCCTCAATCACCAACTGGTCGTTTTGTGGGACAATTAACATTGCAATGTCGGCGGGTGCCAAAACATGCCCAATTGTGTGGACGTTCAGGTTATGAATAGTGCCAGGGAGTGGCGCGCGAACATCAATGCGTGTGAGCTGATCTTCGGCTGAAATTTTCTGTTCCTCAAGCTGAGCAATATTGGCGCGGACATCTTGTAGCTGTTGCAACACATTTGCCAAAAAGTCGTCATCCAATTGTAGGATCTGAATTTTGCGTTCGCTGATGGCTTCATGTGTGCGGGCAATTTGAGCCATAAATCCACCCAGTTCTCCTGCAAGTTTTGCCTTTTCGCGATTGAGCAAGGATACACGGCTTGCAGACACCAATTGCTTGGAAAGCAACCCGTCTAGATCTTTCAATTCTATCGTGACAAATGAAATTTCTGCCATAATTGCGCGTCTCTGCGCATCAAAACCCTCAATTTGCTTTTCAAACTGAACGATTTGTTCAGCCAATTGTTGTTTTTGGCCTTTCAGGCTGTTTCTGCGTGCATTGAATAAACGCACCTGACTGTCCTGAATGATAACCACAGCATCATTACTTGTTTGTGCTGTGTTACCAAAGTTAATGTTTATTTGACTGTCTTGTTCTGCATTCAAACGAGAAGCTTGTGCATAAAGAGCATCAAGTTGTATTGTCACAATCGCTAAATTGGCGCGGGTTACTGTGTCATCGAGTTGGATCAACACATCACCTGCTTCAACCTGATCGCCATTTTTGACTTTGATCGCTTTGACAATGCCACCTTCTTGGTGCTGGACTTGTTTGATGTTTGTTTCAACAACAACATTGCCGGAAGCGACAACCGCGCCTGAAATTTCAGTAAAACCTGCCCAGCCTCCCATTCCAAGGACTAAAGTGCCCATAACACAGAAGGAGAAAAAGACATGGCGACGAACGCTTTTTTTCAAAGCTTTATCAGTTGATATAGTGTTGATCATTGTCCAAACTTTCTATTGTCTTGAGTTTTAACGGGCGCAATAATTTGTTTTAAAATGTCATCTTTTGGACCGAAGGCTGCTTGTTTGCCGTCGTTCATGCATA
The DNA here is from genome assembly GCA_963974325.1 of uncultured Rhizobiaceae bacterium. Taxonomy (GTDB): domain Bacteria; phylum Pseudomonadota; class Alphaproteobacteria; order Rhizobiales; family Rhizobiaceae; genus Lentilitoribacter. The sequence continues at coordinate 1,596 of CAXBCW010000141.1, forward strand.
GAATTTTGTTCACAGCAGCAATTGCGCTTGGTCGATGGGCAATCACGATAATGATAGAGCCGCGATCACGCATCGTTTTGATGGCATTGGTAAGCGCGGCTTCACCTTCAGAATCCAAGTTTGAATTTGGCTCATCCAGAACAATAAGAAACGGGTTGCCAAACAAGGCACGCGCAAGTGCAATGCGTTGTTGTTGACCGGATGATAATCCAAAGCCAGATAATCCAATCACGGTATTATAACCATCAGGAAGAGCTGTGATTATTTCATGAACACCAACAATTCTTGCAGCCTCAATAATGGATTTTGGGTCAGCATCTTTGGTAAAGCGTGAGATATTTTCAGAAATAGTCCCATCGAACAATTGGATGTCTTGCGGAAGGTAGCCCACAAATTGACCAATTTGATTGGAGGTAAATTGATCAAGCTCTGAACCATCAAGGCGAATGTGGCCTTGTAGTGTCGGGCTAACACCAACGATGGCTCTTGCCAATGTTGATTTGCCAGACCCAGATGGTCCAATAATGCCCATGCCATCACCAGCATTTAACGTGAATAAAGCTCCTTGAACGGTCACTTGTTTGATGCCTGCAGGACCACAAGCTGCATGATCAACGCTCAAGATTTGTGTCGGTAGTGGCAATTCCATTGTCTCGCCAGCATCAAGTCCGTTTTCTAACATTCCTTTTAAACGTTGTTTGCTTTGACGCGCGGCAACATAACCAGACCAATTTGTAACAGCCAATTCAATTGGGGCAAGGGCGCGCGAGGTCATGATAGATGCTGCAATCATAATACCAGGTGAGACTTCTTGACCAATGGCAAGCCATGCGCCAACACCCAAAACGGTGGATTGGAGTAAAAGGCGGAATGATTTGACCAAGGTGCCAAAAGTTACAGATGCGTCAGCCGTTGCAAGTTGTTTTTCTAAATAGGCGTTATTGGCATCAACCCAGCGGTCTTTAAGTGTATCGATCATGCCCATAGCGCGAATGACTTCTGAATTTCTGCGGCTGATTTCAATCAGGCTGGCTCTGCGTGCATTTTCCTGCGCAAATTCAAGCGCTGGTTTGCGGGAATAGATTTCTTTGAGACCAACCAAAGCGCAGATGATCAAACTACCACCAAGGGCAATCAGCCCCAAAATTGGGTGGAATAAAAAGACAATGCCAAGATATAAAGGCATCCAAGGAAGATCGAACATTGCAGTGGGGCCTGAACCTTGTAAAAATTGACGCAACGTATCAAGATCTTGAACAGGGCGAAGCTTTGATGCTTTTGGTCCCAAAATGAGTGGAAGATTTGTTGAAATTGCATAACTTTTAGCAGAAAGCTGCGCATCAACACGTTGGCAAATTCGAGTTAAAATCCGTCCGCGAACAGTATTCAAAATTCCGTAGAATATATAAAGGCCGATTGTTAAAACAGAAATGACAACAAGGGTTGGAACAGAGCTACTAGCAAGAACGCGATCGTAAACTTGCAGCATGAACAAAGGGCCCGTGAGCATAAGCATATTAATCACCATGCTCACAACGGCAACGCTTGCATAAGATGATCGAACAGATGCAAATGCAGATTGGTAAATACTATTCTGTTTCATTTTAACCCTCAATTTGGACGCATTACAGGAGATAATGACCACCCATAAACGGGTAGTAGATGATGATCCGGCCCCGTAAGACCGGATCAAGTGTTTTAGATAAATGTCAGCATTTCGCTTTGGAAAATACCGATGTCGCAGTCTTTGAATGTGACGCATTCAGTTTCACTAAATTCAAGAAATACGTTATTTCCTTGCTGTGATGCGTTATCCAAAAAGTCGGAAAGGCCACTCCAATCGAACCCTGTAAACAACAGGCTATCTTCATCGCTAAAGTCGAAGATATGGTCTTTGCCCAAATCTGCATCAAGATTATTGAATACAAACTGATCTGAACCGCTTCCGCCTAACAACGTATCGTTGCCAGAACCGCCTTCAAGTGTATCATTACCGTCACCTCCATTCAGTTCATCTGCCCCCGCACCCCCCGTTATGGTGTCGGCACCGCCACCGGCACTGATGTT
>CAXBCW010000142.1:0-3642 GCA_963974325.1 uncultured Rhizobiaceae bacterium
CGCAACAAAATCTTATTCAGCAAAATGCCCGCAACTATCGCGTAGCGATTTAGTGTGTGAGCCCTTTGTGCATGACGCTGCGGTGCGCATGAACGTCTGTTTTCAATTGCTTGACCCAAACAAATCTGACCAATGGGATGATTTTGCAATTGGGCTTTGATATCAGGTCACGTATACCTATAGGTAACTCAGAATCTTGAGATAGCATATCAATCGGAGCACCAAAAATGACTCAAGATCTAGCAATGTTCTGCTACTCAACTTTCTTCGTTTTGGCATTGGCCAGCCCATTCCTGCCCCTGTTCTTGATGTGGAGAGTAGCAGGCTTGTCCGTTGTTGCTTTTTCTGTAGGGAAACTGATCGAAGGGCCAGTGCATTGGTCAAATCAGGACATTGGCTACACCATAGGCATAGCAATAATATTCCTGTTTGGCTGCGCAATCGTCCTCGCAATAATCATAAGGTTGGCGGTTTCAGCGGCACGAAAGAATTTAAGTCATGATGTTCTCGTCGGCCCTAATCGTCGTTTGAAATACTGCTTTGACATCACCGCCCTAGCAATCACGGGCTGCGCGCTAGGTTTGCTTTTAACAACTTTTCTTGCCCATTCGCTTTCTGGCAGCTCAATAGGACTAAATCTTGATATGAGTATAGCCATTTCAGCCGCTGCTTTCGCCCTTATCATTTGGTTTTTACCAAACAAAAAAGTAGCAGTCATATTTTCCGCGGCCTTTGCTACCCTCGCGACCTCGGCAATTGTAGGTTCACATCAAACAAATCGTATTCTCGATACCGTAGAAACGCTCGCTGACGGTCAAGCTTGGTGTCTAACGACATCTGGTGGATCAGGTCAGCTTTCTGAAGTTGGGCAACTTGGTTTTTTCTCTTTACCAAAAGGCCATTCATCCCGCCATCTTAATTTATTGATAGGCAATGCCGATCAAACGCAACTGGCTGCGCACTGGTCCATAAGACAACAGAGGTTTGTCGAGTCCAGAAACACAAATGTTCCCACATGCCATCCGGTCAAAGCTTTCGCAAGCGTACTCGAAAGTGGCGCGGTTGAGGGCCACGTATATGCAGTAGGCTCCAAGGTTTATTCTGTTTCACAGGAATATCACCCGCGTGCGTACACTGATCGTGTCTCGATTCGAAGCAATTTACTGGTTGGAACTGACAGCGCTCTTCCCGAAATAGCAGAGAGAATGGAGCTGATTTACGACCCACGCGAACCATTCGTGCCTAAAGACGCTATACCGCTCTCGATGATGCCAAGCCCTGATGAAGTAACCGCAACAAAATTAAAGGGGGGCGATAGAATCGTCATTGCAGGTGTGGAAGAAAAGACGGGTCGAAATTCTGTCCTGCATTGCCTGCATGGTGCATACGTCGACATGAACTGCTGAGTTCAAGTCTATGAAGGATCACAGGCCTATGTTTTTTATCTTCCATTTAGTGAAATACGCAGTTGGTCCCACGCAACCAACCAAGTAATCGAATTATTTGAGATGCTTGAACTGGACCACTCTGGCGGGCTTGATCAGTTCTAGTGCCAACCTAAAGCAGACTTTAAACGGTTGAACCCACCCCTCAAAGCTGCCATTGGTAGATGTTGCCGTGAATGTCTGCTGTACGAATATGACCCCTCTACTGAGATTTTTATCGTACCAGCTATATGAAACTCTCACCAAATAGGATTTGGCCCCCTACCCAATTAGACCCTAAATAGACAATCAATCTAACTGATAAATCTCATCAGCGCGTTGTTCAAAGCTGTGGGTGAATTTGCTGAAGGCGCGTTCGAACATGGAGCCCATTAACAGGCTCAACGCCATGTTTTTAAAGGCGTAGTCGATGTAAAAATCTATCTCGCAGCCGTCATGTTCTTCGACCTTGATAAAGCACCATTTATTGTCGAGATGTTTGAACGGGCCATCGATATATTTGGCTTCGATCATCAGCTCATCTGGTTTGAGCAGCACTTGGCTGGTGAATGTTTCGCGCATGGCTTTGTAGCCCACGGTCATATCTGCAATCAGCAATGTTTTGCCGCCGCGTTCGCGAGTTTCGCGAATGGTGAGCGCTTCGCACATGGGAATAAATTCTGGATAGCGCTCAATATCGGCCACAAGATCGTACATATCTTGTGCCTTATGATCGACAATGTGGGTGCGCTCAAATTTTGGCATCTTCGAAAGCTGACCTTTTACACGTTTTGGCTTTATTTATCTAATGTTTGACTAATTGCCAGCCATCGTTGCTTCACGCGCCAGTCTCAGCTTGGCAAAATCATCGCCTGCATGGTGCGAAGACCGTGTGAGCGGGCTGGATGACACCATTAAAAAGCCTTTTGTATAGGCGTTTGTCTCGTATGATTTAAACTGTTCAGGCGTGACATATTCCACAACGCGGTGATGCTTGCGGGTTGGCTGCAAATATTGGCCAATCGTCAGGAAATCAACATCGGCAATGCGGAAATCATCCATCAATTGCAAAACTTCATTCCGCGTTTCGCCAAAACCAACCATGATGCCAGATTTAGTGAACATTGTTGGGTCAAGCTCTTTGACACGCTGCAATAGGCGCAATGAATGGAAATAACGGGCGCCTGGACGCACGGTTAGATATTTCCCAGACACGGTTTCCAAATTATGGTTGAACACGTCTGGCTTGGCCTCGACCACGATTTCCAATGCGCCTTCTTTGCGCAAGAAATCTGGTGTCAGCACTTCAATTGTTGTGTGTGGGGATGCTTTTCTGATCTCGCGAATGGTTTGGGCAATATGTTCTGCGCCGCCATCGTCCAAATCATCGCGATCCACCGATGTCACCACCACATGATTAAGGCCCATTTCAACCACAGCTTTGGCAACATTTTGCGGCTCTAAGCCATCAAGCGCATGTGGTTTTCCTGTCATCACATTGCAAAACGCACAGGCACGGGTGCAAATTTCGCCCATGATCATGAATGTTGCGTGTTTTTTCTCCCAACATTCACCAATATTAGGACAGCCAGCTTCTTCGCACACGGTGACAAGATTGTTGGCTTGTACGATATTGCGTGTTTCGCGATAGCCTTTGGACACAGGTGCCTTGACCCTGATCCAGCTTGGCTTTTTCAATATTTCGGTATCGGGTTTGTGGGCTTTTTCCGGATGGCGCACGCGTTTACTTGCATCAGGTACAGCACTTGATCTTGTATTTTCCGGTCTAACTGTATCAATCACCGTTACCATGTCGGCAAACTCCATATCGCTATCTTGTATAGATAGGCGTTTTCATAGGCGTTACAATCCAAAAAGGCGATTTTCGCCTCTCATTTTGACGCTATTTATCGTTTTGGCAGCTATTTATCGTTTTGTATACTCGCTGCTGTTTTCAGCGCGCGAGACAACAACCACACCATGAGGCCGATCACCATTCCCACGCCGCCCATTATGCCCATCACGACCAAAATGCCCGTCCAACCTTCATAGCTTACGCTCCCCAGATCAACCGAGCCACGTCCTTGAATTGCTGCCATACCGCCAAATGCGCCAAGCACCATTCCGATAAAAGTGGGGATCAAAAACGCTTTCATATCTTAGGCGTTCAATACGCGGCCATAGGCATCAAGCACACTTTCTTTCATCATTTCTGACA
>CAXBCW010000143.1:0-3510 GCA_963974325.1 uncultured Rhizobiaceae bacterium
GGCTTGCGCACAAGCTTGCTTAATCACCCCCAAAGCGCGAACAAGCGCAACGGGCTGTTTTTCCCAACCAATTGGAAAATTCATCAAAGAACGCTGAGTTTGAGCGCCCCAATACTTATCTGTTGGGACCTGAAGGACACCAAAACTATCTGATTCTGCACGAGTTTCTGACATGATATTTTCCTTAATCTTAAGTTTAACGCTTGTTCAAAACGAGTTTGAATTATATATTTTGAACAATTGCACTGATATCTTGAGTGTTCATCTAGTAAAAAAAGCGGCCTTGAACAATAGGAACTTGAATCTGTTGCACAAAAGCCCACATATTTGAGAGATTTGTTTAATATTTAAATGAAGTTCTTTTAAAATTGCACACATTCAGCTACACAAATATGAAATGAATGGGAGAATAAAATTGACTAAAAAGTTTGCGTCACGTGCCATACTCGCTCTATCGGCAATTGCTGTTATCGAGGCCTCTCCCCTTCCAATTATGACACAGGAAGCTTCAGCGCAAAACCTGTTGCAAGCGATCTTTGGTGGCAACCAACGTAAAAAGAAACGTGAAGCGGCTAGAATAAAGCGTGAAGCAGAGCTTTTGAAAAAACAACAAGCCTCTGTTGTAAAGCGTGCTCCACGTATCAAAGGCCCATCCTATAAAACATACAAAGCTGATAAATTGGTCACGGCTAAACTTTCAAGCCTTACCGATCCGGTCACAACTGGCGCGGTAAAACCTGCTGCCAGCGCAATAGCCACAGGTGTCGCGGCAGTTGCCGTTGTCGCACGAGCTGATCCATTTACCCAAGGCTTTGAAGCCCTGTCGTCTATGAAGCTTAAAGTTTTACTAGAAGTTGAAACAGCATTGCTTGCTAATTATTCAAAAGCGCCCCGTTATAGATGGGTCGATGAAAATGGCGTGACAGATCAAGCAAAAGCAATAATTTCGGTTCTCAACAATGCAGATGAAATTGGTTTAGTATCATCCAACTATTCCGTCGAAATGCCACAATTGAACGTAATCGGTGATGATGACAACAAGTGGCCGTCGCGCATGCAATTCGAAATTGAGCTTTCTGCGGCAATTTTAACCTATGCAATCGATGCAAATCGCGGCCTGATCGACCCAAACAAAATTTCCGATTACCACGACTTTAAACGTAAAGATCTGGACCTCAGCACTGTATTGGTCGAAATGACCTATGCTGGCGATCCTGCAAAAAAACTTTCAACCTTTAGCCCGCAAGGTGGTCACTTTAAAGCGCTCAAAGAAGAATTGGCGACCCTCAAGCAAGCTGATGAGAAAGTTCGCATCACGATTGCTGATGGCACATTCTTAAAACCTGGTCAGAAAAACGCAGAACTTCGCAACATTATTGCTGGTGTTCGCGACAAAGGCTCTGATGCGCTAAAATCTGAACTCGCGTTCGAACTTAACACCTATCGCGGTGAAGAAGAATATACGCCAAACTTGGTCAAACTGGTTAAAGCCTTCCAAAAAGAAAACAATCTATCTCCCGATGGTATTGTTGGTAAGAAAACAATCCGCGCAATGGTTGACGATTCCAACGAAGTTAAAATCAAAAAAAATCGTTATGCAATGGAACGTGCCCGTTGGTTGCCTGGTAAACTCGCCGACAAACGTGTGTTCATCAACCAACCTGCTTACAAAGTGACCTATTACGAAAACAACAAAGCAAACCTTTCAATGCGTGTTGTTGTTGGCAAAAAAGCAAACCAAACAAACTTCTTTGACGATGAAATTGAAAAAGTTGAATTCAACCCAACTTGGGGCGTGCCTCAATCCATCATCACCAATGAAATGTTGCCAAAACTTCGCGCTGATCCATCCTACTTGGACCGTATCGGCTACAAAGTAAGCTATAACGGCAAAGCAAGATCATCCAGCTCCATTAATTGGTCATCTTTGTCATCTACCAGAGCGATCGGCGTTCGCCAGCCTGCTGGTCCAAAAAATGCACTTGGACAACTTAAGATCTTATTCCCGAACAAGCATGCGATCTACATGCATGACACACCAGCAAAAAGCCTATTTGGTCGTGACACACGCGCATTCAGCCATGGCTGTGTACGCCTTCATGATCCAAAAGCTATGGCAGCTGCGGTTCTTGGGACTGACGTTGATAAGGTAAATGGCTATATTGCGCCACGTCAGACAAAGACGGTTTTCCTTGAAACACCTATTCCTGTTCATGTTGCATATTTCACAGCATGGCCAAGCGAAACTGGCACCGTCGAATATTTTGATGATGTATATGATCGCGATAAAGCGCTTTCAAAAGCCTTTGCAGCAACAATGAAATCAAGAACCCCAGCAAATAGCTAATTGAGCCTATTTACTATGTTTGTTGGGCTAAAAGCCTGTCGATGAGTTCAACTGTGAGCTCATCGAAATGCTGAATGATATGCGTTGGATCTAATGTCTCAACTGGCACATCAGAAAATCCAAACGGCACTGCGATTGATGGAATATTCGCATTCTTTGCCGCCAAGATATCATTAATAGAATCACCAATCATAATTGTCTGATCAACAGATCCATTTGCAAGCTCAATCGTGCCCTCAATATGCCGCCCATCGGGCTTACGAACAGCAAATGTATCACCACCTGTTAGCGCGACAAACCGATCAGACATGGATAATGTATCCATCAGTTTTGTTGCAAGGCGCTCATGTTTATTGGTGCAAATAGCGATCTTAATGCCAGCACCTTCCAAACGATCTAGTGCTTGGAATAACCCCGGATACGCAACCGATTTACCTGGCATGTTTTGAGTATAATGCTCAATAAACACATCAACCAACCGATTAAGCTCATCCTCTGTGATCTTTGCATCATTCAGCTCAAACGCCCTTAAGATCATGGCTTTTGCCCCCTGCCCAACCAAAAATGTAAGGTCTTCATATCGAACAGATTTAAGCTCAACACTGATCAAACAATGATTGAGACTGTCCAGCAGATCATGAGATGTATCAATAAGCGTTCCATCTAGATCAAATATCACAAGTTTTTGGGTCATAATCATCTCTCAAAGCGTTGAATTGGGTCTGCAAGTAACCATATTTATCAAGGATGTCCAAACTTACTTTTTAAAATCCTTTGCGGGCGTGGTATTGTCATGCTAACAGCTTGCAAAGCATTAATAACTAAGGCGCCCCAATGAACTCGACAGACTTAAAAATAGCTGCGGCAAAAGTTGCAATAAAATATGTTCAAAGCGGCATGAAACTTGGCATTGGCACCGGCTCAACAGCAGATGAGTTTACCAGACTTTTAGGCCCAATGGTTCAAAACGGACTTGAGATCCAAGCGGTACCAACATCTGTCAGAACCGAGAAACTTTGCGCTGAACTTGGCATTAAAACATATAGTTTGGAACAACTCCCAGAACTTGACCTTACCATTGATGGTGCAGACGAGTTAGACGCTCAGTTACAATTGTTAAAAGGCGGCGGCGGTGCGTTGTTGCGCGAAAAAATCGTAGCACA
>CAXBCW010000144.1:0-3201 GCA_963974325.1 uncultured Rhizobiaceae bacterium
AATACAAACTCATCTGAAAACAGAAAAATCAGGTCAATTCAGGTGTACGAGTATAAATTGGAACAAGTAATATCTGTTTGCTTTCGGATTAGATATGAATTCCAGCGAGTTTGAAGAGCTTATCTATGATAAATGATACTGCGCAAAGCCTTAAAAATGATAATGATGCAACCACGAAATTACCTTTGAATGAACAAACTCATTCTCGCGGAATGCGATATATATTGGTATTCAATATTCTTCTGTGCATTGGCATCATTTCAGTACCAATCCTAATGCCTAAAAATGACCGCGTAGCCGTATTTACATCGCCATGGGGTGGTGCGTCTAATGTGATGAATGTGATTGCAGATGCAAATGGCGCGTTGGTGAATGGTGGAAAAGCAGAATGGATCGCTGTCGCGTCTTCTGCGTCTGAAAATTCAACCGATTTTGTCGATAAATTATACCAAGCAGGTGCATGGCTCGTCATTGACGGTGCCATCGCTGCCGCTTGTTTGTGAACCTATTAATTAAGAGACTTGAGGAGTAAGCGCCATGAAGACGATTAAAGATATTAGAGCAGTAGGCATGAAAGTTATTATTGTGCTTTTGTGGGTAAATGCTGCCCTGACAGCTGCCCATTGTATTACAGTTGATCATGCACAATCTATCACGCTGATTGGTGGTGCGATATTACTTGCATTTGTGGGCACATTAACGTGGCGCATGGATAAAGAAGGAACCGTTGCCAGAACGACAGCGGGCCTTACTCAAGCAGGCCAAGTGGCGTTGCTCGTAGCATCTTTTTCCGACTCGCCGCTTCAGATCGATATTCACATGTATTTCTTTGCAATGCTCGCCATTTGCGCTGCATGTGTTGATTGGCGTCCAATCCTTGCGTTCACGGGTTTAACCGCTGTGCACCACACTGTGCTTTATTTCATAATTCCTGCGGCTGTGTTTCCCGGTGAAGCTTCTATTGTTCGTGTCGCTTTACATGCGATTATTCTCGTGGTCGAGGCTGGTGTATTGCTGGCATTGACCCAAATGATGTGGCAGTCCTTTGCATCCACCCAATTAGCGATCACCGATGCTCAAGCAGCCCAAAGCGAAGCTGAAAAACAAGCAGCCTTTGCTGAGCAAGCCCGACATGAGAACGATGACGCTGAAATTGCACGTGACGCAGAACGGGCAACAGAGAACACCGAACTTCAAAGCGTTATTGATACGCTTGCAGAAGGGCTTTCAAATCTTGCGCAAGGCGATGTAACTTACCATATGAGAAAAGATATGGATGGCAAATTTGGCAAGCTACGTGATGATTTTAATGCATCTGTCAGGCAGCTTGAATATGTTTTATCATCGATTGTAAAAACCTCTCGCAATTTGCACCAAGGTGCAAACCAGATGAGTGTTGCATCAAACGAACTGGCACAACGTGCAGAACAGCAAGCAGCAGCATTGCAGCAAACAGGTGTTGCCGTTGACCGAATTTCTCAATCCGTTGAAGAATCATCACAAAAAGCAGTTGTTGCCGGCAAGAAGGTTTCCGATACCAAAGATAAAACGGCTAAATCTGCAGAAGTTGTGTCAAAAGCAATTACGGCGATGGATGATATCAAAGGTTCTTCAGAACAAGTTGGCCAGATTATCAACGTGATTGACGACATTGCGTTTCAAACCAATTTATTGGCACTCAATGCAGGCGTTGAAGCTGCCCGAGCGGGCGAGGCAGGTAAAGGCTTTGCTGTCGTGGCACAAGAGGTGCGAGAGCTTGCAGGGCGCTCTGCAACGGCTGCAAAAGAAATTAAACAATTGATTGATACATCAGCACGCCAAGTGGCAAGCGGCGTAGAGCTTGTGAATGAAACTGGCGATACATTGAAAATCATCGAAGCAGATGTGTTTGGCATCAATGATTTGATCAAGGAAATTGCAGCAATATTTTCAGAGCAAAATTCTGGGCTTAAAGATATCAATCTTGCCATATCTGATATGGATACAGCCACAAGCCAAAACGCCCATATGGCAAACCAAACCACACAATCCAGTCAAGAACTTACCGAAAATGCAGATAGATTAATTAAAGATCTGTCTGCATTCAAAGTTTATGACAATTATGAGGGTGGTTACGCCAAAGCAAGCTAGTATTATTATTTTAGTGCTTCGAACAAAAAAAGGCCCCCATTTCATCAATGGAGGCCTTTATTATTTTGGGGTGTGTTGATTATTTAACAGAAATCACAACACGACGGTTTGCAGAGTTTTTGCCGAATTGACGAGTTTCGCCAGCACTGGTAACACTTGTGGCTGATACATTGACGCCAGCTTCCATCAATTGAGCTTTGACCCATTCAGCGCGATCTGTAGACAAAGACATGTTCAAATCTTTGGCTCCAACTGTGCTTGAATATCCAGTGATTTCGATTGCACAAGCGTTGTCACCAGCCATTTGGTTGATTTGCGCTGCAATATCAGACACTGAACCTGAACCTGCACCAGCAACTGCATTTGAAAAGCCAGTTACGCTGAATTCAGCAGCATCACATGAATCAGCCGCCATCATTTCAGCTTTTTTAGTAGCTTCTTCAGCGGCCATCATCTCAGCCTTCTTAGCGGCTTCCTCTGCCATCATAGCAGCTTTCTTTTGTGCTTCAGTCTGAGCCTGAGCAATTCAATGAAGGGTGCTGCTTGTTGCACTAAAGGTGAGCTTTGTGCAGATGGTGTGTTGGATTGAATTTGGCTCGCATGAACCATGGATGTACCAGCAAGAAGCGTGGCAACAAGTGAGATTGAGATTTTAGTCATAGGTATTCCTTAACGTTAAAAAGATCGTTGCTAAGGAGTAATGCAGAGCAAACCCAATTGGTACCGGTGTAAGATGAACACTTCGTCACCTAGCAACACGTATGCGTTACTAAGATGTGATGCGATTTGTTTTGGAGGGTAAAATTAAGAGAAGTAGCGTGTAGCGTGTACCAAATGATCGCGCGCGCGCAGTTACACCTACCGATATGCGTGTGCGTAATATTTGAGGGTGAGGTGGGTCAAAACGAATGTCACAAATTAGCTAAAAACGGCAACCGAGGTTCCTGTGAACCGTCGGACCGCTTTGTAAATACTAGCTAAGTCATAAGACGCAATGGTGGGCGATGAGAGACTCGAACTCCCGACATCTTCGGTGTAAACGAAGCGCTCTACCAACTGAGCTAATCGCCC
>CAXBCW010000145.1:0-3019 GCA_963974325.1 uncultured Rhizobiaceae bacterium
TTCATGCTGACTTGTCCGTCATTTGAAAGATAGGCTAGTGGGTGGTTTTGGTTGCCATTTGCAATGCCATCAGCTTGTGCGAATGAAGCTGCGTTTGCGCCAGAGATGGCCATGATTGAAAATGCTGCGATTGCTAATACGTGTTTCATAAGTTTATTCCTTTGGATGAGAGATGTTTGTGGCATCTCGGTTGGTTATGTTGTGAAGCGCCTATTTGCGTTTCGTATTTGGGTGAAACGCTGCAAGAGAGTGTGTGTTCGTTGTTGCGTTTCGATGATTGAAATATAGCCTTAAGAATTGAGAATTAAAATTAACGTCTGAGCACATAAATGTGAGTGATGGTGTGGATTTGTTAGGGTTGAAACCCAAAATAGCTTGGTATAGGTCGCAATTGGTGTGTGCGCTGACTGGTTAAGAAATTGAAATCATTCACAAAACCAAAACGGTGCCGAGATGGCTCATTTTTGAACCAAAAGCTCACATTGAGTGAGAGGATGGGCAATACAGCGTTTTCTTTTTGATCAAACAGTCAAAACAGGTGAATTAATGTTGCAGTTTATTCACTGCAAACCAAGACCCGTGATCGACTTCCAAATTCCGTGATCAAATGAATGGGCTTTGTGAGCGGGAAAACGCCTCAATCATATATTCAAGCCATGTTAAATTGAGTGAGTCTTGGTTATAATGATCACGAATTGAGGGTTTTATGGCCAATACGACATTACCAAATGAGCATCACAATACTGCACCAGAGGCAAAAGTGATGAAAGATGTCACGCTCGTTGATAAATATAACCTTGATGAAACGCGCATATTCATAAACGGCACACAGGCATTGGTGCGGCTATGTTTAACGCAAAGTCAGATCGATAACAAAAACGGTTTAGATACAGCTGGATATATCAGCGGCTATCGCGGATCGCCTCTGGGTTCGCTTGATAAACAATTTGGCCAAGCAAAAAAGCTGTTAGAGCCACACATTATCATTTTCGAAGCTGGTTTGAACGAAGATTTAGCCGCAACCGCCATATGGGGCACCCAACAAGCAGAACTGCGCGGCACGGGCAAACATGACGGTGTGTATGGCATGTGGTACGGCAAAGGTCCGGGCGCTGATCGATCCGGCGATGCTTTTCGCCATGCAAATTTGGCAGGCACCTCAAAACATGGTGGCGTTTTGGTGGTTATGGGCGATGATCACACCTGCGAAAGCTCAACAACCTGTCACCAGAGCGAATTTGCGCTTGTGGACGCTATGATGCCAATTCTCAATCCTGCCAATGTGACCGAAGTGATCGACTTTGGTTTGCATGGCTGGGCCATGTCGCGGTTTTCTGGTCTTTGGGTCGGGCTTAAATGCGTCAAAGACAATGTCGAATCCACTGCATCTATCCATCATGATTATAATGATTTTATATCACGCACCCCCGATATTGAGCTACCTGAGGGTGGGCTGAATATTCAGCTGAATGAATTGCCGCAAAGCCAAGAAGCTAGACTGCATCGCTATAAGCTAGATGCTGCTCGTGCCTATGCGCGGTTAAACGCGCTCGATAAAGTAATTTACAGTGGCGGCAAGACACCCAAAATCGGAATTGTGACAACGGGTAAATCCTATATGGACACGCTACAAGCGCTGGAGGCTTTGGGCATTCATGAGACGCTGGCCAACAAACTTGGTCTATCGCTTTATAAAATCGCAATGCCTTGGCCGCTAGAACCTGAAGGCCTTCGTGACTTTGCGCAAGGTCTTGACCAAATCATCGTGGTTGAAGAAAAACGTGCCCTTATTGAAGATCAACTTAAAGGCATTTTATACGAGCTTGATAAACGCCCCAAAATCATTGGTAAAAAGGATGAGGCAGGCAAAACTCTGTTTCAATCTGAGTTGGACCTATCCCCCATTCAGATCGCTCTGGCTATCGGCCAAGCTTTGGATGCCAAAAACCCAAAAGCCAAACTGAAAACACGCATCGAACATTTAACAACTCTGCGCAATCGCGAGATAGACATCTTGCCGATCAAACGTGGGCTTTATTTCTGCGCGGGCTGTCCGCATAATTCATCGACAAAAGTACCTGAAGCTTCTCGCGGGATTGCCGGAATTGGCTGTCATTGGATGGCGCAATTTATGGAGCGCGAAACATCTGGCTACACGCATATGGGTGCAGAGGGCGCAAACTGGATCGGCGAGGGCAAATTCTCAACCACTGACCACGTATTTCAAAATGTTGGAGATGGCACGTTCAACCATTCCGGCATCATGGCCATGCGTGCTGCGGTCGGATCTGATGTGAATATGACATTTAAACTGCTCTACAATGATGCAGTAGCACTCACCGGTGGCCAAACTCATGATGGCGATTTAGATGTGTATCGCATTGCTGGCGAAATCGCAGCTATTGGCGTTCAAAAACTTGTTCTGGTCACCGAAGATGTAAGCCGCATTAATCAGGGGAAATTACCCGCCGGATGCAACGTCTATCCACGTGAAGAATTGGACGCTATCCAGCGTGACATGCGCTTGATCAAAGGCGTGACCGCACTGATCTATGATCAAACCTGCGCAACCGAACAACGAAGACGCCGCAAATATGGCACTGTTGCGGGGATTGATAAAGCTGCCAATCGCCGTGTCATCATCAATGAAAGCGTATGCGAAGGCTGCGGCGATTGTAGTGCTGCATCCAATTGCGTGGCCGTCCAACCGCTCGAAACTGAACTCGGGCGCAAGCGCAAAATCGATCAATTTGCCTGCAACAAAGATTTCTCCTGTGTTGAAGGGTTTTGCCCCAGCTTTGTCTCGGTTTATGGCGGCGAACTTAAAAAAGCAGAAGCCAAAATCACATCCAACTCTGTGACAGAGCTTCCCGAACCAAAGCGTGTTGCCGATCTTTCCAAGTCCTATTCAATTTTAATTACGGGTGTTGGCGGAACAGGTGTGATCACAATTGGTGCGTTTTTGGGCATGGCAGCGCATTTGGAAGGTAAGGGCTGCGGCATTATCGATATGGCGGGC
>CAXBCW010000146.1:0-3019 GCA_963974325.1 uncultured Rhizobiaceae bacterium
TTCCATCAGTTTTTTAAAGGTCATGGCAGGAAGCGAGCCGCCGGTCATACGAGCCGTTGTGCTAAAATCATCATTCCCAAACCAAACGGCCGCGGTATAATTGCCTGTATATCCGACAAACCAAGCATCGCGATAAGACTGTGTTGTTCCTGTTTTACCTGCCGTTTTTATGCCTTCAAGTTTAGCTCTGCGGCCTGTTCCCCATTCAGGGACTTGGCTGAGAATCTCATTCATCGCAGCTGCAGCTTCGGCAGTTAAAACTTGTTTTGGAGGCGGCACATCTCGTGCGTGGTCAAACAAGATATCGCCAGAATAATTCATAATCTGAGTAATGCCATGTCGGTTAGAGGCTTTACCGCCGGCGGGGAAAACAGCATAGCCGGTTGCTTGATCCATAACGGTCACTTCAGATGTACCAAGCGGCATGGTTTTATCAGAGCGCACAACAGATTGCACACCCATTTCCATCGCTTTGGCTGCAATTTTGGGCGTCGATAAGTGATCACGTGCAAGGCGTACTGGAATAGTGTTCACCGATTTCACCAAAGCGCGGGTTAGGTCCATTCGGCCTGAATAAGAGCGGCCGTAATTGCGTGGTGACCACCCATTCCAAGTAATAGGCCCATCACTGATTTTGGATTGAGGTGTAAATCCACTTTCCATCGCCAATGCATATACATAGGGTTTGAAGGATGAGCCAGGTTGACGAAGTGCGCTTGTGGCGCGGTTAAATTGGCTGCGGCCGTAATCCTGGCCCCCAACCATGGCGCGGACTGCGCCGCCATTTTCAATGACAACCGTTGCCCCTTGGCGCACTCTGTACCGCACACCAAATTCCCGTAATCCAGATTCAACGGCAAATTCTGCCGCGCCTTGCAATCCAAGATCAATAGTTGTTCTCACCACGAGCGCTTTTTCGTCAAAGTTTGGTGCCAAGCGTTTGACTTCATCAAAAGCCCAATCAAGGAAAAAGTCAGGACTTTCCACGTCACCGCGATCGACTACAACAGCAGGACTGCGACGCGCACCTACCACTTGGCCTTCGGTCATCATGCCGCCTTGAACTAAATTGGTTAGAACTTCATTGGCGCGAGCGCGAGCCGCAGGTAAATTGACATGCGGTGCATATTTTGCAGGCGCTTTAAACAGGCCTGCCAACATTGCCGCTTCTGCCAAATTAACATCTTTGATGTCTTTGCCAAAATAAAAGTGAGCTGCCGCTGATGCTCCAAACGTTCCGCCGCCCATATAGGCGCGATCTAAGTAAAGTTGCAAAATTTCATTCTTAGTCAAATTTGCTTCAAGCCAAAGTGCCAGAAAAGCTTCTTTGATTTTACGGGTTAGTGTTCGCTCGCTGGTCAAGAAAACCAGCTTGGCCAATTGCTGTGTGAGCGTTGAGCCACCTTGGACAACCGAATTTGCACGGGCGTTTTCTGCCATAGCACGGGTCAGGCCAATGAAATCAATACCAAAATGCTGATAAAAACGACGATCTTCTGTTGCTAATACAGATTGAACCAAATGTTCGGGTAATTGATCGATGGGAAGAGATTTCTCGCGAATATTACCGCGGTTTCCAATCTCATTGCCATAACGGTCTAAAAACGTGACAGATAATTCATCCTGAGCGCGCCAGTTTCCATCTGTTGCTTCAAACGATGGCAAAGCCAGAGCAAGTAAAAGAACAAAGCCTGCGGTTCCAATATTAGCGCCTTCTTCAACGATTTCGATCAGTACTTTTTTAAAGCCTGTGACACGAAAGCGGTGGAAGAAAATGGTTAGGTTTTCCCAAAAATCGCCAAAACCTCTGAACGAAGACCAGATTGAGGAATCGATCCAACTATCAAAGCGCAGGAAAAAATATTTTACTCGCTTTAAAAAGCCTGGCTTTGTGCCATTCTCATTTTCTGTCTCTGACATGCCGTGTCCCAGATCTAGTGCGGTTTATTAATCTGCGTAACAAGCTTGAGATACAGCCTAAAACACTATTTTGGCGATCTCTGACCAGCTATTTAAAAACACGCAATTCCGCTTTTGTTGTTTTAACGTCAGCTCATTGTGTTTTTTGCAGTATTTTTGCCAAAAGAACAAGCAAAAACCATTATCATTTTACAGCATTTATGTCACAAGAGATTGAAATTGACGCAGGAGTTGTACTTGTCGGCAGTGCTTATTTATAGGGCATGTTGGGCATATTCGCCTTGTTCGATCAAATCATGGGTTATAGTTTGGGATTACAAAGCTTTGGATACGACAATGGAAGATCAACCTTTTTGGAAAACAAAGTCTCTAGATGAGATGAATAATACAGAATGGGAATCTTTGTGCGATGGCTGTGCGCGATGCTGTCTCAATAAGCTAGAAGATTGGGAAACGGGCGAGATTGCATGGACAAATGTCGCCTGCACCTTACTCGATGACAGCACCTGTAAATGCAAAGATTATACAAACCGTCAGCAAAAAGTGCCTGATTGTGTGCAACTAACCCCTAAAGAAGTGCGTGAATTATCGTGGTTGCCGCCAACATGTGCCTATAGATTGGTCTCGGAAGAAAAAGATTTATATTGGTGGCATCCTTTGATCTCTGGGGATTCTAAAACGGTGCATTTGGCAGGAATTTCTGTTCAAAATCAGACAATAAGCGAAGATGGAATGGAACCAGAAGACCTTGAGAAGTTTCTGGTTGCATGGCCCGGAGATGAATATTCGCCATTAAAATAGGAAAATAATCCTTGACTTGGGGCGGGTGGTTTGGTAGATATTTGTCATCATCCGAAAATAGCGTCAAAATCGAATAACTGGTTTCAAACCGCATTCATAATCATCTTATGTTTGCGGTTTTTGGTTTGCGCTATGAAATTAAAAACAGATCAAGTTATGAGATCTATATGTCCGCATCGATAAAAGCGAAAAAAGACGAGACCCCATTTGCTGATCAGCAGCAAACGTTGCAATTGCTCAATCAAGCTAGGGTCAGGACTCGTTAAATCCACCATATGATGATAGCGGCGATGCAAAT
>CAXBCW010000147.1:0-3003 GCA_963974325.1 uncultured Rhizobiaceae bacterium
CGACAATCACTTTATGTGATCGTTTCTGTGGCCCAATATTGCACTGCGTTTTACAGGCTGCTGGGTAGCAAGGTTTCGTCTGATCATTGATGGACTATATTAGAAATAGTTAATCTAATACTGATAGGGTTTGAGATTAGAAGGCTTGTTTAAGCCCCAGACTCAACTTGAATGCCTAGGATTATTTAAATGACCGGACGTAAGATATTTCAAATATTGGACCCAATAATCAAAGCTATCAGCTTTATCTTTTCGATATTGCCACATGGCTTATTTAGGTTGACTTGGCCGCTTTTTGAGCACTTTCCATGGAAAGTTGGCATTTTTATGCGGTATCTTTGGGCAAAGCGATTAGCGAAATCTTGCGGTGATAATGTTCTGTTTGAAACCGGTGTTCGCATTACCTATTGGGAAGAGATTGAGTTTGGCTCAAACGTTGCGATATTTGAAACCTGTTATCTTGATGGCAAAGGTGGCATTAAAATTGGTGATAATGTTTCTATTGCGCACCAAACCTCGCTGATCAGTTTTGACTTTGATATTGGCGCATCCGATACACCGTTGAAATATAGCCCAATACGCAAAAAACAGATTATCATCGGTGATGATGCATTGATCTTTTCTGGCGTTCGCATTCTTGCGGGGGCAAATCTTGCCCCGCGCACAATAGTGGCTGCAAATTCAGTGGTCAAAGAGGGCGATTATCATTCTGGTGTTCTTGCTGGCGCGCCTGCAACGTTCAAACGTCCGCTTTAGATTTTAATTGATCAGCGTGTCGGTGTATCGCCGACATCGAAATTAAAGATCGCCGTATCAAATTTATTATAATCTTCATACCGCAAAAGATCATAAAGATCACTGCGATGTTGCATCTTATCGAGAATGCCGTTCTGATCGCCATCTTTTAAGATTGCATCAAGTCCACGATCCACTTCGCCCATGGCGAGCCGCAGCGTTGTCACGGGGTAAATCACGATATTGAACCCGATATCTTCGAGCTCTTTTTTGTTCAACAATCTGCTTTTGCCAAATTCGGTCATGTTGGCAAGAATAGGTACGTTAAGGGCTTCTCTGACCAATTCAAATTCTTTCTCTGATTTGAGCGCTTCGGGGAAAATCATGTCAGCGCCAGCATCGATATAGGCTTTCATTCGGTCGATGGCTTTATCTAAGCCTTCAACTGCCCGTGCGTCGGAGCGAGCGATTAGACAAAAGTTCTTGTCAATCTTTGCGTCCGATGCAGCGCGAATGCGTTGGACCATTGAGCTTGTGTCGACAATCTCTTTGCCATCTAAATGTCCACACCGTTTTGGCATCACTTGATCTTCGATGTGACAGGCAGCAATGCCTGCTTCTTCCATCAAACGAACCGACCGCGCAGCGCTCATGGGTTCACCAAAGCCTGTGTCTATATCTATAATGGCAGGCAGGTCGGTGACGCGGCAAATTTGGCGGCCTCTATCGACAAACTCGCTCAATGTCGCAATACCAATATCTGGAAGACACAAATCCGCGGAGATCACAGCACCTGAAATGTAGACGCCACCAAATGCTTTTTTCTCAATCAATTGAGCACATAAAGGATTGAAGGCTCCGGGGAACTGATGAAGCTTTCCATCAGCCAGCATCGCTTGCAAATCTTTTCGTTTTTCGGTTGGCGATTTTTGCGTAAACAACACTAGAAAATTCCTTTGGCTGGGTTCTCGATCAAATATCCTGCGCGGGCGACTGGATTGAGCGTACGTAATTCTTCGTTTGAAAGCTCGGGTAGTCTTTGTACTAGATCTAAAAAACGTTTGCTTTCGGATGGTTCTAAAATACCATCGGTTAGAGTTTTGAACTTCTTGATATATTCAGCTCTGCCAAATGGTTTGGCCCCAAGTGGGTGCGCATTGGCTATTGCTAACGCGTCCTCAATGATGGTTCCATCTTCCATGGTGATTATGACTTTAGCGCCAAATGCTTTTTCGTCAGGATCATGAGAATGATAGCGTTTTGTCCATTTAGCATCTTCGAGCGTTGAGATTTTGTGCCAAAGCCGGATGGTATCCGCACGCTTTGCGCGTTCTGGCGTATAACTATCCACATGATGCCAGCTGCCATCTTGAAGCGCCACGGCAAAGATATACATGATGGAATGATCAAGCGTTTCGCGAGAGGCATTTGGATCCATTTTTTGAGGGTCACCTGCGCCGGTGCCGATCACATAATGGGTGTGATGGGATGTGTGAAGAACGATTGATTTTACTTGATCAAAGTCCTCGATTTTTTGACCTAATTTAAAGGCCAAATCAATCAAGGCTTGGGATTGATATTCTGCTGAATGTTCTTTGGTATAGGTGTCCATGATCGCACGTTTTGCTTCTCCCTTGGCAGGAAGTGGCACCGTATATTTCGGCCCAAAGGGAGACAGTCCTTTGTCGCGTGCGGTTCTGCCATTTAAAATATAGGCAAGAATAGAATCTTCACCTTCATAGATAGGGCTTGGTGCGCCTTCGCCGCGCATGCATCGGTCAACAGCTTCAATTGCTGTTTTACCCGCATAGGCCGGAGCAAAGGCTTTCCATGTGGAAATTTCACCCTTGCGCGATTGGCGGGTGGTAATGGTGCAATGTAATGCTTGTTGAATGGATTGATAGGCGATCTCGGTATCAAGCTTTAAAAGCGTGCTAATGCCTGCAGCTGTTGCAGGGCCGATATGGGCTATATGATCGATCTTGTGTTCGTGTAGGCATATGCCTTTGACCAAGTTGACTTGAATTTCATAAGCGGTTGCAATGCCGTTAAGAAGGGCCGCGCCATCAGATCCACATTGTTGGCCCACAGCTAGCAGCGATGGAATATTATCTCCGGGGTGGGAATAATCTGCAGCTAGAAATGTATCATGGAAATCCAATTCCCGCACGGCCGTTCCATTAGCCCATGCGGCCCATTCTGCTGGCGTCTTCATCGTCGTTTCCTCCGAACCGCGCGGGTGGCGGCGTCGATGGCACGAATAGCAGC
>CAXBCW010000148.1:0-2996 GCA_963974325.1 uncultured Rhizobiaceae bacterium
GGGAAAATCCCGTCCAACAGCGGTTCTGGGTGTAAAGGCGGCAAGTTTGGGAACCTGTTGCAGCACATTTGCAACAAACGTATTGGAGTTTGGCCCGGGCCAAAGGGTATAATCACCATGCTTTCGCCAAGGGTAATTTGCATTGGCATTTTCCAATTGAGGTAAAAGCTCTTGGGCTTTTTTGCCAACGACTTGATAGGTAATCACGGGCTTATTGGAATACCAATGACCATCGGCATCATACGCATTTTTGCGAACGGGCGAGCCCCAACCGACAACATCATATCGGTCGTAACTGTTAGAACCCAAAGGTTTCAACACCAGCCAAGAATGTGTTGCAAGTGCCCCTTTGAGGCCGCCCGTACGCGCGGTGAAAACAAATATTTGCGCTTCATTTTTCGGAGGTGATTTTTGCAAAATGCCAGCGCTTGACGCCATCCAGATGGTCTTTCTGCTATGCTCCAAACTCCCAGATGCACGAGTGCGGGGAGAATAAAGAGTGTCAGTAAGACATAAGTAAATCTCCGGCTTAATTGAATAATAAGAAGTATTATGGACATCATGGTCATAGCTATTCTTCAATATTATGGCTGCACTGTGACCCAAAGCGGAAATCTTCAGATCATGTTTACTGCACATAAAATAAAACCCCCAAGGCATGGCCCAGGGGGTTTTGGCAATTCAATCACGTAGGGTTCATGAATACCGATCTTAGTCTTGTGTTACTGCAGATTAAGCAGCTTGCCTTGAATTTTCTTGATGTCCAGACTTTTCAGTTTGGAACTGGCTAACAAGGCCTGCCAATATGTTTGCGTCTTCTGACAAACGATGCGTCACAGCATTGGTTTCATCAACCATTGCAGTATTTCGCTGTGTCACTTGATCCATTTCATTCACCGCTTTATTCACTTCAGTCAAACCCTGCGACTGCTCTGATGAGGCTCTCGCAATCGACTGAATGTGCGTATCAATCTCGTTAACTTGTTGGGAGATTGTTGTGAGCGCCTCGCCAGTGGCTTTAACCAGCGCTACACCGTTTGATACTTCCACGCCTGAATTGGTGATCAGCCCTTTAATCTGCTTTGCAGCAGTTGCAGAGCGTTGAGCAAGTTTGCGAACTTCTTGAGCAACAACCGCAAAGCCTTTACCTGCTTCGCCAGCACGTGCAGCCTCAACGCCAGCATTGAGTGCCAGAAGGTTTGTCTGGAATGCGATCTCATCAATCACACTGATAATGTTTTCAATTTCGCCAGACGCACTTTCAATTCGCTCCATAGCATCCACTGCATCTTGCACCACGATGCTTGATTTAGCCGTGCTTTCTTTGGCAATGCCAGCTTTCTCACGTGCTTCATTTGCACGATCAGCAGATTCTTTAACGGTACCTGTAATCTCTTCAAGAGCAGCAGATGTTTGCTCAAGAGCCGCAGCTTGTTGTTCGGTACGTTTAGCAAGATCATCAGCAGCAATACGAAGTTCGTTAGAATTATCACCAATGTCTACAGTGGTTTGGCTAATCTCATTCATAGCCGATGAAAGACGGGCAATTGAATCACCGAAGTCATTTTTTAGCTGTGCAAATTCAACTACATATTCTGTTGAGATACCTCTAGACAGATCGCCATTTGCTAGGCGTTGAAGTGCGTTGCCAAGTGAGTTGACGACAGTTTCAACTTCATGCTGTTGCTTTGTTTTAGAGGCTTCATCTTTTGCACGCGTTTCTTCTGCAAGCACACGTCCTGTTTCGGCTTCCGCTTCCATTTTGACACGCGCAAGTGCGTTTTCTTTAAAGACTTGGATAGCCTCAGCCATCATGCCAATTTCTGTGTTGTCACCAACACCAGATATTGCAAAACTTGTATCGCCCTGCGCAAGCGCTTTCATCTCATCACTGGTACGAAGAATATCTTTGCGGATAGATGACGCAATGAAATAACCTGTCACAACCGCACCAAGAAGGCTCAATAACGAAATAAGTCCCATGAATATAGTATGGTTTAGGAAACCCTTCTTTACCTTTTCCGCACTTACATCAACAACTTTAATTGCTTCGATTTCAATCGCACGAAAGGCATTGATACGTTGTGTTGACGCTGCAAACCAATCTTGAGCATTGATCGTAATCTCGCTGTTCCCGAACGCAGCATCTGTAATCTGATCGCGAATTGAATTGACCACAGTTTCATCAACATTATCAATTAATTTTTTGAAATAATCAAAAGTCACCTCAGGTTGGGTGAGGAGAAAGTTCTCAATGAGTGTTTCTTGCTTACCGATATACTTTTCCAACGTGGTAAAATTCTTTGGAGAAATAACATTGGACGCAACAAAACTAGCAACCAGACCACGCTCACGACCGGCATATTCTTTGGCTTCAGCCAGTTCAAGCATTGCCACTGTTTCAAGCGCCAACTCAGCACTATTTGCTTTTTTGGCCGCAATAAAGCCAAGGTCAGTAATGTCGATAATCATCGTTGTGTAATGTTTCATCGCATCCGACGAGGCAATAGAACCAGAATCGATTTCTGAGCGTAAATTTGAAAGTTCTTTGAGCTCTTCTTCCAGATTATCAAGGCCTTTTATCAAATCAGCATCACCAGATTCATGAACATGCTCATTGACCGTGTGAATCAGTTTAACTTCATAATCTGTGTCTTTTCGTGCTGTGATAAGTGCTAGCTGCGGTGTTGACGCGCCCGAACCAATCATGATGGCAGATTGTCCACGTTCGATTTGTAAAGTATGCGTTAGCGCGGCCAGCTCATTTGTGGCTTCCGACACGTAACCCAATATAACAGATGATTGATAGCTTTTATAAGCATCCCAAGTCGCAACGGAACCGACAACAAGTAGACCAAAGAGAGGAATAGATATTCCAAGCGCAACGCGCTTAGATATGGCAAGACTTTTAAACATGAAGAACCTCAGTGTTTTTATATACTATACTCCCACGCCTGAATTGACCTAATTTCAGTTGTTTATCCGAGTCACTTGGT
>CAXBCW010000149.1:0-2857 GCA_963974325.1 uncultured Rhizobiaceae bacterium
GCCTTGATAGACTTATGGTTTAGCTAAAAATAGATCTTATGCTGAGGTCTCAAGTTAATTCGTTTTAGGAATGCAGGGTTTGAACCTATGCTGGTCATAGGAGAACTTTAAAATGCTAAATATATTCGCCCAAGTTATGTTTGATGCAACACGCAATACCTCTATGGACAAGGATTGGCGATCAACGTTAAGTAATGCTCATAGGAACAAAGTTCCCAAAAATTGGGTGAAAAAGACGCCTAAAATTCAAGCGTCAATCAAGACTGAGGCAAAAACCAATGATAGCCGATAAGTATCAACAAAAGCGCCAAGAATTTGCGCGTCTCCACCAAACGTCAGGCGCGTTTATCATGCCCAATGCATGGGACGCAGGCACCGCGCGTATTCTTGAGAGCTTGGGATTTTCTGCCTTGGGAACAACAAGCGCTGGTTTAGCGTTTTCTATGGGCGTGACGGATTCAAGTGGGTGTATTTCGCGGGCACAAGTGATGGATAATGCAGCTACAATTGTGGAGGCAACAGATTTGCCAGTGTCGGCAGATTTAGAAAATGGCTTTGGTGTAAGCCCCGAAGCATGCGCTGAAACAATTTCTCAAGCCGGACAAGTTGGATTGTGCGGAGGGGCGCTTGAAGATGCAAGCGGCGATCCAGACAAGCCGATATATGACTTTGATCTAGCAGTGGACAGGATACGCGCTGCGGTAGAGGCAAAACCCTATCCTGATTTTCTTATCACAGCGCGTTCCGAAAATTATCTATACCAACGATTTGATTTAGAAGACACAATCCGCAGGTTACAAGCATTTCAAGAGGTTGGCGCTGATATTGTTTATGCACCTGGGCTGCCTGATATTGAAGCTGTGAAGGCTGTATGCGATGCGGTTTCAGTGCCCGTGAATGTCGTGGTTGGATTGACCAATGCAGCCTTTACCGTTGAAGATTTGTCACAAGCGGGCGTGAGGCGGATAAGCACAGGTGGATCGCTAGCACGGGCAGCATTGGGCGAAATGATACGAGGGGCCAGTGAGCTCAGATATGCAGGCACATTTGGATACGCTGCCCATGCAATTTCAGATGCTGATGCAGCAGCAAAAATGCGCGGGAAGCTATAAGTTGACTGAAAAAAATAGAGTTACTTTTTCAAACCCCAAGAATGTGCTGGTATCTTGTGTGTCAAAAAAGACGGCGAAATCCGGTTTTTCGCTCAATTATTTAGCTTCCTTCATGTAATTATGACCGAATTATAAACATCTGCCTACCATTTATGCATAGCTGCTCATTGTTTTGAGCGCTACTCATTTTTGTGCGTTGCGGTATAAATCTTCGTGATACACAAAAAGGATAGTATGATGAAATCAATATTTTCATTTTTCAAAGTTGAAGACACACGCCAACGCCAAGAAAATCAATATCTAAACAGCTCAAAAAGCTTGTCAGATCTTGAACACCGCATGCGTCAGATTGATAATGGTCTCTTTCGCGAGAACCGCAACATATTCTAGGCGATTAGCCTGCTAAAAAAGACTAGCGTTCATCAAGAGCGCTGTTAAAGAACTGTATGGCGAGTTTCTCAGCACCAATTCCTGAAAAGCCGCCATGGCCCAGCCCTTCAAATGTGATAAACTCTGTTGTGGCTTTGGGCGCCAGTTCTGCCAATCGTCGGCCATGTTCAATGGGTACGGTTCTGTCTTGATCACCATGCATGATCAGTATTGGCGCATTTATCTCTGCAATATATTGATCTGAACGAAATTTGTGCTTTGTCAGCGGATAAACTGGCACCCACGGATATCGTTTCGCCGCCACATTGACCAATGCATCAAATGGCGCTTCGAGCACAATTGCAAATGTTTTGCGTTCAGATGCTAAATAGGTCGCAACGCCTGTTCCAAGCGAATGGGCGTATAGTCCAATATTGCGCACGCCTTGATTTGATAAATAATCAAATCCAGCTTTTGCATCGATAAATAAGCCGTTTTCACTCGCAATACCGGTGCTTCCCGGATATCCTCGATATTCAAGCAACAAAACCCCAAACCCAGCATCAGCCAAGATACGGCCACGACGTTTTTGTCCAAAGGCCGACCCTCGGTTTCCGTGTAAAACTATGATGGTTGCTGGCGGATTGCTTGGGGAATTTACATCAGTTTTATGATGAAGCGCAAATAATCGCTCGCCATCTGGTGTTGTGATCTCAATTTGCTCAAAGATAGCGTCTCCAGCATTGGTCACACCCATCTCAGGCGCAGGAAATATCATGCTGTCTTGCGCGATATACAAATATCCCACGGCAGCCATATAAAACGCACAAACAGTGACCAGAACTGATGCAATGAACTTTTTTATAGCGGACATGATCAGTTCTGCTTTATGGGGGCGCTTAGCTTTGGGCGGCAACCGCGTTGCGAATATGCTCAACAATATAGTCTTGTGTCGAATTATCCAAATAGGGATGCATCGGTAGGCTTAGCACGTCATAAGACAAAGCATCTGTGACCGGCAGTTCACCATTCTCCGCATGCCCTGAAATCAGATTATGTGCGTAAGCTGCTTGTCTGTGAATAGGTTTTGCATAGTAAACAGCTGTTGGAATGCCCTTGGTTTTAAGGTCAGCTTGCAACTGATCGCGGTTCACATTCTTTGGCAAACGTGTTGTATATTGTGCCCAAACAGATTGACGATCACCTGGTACATGTGGGCACGAGATAACATCAGAAAGGCCGGCTGTATATCTGTCAGCAACCTGTTGACGTTCGATAATTTCTTGATCAAATATTTTAAGTTTTTCAATCAAAACAGCAGCTTGCATCGTATCGATACGGCCTGTCATGCCAATGCGAACATTGTCATATTGGCT
>CAXBCW010000150.1:0-2839 GCA_963974325.1 uncultured Rhizobiaceae bacterium
CGCCCATGACCGATCCAGATATTCGTCGCGTTTTGGCGCCGCAAACACAGCATAAGGTTGGCCATCTTCCGCTCTCTGATATTTTATCAGGTCGCGCAGAATTACGCCTGTCGATGGAGGCTGATGAAGGTCGTCAGCTTGTTGTGTGTGATGCCGTGAGCGAAGATAATCTTTATGAAATTGCAAGAGCTGCCAAGGCGTTCCCGCTCATTACAGGTGGGTCTGGAATAGCGCTTGGCGTACCCGAGAACTTTGGAAAATCAAAGAAAATCACATCTGATTGGGCGCAAACAAAGGGCCGTGTTTTATGTCTGTCTGGATCATGCTCCCTTGCCACAAGAGCGCAAATTGATGCGCACAAAGATGCAGGAAATGCCGCATTAAGGTTGGCGGCTGATGACGTGATAGGTGGTAAATTAACAGCGGAAAACATTCTAAATTGGGCCAAAGAACAGACGAGCCTGCCGCTTATTTATTCCTCAGACGACCCAAAAAACGTTCGCAAAATTCAGCAAAAATATGGCTTGGAAAAAGCCGCATCTGCATTTGAAAAACTATTCGGCGCTATTGCAAAGCGTGCCTCAGCTCATGGATTTGACGGCATTATTTCCGCTGGTGGCGAAACGTCAGGCGCAGTTGTTGAAGCGTTAAACGCTGAAGCGCTTCAAATCGGTCCGATGATTGATCCGGGCGTACCCGCATTACGGTTGGTTAAAAACGCGAACACAGAAGCCAGTTCAAATTCTGATTTGGTGCTTGCTCTAAAATCAGGAAATTTCGGTGCGCCTGATTTCTTTAACAAAGCTGCAAAAATCTTATCAAGCTCATCAAGATAGAATTTAAGTGCCGCATAGAGAAAACTTCCACGAAAATTTATAAAAAACTATATACTCAGTCCGGTAAATCATTTTAAAATGGTTTTGGGATTGCTCGTATGGTGAGCAAAAATATGTGGGAGAATTCATGTCTAGTTATATTCTATCGATTGATCAGGGAACAACATCATCAAGGTCATTGATATTCGATAATAATTACAATGTTATCTCCTCAGATCAGATGGAATTCACACAGCATTTTCCCTCTTCCGGTTTAGTCGAACACGACACAGACGAGATTTGGCAATCGGTTGTTAAAACAGCAAAATCTGCGATCAAACAAGCTGACATTGAACCGTCATCAATCGCTGGCATCGGCATTACCAATCAGAGAGAGACCGTTGTTGTCTGGGATAGGGCGACAGGCGAGCCCATTCACAGGGCCATCGTCTGGCAAGACAGACGCACATCTGATTTTTGCGCGGGGCTAAAAGCCGAGGGTTTAGAGCCCACGATTACCGCAAAGACAGGTCTTTTATTAGATCCATATTTTTCAGCATCAAAAATTCGTTGGATATTAGACAATGTAGATGGCGCACGTCGAAAGGCTGACAATGGTCAGTTGATGTTTGGCACAATCGATACGTTTTTGCTCTACAAACTAACGGGCGGAAAATCCTATAAAACAGATGCCACAAACGCATGTCGGACATTGCTGTACAACATCCACGATGGTTGCTGGGATGATGAATTGCTCGAGATTTTTGGTGTGCCAAAATCCATGCTGCCAAGCGTTGAAGATACAGCCTCTGACTTTGGCATGACAGATGCAAGCCTGTTTGGCGCAAGCATCCCAGTCTTAGGCATGGCAGGCGATCAGCATGCAGCTACACTGGGTCAGGGTTGTTTTGAACCCGGCATGATCAAATCAACTTATGGAACAGGTTGTTTTATGATGTTGAACACAGGCGAGGCGGCAATTCCATCCAAAAACAGAATGCTCACCACCATTGCCTATCAGCTTGATGGCAAGACCACCTATGCGTTGGAAGGGTCAATCTTTATCGCAGGGGCGGCCGTTCAATGGCTTCGCGATGGCTTAAAAATCATCGATGATGCCAAACAAACAGGAGCTTTTGCCCAAGCTGCCGATGATGGCCAAAGCGTTATTTTAGTGCCCGCTTTTGCAGGGTTAGGCGCACCTTATTGGGACGCCAATGTGCGCGGCGCAATGTTTGGTTTAACGCGGAACACAGGACCAAATGAAATCGCAAAAGCAGCCCTGGAGGCAGCATGTTATCAAACACGCGATCTTGTGGAAGCCATGCAGGATGATTGGGGCAAACGCTTAGATGACGTGACGTTGCGTGTCGATGGCGGCATGTGCGCCAGCGATTGGACAATGCAGTTCTTGGCCGATATTTTAAATGCGCCGATTGATCGCCCAACAGTGCTAGAAACAACAGCATTAGGCGCGGCATGGCTTGCCGGAATGCGGTCGGGCACATGGCCAAATATGGAAGAGTTCTCAAAGTCCTGGAAACTCCAAAATCGCTTTGAAGCCAAAATGTCCGATACCGTTCGAGATCAAAAATATGGCGAGTGGACATCTGCAGTGAACTGCTTGATCAACCGCTAAAGCAACGAGATCAATGTCTGCTTATGAGAGAACGTAATAGGTTTTGTTTTTGATGTAGGGCGAATTCTTCGTTTAAAATACGCCTTGTCACAATTTATTGGAGACGTGTTACGTTTTGAAGCGGAAACTCGCTAAATGAAATATCGAAATGTATACCCTTAAATGAGCGCATTGCGGACTTTTCTACTTGGTATACCAAAGAGTAATGTTCTGAACGCCACAGGCATTTGAGTGACGCTTTGTGCCAAAAGCAGAACTACTGCAAGTCTCTAATTAAACGAAAGTGTCAGCCTAACCTTACCACCATAGGACTGGTAATTATTGATGCCGATACCGTCATAAAAACCAGAGGTTGAAATCGAACGTCCATTGTCTTGGTCAACGA
>CAXBCW010000151.1:0-2274 GCA_963974325.1 uncultured Rhizobiaceae bacterium
ACAGAGCCACCCATCCAAAGGCCCTTCTTTTTTGATGCCGAGATTTTATCTCGTATCCTTTCTGCTGTAACCTCGCGTTCAAACTGAGCAAACGATAACAATACATTCAGTGTTAAACGTCCCATGCTGGTCGATGTATTAAAACTCTGTGTGACAGATACAAAAGAAGCGTTGGCTGCATCAAGTTGATCAACCAGCTTGGCAAAGTCTGATAGTGACCTTGTGAGCCGATCAATCTTATAAACAATGATCTGGTCAACAAGGCCTTCATCAATATCATTGAGCATTCTTTGTAGGGCAGGGCGTTCCATGGTTCCACCTGATATACCACCATCATCATAATGATCTGGTAGCAATACCCAGCCCTCATGTTTTTGACTGGTGATATAAGCTGCACATGCTTCGCGCTGTGCATCAAGTGAATTGAAGTCTTGATCCAAGCCTTCTTCAGATGATTTTCTGGTGTAGATGGCGCAACGAATTTTCTTCATGTACCAACTTTCTGACGCGTTGGGCGAGCGGTTTTATTTAATCCAAAAAAACGTGGCCCAGACCAATGGGCACCTGTTATCTTCTTGGCAATGGCCGACAAAGAGCTGTAGCACTTTCCATCCAAAACAAAGCCAGCTTCGGTTACTTCAACCCTATATGGCCTGCCGTTCCATTCTCTGACGAGCTGGGTGCCTGTTGACAGAAGGGGTGATTGTACTGGTGTCAGGTTGTGTGTTGGGGTGTGTGTCCGGATGGATGATTGAGAGCCTTGTGATGTTGACGTGGTAGTCAGCCGATCCAGCTTGATATCAGCGTTGGTCAGGTCAGATACAGCGTTAGAAGACCTTGTATAATCTGAACTACCCAGTGCCGATCGCAATGCCCTTTTTAAACCAGCGCCAAATCCGCCATTGGTTCTGCATTGGTGTTCATGGGTAATAATGCGAATTAAAATAGAGGATGATATGTTTTTAGCAGGAGTTGATCCAAAAGCTTTTTGCCATTCATCGATCAGTGTTAATCGGTCATAAGCTGATATCTTTGAGATTATATCAACCCAGCATGGTTCAACATCGTCATTGATTGCTCTTTGTTGGTCTTGCATCAAACACATTCCTCAATTAATCGATAGCGTCGAATGCCAGACTTAGTGCAATCCGACACAATATTGAGTTTGTTCTTCTTTCGTAATGTACCTGATATATGCCCACGCAAAGAATGGGCTTGCCATCCAGTGATCGTGCAAAGCTCATCCAACGAAGCGCCTCGTTTGCGTTTTAACGCGTGCTGAATAATTTCTGATTTACTGGGTAACTTACGGGGAGCTTTTTGAGGTGTTGAGCTATTTTTATCAAGATGAAGTTTAGTGTTGATGCGAGTTGCTGATGGTGAGAGCTGGCGCTGCACCGATACTGATTTGTCTATTGCATTCTTCATGATAGTTCTCTTCCTAGTTTAGGCGGCAGTTAGTATATTCGCCGCTACTGGAAAGGGCCCGATAATCGGGCGGCTTTTAAACCAAGATAAAAATAAAATACAAATCGAGAGTCTGAAATCTTAATGTTAGATTTGCTTCCCGTCGCTAAGAAGTCCAGTCATTTCGGTCACTCTTTGTGAGATCCTGTTTTCCACTTAGCTTGCGGCAAGTTTAAGATATCCTGCATGAAAGCAGCATCGAAATTTGTCATGAAACGGTGCGTTCTTGGTGGAACCGTTTTGGCCTCTTGTTTGCAAAAGAAATTCGGCATCACAGGACAGGGCGTCACTCAAATTGGCGTTGGCCCATTGATGATTTTTTTACAAAATCAACGATGAGAAATTCTACGTCTATCGGACCGTTGATCATGAAGGGACAGTTTTGAAAAGCTATGTTTTAAACCGCTGAGATCGCCGCGCTGCATTGAAAATATTAAGAAAACTGCTTTCCAAATAGGGTTCTCCAGTTGAAACAATCAGGTTGAGAATTCACATCTTCATTTTCGACGACGAGAACGTGCGATGAACCGGTTCAGATCCATGGGTGCTTGACAGAAGTTCTCATCGATTCACACCGCTGTTTTGAATCAATACAGCTACCAACACCATTTTTGAAGTCGTTCCAATTTCAAATTTCTACGCGATCAGCCGTTAAGCGACTGGCGTAATTTGTATGTTGGGTAGATTCTCTTTATGAGACTTTTTGCATGGGTTAGGCGTTCCTCTGACAAGACCAGTCGACTCAACGGACCATGTAAAACGCAGTGCAATATTGGGCCACAGAAACGATCACATAAAGTGATTGTC
>CAXBCW010000152.1:0-2176 GCA_963974325.1 uncultured Rhizobiaceae bacterium
TGAAGCTGCGACTGTGCCTTCTGCGCGTATGGAACCCCAAGATACGGGCACAGATTTTATCCATAACCGCTTGGGTGCTGCGCGGGCGCAAATACATGAAAACTATATTTTATCGCAAACAGAAACTGGCATGATCATTGTTGATCAGCATGCAGCCCACGAGCGGATTGTGTATGAGCGTTTGAAAAAAGCCATGCATAGCGGCACGATATCAGCGCAAGCTTTATTAATCCCAGAAATTGTTGATATGAGCGAAGATGAATGTGATCGCCTTATTCAATATGCGGATGATTTTAGCAGGCTTGGTTTAACAATCGAACGTTTTGGCGCAGGAGCAATTGCGGTTCGCGAAACGCCTGCCATGCTAGGCGAGGTTGATGCATCTGGTTTGTTGCGGCAACTCAGCGATGAAATGGCCGAATGGGGTGATGTCTCTGCACTATCACAAAAGCTGGAAGCTGTGGCGTCCACCATGGCCTGCCATGGGTCTGTGCGCTCTGGGCGCCGCATGCGGGCAGAAGAAATGAATGCACTTTTGCGCCAAATGGAAGACACTCCAG
The DNA here is from genome assembly GCA_963974325.1 of uncultured Rhizobiaceae bacterium. Classification (GTDB taxonomy): domain Bacteria; phylum Pseudomonadota; class Alphaproteobacteria; order Rhizobiales; family Rhizobiaceae; genus Lentilitoribacter. Next base: position 561 of record CAXBCW010000152.1, read on the forward strand.
GGTCTGGGCAATGTAACCATGGACGACCAACTTATATTGAGCTTGGTTTGGATGAAATTGAAAAACTATTTTCACGTCGTTGATGCTTCAATTGATTTTTAATTTCACACTTTGCACTTATGTCGAACAGGCTTGCATTAAATCCATAGGGATATTATTAAGAGATATACGACCCAGTTATTGGTTGCTTTGGAGTTTACAATATTATGAACCGATTTGATGGTGCCGGCGCGGCACAAGTCAGATATCTCGATGCAGATTTTCAAATCATTACACAAGGTAGTTTTGTCACTTGTGCAGTGACGGGCCAAACCATTCCTGTTGATGAGTTGAAATATTGGAGCGTTGTGCGCCAAGAAGCTTATGTTGACGCTCAAGCATCTTATGATGCAGAGATTCAAAATAATCCAAGATAATCGCAAAAACAATCTTGAAGACTTATGTTTTATTGAGAATGCGTTTTTTGTAATTAGCAATTGCGCGTTCAATGATCACACGGCCAGTGGCAGGATCATCAAATGCCGTTTTTATCTCAAAAACTTGTGTTTTCTCAATCAACTCCTGCGGCTTACCCACTTCTGAGTTCAAACGAACCATATCTTTGGCTGTTGTTACCAGTGTTAAATCGGACATCTTAGACAATGAGATAAGCTCGACGATTTCATCATCTTTATAATAATGATGATCAGGAAATGATTTCGTCATTTCAACATGAGCGCCAGCATTTTTTAGCGAAGTGTAGAATTTATCTGGATCACCAATCGCTGCAAATGCCAAACAGCGCACATTGTTAAATTCTTGTGGTGCTGTTGGTTTTAGCAAAGCATTATAAACTGGCTTTGCAGAGCGTGCTGCAATTCGGATCAGACTATCAGCGGCTGTTCCTGTGCCAATCACCAATAAGATGTCAGCATATTGCATTTGCTGCTTAAGAGGCGCACGAACGGGGCCTGCGGGTATCACTTTACCATTACCCAAACCACGATTGGCATCGAGCACGAGCAGAGATAAATCAAACCATAAATGTGCACTTTGAAAGCCATCATCCATCAAGATAATATCGACACCTTGATCGCGTAATTTCTTCGCACCAGCTACTCTGTCTGATGCAACAATTGTGGTTGCAACTTTCGCTAAAAGCAACGGTTCATCGCCAACATATCTGGCACTGTGAAGACCCAAGTCCACCAATGTAGGCTCCGACGCTGTGCCTCCATAACCACGGGTTAAAAACCCCGGCTTAAGCCCCATGTCAATCACGCTTTTTGCCAGTGTGATCGCGGTTGGTGTTTTTCCTGTGCCGCCTACGGTAAAATTGCCAATGCATATGATTGGGATATCAATTTTTTCACGTTTGGCTTTTTTCATGTGTCGGCCGGATGCCCAACCATAAATCCATGAAATCGGTGCAATCAACGTTGATTGTAGCCCCGGTTTTTCATACCAAAATGGAGGTGTCTCAGTTGCCATTTGCCTCACCATTTCGAAGCTCGGATTTATGTCGATCTAAACTAGACTCGATCATCAAAGGGGTCAGATATGGTTCAAGATCAGAAATTGTTTTATTCAACGAACCACTCATGGTTTGCACGGTTGATAGGCCAGCTTCAATCATA